>JBGTNI010000068.1:0-13275 GCA_041743105.1 Mycobacteriales bacterium | reverse complement strand
TCCCACAGGGACCGGGCAGACGAAGTGGACCATGCGGTGGAAGCCTGCCTTAAACGCTTTCGCCGTCACCTTCAGCGACCGCTGGCCGGCCGCCGAAACCTACTAACCAAATGCCAGAAACACCCTTAATGAAATAGACCCTCTCTGGGAGCTTTGATTACGCGGTGTCGCTGCGGACCGAAGCCGGATACGAAATCACTAGCGAGTGTGACTTTTCCTTACACACCCCTGAGGGCACTTTTGACCTATCACCTGGATCGTCCATCGCACTAGTCGATCACCTGCGTGTGCTGCTAGATCAAACAGTAACGACCGCGATAGCAGAGGACTCCGGAGCGTTAAGCATTAAATTTTTCGATGGAAACTTGCTGTGGATTGAACCTGACGAATCTTATGAGGCCTGGAATGTGACTGGTCCCCACGGTATGAGGGTGGTTTGTATGCCAGGAGGTCATCTTGCCGTCTGGAATGGCGAGAGGTGTTAATAGCCAAGTTTTATACGGGCGGGGTTTTTAGCTGTCGAGGTCGCGCGGTCCGTTAAATGGGTTAGGTAGGCGTGTGTGCATAGTGAGCAAAGAGTCGTGATCGACCCTGATGTTCTTCCAACCGCTACATCGTCGGACCGGGAAAGCGCTACTGGCCGGTGGGTGCTATTGGGTGTGCTGGCCGGCGGCACCTATGCAGGCGACGCAACGCTGACCGCGCTACTGGGGACTGGCCTATGTGGAGCATTCACCACGTACAGCACCTTCAGTTATGAATCCCTATGCTTGGCCGAAGGCGGGGCTTACCTTTACGCAACGCTCAACGCTGGGCTCAGCGTCATTGCCGGGCTCGGCGCAGCCTTCACCGGCTGGACGCTCGCAGCCGCGCTTTGAACCCCCGATTTACCCGCCACCTTATCGATGAGTGCGGGGTGTTTGAAGCAGAACCGCAGACGCCGCTTTCATTTAATTATCCGCGCAATTAACGCGACGAGACAAATTGTCCCGGTGGGGGGCGTCGATCATGCTGAGGTTCCCTTCATTCCGCCTATTGGACCTAGCGACTGCTGCCGGTACGTCGCTTCGGTTCGAGGTTCGGTCAGCTGCGGGGTTACGAGGCGGCGGTATCGGGACGTTCTGATGGCGGTGTGAGCTGCGTTGTGAGCTCGTTCATGGGCAGACCCAGGACACCCGCAAGCGCAGCAACGGTGAAGAAGGCGGGAGTAGGGATTCGCCCAGTCTCAATCTTGCGAAGCGTCTCCACCGAGATACCGGCAGCGAGCGCGACACGGCTCATGCTGACCGAGCCCCGCGCGGCCCGCAGCGCTGCGCCCAAACGCTGTCCACGTTCGACTTCCGCGCGAGTAAGCGGCACACGCACCATGTCGCAATAATACCGGTATAATTATTGGATCTGTCATTAACGAGAGGCGATCGTGGTTGAGCTAAAGACACCCGGAGAGATTTCGCTACTGCGTGAGGCTGGGCGCGTCGTAGCCCACGCCCTCGATGCTGTTCGTGATCTAGCGGCGGTGGGTGTATCGCTCCGAGAGCTTGATCAGCTCGCGGCCACCGTTATCGCCGACGCTGGCGCAAAGCCAGCGTTCCTGGACTACCACCCTTCGTGGGCGCCGATCCCGTTCCCGGGTGTCATCTGTGCCAGCGTTAACGACGCGGTGGTGCACGGGGTACCCGACCATGCTCCGCTGGCGGACGGGGATCTGGTGAGTATCGACTGTGGTGCCTTCGTGGACGGGTGGTGCGGCGATGCCGCGATCAGCTTCACCGTCGGTACCCCTGATCCCGCCGACACCGCGCTGATCGATGCCACCGATGCCGCCCTGCGCCGAGGCATAAACGCAGCACAACTAGGAAACACGCTCGGCGACATTGGCTACGCGATTGGCCCGGCCGCCCGCGCCGCCGGTTACGGGCTCCTGGCCGATCACGGTGGGCATGGTGTCGGCCGCGCTATGCACGAAGACCCACATGTGCCAAACGAGAGCCGTCCAGGTCGCGGCTTCCGCATACGGCCCGGTCTGGTCATCGCAATCGAGCCGATGCTCATTTCCGGCGGGACCGATGACTACGTCACCGACCCCGACGGGTGGACCCTGCGCACAGCGTTTGGCCAGAAAGCCGCGCATAGCGAGCACACGATCGCGATCACCGACGACGGGCCACTCGTGCTCACCGTCCCCTAACCTCTGGGCGGATCGTTACTGTAGGGCAGCGTTCGATCAGGGCTTTCGCCCCACGCCACCGAACGCGTCTACCTCGGCAGGCACGCCAAAGGGGTTCGTTTCGGGACGCCAACGCGGAACCGAGACCACTCCAGGTTCCACGACTTCCAGGCCGTCGAAGAAATGTGCGATCTGCTCGATGCTCCGTAGGCAATAGGGGGCCGAGCTGGCCTGATTCCAGACTTGTATAGCCTCACCGAACTCTTTTCCGCGCACGACGTTGGTGCCGTCGTTGAGCGCGAGGTAGCTACCGGAGGGTAGAGCATCCTTGAGCCGGTTCACGATGGTGTACGCCTCGGCGTCGTCGCCGATGTGCCCCAGGATCCCATTCAGCATGAGTGCGACCGGTCGGCCGAAGTCCAATGTCTGGGCGGCCGCTTGCAGAATCGTGTCAGGTTCACGCAGGTCCGCGTCGATGTACTGACACGCCCCCTCGGGGGTGCTTGTAAGTAGGGTGCGGGCGTGCGCCAGCACCAGGGGATCGTTGTCGACGTAGACGATGCGCGAGTCCGGGGCCACCCGCTGGGCGACCTCATGGGTGTTGTCGGCGCTCGGCAGGCCGGTGCCGATGTCAAGGAACTGGCGCACACCCGCCTCACTGGCCAGATACCGGACCGAGCGGGCGATGAACGCTCGGGAGGCGCGGGCTACCGGGATGATGTCCGGGAAGATCTCACGGAACCGCTCGCCGACCTCGCGGTCCACGGAGTAGTTGTCCTTGCCGCCCAGCCAGTAGTTCCAGATCCGCGCCGACTGCGGCACGGTGGTGTCGATGTTGGACGATTCCTGGGCGGGGGTGGATGAGCTCTCTGTCACGGTTGCACCTTCGCTCTGGTTAAGGAAGTAGAGTCCGCAGTCTCTGGGTTTAGCTCGATCAGGGCTTTCGCCCAACTCCACAAAATTCATACACCTCGGTAGGGACACTTAGGTCACCTGGATCCGGCCGCCACCGCGAACAGGAGACTATGCCGGGTTCCAGCAGTTCCAGGCGGTCGAAAAAAAGAGTCAGCTCGTGGCGGTCACGGAACACCACCGGCGGGGTTCCGCCGCCCTCGTTCCACCGCCGCACGACCTCGAGCATCACCTCGGCATCGATCTCTGTGGTGGGGTGGGAGACCGCCAGGTAGCTGCCCGGAGGCAGGGCATCCACCAGCTGGTTCACGATCGCGTGTGCCTCGGCGGTGTCCATGATGTGGTTCAGGACTCCCAGCAGCATGAGCCCAACCGGTTGGGTGAGGTCCAGCGTGCCGGCAGCTTCCCGCAGGATCGTGTCTGGGTCGCGCAGGTCGGCAAAGACGTAGTCGGTGGCGCCCTCAGGTGTACTGGTGAGCAGGGCGCGGGCATACGCCATGATCATGGGGTCGTTGTCGACGTAGACGACGCGGCACTCCGGCGCGATAGCCTGGGCGACCTCGTGGGTGTTGTTGGCGGTGGGCAGGCCGGTGCCGATGTCAAGAAACTGCCGGATCTCCACCTCGGCGACCAGGTGCCGTACGGCGCGGGCTAGAAACCCCCGGACGGCGCGGGCGGCGTCCCGAAAACCCGGTGCGACAGCAAGGATCTGCTCGGCGGCAGCACGGTCGACCCGGTAGTTGTCCGTACCACCCAGCAAGTAGTTCCAGAACCGAGCCGTATGCGGCTTGCTGGCATCGATATCAGGAAGATTTTCCTGCCCGACCGGGTGTGAGCCCTCCGCCACAAGTGCCCCCTCTGCGCTGTCCTCGACTGTCAGCACAACTGTAGCCTCCCGGTCAATAGCAAATCTGGAGACGGAAGCTTCAGTTACGCCCATACCTCGTGTTACTTACGAGTGGGGTCTATGACGCTCACGCTTTTTCACGGCTATCGGGGTCCTCGCTGCGGATTGTCGCAAGCCCCTGCTGGGACGGACGATAAATCCATATTCGGTACAATGCATATATTGCCGGGATGATTGGCAATACTACTGTTAGCATGCCTGGAAAATAGTAACCATCAACCGTATGGACATAATGATTCGGCATATCCTGGACTAGTGTGCCGTCCACAATCTGTGAAACTGATCCGGGTGCATTTGGCTCGATTGCGGGTCGCCAAAATTGAAATACAAATAGGGAAATCTCGGCGATGCGGGTAGCCAAGAAAACTACCGCCACAAATCCGGCTATAGCCACTCGGCAGTACATTCCAACCGCCACCAACCCGAGTGCCCCGACAAGAGTCGAGATAATGATGACAAATGCCTGATCGGTCCAGGAAAAGTTGAACAGGCGACCGACTGCTGGGCCATAGTGGCCGAGATACTCCTCTATCGCATGAAACGTAAATCCGGCTACGGTAAAAAAGAAATGCCGGGAGGATAACGGCTGGATCGAGCGGTTCTCTCAGGTAGGTGGCATACCACAGTAGGTAGGCCAGAGCACCCGGCACGCCTATGAGGATAAGCACCATGAGGCTGAAATTGAGGCCTAGATATGCCGTACCGGCAATGAACAATGCGGCCGCCACGAATGCAGTGAGTCGCTGTCTTCTAGATAGCGACTTCACGCTAGGTAGCGTTCTTCGCATGGTCAGGACTCGCCTTCCGGTGTATTCGACGGTTGATAGGCCGCAGCTGACGAGCCCGACCGCTCAGATCCGGTGGAGGTCGTGACGGCGCGGAGGAAACCGTCGGCGAACACCTCGCAGGCCTCCTCCACCGTTGGGTGATCTCCGGCCAGTCCGCCGTTCAACACCGGACGAAACAGCAGGTGTGTTACCAATGGGCCAATCAGCTGCTGAAGGAGCAGCGGTATCGGCATGTTTCTGATCCGGCCCGCTCGTGTTTCGGCGGTGAGCCAACCGCCGACGCTGTTCAACACGCGGGGGAAGTACTGCTCAAAGATCCGTCCCGCCGAGCCCTCCGGTCGAGCGAGAAGCTCGGCCAGCATTGCTGGCATCACTCGCGGCTCCCGGTCGAAGCTCGAGCCATCGCCCGGTAGAGATCGCGGTCCTCATAAGCTACGAGTTCGCCAAACAGACACCGCTCTTATGGCGGCTGGAGCAATCAGCGGAATCCGGTCACCCGAGGGTCTGCTTCTGGCGTCGCACCGCCGATGAGTTCAGCTGGCCCGCGTTGTCTACTGGAGGAAGTAAGAAATCACCGACGACTTCTGTGGAGAGCCATCATGAGGAAGATCATCGCAGAGCTGTTCATCTCGCTCGACGGTGTCGTGGAGGCGCCCGATCGATGGCACTTCCCCTACTTCAACGACGAGATGGGCGCAGCCGTCGGCGCCACCCTCGGCGCGGCCAACACGTTGATCTTCGGTCGTAAGACCTATGACAGCTTCGCGGGGGCCTGGCCTGAGCGAGAGGCGGCCGGTGGGGAGGACGCCCCCTTTGCCAAGACCCTCGGCGATGCTCGGAAGATCGTCGTGTCGAACCAGCGGCTGGAGTTCACCTGGCGGAACTCCGAGCAGCTCACGGGCGATCTCATCGGAGCGGTCACCGCCCTGAAGAATGAGCCGGGCGCCAGCCCCATCGGGATGAGCGGCTCGGTCTCGGTGGTCCGTCAGCTGCTGGCCGCGGGCCTGCTAGATGAGCTGCACCTGCTGGTACACCCGATCGCTGTTCGCAACGGCATGCGGCTGTTCGAGGAGGGTGAGGTTCCGATACCGCTGAAGCTGGTCTCCTCAGAGACCTTCCAGACGGGTGTGCTGAACCTCTGCTACGCCCCCGCCGAGTCGGCCGGCCAGGCAACCTATGACGACGCCAAAGCCCACCTGTCCCAGTCCGAGCAATAACGGGATTCCCCAGGGAGCCCAGCGAGTCGTGGGCCCGGCCACCTACGAGCTCCTGTGGTTCCCCACTCCATTTCCGAGTGTTGTGGTGGCGCCGTTGGGTTGCGTCCAGAGGGCTACGGTGGGGGGCATGACCAGAGGGGTGCCGTTCACCGGTGCGGAAAAGGAGAGCCTGCGGGTCAGCCTCGACCGGCATCGCGATGTAGTGCTGTGGAAGCTGGAAGGGCTGGACGACGAGCAGGTGCGGAGGGCGCTGACGCCGTCCGGCACCAACTTGTTGGGGTTGGTCAAGCACCTGGCGTCGATGGAGTACGGCTGGTTCTGCGTTACGTTCGGCCGAGAAACTGAGCAGTTACCGTTTGACGAGAATGACCCCGATGCCAATCTAAAGGTAACCGCCGATGAGACCACGGCGGGCATCGTGGCGTACTACGGACGCGCACGGACGGCGGCGGACAAGGTGATCGACGAGGTCGAGCTCGACGAGTTGGGCACGGCGTGGTCCGGCGATGTTGTGTCGCTGCGGTGGGCACTCATCCGCGTGATCGAGGAGACGGTACGGCACGCCGGCCATATGGACATCCTCCGCGAGCTCATCGATGGCGCCACCGGCGACCATCCACGGGGAAGGTAACAACCAGCTCGCTGTAGTGCTCCAAGGAGGCTGGAGACAGGGATCTGGCTGCGCGGATCGAGAAGCTAGCCAAGCCGCCTCGCCCCGACGGTGGACGCTTCTCGGCATGCGTTTCCGCAGGAAGCTTTCACCTGCTGCGGTTGTGCAGGGTGTTCGTAGACGTTGCCGTCAAATCTCGCCGCGAAGGGGTTAGTTTTTGGCCCGATACCAGGTGCGTTCAGCTGGAATCCATTGGCCTGGATCGTTGGGGCCGAGCACAGGGTTGAGGAAGGCGTTAGCAATGGGTGTTGCGTCGTTCAGGGTGCGCAACTGTTCCAGTTCGGCGACGTTTGCTGCTTCCTGCTGGTATCCAGCGGGCCAGGTGACTGGATCAGGCACCTGGAAGGTTGAGGGAAATTCAACCTGAATTCCTCGGGTTCGGCGGCGTGTTTGTTCTGTGCGAAGAGTCTGCTGAAGGGCGCGGCCGTCGAGATTTTCGTGGAGTGCTATTAGTAGGAGGTCTACGAGGTCACGCCAGCGCGTCGACGCCAGGTCCAGGTCGCCGTGGCGCTCGTACATGGCGCAGATCTTGTCGCTGACGTGATCCACTAGCGGATACAGGCGAACGTCTGGCCACTGTCTGGGCCAGTCGACTGCGATCGGTGCTTCTAGCGGAGTCGTTGTCGTTTGTCCATGTGGTGGTGCGCCGACCACGACGTCGACGTGAACGCTGTCGACATCGCGTCCACCGAACGAGACGGCAAACGCCAGACGGATCAAGTTAGATTGAGCGCCCGCGGGACGGAGGCGACGACGGAGGTCGAAACGCAGGTAGTCATCCAGGTCGGTCTCGGCTGCGGAGGTAAGAGCGCGAATGGCTTCCTCCGGGTCGGCTGTGTTGGCCCGGTATAGGTCGATGTCGAGGGAATGTCGTGCAGTGGAATAGCGCACGAGGAGCGCTTGTCCTCCTTTGAGTACCCATCCGTCTGGATCGGTGGCGAATACACGAGCGATGAGCCGCCGGAAGTAGAACAGTTTGTGGAGTTGTCCTGCATCGCCGCCCACGTTGCGAATGTGGTGGGCGATGTGGTCCTTTAGCGCACGCCGTGCCGCTGCGGGACTGGGGTAGTTCACTTTTCCTCACCATCGTTGGGCGGTTTTTCTACGTTGATTCGTTCACGCAGGGGAGCAACGAGTCCATCCATGATCTTTCGCCGCCAATCTGCTGTCAGCGACCCACCTAGCTGTAGATCATTGGGTTTTACTATGGCAGCGACGGCAGCACGTAGCGAGGCAGCAAGCTGGTCGACTTGTTCGTTTATCTCAGCGATTTGGCCGATGGGACCGCGTCCAGCTAGTTCGGTAAGCGAACTCAGCAGCGCCTGTCCATCGCGGCCGCGCACGCCATAGCGGATCGCGAACGGTTCTGCTTGCGCGGCGAGTTTGTCGACGTCTAGTACGCCTTGCTGGTTGGCGTCGGCTATGACATCACCGATATGTCCGCCATCAACATGGTCTGCGAGCAGATCAACGACCGTGCGCTCGACGGTAGTAACTGGCAGGCCATCGAGTCGGGTCACCTCATCGGGCGCGAGGCGACCCCGCCGCAGGTGCATGTGTGCATCGCGTGTGGTGCGGCGCCGTGGCACCGTGATCTCCACGCGCTCCGCTACCAGATCGCCGATGCGGTGGGCAGCAGCGGCGGAACGGTGCGACACCACCCCTCCATTGGCGCCCAGTGGTTTGCGTTCCCACGCTGGAAGCTGCGGATCTAGTCGCAGCCAGGCTGCCTTCACTGTGTCGAGCAGATCGGGCCCATGACCAGGCAGCCGATACACCCCACGGGTTAGGGGCTCCAGTAGACCCGCTTGGACCAGACGAGTGAGCATAGTGGTGTTCACGCCCCGCCCGGCGGCCTGCGCCGCGGTGACCATGCCCCACTGCCCCTCGCCGAACTCGGCGAGTATTCGCAGCGCAGTACCTCTAGCCATGCATCAAAAACTACACTGTTCGACAGCAATAACCTACATATATGTAGCTTTTGCTGTCATATTGTGCAGTAAATCACGTCGTGAACATGCTGTCTTTTGTCAAGCAAGTCTTCCCAGTACCGCGGGGTGCACTGCAGCCAGGGACTGAGCTTATGGGTCTACCGGTGGGCATCGCCGGGCGCGTCGGGCAAGCTATACCTGTGTATATGCGACCTGATCGTGCTGAAAGCCCCGGATACGAATCGATACTCAAGCGGGTAGCGGCGGACTGTCCGAGACTCGCCGACACACTGTACCGAGCTCACGACTTGCGAATAGCGCGGAGCGTAGCCCTTGTAGGCAACGACCGATTCGTCGGCCTCAACGAATTACTTGTCCATCTCGACGGTCTTGTGCGGGCCTTTGATGAGGACGACGCCCTTGCGCAGCTCAGTTTCTTATCGTGCGCGCCAGGGCCGACATCGAGACGGCTGTAGAAGCGACGCTGGCTGGCTATCTCGCAGTGGCGAGCAACGCCATGCGCGACTTGCTAGAGATCGCTGATTTAATAGGCGACTTTGCTGTCAACCCGCACTTGATCGCTGACTGGCTTGCCGCTGACGACAAGGGCCTGCGGCAGCAGTTCTCCCCAGCAGCGGTCCGTAAACGCCTCCATGCTGCAAAGGAACATCCATACGTTTCCTCCGAAAGCTCCCCCAACTACAGCGCGCACAGCGCCGCGCTCCACGTCACCCCGTACGTGAACCACGTGGTCTTTCCGGGCTGCATCGACAGGGGCGGCTGGAACGCAACGTTGGCTTCGTCGAGATTTTCGAACACACTTGCGGCTTTCTGGCTGCGCTGCATCGGCTTACTGGAGCGTTGTCTCCCGAGGGGGCAGCGCGGGCCCTGGCATTGCAGTCGCTGCCCGCATTCGAGGCCGGGACGATCCGCTCGTGCATGTCTCCTACAACGTTGATGATGCGTGCGCTGACGCGTATTCAGAGCAAGTCCGCCCGCTAGAATCGGTGCACTTGCCAACAGCGTCGATCATGCGACTCAATCCCTTCCAGGATCGGTAGGTTCGCGCGGGCGATCTCGTAGCCCTGCTCACGCAGCACCCGACAGATCGACTAGACCGGGTGACCCTCAGCGCGCAGAGTGTCGATGAAACCCATCATCAGCGGTTGCGGGGGTAGAGTTCCCCCACGAAGGAAGTCGTGTCCGCCTTCAAGATCGCCACGTCCTCACGTAGCTGCTTGTTCTCTGCCTTCACACTCCGGAACAACAATGTCGCCCGTTGGCGGCAAATGGGGGGGTTTGCCTCGCCGGTATCAGGATGCGGAATTAGGTCGATTCGGCCATTCCGGGCCCCCTGCGGTAGGCCCGGAATGGCCGAGATAGAGACTTAGAGCAGCGTGAACCGAGCAGGCGTTATCTACCGACCGCGGGTGTAGCCAAGACCTGGCTCTGGTGCGACAACTCGAGCAGTTACCCCGGTTGTCAACCTGGTGCATGTCATGAAGCGAGACGACGGCTCCAAGGATGCGGAGCAGCCGTTCGGCCGCCGCTCGATCTAGCACTCCGTCGCCAGCTCCGATCCTCTCGGCGAGGTTTTCTAGCTCTTCTCCGACCCTCTCGTGACGCGCTGGTTGCGCATAGTTGCTAACGGGATCCACGCCGCCGAGAGCTTTGCCCACCGGCGTGTCTTTTTCAGCGTGGTGTTTCGACACGTCGGAGGGAGGCGAGTCGCCGCCGGGAAGACCCATGTCGAACTCGCCGTCCTTGACCCCTGCGACGAACGCGGCCAACTCCGCACGTGTATAAACCAGCGCGCCACCTTGTGGATCGCGAGAGTTTCTCATGGCAATCTTGCCTGTGGGCAACTCAGCCACTTCGACACAATTGCCGTTCTGGCTGCTGTAGGTGCTCTTTTGCCACCTCGCGCCCGTTACCTGGCCTGCCGGCATGCCGTTGTAGCACGTGTCCATCAGACTTCACCTCTTACAACCCAACTCCGCGCGTTTGCACGTGCATTCTCACTCGCAAGTGAGGCTAGCATATGAAGAATGCAGCTGTGAATGCATTCGGGAGACTTCCAAAGGCCGTCTGACCAACCACGGGGCCCAGCCATCACCGCTGGAAAGGGAGCAAGAAGAAGGGTGCGCCAACTGGCCGTGACGTGTGCAGCCACGCGCCATTAGATCTCGGCGCGCACCTTGGCTAGCAGCTGCCGGCTCTCGTCTGGTGTCCGAGCGTTAACAGCCAGCCTGTCGAGCGCTCTGCTGTACGCCTCCACGTCGTCGAGACGCTCCAGATATAACGCGCCAGTCAGATGTTCGATATACACCACGGTGGGGAGCGCGCGGTCGGCGAATCGGAGCATCGTGAACGCTCCAACCGCATGGTAACTGTGCTGATAGGTCAAGATCTGAACCGAAATGCGTGGTGACTTTGTCAGTTCCAGAAGCGCATCGAGCTGGCCTGCCAGCACCTTGATTCCGCCGATCGGCCGATGCAGCACCGACTCGTCGATCACTAACCACAGCCGGGGCGCGTCGGGTCCAGCCAGCAGCTTCTGACGACGCATCCTCAGGGCCACACGACGATCGATTTCGTCATCGTCGAGGTTCAGCAATCCGTGCCGCACGATCGCGCGCGCATAGTCCTCGGTTTGCAGCAAGCCGGGCACGAATTGGTGCTCATACGATTGGATCCGGCTCGCCGCTTCCTCGAGGCCTATGTAGTTGTTGAACCAGTTGGGGATCACATCGGCGTCGCGGCGCCACCAGCCAGGCTCATTGGACCGCTTCGCCATGTCGATGAAAGTTTCACGCTCGACCGGGTCGCTGACTCCGTACATCGTCAGCAGGTCCGCGATGTCGCGTTCCTTGAAACTGACCCTACCGTGCTCAAGGCGGCTCATCTTCGACTCTGAGCCACGAATGGCGTAGCCGGCGTCCACGCGTGAGACCTCCGCGGCCTCCCGCAGCCGACGTAGCTGCGCGCCCAACATCATTCGCCGCGCTGTGGGTGTCGCCCCAGACTGCTCATTGTCGGAATCGTCGCTCACGGTTCCTACCGCCATTGCCGGACCTCTCGTGCGTCGCTCGTGTGATATCACATGCTCGACTCCGACCAGCCTAGCCATCCCGAACACTCAAGTACTACCGTATGCGCTGAGCCCGGCGAGTATGGGTGCGGAAAAGCTCACGCCTTGCCGCGGATGCGAGCTCGCAAGCTGCGATCAATGGTACTACGACGTCATGAGGGTTCCAATGTCCGATTCGTCGCCCTCAGCTAAACCCGGCCCCAACGGTGCCAATCCCAAACGGGCAAACATCGCCCGAGTCTACGACGCGTTTCTCGGTGGACAGGACAACTACGAGATTGACCGCCAGGTCGTCCGCAGCGCGGCCAGAGTTGCTCCCGAGGTGCGCGGCATGGCCACCGAGAACCGCGACTTTCTCATTCGGGTGTGTCGCTTCTTGGCTGCCGAGGCTGGCGTCTCCCAGTATCTCGACTGTGGCTCAGGTCTGCCGACCGCGGAGAACACCCATCAGGTGGTGCAGCGGATCAATCCGGACGCACGGGTGGTCTACGTCGACAACGACCCCGTGGTAGTCGCGCACGGGCGCGCCCTGCTCGAAGAAAACGAGCAGACGTTCTTCGCCGACGCCGACATCTTCAACCCGCGTGAGGTTATTGACCACGGGGTGGTGCGCGAACACATCGATTTCTCTACGCCGCTTGCCTTCCTGCAGCTCGGAACGCTGCACCACCACGAGGGTTCACGAGAGCGGCCGGCCGAAATCATGAAGGAATACATCGACGCGTTACCGTCGGGGTCCTATGTCGCGATCAGCCATTTCTTCGACCCCGAGAACGAACACAGCGAATTAGCCCATAAACTCGAGCACGTGTTCCGGCACAGTCCGATGGGTTCAGGGACGTTTCGCACCACGAACGAGCTGGAACAGCTGTTACCTGGCCTCGAGCTGGTGGCGCCGGGGCTGACACTCTGCGCGGATTGGCGGCCGGAGAGATCTCGGGTCGGGCCCCTCAGCCAGGCGCTGTACTGCGTCGCGGGCGCCATCGGCCGAAAACCCTGACGGCTGGCGAACCTTGGCCACGCCTACCGGTGACCGTAATGAAACGTTGCCGTTAATAGGCCGAATTGGCTCGATTCAGGGCTTGCGGCCCACGCCTCCCGCGAAGCATCGCTCCTCCTTGAGAATCGCCTTGGTTCGCGGGCCGTCGGGCCACCAGTTCGCGCACTCGACCACACCGGGCGGGATCATCTCCAGGCCGGGGAACAGTTCCTCGATCTCTGCCTTCGTCCGGAACGTGCCGCTGCCCATCGGGCTGTGCTGAAGGATCTTCTCCATCTTTCGTGCCCCCGCGCTGTGTTCGTTCTCCGGGTCGAAGAAATGGCTGATCGCGACATAGGACCCCGACGGTAACGCGTCGATGTATTCCTTCATGATCTCAGCCGGGCGGTGCCGCTCACCGACGTGGTGGTGCAGCGTCGAGATATGGAATAGTGCGATTGGCTCGGTCCAGTCGATGTGCGTGCGCACAGCCTCGTTGGCGAGGATCTCCTGAGGGTTGAAGATGTCGGCGTCGGCGATGAACGTCTGCTCGTTGTCTTCTAACAGCGCGCGCCCATGCGCGACTACCACGGGGTCGTTGTCGACGTTGACC
>JBGTNI010000067.1:0-34213 GCA_041743105.1 Mycobacteriales bacterium | reverse complement strand
ACCTTCGGCGAAGTACCTGAGGACGTGGCAGCGGAGGTGGACCGCAAGTGGCGCGACGCGCTGAGGTAGGTGTCGGCACCGTGGTGTTAGACAGCGAGGGTGTGGTCAAGGCCGCTCACGGTGACCCAGCTGTACGGCGGCACTTAGAACAAGCCCGCGGCCGCGGGATGCGCGTGGTCGTCTCCGCGATCACACTGACGGAAGTTCTACGTGATCGGCCCACGGACGCCCCTATCCACCGCGTGCTGGCGAAGATCATCCAGATCCCGGTTGCTACAGACCTCGCCCGCAAGGCTGGCGCATTGTTAGGGCGCACTGGACTAGACGGGCACATCCACGCCATCGACGCGGTGGTGGCCGCGACGGCACTGGAACAGGAAAGGCCCGTCGTGGTGCTCACTTCCGATCCCGATGACCTGAGTCGGCTTACCGAAGAGCCCGAGCGGAACAGGCGAGACAGGATCACGCTCTTCCGAGTGTGAGCTGCGCCTCAATCGTTTACAGGCTGACCGGGTCATCGGCACACAATCGACGCCGTGATCGCCGCTACCGCGTTGTCTGGAACGCCCCGTGCTGCCGCTCACCAGAGATCCCGAAGGCTGAGCCACGAGACGACCTACCCAAAACCACAGCGAATCGTGGCCATGAACGTATAAAGTCTTGCTCGTTAAGCAAGCCGGAGCTAAGCAGGCGGCAAGGCCACCATGAGCACACCAGTCGGGGGAAGCCGCGAACGTCCACCATTGGCCGCGTGGACGGTGCCGGATCACCCTCAAGGACTCCGAGAGAGACCTCAGGGACTACCGCCAGACGAAACGGTACCTGTGTTGGGGGTACAGCTTTGGTACCCAGGAGAAGAAGACCCCAGACCTGGCGCCTGGCCGGCATGGTCGGACGGAGAGAAGGTTCTGGTAGTCGTCTGCCAGCAGCTCGCCGCGCCGCCAGACTCAGATATCAGAACTCCGCTAGGAGCCGAACTCCTCGCTACCGCAGAACAGCTGGGGAGCGAGATCGCCGCCCCGATTGACGAACGCATAAGGAGTGCAGGTGGAGAGTCTCCAGCAATCGATACCCGCTTCGCGCTAGTGGGAACGTTAGGGTTTATGGCGACTCACGTTCGGGATCGAAACCTTGAGGAGCTTTTGAAAAACTGCGTAGCGAATATGTTCCGCCAGACGCACCGATCATGCTGCTCGACGATCCCGACCTTAGCTCTGGTCGGCCTAGCAAAGTTTCTAACGTCGTTCCGATGGGGCTTCACCGATTGTCGGACAGAAGGTTGGATCTTGATCACATTGCTGCATCCGTCAGCAGAATCGCGCAACACTGGGGTACGCCGGTCGCTGCGGCCCCGCGGTACGCCGGATGTAGCGCAACGGAAACCGGATGCCGTGCTAGGGCGGACTCCCACGGGCACGCCATCAAGCGCTATCGGCAAGACCGGGCGGCCTGGCACATCTGGCTAACCGGCGGCCTTAACAAGCTGGTGAGTTCGCAGCTAGCGCTCGGATCATCTTGAATCAGCCTTAGAACAAAATGCCAGAGTAGGCGTGAGAGGAAGTCACGAGACATGCCAGATCAAAACGCGGTTCCACGATTGGTTTTGGCGCATCTCAGCGGCACCGCGCCAACAGGGACGGGAAGAGAACCAAGTGGCCACCCCCTACCGGTGATCGGCTTACACCCTTGGAACCCACGAGCGTCTAAAAACGATCCAACGTCCTGGGCTCCTTGGGGGCATGGACCGCGAGGCCTCCTAGTGGTGTTACCGGAAACCCTGGTGAGGTTCAGCGAAACTCCGACGCCGGCGGAACGGGGAGAGGCACTCACTCTCGCGGCCCAGGAGGCGGTACAGCACACCGGGAGGCCGCTCATGCTCGGCGCTCAACGGGGGCAATCTGCGACAATCGAGCTACGTTACGTGTTATTGAGCGTCGCCGGCGACTACGCGACAGCGGCCAGAAACGATAAAATCCGCGATCTGTTGCCAACTCTGCGCGAAGATTGGGGTCAATCAGGTCTACCTCTCGTAGTGCTCAGCCCGCAAAACAAGAAGAGATTAGGGTATCCCGCCAACTTCGACGGCATCCCCAATGTGGCGACCTTCTCACCGCCAAGAAGCGTTTTCGGTGATAGGTCTAGGCAACTCCAGCAATTAGAACTCGGAGAGCGGTTGCCGGGAATAGTCGCCCAGGCCTATGCGATCAGTACGGCCTCTCCGCAGGCACGACCAGGGCCGGTGACGACGCGCTGGAAGCCACCGGGTACCGGACCCACGACTCCAGGCGGTCCGGGCACGAGCGGTCCGGACCCGAGCGGTCCGACGCCGACACGCCGATAAACGTCCTGCGCCGCGACGGCCACCGTGCGGAGCCGCTACGCGATGTCGAAAGACCAGCGCCTAAAGATCGGAAAGTACGTTTTCTCCGCTCGTACCCGATAGGTTAAGCGCCATGCAGCCAGGGACCGAGTTCACCGCCCGGGTGAAGAGCTGGCCCGCGTATGTCCTTGTTGTTCTCATCCCCGTGATAATCGTCGGGTATTCGGCGTCGGTGGGTTTGCTGCTGTGGGGTGGAGACCTGTCCAACCCGGTGCTGCTTAGCTGCGTAGCGGGGGTGGTGCTCGGCTCCCTTATAGCCGTAGCGTTGATGATCAAGACGACCTTTCAGGCGTTCACGATGATTCGGTATCCACCACGGATCTCGGCGCAAGGGATGCGGCTGTGGCTGTTTCCCACGTCGGAGTATGTGGTGCTGCCATGGACGCGAGTAACCGCGGTGTGCACCTTCGTCAAGGGCATTTCGCGTGGCCTATTCGTGTATGTCTCCGATCCGGAGAGCCTGGCGCAAGCGGATACGTCGAAGGCGCGAAAGATACGGGCGATGCGTCGGTTCAACGGCGCACCTTTTGTGTATGCGATCAGTGCATCACCCGCGCGGTTACACGAGATCGACAGCGCCGTTCGACATTTCAGTGGCGGCCGTTTCATGCTGCACAACCGGTGAACCTTAGGTAACACTGCGTGACGGCGGTCATGTAGTGATGCCCCCGGTGGGGTGCGGCCGGACCGATCCACAAGGCTAGAGTTATGGCGGCCGCTAAGCCTCGCGTGAGCATCCGCTCCGCCTCGGCAGCAGCGCCACATGAGCCTGAGTGCGCTAGCGCCGCGGGAGTAACGCTCAAGGAGTACCTACCTACATGACCGCACCCGTGACCGCCGGATCTCCGGCGGCACCACCCAGCACCGCCCATCGCGACCGGGCGAAGATCACCACTAAGACACTGCGCACCGACCGTTGGTGGCTCGCGCCGCTGCTCACCTTTCTGGGCCTGGCCTCGTTCGTGGTGTACGGCCTGGTTCGGGCGTTCATGAATCAGTGGTACTGGGCCGGCGATGTGCATCTGCTCGCCCCGTTCTACTCACCGTGCCTGAGTGAGGCCTGCGTGCCGGGTTCGAGCCACATCCTTGGCCAGCCGATCCCCCGGCTGCCGGAATGGCTGTCATGGGTCTCCCCCGCCATGATCATCCTGATCCTGCCCGGCGGATTCCGACTCACCTGCTACTACTACCGCAAGTCCTACTACCGCTCGTTCTGGCTGTCTCCGCCGGCATGCGCGGTGCCAGACGGGCACGCCACCTACAGCGGCGAGACGCGATTCCCGCTGCTGTTCCAGAACGCGCACCGCTACTTCTTCTACGGTGCGATCTTCGTCGGATCGGTGCTCACTTACGACGCGTTCCTGTCGCTCAACGGACAGGACGGTGGCATCGGGATGGGCGTAGGCAGCATCATCTTGTTCGTCAACGTCGTGTTGATTTGGGCTTACACCCTGGGCTGCCACTCTTGCCGCAACATCGTCGGAGGACGGCTCAAACACTTCTCCAAACACCCGGTGCGGTATTGGCTGTGGAGCAAGGTCTCCATCCTCAACGCCAAACACCAGCAGCTGGCGTGGGCGTCGATGTTCTCGGTGATGATCGCCGACGCTTACGTGATGCTGGTCGCCGCCGGCGCGTTAGATGACGTCCGAATCTTCAACTAGAGGACGAGACACACCATGACTGAATACACCCGGCGCGAATTCGACGTCGTCGTCGTCGGTGCGGGCGGTGCGGGTCTTCGGGCCGCCATCGAGGCCCGCCTTGCCGGCAAGCGCACCGCCGTCATCTCCAAGTCGCTGTTCGGTAAGGCACACACCGTGATGGCCGAGGGTGGCGCCGCCGCCGCGATGGGAAACATCAATTCCAAGGACAGCTGGCAGGTTCACTTCCGCGACACCATGCGGGGCGGCAAGTTCCTCAACCACTACCGCATGGCCGAACTGCACGCCAAGGAAGCGCCGGATCGGATCTGGGAGCTGGAAACCTACGGTGCGCTGTTCGACCGCACCCCGGAGGGCAAGATCAGCCAGCGGAACTTCGGTGGCCACGAGTACCCACGGCTGGCTCACGTTGGTGACCGCACCGGCCTGGAGCTGATCCGCACCTTGCAACAGAAGATCGTCTCACTCCAGCAGGAAGACCAGCGCGAACACGGCGACGCTGAGGCCTACATCGGAGTTTTCGCCGAGTGCACCGTGACGCAGCTGCTCACTGATGGCGACAGGATCGCGGGCGCGCTGGCGTACTGGCGTCACAATGGGGAATTCATCGTCTTCGAAGCGCCGGCCGTTGTGCTCGCCACCGGCGGCATCGGCAAATCCTACACAGTGACCAGTAACTCCTGGGAGTACACCGGCGACGGGCACGCCCTGGCGCTGCGCGCCGGCGCGACGCTGGTGAACATGGAGTTCTTGCAGTTCCACCCCACCGGCATGGTCTGGCCGCCATCGGTGAAGGGCATCCTGGTCACCGAATCGGTGCGCGGCGACGGCGGCGTGCTGCGTAACACAGACGGCAAGCGCTTCATGTTCGACTACGTCCCCGACGTGTTCCGCAAGCAGTACGCCGAGACCGAAGCAGAGGCCGATCGCTGGTACACCGATCCCGATAACAATCGGCGACCACCGGAGCTACTCCCCCGCGACGAGGTGGCTCGCGCCATCAACAACGAGGTGAAGTCCGGTCGGGGCACCGAGCACGGCGGAGTCTTCCTCGACGTCTCCACCCGTATGAGCGCCGAGGTCATCGTCAAAAGGCTGCCGTCGATGTACCACCAGTTCAAAGAACTCGCCGGGGTGGACATCACGAAGGAGCCGATGGAAGTCGGCCCCACCTGTCACTACGTGATGGGCGGGGTCGAAGTCGATGCTGAAACAGCCGCGGCTTCCGTCTTGGGCCTGTTCGCCGCCGGCGAGGTGTCCGGTGGTATGCACGGTTCCAACCGGCTGGGCGGCAACTCGCTGTCGGACCTGCTGGTCTTCGGTCGACGCGCCGGTCAGCACGCCGCCGCTTACATCGACACCGGGGCCGAGCGTGTGACGGTCGACGACAGTGCGGTGGCCGACGGAATCGCCGAGGCCCTGGCCCCGCTGGGGGTCACCGACGGCGAGAACCCTTATCAGATACAGGCCGACCTTCAGAACACCATGAACGACCTCGTCGGCATCATCCGGCGCCCCGATGAGATCGAACAGGCGCTGGCAAAACTCGAAGAGCTGCGCAAACGTGCCGATCACGCGGGGGCGGCCGGGAACCGGATCTACAACCCGGGCTGGCACGTTGCATTGGACCTGAAGAACCTGCTGTTGGTCTCCGAATGCGTCGCTAAAGCGGCACTGATCCGGCAAGAAAGCCGCGGTGGCCACACCCGCGACGATTTCCCGAAGATGTCGCCGCAGTGGCGGCAGCGCAATCTGATGTGCCGGTTGGAACGCAATGCACGTGGTGACGCCGCTGTCGCTGAGAGCGTGACCGTCACCGAGCAGGCGGTGCCCAGCATCCCGGTCGAGTTGTTGCAGCTGTTCGACCGGAGCGAGCTGGCCAAATACATGACCGAGGCAGAACTTGCGGTACTCGACATCGGCAGGCAGAGCGAAGGCGGCGAGCAAACATGAGTTACCAGGGACAGTTCCGGGTCTGGCGTGGCGACCACGTCAGCGGCGAGCTCACCGACTTCACCACCGACGTCAACGAGGGCGAAGTAGTGCTCGACGTGGTGCACCGGCTCCAGGCCACACAAGCACCAGACCTCGCGGCGCGGTGGAACTGCAAAGCCGGCAAGTGCGGCTCATGCTCGGCGGAGATCAACGGCCGACCGCGGTTGCTGTGCATGACGCGGATGAGTACGTTCGCCGAAAGCGACGTCATCACCATCACGCCGCTGCGGGCGTTCCCGGTGATAAAAGATCTGGTCACCGATGTGTCGTTCAACTACGTGAAGGCTCGCGAACTACCGGCGTTCGCGCCGCCGAAGGATCTGGCACCCGGGGACTACCGGATGCAGCAGGTCGACGTGGAGCGCTCACAGGAGTTCCGCAAGTGCATCGAATGCTTCCTGTGCCAGAACACCTGCCACGTGATCCGGGACCACAACGAGAACAAGCCGGAATTCGCCGGTCCCCGAGTGTTCATTCGCGCCGCCGAGCTGGATATGCACCCGCTGGATACGCGGAAGGATCGCAAAGAGATGGCGCAGGCCGAGCAAGGGCTTGGCTACTGCAACATCACCAACTGCTGCACCGAAGTCTGCCCGGAGCACATCAAGATCACCGACAACGCGATCATTCCGATGAAAGAACGCGTCGTAGACCGCAAGTACGACCCCATCACCTGGCTGGGTCGGAAGATCCTACGTCGCGACCAGATGGTCGATCACTCGTAGCAGCTCTCGAATAGCGACGACTTTCGCAGCTCAGTCCAGCTCAGCGACCGGGTCTAAAAGCGCGAAAACGCGGATGGCGGGTGAGCTGCTTTCCTAAGGCGGTAGCCCGCCGCGCCAGAGGGGATGGCAAGGCGTCCTCGATCACTCGAGCCATCTCGGCTGGATTTTCGGGTAACTCAGCCACGTCCAAGACCGCTTTCAGGTCTTTGAAGCGAGCGTGAGGGCGGAAAAGCATCGCGTGTCTGCAACCTTCCGAACCGAACGCCACAATCGGGGCTCCATCAGCTACATACGGCAAGAGACCCTTAAGGCGAGTCTCCCAAGGGGTGCCCCCCACGGGACCGCGGCAAAACGCAGCTGTTCTCAGCCTGTTGGAAGCGTTCGAAGCAACCAACTCCAACCTAGCCAACATCTCGGGTACATCTGGGGAGCAATGGCCTTTAGGATGGCCTCTGCCGGGACTTTAGCGAGTACAGCGGCGATCGCCGAAGGTGGGTAGAGATTGCGGCCCTCCACTGCCTGGGAGGGATCACCGAGCAGCTTCGTTACCGTAGCGAGTAGTTGGCTGGCTTCACCGCTGTCGATGGCTTTGTCAATCAGAGATCCTGCTACGCGACGTGATTCCCGCAAGCCAGTCGTGCTCGAAAGCCGATGTGGCCGATCTCGTGGATAAACACCGGACTTCACTTCGGCAGCTGCCGCCTCGATGCCGGCCAAGGTCCACTGAATGAGCTTCTGCTTGTCGGCGTCTGGCACTTAGACCCTTCCCGTTACTTAAGCGTCTATTACTGCATCGAGGGCTGTTTGGGCATTGTTGCGCGAGTGTTTGAATTTGCTCGATCTGCTGCGCGGCCAACTAAACCGAGTATATGGCCACTCTTGGATGCGTTTTTATGCCCTCTCTGGCGCCGATAGCTAGTCTCGCGTGGCTTCTGAGCCTTGGTCTCGACATGCAAGGTTTCCGATGGAGACTGCTCCTCGGGATAGTTCCGTACTGGGTTGCCAAATGGGGGAAGGTGATCGCGTGGGTCGTCACGTCGAAGTTAAGCGCGGTGGGTCGCCGGCTACTCGCTGGGAGGTAGCCATTGGGGTGGTTGATCCTCGTCTTGGGTCGCTTCTCGACCCCTATGGTGGATACGTGGAGTGCGCCGCGAGACGGGTCATCCGTCGGGAAGTCCCGGTTCCTCGGACTAGTCACCCTCCGCTTCGGTCTCATCAACGCACGTCAATATGACACTGGCGGCCACCCTCCTAGGCATGTATACAATTGAGTACGTGAAAACAGTGTCTTCGGTGACTGCTCGTGCGCAACTGGCCTCGTTGCTGGATGAGGTCAGTGGTGAGCACGAGGTCGTCACTATCACTCGCAATGGTGAACCGGCTGCTGTGTTGATCTCAGCTGACGAGTGGGAATCGTGGGAAGAAACCCGATACTGGACAGAGCCGGATAACGCGGTGCAGCTACGGGAGGCTATTGCCGATACCCGACCGGCCGTTGCGTTCGAGGAAGCGTTTCCCGATTTCGCGGCGGCTACGAAGCGAGAAGCTGGTGCGGTATAGCGTTGTCATCAAGCCTGCTGCCCAACGTGATATCAACGGGCTTCCTCGCAAGATAGCCGACGCGGTACTGCACTTTATCTACTACTCGTTGGCCGAGAGCCCCCACCGCGTCGGGAAACCGCTGCGCTGGGAATGGGAAGGGTATTACGCGGCACGTCGTTCCACATATCGGATCGTCTATGCGATCGACCATGAGCGGGTAATCGTCACGATCATCAAGGTCGCAGGCCGGGCCGACGTGTATCGCTCAGGTTTGACCTGAGCACCGCTGGAACTTTCGACAGGAGAGGTGTTCGCAGCTCACCAGGCATGACTCTTCCGTTCTCACTCGGCACCGGATAGCAGCTCTCCCCCGAACAGGATGACACTCACCGATGCGTCCCGTACGTATTTTTCTGCTCATAGCCCTGGTGCTGCTGGCGCTGTTCTGCGTGCCGTGGTCGGTGCTGATGCTGTTCCCGCAATGGCCGACGCCCGTCCTTGGCGGGCACCGTCGCGTTCGCGGTTGCCCTGCTCGGGCAGGTGACAGCAATGTTCGCAGGCCACAGTCGGCGACACATTGACCTCGCCGCGCGAGTCGGTGACACGCTGCTCGGCGTTATCTGGGTGCTGTTCGCCTGGTCGTTGCTAAGCTACCTAGTTCGGCTCGGATTCGCACTGGCCGGAGTGCAGGACCCCGCCCGGTCACGGATCGTCGCGGTGCTGGTGCTGGTGATCGTCGCGCCGCTACTGGCATGGGGCTACCGAGAGGCTATGCATCTGCCGAGGCTTAAGACACTCGACGTCACCATCCCCAGGCTGGGGCGCGGGATGGACGGGATACGGGTCGTGATGATCACCGACACCCACTTCGGCCCGATCGAACGGACCGGATGGTCGAAACGGGTCGTCGCGGCGGTAAATGCGCTACACCCGGATGTGGTCTGCCACGTCGGAGACCTGGCAGACGGGATGGTGACACAGCGCGGACAGGTCGACCCGCTCGGAGAGGTTCAAGCAACTACTGGACGTTTCTACGTCACTGGCAACCACGAGTACTTCGGCGAAGCCCAAGGCTGGCTGGACCATATGCAGAGCCTGGGCTGGGATGCTCTGCACAACCGACACACGGTGCTGGAGCGGAATGGCAGTCGGCTCGTCTTCGCGGGCATCGACGACCGGACCGCGGGGCAGCTTCCCGGGCACGGCCCCGATCTGGACGCTGCCCTGGCGGGAGTCGATCCCCAACTACCCATCATGCTGCTGGCCCACCAGCCCAAGCAAGTGGTTCAGGCAGTAGCGGCCAAGGTCGACTTGCAACTTGCGGGGCACACCCACGGCGGGCAGATCTGGCCGTTCCGCTACCTGGTTCGACTCGACCAGCCGGTACTGGCCGGACTGAGCCGGCACGGCGAGTGCACCCAGCTCTACACCAGCCGAGGGACCGGGTTCTGGGGCCCACCACTGCGCATCTTCGCCCCGAGTGAGATAACGGTCCTGACGCTGCGCTCTGCGGCACTCTAGAACCGCGGGACGAATCGGCAGAACAGTAGGGACGGATCGGCGATAGGTCATGGACGGAAAGGCTGTATGATTCGTCCATGTTGACCTCGGTTTTTCCTCGTTCCGTCGCACCGATTGTGCTCGACGCATTGGCGGACACACCGGTCGTGGTCGTGAACGGACCACGCCAAGCCGGTAAGACGACGTTGGTGCGAGGCCTTACTTATCCAGGCAGTGTTGAGGTCGTAACACTGGACGATGAAATCACGCGGTCGTCGGCCGCCTTCGATCCACGTGCGTTCATCGAGCGGTCATGCGACACGCTTGTCATCGACGAAGCCCAGCTGGAGCCCCAGCTGTTTCGGACAATCAAAGCCTCGATCGATCGGGACCGGCGACCCGGGCGGTTTCTGCTCACTGGCTCATCTCGCCTGCTGGCCGCGCCGGACATGGCAAATGCGCTCGTCGGCCGGGTCGAAATCATCGAGTTGTGGCCGTTCGCCGAGCGTGAACTCGTTGGCGCGGATAGACCGTCCTTTGTCGACACAGTCTTCGACGCCCCCGAGCAGTTTCAGTCCAGCACACCTCTCACCCGTGACGTGCTCGTTCAAAAGGTACTGCGAGGCGGGTTCCCCGAGGCAATCAGCCGGCAACCTGCCCGGCGAGGGAGATGGTTCGACGGTTATATCCGTACGATCACCGACCGCGTCGTCTCCGAGCTTGCCCAGCTGGAACGACTCGCCGAGATACCCCAGCTCCTGCGACTGTGTGCCGCCCGCACCGGAACAGAACTGAACGTCACTGCCGTCGCAAACCAGTTAGGTATGCCCCCTCGAACGACAAGTGGCTATCTGGCTCAGCTCGCCAACGCGTTCATGGTCAGCCTAATACCAGCATGGTCGACAAATCTCAGCGGCAAAGTGGTGCGCCGCCCCAAATTGGTAATGACCGATGTTGGGATGGCCGCCTACCTCCAAGGAGTCACCGCACCTGCGTTGCACCGCCCTGATACAGCTTTCGGACCGCTTGTCGAAACCCTTGTCGCTACCGAGCTACAACGGCAGCTGAGCTGGTCAGCGACTCGAGCAGGTCTGTGGCACTTTCGTGACCGTAGCGGCGTAGAGGTCGACCTGCTCTTGGAGCATCCCGACGGGCGGATCGTTGGGATCGAGGTAAAAGCAACAAGTTCACCCAATGCCGGAGATCTCAAAGGACTGCGCTTTCTCGCCGATCGGCTCGGCGGACGATTCGCCTACGGTTGTTTACTCACCACAGCGCCCGCGATCACCCACTTTGGGAACAAGCTGGCCGCGCTTCCGCTCAGCGTGCTGTGGGACAGATAGGCGAGTTCAGCACTAGAATCGCCACCGGCGCAACTCCCAGCGACACGAAGGGTAGGCAGTGGACACCGCGACGCTCATTTACCTTGCCATCGGGATCGGCGGTACCGTTCTCGTCGCTGTCTCGCTGCTGTTCGACGGTGTTTTCGACGGACTGTTCGAGACCGGCGACGCCGGCGGCGCGTTCTCGCTACCGGTGCTCGCCGGATTCATGGGCTGTTTCGGCTACGCCGGCGCCATCACCGCGAGCATCGCCGATGACAACGCGGCGGTGCTGGGCGCACTAGTCGGGGTCGTGGTGGCCGTCCCGGGAGCACTCGGGATATCGAAGCTGACCAGCTCGCTGATGCAGCAGACCGACGAAACACCCACCGCCACCGACTACGTCGGCACCACCGGCATCGTGATCACCGCCATCGGCGCCAACAAGTACGGTGAGGTCTCGATCGCGCTCGGCGGTCACCCGCGAAAGGTCTCCGCGCTCGCCACCACGGCGATTCCGACCGGCACCAAAGTCACCGTCATCGACGCACCTTCGGAGACCCTCGTCGTCGTCGAAGCAGCACACACACCTACTCCACCCACCGCATCTGGTAAGGACGCCGCATGAACATCAGCCCCGTATTGATCGCCGCAGCCGGTGGAGTCGTGCTGTTTCTGCTGCTGATCGGGCTGATCACCAGCCGGATCAAGGTGGCCGGCCCGAACGAGGCGTTCATCGTGACCGGGCGCAAGGGGCGCGCGGTGACCAGCGAAGCCGGGCTAACCTCACACGACCTCTCCGGGCAGAAAGTGGTGCTCGGGGCCTCCATCTTCGTGCTGCCGGTGGTGCAGAAGCTGTATCGGCTGGACCTGTCGAGCCGCCGCATCCCGGTGGGGATACGGGGCGCCATCAGCGCACAAGGCATCAAGTGCGGCCTGGAAGGTGTGGCGATCGTGAAGGTCGGCGGAACCGAGGCCGCGATCCGCGCCGCGGCGCAGCGCTTCCTGCACCAGCAGGCCGATATCGAAACCTTCACCTCCGAGGTCCTCGCCGGGTCGCTGCGCTCCATCGTCGGGCGCCTCACCGTCAACGAGATCATCACCGACCGCGCCGCGTTCGCCTCCGCAGTTGCCGAAGAAGCCGAGACATCGCTCACCAACCAGGGCCTAGCCCTGGACACTTTCCAGCTGCAAGACATCACCGCCGAAGGCCAGTATCTAGAAGACCTGGGACGCCCCGAGGCCGCACGGGTGGAGAAAGAGGCTGCGATCGCTGAGGCTCGCGCCCGACAGGAGTCCGAGCGGGAGCGGTTTCTCGCCGAGGAGCAGATCGCGATCTCCGAGCGGCAGCTGTCGCTGAAGAAGGCCGACATCCAGGTCGAGATCGATACCGCCCAGGCCCAGTCCGACGCCGCCGGTCCCCTGGCCGCGGCCGAGCGGGAGCAGATGGTTCTGGCAGAGCGGGAGAAGGTGGCCGTGCGCAACGCCGCTCTCACCGAACGGCAGCTTGAGGCCGAGGTTCGCAAACCGGCCGACGCGCAGCGGTACCGGGTGGAGCAGGAGGCCGAGGCGGCCAAGAGCGCCACTATCGCCGCCGCGGACGCCGAGCGCCAACGCCGCACCGCCCTGGCCGAAGCCCTAGAACGCGAAGGTGCCGCCGAGGCCAGCGCCATTCAAGCCAAGGGTGAGGCCGAGGCGGGTACCATGGACCAGCGCGCCAAAGCGTTCGCCGAGTACGGCGAAGCCGCCATCTTAGACCTGCTGGTGCAGGTGTTGCCGCAGACGATCCGCGCAGCTTCCGAGCCACTGTCGCAGGTGGAGAAGATGACGATCATCTCCACCGACGGAGCGGACTCTCTCACTCGCAGTGTGAGCTCCAACATCGCACAGGGACTTCAGATCGGAAGTGACCTCACCGGAGTGGATCTGGGGAAGCTGCTGGGAGCGGTGGGCGATCGCCTGGCCACACGGTCGACCGAGGGCGCAACTATCGCTGCGACACCGGAAAGGAAGCCGGCTTAGCGGTACGAGCGTTCGCTGGGCCAATCATCAAACCACTCAGGTCTTGGTGCGCGTCCGACTGCGCCCCTTATCCATCCAGCGCGACCGGTCTGCGTAACCCGGCGAACAGGTTTACTCTAGAAACACTCCATCCTTGAGAGGAATGACAGGTTGGTCAGCATTTACTCGCTTAAACCTCGCTTTCAAGGAACCCTTCGTCCTCTAGTACAGACGCTAGCGCAAATCGGAATCACAGCCAATTAGGTGACGATCGCCGCGGTTGTGCTTTCTATCGGCGCCGGCGGAATGATCTATTGTTGCTCTCAGGCGATCTGGGTCTTTCTTATAGTTCCGATCGTCCTATTTATCCGCATGGCACTAAATGCTGTTGACGGAATGCTTGCTCGCGAACACGCCATGAAATCAGCGCTGGGAACATTCTTAAATGAGTTAGGCGACATAATCTCCGATGCCGCACTGTACTTACCCTTCGTAGTAGTAGCGGGCGTGCGCGGCGAGTTGATAGTACTCATCGTCGTCGCTGCGGCGATCAGCGAGATGGCGGGAATCCTTGGCGGTACCGTCGGAGCCAGCCGTCGCTATGACGGGCCTATGGGCAAGAGCGACCGAGCCTTTGCCTTCGGGGTGATCTCGATCCTCATAGGCTTCGGAGTAGCTGTAGGGCTTTGGCTTAATGTGCTTCTGGTCATCATTTTCGCACTGATAATCGTGAACACAATGGTACGCGTTTCGAAAGCACTATCGGAGGTAGGATAAGTGAACATGCCACCACACGAACTCTTACTAGTTTTCGGTGGAATCTTCGTAATGCTTGTGATAGCAAGTTTTGTTACATGGTGGCTTAAGAAGGCAAAGCCACAGCACGACTGGTCCGAGCTTGCGCAGCGAATCCAGTCTTGGTGGTTTATGGCATTAGTATTCGCGGCAGCTATAGCTATAAATCAAAATATTTCGATAATCTTCTTTGCGCTGATAAGCTTTCTTGCCCTTAAAGAATACTTTACACTGGTGCCAGCACAAAGAGCTCATCGCCAAGTACTATTCTGGGCATACCTTTCAATACCAGTGCAGTTTTTAATAGTTTATATTGACTGGTACGGGATGTTTCTCATATTTATTCCAGTCTACATGTTTCTTCTTATTCCAGTCATTTTAATCTTGATCGGAGAGAGCAAGGGATTCTTGCGCTCAGTGGGATCGGTCCACTGGGGCATGATGCTCATGGTGTTTGGTTTAAGCCACCTAGCCTATCTATTGGTACTACCCGAAGGCGATCTTGCCAACGCCGGAGGCGGTGGCCTAGTGCTATATGTCGTTGTTCTGACCCAATCCAACGACGTTGGACAATACATCTTCGGAAAGCTCTTCGGTCGACACAAAATAATTCCCAAGGTAAGTCCAAACAAAACCTGGGAGGGACTCATAGGCGGCGTGGTTGTCACCATCGGACTAGCATTCTTGCTGGCGCCACTGTTGACCCCACTGGACACAGCATGGTTCATCTTGGCCTCCGGAGTCATCCTAGGACTGGGAGGCTTCGTTGGCGACATAAACATCTCCGCACTAAAGCGCGACCTAGGCGTCAAAGATACCGGAAGCTCCATCCCCGGACATGGCGGAATCATGGATCGAATCGATAGTCTCACATATACCGCACCGATATTTTTCCACTTCACACGCTACTTTTTCTAAGGGTATCCGAGTATGAAGTTGATACGAGTCGTTTTCGCTATCTTGGTGGTTCGTCCGCTAATCTTCATCATACTCGGAGTAAACGTTCGTCGCCGCCACTTGTTACCTCAAGAAGGGCCAGCGATCATCGTAGCAAATCATAATTCTCATCTCGATTTCTTGGTGCTGATGACGCTATTTCCACTTCGATTACTACACCGAATACGCCCAGTAGCGGCTGCCGATTATTTTCTAAAAAATCGGTGGACGTCCTGGTTCTCGCTTCGAATTATGAACATAATTCCACTAAAGCGAGGAGCGACCAAGAAAGGCTCGGAGCTTTTTTTAAACATCTGCAGCGCTCTCGATGCTGGAGACATCGTCGTAATTTTCCCCGAGGGAAGTCGCGGCGAGCCAGAAAAGCTCCAAAAATACCGGTCAGGAATCTATCATCTCGCCCGAGAACGGCCGCATGTTTCCATATATCCAGTATTCCTACACGGCTTGGGCAAGGCTCTCCCTAAGGGAACTCTAATGCTCGTCCCAATATTTTGCGATATATTTATCGGTCAGTCTTTTCAGTCTCAAAAAGATAAGGGTGAGTTCATGATCGAGTTAGTCCAGCGCATGAAATCGCTTTCCGATGAGGGGAGCTCCGCGCCGTGGGATGGCTAATTGCCTCAGCTATCTGGGGGTTCGGAGAGGCGACCCTATTTTTTATCATCCCCGACGTAATTCTGACGGCAATCGCTATCCGGAGCCTCCGAAAAGCACTTATAGCCTGCGCCTGTGCACTTGCCGGCGCCCTCATCGGCGGAACACTGATGTACTGCTGGGGGATGCAGTCACCGGAAGAAGCTGCAACAGCCGTGGATCAGGTACCACTCGTCAGCGCGGTCATGATCACCGATGTGCGAACGGACCTACGGCAAGACGGAGTTATTGCGCTGGTTACTGGACCCATAAACGGTACTCCATACAAGATTTACGCAGTATCTGCCCATCAATCAAACATCTCTTACCCGAAATTTATAGCGGCAAGCACCTTCGCCCGAACGGCCCGCTTCGTAGTGACTTCTCTCATTGCCTGGGCGCTGAGTCGTTACGCGCTGTATGCGTTTTCGCTAAGGACGAAGTACCTCATACTGGCTACCGTTTGGACACTGATCTACGTCAGTTATACCGTGGCGAATTTATAGTACCCTTCAGATCGCTTATCGATCCGCTCTCGTAGACAGCACCTCGTCATCTGGTCGGATACCGGATCCAGATCGACCTGGTCGGACCCGGCTAGGATCTCCGCTATGCCCGCACTTGCTACCGTTCCCGTCGCCGACCGCCTCGATCTCCTCGCCGACCCCGTCGCGGCTGCGTTGAAGACGTGGCCGGTGCTTGCCGGCGGCGTAAGCGTCGCCGAAATCGATCCCTCGTTCGCTGACACAGCACAATTCTGCGAACACTACGGTGAGGCACTGCGCGCATCGGCCAACTGCGTGATCGTCGCCGGTAAACGCGGTGGCGAGGTGCGATATGCCGCGTGCATGGTGCTGGCAACGACCCGCGCCGACATCAATAACCGGGTACGGCGGCATTTAGATGTACGTAAAATCAGCTTCGCCGCCATGGAGACCGCGGTGGAACTCACCGGCATGGAGTATGGCGGCATTACCCCGATCGGCCTACCGGACGATTGGCCGGTACTGGTAGACAGCAAAGTCATCGAGCAGCCGCACGTGATCATCGGCTCGGGGCTTCGCCGCAGCAAGCTGTCACTGCCCGGCGCAGCGCTCGGCCACCTACCGGCAGCGCAGGTGCTCGAAGGCCTCGCCGCGTGAGCTCCCAATCTGCCAACCGTCTGATGACCACACTAAAGGAGTCAGCAACGTGGAGAGGGAGATTGCTCCAGGGTGACCTGCTTGTCATCGCGTCGATGGTGATATTCGGTTCCTACCCGCTGTTCCTCCGCTTCTTCCCCGAGATTCCCGCCCTCGCGTTTCTCTTCGCGTTCCAGGTCGTCGGTGCGCTTGCACTCGCCATCACGGGTGGGATCGGCCGACCAACTCGACCGGAGTTGTTGCTGCTCATAGGTCTCGCCGTCGTCGCGATCGGAAATGATCTCTGCTACTTCCTGGCCTATCGGACTACCACCGTGGCCAATGCCGCGATCGCACATCAATCCGTCTCGATCTTCCTGGTATTCCTCACGCCGCTGTTACTCAAGGAGGCGACCCGGAGGCAGGAGTGGATCGCGCTGAGCGTCTCGCTCGTCGGCATAGTCATCCTGTATTCCCGAGGTGCGGGCCTCGACGGAGGCGATAACCTGCTGGGAATCACTTTCGGTGTGCTGTCCGGCTTCTTCTACGCCCTACTCATCATCTCGTACACGGTGATTCTTCGACGTGGGCTCCGGATCAGAATGGTGAACTTCTGGCGCTACGGCATCAGCACAGCATTGCTCCTGCCGTTCGTCTCCTTGCTGGGCGTCTCCGCGATCCGCCCGGGCGACCTCATTCCGCTAATCGCCTTCGGTGTGCTGTTCGCGGTTGTTGCTGGCGGCATCCACGTCCTGGGGATCAGCCGTACCCGGCCGCTTCGAGCTTCCATCCTCGGAAAAACCGAGCCGGTCTTCGCTATTGTGCTAGCGCTGATATTGCTCAATGAAGTGCCGAGCATCGAAGCGGTGATCGGCGGCGTGCTCATTATCGGTTCCAGCGTCTGGCTCACGCTCAGTAAACACGACGACGACCAGGTTCCGCCAACCCGCTTAGAAAGCGCTCAGTGATGCAGTTGATCGATAACTGCTTAAATGTAATCCACACACATACCAAGGAGCAGCCATGGCAGCAGAGCCTGCGCCGTCGGATCTAACTGCATGCACGGTGATTGTCACCTGCACTGACAGGGACGTGAAAATCCACGTTAAGGCACCTGCAGCAGCGAGCGAGACTGCTCAATCAGTGGCCGATAGTCACGCGTTTGCTCGGGCTAAAAAGAAAGTGGGAGACGACAACATCGTATTGAGCGGATCGTTCCACGGTGATCCTACTAGCATTCCTCCCGCTATAGAACAGCAGTTACAGCACGTGCTCGATGAGACTGAGGGCATCCCCCCGCAGTGGCGCGAGACCATCCAGCGCTACGGCACAGCCCAGTACGGCAAGATTCGGATGCGCGAGCAGTTCCGCCGGGTGCTTGAGCAACGCAACGCACAGGCTCACGACCATGTCGACGCATCAGCCCCGACGGGACCGAGTAGTACTGGTTCGCGTAACACTGGATCCAAAACCGGTCACAGTGGCATGACTCGGCGCAGCGGCGAACGCTAGAGGGTCGTCGTAGGCAGCGGTGGCGCAGCGATGATCTCGCCGTGCACCACGATGAAGACACCATCGTCGGCCATAGACCAATCCAGCCAGGCGTCGGATATCTCACCCAACTCCTCGACGGTTGCCAGGTCGTAGGACACCGCCTGCTCGGCGAAACGTGAGTCGGTCACCCGCTGCGCCCACAGCTGCCCCCACCACTGCCGATCCTCGGGCGTGGTAAACGTCCAGGTGGAGGAGGTGAAGGAGATCTCCCGACATCCCGCCCGCTGCGCCCAGCCCAGCAGCTGTGGACCCGCGTCCGCCTCGCCGGAGTTGCGGCGCGTGATCTGGTGATACAGCTCCAGCCAGCGGTCCAGCCTCGGGTCTCGCGGCGCCCATGCCATGGCCGAGCAGTCACAGTCCCGCGCCGCGATCAGCCCATCCGGCTTAGCGAGCCGGCCCATCGCAACCAGCGCCGCCACTGGGTCACTCACATGTTGCAGCACCTGATGAGCGTGGACTACATCGAATGACACGGCCGGTAGTTCGGCGGTGTAGAGGTCGGCGACGCGGATAGCCACGTTTCCGGCACCGCGTTCGGCGGCGTACGCCCGGGCCTCTGTCACAACCTCGGGAGCGCTATCGATACCCAGTACCGCGCCCGGTGCCACCTGCGCGGCGAGGTCGGCGGTGAGTGTGCCCGGACCGCAGCCCACGTCGAGCAGACTCATGCCCGGCAACAGGCGCGGCAGCAGATACGCCGCCGAATTGCCCGCGGTGCGCCAGCGATGCGCTCGCAGCACCGCCTCGGCGTGACCGTGAGTGTAAGTGGCATCGGTAGCGGACACAGCTACTCCCCGATCGAAGCTTCAGCGAGTCGCACGATAAACATCTCCTCGATATTCCACTCGCACGATATAGACGATGCGCGCTTGTCGTCGATACGGTAGATCACCCGATAGGATCCACGCCGAGCAGAGCGGTGGCCTAGCAGCTCACGCACCAACGGCTTACCCAGCCGAGCCGGATTATGAGCGAGCGGAGCGGCAATCAACTCCACGCACGCGCCGACGATCTTTGACGGCAACCGGTGTAGTGACCGGCGAGCGGTCGCGGTGAACTCAATGCTGTACGGCTGCGCGGAAGGCAAATCAGTCACGAAGCCGCGCGAAGCTCGGCCTGGATCTCCGCCAGCCCCACCGTTCTACTGGCGTCGATGTCGGCGGCTGAATCGTAAATCTCCTGCAAAGCTCCCGGTGTCCCCACGATATCCAGGGTCTCCTCCAGCGACGACAGGTCGTCCGGGGACAGCATCACCGCAATCGGCTTACCGTGCCGGGTGATCGTGACACGTTCATGCGTACGCTCCACCTCACCTAGCAGCTCAGAGAACAATCTCGGGCATCGCCTACCGCAATCACAGACATGAGTCCAATTTACACCAAACTTTGCGCCAAAAATAGCGGGAAAGAGATCGCGGTTAGACTTACGGCGAGATGACTTCCACCGCAGCGCAGCTCGCCGAAACCTCTCGTGGCGTCATCGGTGAGGTCAGCCCCCTAGATGTCGGACGCGCACAAGCCAACCGCAGCCTGATCGACGTCCGCGAGCAGCACGAATTCGACGCGGGCCACATTCCGGGGGCCGTACATCTACCTCGCGGAGTGCTGGAAACAGCCATCGAGGCACACGCGCCCGATCGTGCCACTCCACTGGTGCTGTACTGCGCCGCCGGAGCCCGGTCTTCGCGTGCAGCCACAACGCTGCACGACATGGGCTACACAGATGTGGCTACCATGACCGGCGGCTTCAATTCCTGGCGCGAGCTGGGGCTCCCGGTCGCCGCGGACGACGACCTGACCCCGGCTCAGCGCGACCGCTACTCTCGACATCTGTTACTCCCCGAAGTCGGCGCGCAAGGTCAACGCAAACTGCTCAATGCCCGCGTGCTCATCATCGGCGCCGGAGGTCTAGGAAGCCCGGCTGCGCTGTACCTGGCAGCAGCCGGGGTCGGCACGCTGGGCATCGTGGACAACGACCACGTCGAATCCAGCAACCTACAACGCCAGATCCTGCACGACGAGACACGCGTCGGCGCGACCAAGACCGCTTCGGCAGCCGCGTCAATGACGGCGCTGAACAGCGATGTGATCGTCGAACAGCATGACCAACCGCTCGCCGCAGCCAACTGCCGGGAGCTGTTCGACGCCTACGACATCGTCGTGAACGGCTGTGACAACTTCCCCACCCGCTACCTCGCCAACGATGTCGCGGTGTTCAGCGCCACCCCGTTGGTCGACGGCAGCGTCCACCGCTTCACCGGCGAGGCCACAGTGATGCTTCCCGGGCAATCCGCCTGCTACCGCTGCCGGTATCCGGCTCCGCCCAGACCGGAGAACGCTCCGTCATGCTCGGCGGCCGGGGTCCTCGGGGTGCTCCCCGGCATCGTCGGCACCATCCAAGCCGCCGAAACGATCAAACTGATCCTCGGCCGCGGCAGCTCCCTCGCCGGTCGGCTACTACGTATCGACGGTCTCGCCATGACGTTTCGAGAGTATGCAGTGCCAAGCGACCCGGCCTGTCCGGTCTGCGGCAAGGACTCCACCATCACTGAGCCCATCGACTACGACCAGTTCTGTTCCCGAGCTGCGGCCGGTCAGTCGTGAACGATGTCGTCATAGTCGGCGCCGGGCTCGTTGGCCTGGCGAGTGCCTGGCGTGTGAGCAGGCGTGGTGCCGCCGTCACCGTGATCGACGACCGGCCCGATCGTGCGGCATCGCGCACCGCGGCGGGGATGCTCGCCCCGCTCGGTGAACTACAGTACGGCGAACAGGCGCTACTCCAGCTGGGCCTGGCGGCCGCGCGCCGATACCCCGATGACATCGCTGAACTTACCGCCGCCACCGGCCTTGACGTCGGCTACCGGCGCTGCGGCGCGATCAGCGTCGCACTGGACACCGACGACAACCGGGCTTTGGGAGAACTGTTCGACTACGCCACGGCACAGCACCTTGATATACCGGAGCTTGGTATGCAGCGGCTTCGGACCGGCGAGTGCCGGGCATACGAACCGCTGCTAGCTCCGTCGATCCGGGGCGGCATCGCGATGGACTCAGACCACCAAGTCGACCCGCGCAAGCTGTTGGCCGCCTTAGAACTCGCGGCTAGACACAACGGAGTCACCGTGCGATCGGAGCGGGTCACGACAGTGTGTTGCGACGACGAACGCGTCTGCGGCGTGCGATTGGGCACCGGAGAGCTGGTGCAGGCACCGACCGTGGTGATCGCCGCCGGGTGCTGGTCGAGCGGCATCGACGGGATTCCCCCTGACGCCCGGCCCCCGATCCGCCCCGTGAAAGGCGAGCTGCTTAGGCTCAAGGCGCGGCGGGAGACGCCGTTCCTGCAGCGAATCGTGCGCGGCCTGGTTCATGGCAGCTCGGTGTATCTGGTGCCCCGTGACAATGGCGAGGTCATCCTCGGTGCGACCAGCTCCGAACAAGGCTTCGACGGGCGGACAACACTCGATGCGATCTACACCCTGGTGCGCGACGCCCGGCTGCTGATCCCGGGCATCACCGAGTTGGAGCTCACCGAGATCTGCACCGGATTGCGCCCTGGATCTCCGGATAACGCCCCCATCGTCGGCGCTCAGGGACCCGACGGCCTGCTGTGGGCGACGGGCCACTACCGCAGCGGCGCGCTGCTGGCTCCGATCACCGGCGAGGCGATAGCCGCCCTGGCCACTGGCGGCGAGGTCCCAGCGGAGTTGGCGGCGTTCACGCCGGCTCGGTTTCGCCTGCCGGCGATGGCCGACGCGGCACCACCAACCTGATAGGAGTGTGATCACATCCGATGGAGATAACCGTTAACGGCGAGCGACGAGACGTGGCGCCGTCGACCACCGTGGAGCTGCTGGTGACGCAGCTGGTTGCTGATACCGGAGGCGTCGCCGTAGCAGTCGACTCGACCGTGGTACCCCGCAGCCGCTGGGCGAGCACGCCGTTAGAAAACGGTGCTCAGGTAGAGGTGCTTACCGCGGCGCCGGGAGGATGACGGATGTGACCAGCGAGGACGCACTCACCATCGCGGGACGAAGCTTCGGCTCCCGACTGATCATGGGCACCGGCGCGGTCACCAGCATGGAGCTACTGCAGCAAGTGCTGCGCGCATCGCAAACGCAGCTGGCGACGGTGGCGCTACGACGAGTGGACCCCCATACCCAGGGATCGCTGCTGGATACGATCACCTCGGTCGGCGCCGAGGTGCTCCCGAACACGGCAGGCTGTTTCACCAGCGCCGAGGCGGTACTCACCGCCCGCCTGACGCGTGAGGCACTGGGGACGTCGTGGGTGAAGCTCGAGGTGATCGGGGACGAACGCACGCTCCTCCCAGACCCGGTGGAGCTGCTGGATGCGGCAGAGACACTGGTCGATGACGGATTCACGGTGCTTCCCTACACCAACGACGATCCCGTCCTCGCCGCCCGGCTGGAGGGGCTCGGCTGCGCCGCGGTGATGCCGTTGGGCGCACCTATCGGCAGTGGGCTGGGCATCCGAAACGCCCACAACATCGAGCTGATCGTGGACCAGGCAGGCGTTCCCGTCATACTCGACGCGGGTATCGGGACGGCATCCGACGCCGCCCTTGCCATGGAGCTAGGATGCTCGGCCGTGCTGCTGGCTACGGCCGTGACACGGGCAGCTGATCCGGTTGCCATGGCGACCGCGATGCGATTGGCCACCTCGGCTGGATATCTGGCTCGGCGGGCCGGTCGCATCCCCAAGCGTTATCACGCGCAGGCGTCTACCGACCCGGCTGGACGCCTGCGCGTGGAAGATGAGTCGATGTGAAGCGATTCCGAACAAGCTCAGCAGTGGTACTCGCCGGATTCCTCACCGTGACCGGGGTACTGCACTTTGCTTCGCCCTCGTTCTTCGACCAGATGGTGCCGCGCGCGCTGCCCGGGCCACCCCGCTACTGGACGTACCTCAGCGGCGTGGCCGAGTTAGGGGTAGCCGCCGCACTGGCAATGCCCCGCACTCGGAAACTCGGCGGATGGGTCGCTGCGACACTGTTCGTCGCGGTGTTCCCGGCGAATGTTCAGATGGCCATCGATTGGCAAGATCGGCCGCTACCGTACCGTTTGACGGCATACAGTCGACTTCCGCTACAGATACCGCTGATCCTGTGGGCTCTCTGGATCGCCCGTAGCTCGCGGCACACCGGTTGACCGAATGATTAACCCACAGGCACCGTGCAGGACCTGGCCGTTGTAGTCACAATAGCTCTCGACAAGCCGCTAGAGTCGTCTCAACCTCTCGTTGATCGGCATGACCATAAGCTGCACGTCCGGCGAGATTGGTGACAGCAACGATCTGTGCCCAACTGCTAATTCGATTGCCGGATAGATTTAGACGGTCTGCGAAAAGCTCAGCATTCGTCTTCAGCTGGTCGCCTCGTCCGTAGGCATAAGACCACGTACCCGCGTCGAAGGCCGCGTCGCCACGACAGGGCTGCGGGTCGATTGCTAACCAGCCCTTGTTTTCGCTTAATAGAATGTTGTCCGGAAAGAAATCACCATGAAGCGCCACGTCGGGCACGCTCTCGGATAAAAGTCGATCTGCGACCTCCCGTGCCCGCCCCAGAAGCTCGCTGCTTATCACGGCCCGATCTCCGTTTATAAGCGTCTCCGCTCGGCTGAAGCGCCCAGAAATGAGGGTAGCTAGAGCCGGTAGGTTGGGCGGCTGCGCTATAAGGTGAAGACGTGCAAGAAGATCGGTGGCAGCTCGCGTCGCGGCATCCCGATCGTTAATGTCGGCAAGGCTTTCCGCTGGCATGACTCGTTCTTGCAGTAATACCTGGAGCTCCGCATCGTGTTCAAGTAGGGATGGCATACCTCTATCGGCCCACAGCTGCCAACCACGCAGCTCCCTCTCAGCGGATTCCCGCTCTGGATGCACTTTTAGTACAGCAGGCATTCCTGCCTTATGCACAGCAAGAACTACCGCGGTCGCTGCTCCAGCCATCGCCTCTTCTATCTCAAGACCCCACCTCGACTGACACTGATCGATGATCCTCGGTAGTCGATACAGCAACCAGCTGTCTATGCGCCTACCGAGCCGAACACGCAAGGTTTCTATCAGGTCCAGCGGCAATGCCAGCCGATCCGATGAGTTGAGCATGACTTCGTACGTAGCGTTCATGTGGTTACCAATCCAGCGTTACTGACTCAGATGTGAACGCAGCTGGGTAACTAGTGGCGCGTCAGCGGGGAGCCAGTTCACTGTGCAGAGCTCGTCATGAGCCAGCCACCGCAGCTCGGTGTGATCGACGAGTTGTGGCGTGCCCGCGCTAATTGTGGCAAGCCACACTCGCAGCACCGCGGATCCGCCCCCGAGGACGATGTCAGTCCCGAGCCGCTTTCCAGGTTCGACTATGACCGAAAGCTCCTCGTGGCACTCGCGGATCAGGGCTTGGTGGTCGGTCTCTCCTGGCTCGACCTTGCCGCCGGGGAACTCCCACATCCCGGCGGACCGCGACGGGTAGGCACGCCGAGCCGCAAGAACTCGCCCGTCGACGCCGATGATCGCCGCCGCGACCACCGTTACCTGCTTCCCCACGCTCCCTCTTCTCTTTTGTCGACGAACTCGACAGAAGTGCGACTTTCAGCGGCGGACTCCACGGTTTGTTGCAACACCCTAGTGGTGTGGGGGTGCTGCAGTGCCGAGGTTGCGCGCGATTATCCGGGCCGTGTTGAAAGATCCGGGCTACCATAGGTCGTCGTCGTTTGCTCATTCCGGTTCGGTCGCGCTAATGGTGTCCGTAGCGCTCGGTCACTCCGCGAGGTGAATCCTCGCGGCGGAGGTGCGTGTGAAACAGACCGAGCCACGCTCTAGTCGTGACCGAATTCAGGTCTGGAGGCCTGCGTGTTTCTGGGGCCTTGAAATCGGCATGAAGCACTCGCCGGTGGCCTTACAGTTCCAGCCGTCCCTTGTTTTCGACTATCGCTTCGTTCTGAATGGTCACGGCCGCGGCCGAGCTGGGTTCGGCAGTCAATCCTATCGGATAGAAGACGTTCGCGACGTGGTGTTCCTGCAGCATCCGGGTGAGGTGTTTCATGGCTCGTTCGATGGCCCATCTGGGGCGAGTGGCGCGTGTCTCGGTCTTTCCGAAGACCTCATTGCGGGGCTGCACGGCGAGGAGCCAGCACGCTCTTGGCAGTTCCCCAAGATGGTTCCCTCTGACCGCGACAACGTGATCCTCGCCGTGTTGATGCGGTCGGCTCTTCGCGCTCTTCAGGAACCGACACCAATGCTGGAGCGGGAGAGCAAGCTGCTGGTACTGGTCCAGGCCGCGATGCGCACTTCGGCGAGACGGGCGGATGCCTTGGCGTGGACCGAGCGTCGGCGAGGTTCGGAGCGTCGTGCCGTCACCGCCGTTGAGCACTACTTCCAGGAGTTGCCGGAACTGGATCACTCGATGCACGACCTCGCCCAGTTGACTGGACTCAACCCTCGATACCTCATCCGCGTCTTTCGGCAGCAGACGGGACTTACACCGCACCGCTATCTCACGGCGTTGCGGGTGCACCGTTCAAAGGACCTCCTGCTCACCGACCACCCACTGAGCAGCGTCGCGGCTGATCTCGGCTTCTCCGACCAGGCCCATTTCACCCGCGTGTTCAAGACCCATGTCCAAGTTTCGCCTGGCGAATTCCGCCGACTGAGCACGCTGCCAGCGACCGCGACGAGAGAGTGACTTTTCTTCAAGACTCGCATCCGACGCACCGGCACGATGGGAACACAACAGCATCCGCTCCGGCGACGAGGGTCCACCGGTTCCTCGGCGTCGAGTTCAAGCTCGACTCACCAGCGGATGACTCAGAGAACCCGCCCCTACTGTTCGGAGGACCCTTTGTCCACGACCAACCAACTCACTGACAAGGTAGCTCTGGTTACCGGTGGTAGCCGCAACATCGGCCGCCACACCGCGATTGCCCTAGCCAATCGCGGCGCAGAAGTGATCGTGACCTACCGGGAACGGCGCGATGCGGCTGAAAGGACCGTCGACGAGCTCGAGACTCTCGGTACGCGGGCGGCAGCCCTTCAAGTCGACCTGACCGGGACTAAACAGATCCCGCAGCTTGTCGCAAGCGTCAAGGAGATACTCCGCGACTGGTCCCGATCGGGCTTGGACATCCTGGTCAACAACGCCGGAGTCATGCGGATGGCAACCTTCGACAAAGTCACCGAGGCCGACATCGACATTAACTTCGAGACCAATTACAAGGCCGTATTCTTCCTCACCCAACAACTCGCGGACGTCCTGGCCGATGGCGGACGGATCGTCAACTTGGGCTCGCGCACCGCAGGTATTGCCTTCGCTCCGCTGGCGAGCTACGGACCGAGCAAAGCCGCCGTGCAAGCGCTAACCATTTATCTCGCCGCACATTTTGGCCCCCGCGGCATCACGGTCAATGCGGTGGCCCCGGGTGGCCTCGACGACGACTTCAACGAGCCGCTGTTCACCGCGATGCCCGCAGCCCGCAGTTACATCACCACCAACACCGCAATTCGCCGGATCGGTGCCCCCCAAGATGTTGCGGAGGTCATAGCCTTCCTGTGCACCCCGGCGGCCAGTTTTATCTCCGGCTCCATCCTCAACATCGACGGCGGCTATCACCTTTAGATGAGCGAATCCTTATTGGTTAGTGACCGTAGGCTACTAGGAAGTGGTTTCTGAGTGCGCCAGCGATGGTGTTGTGAACTGTCCTTGTCTCATGCCGTCTTCGTCGACAGTACATGTGTTGGTGTCCGAGCTACTGCGCATGGAACGTGTTCTGCACGGTGGCCAGATCGTGGTGAAGCAGGGCTTCTACCGCATCGGCCGCGGTATCGATCGGACCGGCTAGCTCGACGCGTTCGAAGGCGGAGAACTGCCCGAGCACATAGTCGGCACCCGACTGCCGACCGGGCGGCCGGCCGATCCCGAACCGAACCCGAAGATAATCCTTGCTCCCCAACGAGCCGCTGATCGACCGCAGCCCGTTGTGCCCCGCTTCCCCGCCGCCGCGCTTGATTCGAACGACGCCTAGAGGCAGGTCCAGATCATCGTGAATTATCACGATCCGCGCAGCGGGAACCTTGTAGAACGCGGCAACCGCGGCCACGGCGGCACCGGAGCGGTTCATGAAACCCATCGGTTTTACCAGCACGACTCGTCGGGCATTGAGGTCGCCGGGCGGCCCACCGAGCCGACCTTCAGCAAGGTGCATCGCCGCACCCTGAGAGGAACGACGCTGGTGCAGCTTGCATCCGGCACGATCGGCTAGCTCATCCACGACGAGGAAACCCGCGTTGTGCCGGGTAAGTTCGTACTGTGGACCAGGGTTTCCCAAGCCCACAACCACGTGGACCGGGCTTTCGGTCATGCGAGCTTAGGCGTCCTTCTCGACAGCCGCCCCGGCCTGTTCGGAGTCGCCGTCGCTCTCGGTCACCAGTTCACTCTCACCGGGGGCCAGGGCGGCTTCCATCTCGGCTGCGGTCGGCGCGGCCAGAATGTTCACCACGACGGCCTCGGGCTCGGTTATCAGCACCGACCCGGGCGGCAGCTGGATGCTCATCGCAGTGATGTGGTCACCCACATCGAGGCCGTCCAGGCTCACCTCAACCGATTCGGGGATGTGTGTGGCCTCGGCCTCCACGGTAATCGTGGTGAGGTCCTGGTTGAGCAGGGTTCCTTTGGCGGCATCGCCGGTGAGGATGACCGGGATCTCGACCTCGACCTTCTCGCCGCGGCGAACAAGCAGCAGATCGACGTGGTTGATGATGCGCTTGATCGGGTCGCGTTGAATGGCTTTGGTCAGCGCTAGCGATTTCTTGCTGCCCACCTGTACCGAGAGCAGCGTGTTCACCCCAGGCTTGATGGCATGGGCATACTCGCGGGCTTCCAGTTCCAGATGTTGCGGCTTGTCGCCGTGGCCGTAGAGCACGGCCGGAATTTTGCCGGCCTTGCGGGCTCGCCGAGCGGCGCCCTTACCAGTATGTTCCCGCTGCTGAGCGACTATGCGGACTTCGGACACGGCAAACTCCCTTGAGATCACTCACGCTAGCTACATCTGTAGACGTTGCCGGCTCGTGAGCGGAGAATCGCTGCGCCACATAACGCGGCCGGAGTCGATAACGGAGTTCTACTCACTCCCTCGCCAAGCAACGTGGGCCAGTTTAACGCACGAGCGCGGCAGGTCTACTGCGCCGGGTAAGGCCGCAGTGACAGCATGAGAACTCGACCACCGCCGTTTAGCCAACGCCGCCGAAAAGACCGGTAACCGAACCGTCGTCGAAAACTTCGAAGATTGCCCGAGCCACCAACGGCGCGATCGACAAGACAGTTAGCTTGGCCAGCTGCTTGTCTACCGGGATGGGCAGCGTGTTGGTGAGAATGACCTCCGAGATCCTACTGTTTTTCAAACGCTCCACCGCCGGGTCGGAGAGCACGCCATGGGTAGCGGCCACTATCACATCGGCGGCTCCACTGGCGAACAACACCTCAGCGGCCTTGCAGATCGTGCCGCCCGTGTCGATCATATCGTCGACCAGAACACATACCCGATCTTCGACGTCACCAACGGCACGGTTGGCAACCACCTGGTTGGGCACCTTCGGGTCGCGGGTCTTGTGGATGAACGCCAGCGGAGCTCCCCCGAGCTGATCTGCCCACCGCTCGGCCACTCGTACTCGACCGGAGTCCGGCGCCACCACGGTAAGCGGCCGCCCAGTGTAATTAGCGGAGACGTGCTCGGCCAGCAGTCGCATCGCGAAGAGATGATCCACCGGCCCGTCGAAGAATCCTTGGATCTGGGCGGTGTGCAAGTCGACGGTGAGGATGCGGTCGGCTCCGGCACACTTAAGGAGGTCTGCCACTAGCCGTGCTGAGATGGGCTCGCGCCCGCGATGCTTCTTGTCCTGCCGACCGTAGGGGTAAAACGGCAGCACAACCGTGATGCGCTTAGCCGAGCCCCGTTTTAAGGCATCGACCATCAGTAGGGTCTCCATCACCCACTCGTTGATTGGCGCAGTCATGCTCTGCACCACGAACGCGTCACAGCCCCGCACCGATTCCTTATAGCGGACGTAGATCTCGCCGCTGGCGAAATCGTGCACAGTGGCCGGAGTGACGGCGATGCCGAGTATCGCAGCTATCTCGTCTGCTAGTTCGGGATACGCCCGTCCGGAGAAGAGCATGAGGTTCTTGCGGTTCTCCGTGCTGATCACCATGTACGGGACTCCCTTATGTGTAGCTGTCGGCGTCTCGGTCGTGGCCATCGGCTGTGTCTGCGTCAGCTGCTGCACGCTGCGCTGCCGCCGCCGCGGCGCTTCCGGCGCGGCGGCGGAAGACCCATCCGGCAATGTTGCGCTGGGATCCCCGTGCGACCGCCAGCGCGCCCGACGGCACGTCTGAGGTGATCACCGAACCGGCGGCGGTGTAGGCACCGTCACCGATGGTCACCGGCGCGACGAATAACGTGTTGCTTCCGGTGCGACAGTGACGACCGATCGTGGTGTGATGTTTGGCCACACCGTCGTAGTTCACGACCACGCTGGCCGCACCGATATTGGTGCCCTCGCCGACCGTGGTATCGCCGATGTAGGACAAGTGGGGTACTTTGACGTCCGCGCCCAGCTGCGAGTTTTTGACCTCCACATAGGCGCCGACCTTCGCCCCTGTGCCGAGGATTGCACCGGGACGCAGAAACGCGAACGGCCCCACGGAGCAGTCCGCACTCACCTGCGCCAACTCGGCGTGAGAGCGGACGATGGTGGTGTTCTCGCCGACGCGGGTATCGATCAACGTGGTGTCGGGCCCGACGCGAGCACCGGAGGCTACGTAGGTGGCGCCGTAGAGCTGCACATTCGGCGCGATCACCGTATCGGGTGCGAGGTGGGCGGTAACGTCGAGCCAGACGGTGGCCGGGTCGATCATGGTGACGCCTTGCCGCATCCACTCGGCTGCAAGACGGTCTCGAAGCAGCGCGTGAAGCTCGGCAAGCTCGGCTCGGTCATTGCAACCCAACGTTTGGCGGTAATCGCTGATCCGGTGTGCCTGCACCATGTGGCCACCGGCTGCTTCCTTGTGGAGTAGCCCGATCACGTCGGTGAGGTACTCCTGTTGTTGATTGTTCTGCGCGGTCAACAGCGGCAGTGTGTGACGTAGCGCGGCCGCGTCGAGGGCAAATACCCCGCTATTTACCTCGTTGATTGCCAGCTGGGCAGGTGTGGCATCACGCTGCTCTACAATTCCGGTCAGTTCACCGCCGTCCCCTCGCAGAATCCGGCCAAGGCCCTGCGGGTCCGGGACCACCGAAGTGCCCACAGTGGCTTGCGAACCCCTCCGTCGATGCTGCGCCAACAGCTCACCCAGAGTCTGTGTGAGCAGCAGTGGCGTATCGGAGTTGAGTATCAGCACGACATCGCCAGCCGCGAGCGCTTGCAGGCTCCGATGCTCTAACGCGACCGAGACGGCATGCCCGGTTCCACGCTGCTGATCTTGATAGGCGGTACTGACTACGGCAGCTGTCGACTGGCCTAGTCCCGGCACGATCACGTGGTGGAGATGCTCGGTCACTTGCTCATGCTGGTGACCCACGACGACTATCAGGTGCCGGGGCTGCAGCCCCGCAGCGGCATGAACGACGTGCCCCAGCAGCGATCTGCCGGCTATGTCGTGCAGCACCTTGGGCGTGGTCGAACGCATACGTTTACCAGCACCCGCGGCGAGCACGATCACGGCGGCAGGGCGGGCATCAACCACAAACGGCTCCTTAGAGCGTCCGCCAATAGGCAAGCCTTATTTTACTCATTTTCCTCACATTGTGCCTGCTCGGCCGCCAGGACTCGAACCTGAACTAGCGACACCAAAAGACGCCGTGCTGCCAATTACACCACGGCCGACCGACACCCTTCACATTGTCGCACGGCGCGATGTGACAAAAAATTCATGTCACAGCCTTGCGTAACCTACGGGTCCGTAGGTTACGGTTGCGTATGCGTAACCTACGGTCCCGTAAATTGGAGATCTCATGACCCCATCTGCTAGCGCCACCGTCGACGCGCCGCCGGACGAGATGGCGCACCCAGCTACCTCAGAGCTGGCAGCCTCGACCGAGCGCGGCCCTAAACCTCTCACCGGTGGCACCAAGCACATCGCGGAGCGGATCGCGCTCTGGTGCTTTGTGGTGATCCCCCTCGCGGCTGTGGCCGCGGCGGTACCACTGGCTTGGGGTTGGGGACTTGGATGGCGCGACGTGGTGATAGCGCTTGCGTTTTACGTCCTCGCCGGCTTCGGTGTCACCGTCGGTTACCATCGCCACCTCACCCACGGGGCCTTTAAGGCGCGCCCATGGCTGCGTGTCACGCTGGCCGTAACGGGGTGCATGGCTATCGAAGGTGCGCCGACCGGTTGGGTCGCGGCACACCGCCGCCACCACCAGTTCTCCGACCGTGAGGGCGACCCGCATTCGCCGTGGCGTTTCGGCGATAGTTTGGGTGGTCTCACCAAGGGCTTCGCCTACGCCCACATGGGCTGGCTGTTCGATAAAGAAAAATCCAACGAGGCCCGGTTCGCTCCCGACTTACTGGCCGACAAGAAAATTCGGGCGGTGGATAAGCTAGCCGTCCCGATCGTGATCTTCTCCGTGATTGCACCCGCGATCGTCGGCGGGCTGTGGTCCTGGTCCTGGCAGGGCGCGCTCACGGCACTGTTCTGGGGCGGTCTTGTGCGCATCGCAGTGCTGCACCACACCACGTGGTCGATCAACTCCGTCTGCCACATTGTGGGAGAGCGGCCTTACCGGTCCAACGATAAGGCGGCCAACTTCTGGCCATTGGCGATTTTAAGCTTCGGAGAATCCTGGCATAACTCCCACCACGCCGATCCCACATGCGCCCGCCACGGGGTAGGGCGAGGACAACTGGACTCCTCAGCCAGGCTGATCTGGATCTTCGAGAAGCTCGGTTGGGTTTGGAACGTGAAGTGGCCGCGCCCCGAGCGGTTCGAAGCCAAACGAGTAAGCGTCGGTTAGTGTCTTGCCGACGAACTCGACAGTTCTGCTGTTTTGGGGTCTGATTTCGTATTCTGAGTCGAGTTCGTCGGCAGGAACCAATGTGTGACACCATGCGAAGGTGAGCAGCAACGACAGAGCGGGGCGGCAGGCTCGCGTGCGCATGACCGGCACGCAGCGACGCGAACAGCTACTCGACGTCGGCCGCCATCTTTTCGCCGAACGCGGCTTCGAAGGTGCATCGATCGAGGAAGTCGCTGCTCGGGCCGGCGTGAGCAAGCCGGTGGTGTACGAGCACTTCGGCGGGAAAGAGGGCCTCTTCGCCGTCGTCGTAGATCGCGAAATGCAGAGTCTGCTAGAACGTGTCACATCCGCACTTACCGGGGATCACCCTCGTGAGCTGCTGGAACAGGCGGCGCTGGCGTGGCTTAGCTACATTGAGTCCAACTCCGACGGTTTCCGTATTCTGTTGCGCGACTCACCGGTTCCCAGTTCAGCTGGGAATTTCTCCAGTCTGATCGGCGACATCGCCAGCCAGGTCGAACACATCCTGGCGGCGGAGTTCAAAAGTCGGGGCTTGGACCCCAAGCTAGCTGGCCTGTACTCGCAGGCGCTGGTCGGGATGGTGGCGCTGAGCGGGCAATGGTGGCTAGAGGCCCGCAAACCCAAGAAGGACGAGGTCGCAGCCCACCTGATCAACCTGGCGTGGAACGGTCTATCCGGCCTGAAAACCAAGCCCATGCTGCGAATCGAGCAGAAGAACCGTGAATAGGCCCCTGCCGTCGCTATGCTCACGCGGGACACCCACCCCGACATATGCCTTGCCGCTGTACTCATGGCTCGGCTAGGCAAGCCGTCGCCTCGCCCGGCGCACAGCTTGCGAGCCGGCCATAGGTAGAGCGTAGGCGGCGGCTCCTGCGGCCTAGGCAGGTGCCTATTTGAAGGTAGCTAATGAACGCGTGGCGCCGGGGTGGTCGAGCTGTATAGACCTGCGGTGATCAACACGAGCCCGATCACGTAGTAGACGTTGACGTTGGTGATCGAGAATGCCAATACATTGCCGTCGGTACGCAACAAAGCCAGCATCACTGTCGCCACGACAAGCAGCAAGCTACCTAGCGTGATATCGACACGCACATCTACGTTGCGCCCAATCAGCACGCCCAGCAGCGCCAGTACACCAACTACGAAGGTCAGCGTCGCACCTGCGGGGTTCATGGTGAGACCGAGCACGCGCTCGTTTTCTTGCGAAAAAAACTCACGATCGGAGGTGCTGAGATACCCGACGGTTCCGAACACCACCAGCGCGACGGCGGTAAAGAACACCGTGACACGGTAAAGGCCGCGAAGTGCGTGATTCGCCGGCAGATGCGACATCGAAGAAGTCTCTTTCCTAGAGGTCGTGCGGGGTGGATTGAGTCAGAGAGATTCTGGCGTATCGCGGCCGCTGCTCACCAAGATGGGTGCAACCCAAGGTGCATGCGCTGTGCTTCCGAGTGCGTCGGCTAGCTGCAGCGCATGCTGGAAATCGGCTGCTAGCAGTGCGCACGTCGGACCCGAACCGCAGACAATCCCTGCCAGCGCGCCCGCCGCGCGCCCGGCTTCCAGCGTCTGCGCCAGCTGCGGTCGCAGCGACAGCGCGGCAGGCGTTAAGTCGTTGCGCAGGGCGGATGCCAGCTGTTGCGCGTCACCCGCGGCGACTGCCGCACAGACTTCGGCCAGTGCCGCGTCGCTGGAAACGGACGCCACGTCACGTTCGCTAACTCCACTGAGCTCGCGCAGCCGATCCAGTTCGCGATAAACGGCGGGCGTGGCGAGCTGACTAGGGCTGGGCAACAGCACCCAATGGAAGAGGTGCGGGGCAGGTATCACCTGTAAGCGTTCGCCGCGGCCTGTGCCTACCGCAACGCCACCTGTAAGGCAGAACGGCACGTCGCTGCCCAGTTCGGCCGCCAGACGCAGCAGCTGCTCCCGTGGGGTATCTAACCGCCAGAGCTTGTCGCAAGCCAGCAACGCGGCTGCCGCATC
>JBGTNI010000066.1:0-29760 GCA_041743105.1 Mycobacteriales bacterium | reverse complement strand
GGACGAGCTCTGGTGATGCGAGTGGTCATCGACGGCGATGCCGGAGTCAGCCTGGACGATGCTGCTGCGGTCTCCAGCTCGCTGTCGCGGCTACTAGACGACGCCGTCACCGATGACATGCTAGGCAAAACCTCCTACACCTTGGAGGTCACCTCGCCCGGCGTTGACCGTCCGCTGACCACGCCACGGCATTGGCGCCGCAACCACGGCCGGTTGGTCCGCGTATCCACCCCGCAGGGCGATCTATTAGGAAGGATCGATAGCACCGACGACGCTGGTGTGACCTTTCTGATCGACGGCGAAACAGCCCGCACTCTGCCGTACGAGCAGTTGAACTCCGGCGTGGTTCAACTGGAGTTCCGCCGCTCGAACGAGGATACGCCAATGAACGAGGATTCGGCATGAACATTGACATTGCTGCACTACGCATGCTTGAGCGCGAGCGGGAAATTTCGTTCGACACCATCATAGAAGCCATCGAGTCGGCTCTGTTGACGGCATATCGACACACCGAAGGCGCACAATCGGCTGCACGGGTTGAGATCGATCACAAAACCGGCGAGGCACGGGTGTGGGCCACCGAGTCGACGCAGCCCGGTCACGATTCCGCTTCTTCCGACGGTCCCGCTGCTGCCCTCGATCCGCAGTTGTCAGCAAAGCCGCGCGAATTTGACGACACCCCGGCGGGATTTGGCCGAATCGCGGCCACCACCGCAAAACAGGTGATGTTGCAGCGGCTGCGCGATGCCACCGACGACGTTACGTTTGGTGAGTTCGCCGCCCGCGACGGCGAGCTGGTCAGCGGGGTAATTCAAGCGCACTCGCGCGTCGAGCGTGGCATTGTCATGGTGAGTCTGGGCAAGGTGGAGGCGCAGCTACCGAGCACCGAACAGATCCCCGGCGAGCGCTACGTCCACGGCGAGCGTATTAAATGTCTGGTGATCTCAGTCGCTCGTGCCGCGCGTGGACCACAGGTCACCGTCTCCCGCACCCACCCCAACCTGGTGCGCAAACTATTTGCGCTGGAAGTACCCGAACTCGTCGATGGCAGCGTGGAGATCCTCGCAGTGGCGCGGGAAGCGGGACATCGCACCAAGATCGCGGTGCGTTCCACCGTTGCGGGGCTCAACCCTAAAGGCGCGTGCATCGGTCCGATGGGTGCTCGTGTGCGTGCGGTGATGAACGAGCTAGGCGGCGAGAAGATCGACATCGTCGATTACTCCGATGATCCGGCCCGTTACGTAGCCAGCGCGCTTTCGCCGGCCTACGTCGAGCAGGTAATCGTTACCGACGACAAAGCCCGCTCCGCTCGCATCGTCGTCCCGGCGGCGCAGCTGTCACTGGCCATCGGCAAAGAGGGTCAGAACGCGCGCCTGGCTGCCCGGCTCACTGGATGGCGAATCGATATTCATTCCGATGCCGGACCGCAGGAGTCGTCGGCGGATCAGGCGCGGTAGACTGGTATGCGGTTAGCAGTGAGTATGGGATATGTAAGGCTGAAGTAGCAATACGACGTCGACCTGCCCTGGCGGTTCGGCTGCGGTGACATTCTGCGGCGGTAAGTATTGGCCAGCTCTGAGGTTGTACGTACCTGCATCGGGTGTCGACAACGTGCGTGCATCACGGATCTGTACCGCATCGCCCTGGTAACCCATGGTGAGGTGCGGTTCGTGGTGCCGGATGTGGCGCGACGGCTTGAGGGTCGCGGTGCGTGGTTGCATCCATACTCGGCATGTCTAGCTCTGGCAGAACGTCGGCGCGCCTTTGGGCGTGCGCTGCGTTACCCCGGTCCGGTGGATATCGGCCCGTTGCGAGAACATGACATGGCAGCTAACTAGCTAGGCGTTACGATGGCGCCGCGCGCAGCGCATGACACGTACAGGTAGGGACCGAAATGAGCGCACGATGAAGTCGCAGCGATGAACACGTTTCAGCAGTAGCAGGAGGTCGGGCGGAGCCGCCGCGGGCCTTCGAACATGAGGAGTGCAGTGGCAGGCAAAGCCCGCGTACACGAGCTGGCAAAAGAGCTCGGTGTTACCAGTAAGCAGATCATCGCCAAGCTTCAAGACTTTGGCGAGTACATCAAATCACCGTCGTCCACGGTGGAAGCGCCAGTGGTTCGTAAACTGCGGGAAGCGTTCCCGGCAGTCACTTCCCCAGCTGAATCACAGCCGCTTGAATCGCAGCCTTCGGTTGCTCCGGCTGGCGACGCGCCCAAGAGCAAGGCGCCGCCTAAGAAACCGTCCGAGTCCAAGGCGAGCCCGGCGTCGTTGGCAAGTACCCTTGCTCGCCAACAGCAAAAAGACGACCCAGTGGCGCGCGAGATCGCCGCACGAGAAGCCGCGTTCGAAGCCGCGAGGGCGGACATGGCGGCCTCGGAGCGTGATCGCGCTGCGATCGAACAGGCCCAGGCGCTCACCGAGACTCAGGCGCAGGTACCTACAGGTGAGGCGGCTCCCCCCCCGGCTGGTCCCCGTCCCAGCGGCCCGCTCAACCCTTTCGTTGCAGGCAACGCGAGCTCTTCGCGTGCAGGTTCGCCCGGCTCGGCCGGTCCCCGTCCCAGCCCTTCGCATATGCCAACCTCTCGTCCCTCTGGGCCTCCCGACCGCACCGGTCGTGGTGGTCCTGGCGCCTCTCGTCCCGGTAGCGGCCCCGATCGCGGTCGTCCCGGTGGCGGTGACCGCGGTGGCGATCGTGGCGATCGTGGTGGTCGTCCTGGCGGCACGAGTGGGAGCGGCGGAGGAGGTTACCGAGGCGCCGGTTCACCCGGGGGTGCCCCTGGTGGTGGCTATCGCGGTGGTCCCGGTAGTTCCGGTGGCCCGGGTGGGCCCGCTGGAGGTGGCGGTCGTCCTGGTGGTGGCGGTCGCGGCCGGTCCGGCAGCTATGGCGGCGGTTTCGGCCGTGGCGGCAGCCGTTCCAAGGCCCGTAAGTCGCGCGCGCAGCGTAAGCAGGAATTCGACAATCTCGCCGCACCGACCATGAGCTCGGGAGCTCCGCGCGGCAACGGCGAAGTCGTGCGGCTGCCACGTGGTGCTTCCCTGTCGGACTTTGCTGACAAGATCAATGCCAACCCCGGATCGCTGGTGCAAGAGGCGTTCGGACTGGGGGAGATGGTGACCGCGACCCAGTCCTGCACCGATGAAACGTTGCAGCTACTCGGGGTGCATCTGGGCTACGAGGTCGCCATCGTCAGCCCTGAGGACGAAGACCGCGAGCTGTTGGCCCGCTTCGATATCGATGCCGACGCGGGACCCGGGACCGAGGAATTGGTTAGTCGTCCTCCCGTGGTGAGCGTGATGGGTCACGTCGACCATGGGAAGACCAAGCTGCTCGACGCGATTCGCGACACTAAAGTCGCCGAACGCGAGGCTGGCGGCATCACCCAGCACATCGGTGCCTACCAGGTGCAGGTGCCTCACGACGGCAAGGATCGTGCGATCACCTTCATTGACACGCCGGGTCACGAAGCGTTCACCGCTATGCGCGCCCGAGGTGCGCAAGCCACCGATATCGTGATCTTGGTCGTTGCCGCCGACGACGGTGTTAAACCGCAGACCATTGAGGCGCTCAACCATGCCAAAGCCGCGAACGTACCAATGGTGGTGGCGGTGAACAAGATCGACAAGGAAGGTGCCAGTCCCGACAAGGTGCGCCAACAGCTCACCGAGTACGGCCTGATCGCCGAGGAGTACGGCGGCGACACCATGTTCGTCGATATCTCCGCCAAGGCGAGGATCAACATCGATGGTCTGCTGTCGGCTGTGTTGCTTACAGCTGACGCCGCGTTGGATCTGCGTGCTCCGGCGCATACTTCGGCGCAAGGCATCGCGATCGAAGGACACCTCGATCGCGGTCGAGGTCCCGTTGCCACCGTACTGGTGCAGTCGGGCACACTTCGAATCGGAGACGCCATCGTGGCCGGTGAAGCCTATGGACGCGTCCGAGCGATGCTCGACGATCGCGGTGGACAGATCACCACCGCCGGCCCGGCCTTCCCGGTGCAGGTGCTGGGTCTTACGTCCGTGCCGCGAGCTGGCGACAAGTTCCTCACCGTGGGTGAGGACCGAGTGGCTCGCCAGATCGCCGAGCAGCGTCAGGCCCGTGAGCGCAACGCGCAGCAGGCCGTCAATCGGGGTCGTCCCACGTTGGAGAGCGTGCTCGAGCGCATGGCCGAGGGCGAGAAGACTTCGCTGAATCTGATTCTCAAGGGCGACGTCTCCGGTTCGGTCGAGGCGTTGGAAGATGCGCTGGTCAAGATCGATGTTGGTGCGGATGTGAACCTGCGAGTGCTACACCGTGGCGTAGGTGCGATCACGCAGAACGACGTGAACCTCGCGCGCGGCGACAATGCCGTGATCATCGGCTTCAACGTTCGACCGGCCGAACGGGTTGGCGAGCTGGCCAGCCGCGAGGGTGTGGACATTCGGTACTACTCGGTGATCTATGCCGCCATCGACGACATCGAAGCTGCGCTCAGGGGCATGCTCAAGCCCGAATACGAAGAGGTGCAGTTGGGAACGGCTGAGATCCGTGAGGTCTTCCGGTCCAGCAAGGTCGGCAACATCGCCGGGTGCATCGTCCGTACCGGCGAGATTCGTCGTAACAGTAAGGCCCGATTGGTCCGTGACGGCGCTGTGGTCGGAGATAACCTGACGGTTGATTCGCTGCGACGCTTCACCGATGACGTCACCGAGGTTCGCGAGGGCTTCGAGTGCGGTATCGGGTTGGGGTCCTTCAACGACATCAAGGCTGGCGATGTCATCGAGACCTTTGAGTCGCGCGAGAAGGCTCGCGCCTAGCTAGCGGCTACGCGCGGGTGCTTGCGGCCCTTTGCCACGAACGTGACACCAGGGCCCTTTATGGGCCTGGAAACTGGCCACCTGGTCACGTTCATGGCAAAAGTGGCCGTGCTGTCACGTTCGTGGCACCGCTGGTATCAGGTTTACCGCGCCGTAGCGAATCTATCTGTTTGGGAGGATCAACGATGACATCGACACCGACGCCTCGGATGCGGCGGTTGGCGGGACGTATCCGCGAGATCGTTGCGCTGACGTTGCGTGATCGGGTCAAGGATCCCCGCCTGGGTATGATCACCATCACCGACGCCCGTGTCACTCCAGACCTGCAAGACGCAACCGTCTATTACACCGTGATGGGCGACGAGGCCGAGCAGGCGGGTACCGCGGCGGCATTGGAGAGCGCGAAAGGGGTGCTGCGCAGTGCAGTGGGACAGGGGACCGGCGTGCGGCTCACTCCTACGTTGACTTTCGAACCCGATCACGTCCCCGAGGCGGCTCGCCATATCGATGAGCTGCTTTCTGCGGCCAAGCTTGCCGACGAAGAAGTTCACCGACGTGCCTCCTGCGCCCGATACGCCGGCGATGCCGACCCGTATCGGACATCGGATTCCGCAGTGTCGGATACTGGAGTGAACGTGGAATCGGAGTGAGCCTCGAAGAGTCGAGGCGGCGTAGCAGTGGGCTTTGTGTAGTCGACAAACCAGCCGGCATGACCTCGCACGATGTGGTCGCCAAGCTGCGTCGAATCATCGGCACCCGAAAGGTCGGCCACGCCGGGACGCTCGACCCGATGGCGACCGGAGTGCTGGTCGTTGGCGTCGAGAAGGCGACTCGGTTGCTGGGTTACATCTGCGCTGACTCCAAGCGTTACAGCGCCACCATCAGGCTGGGACAGGCCACCGAGACTGATGACGCCGAGGGTGCCGTTCTCACCACCATGAGCGCGGCTCAGCTCACCGATGAGCAGATCCGAGCGGCCATGGCGCCGTTTGTCGGCGCGATCGATCAGGTTCCCTCGGCGGTGTCGGCAGTCAAATTAGACGGCCAGCGCGCCTACCAACGAGTCCGTGCCGGAGAGCAGGTAGAGATTCCGGCACGTCGCGTCACGGTGACACGGTTCGACGCTGTCGCTATGCGGCGTCACGCCGTAGTCATCGGCATAGAACTCATCGACATCGACGTCGAGGTGGAATGCTCGGCCGGCACGTACGTTCGCGCTCTTGGCCGTGACGTGGGCCGGACGCTGGGCGTCGGCGGTCATCTCACCGCGCTGCGTCGCACTCGCGTCGGCCGGTTCGACATTTCCCAGGCGCGATCCTTGGAGGAGCTGGCTCACCTCGATCAACCGGTAATGATCGACCTCGCCGCAGCCGTGGCCGCACAGTTTCCTCGCCGGGATCTCGACCCCTCGCAGACGGCCACACTCCGACACGGCGTGTCGCTACCAGGTGTGGGACATGCCGGTCCTTATGGCGCGTTCGATCCCGACGGTGAGGTGGTGGCGCTGCTGTCAGAGTCCGCCTCGACAGCCGACGGTACTGCCCGGCCCCTGGTCGTATTTTCGGCTGGCTGACACGCCGTCCGGCTGTTTAGAGTCACCGAACGAGCTACTGTAACCAGTACGGGTGGCTTTAAGGTGGACAAGTGGCCGATGCGGTGCAAGAGGCGGGAAACCGGGGCTCCCGGCTGTCCGACATGCCGTATTTCCCCCATACCCGCATCGGAAAACGAGGCGACGGGATACCTGCGATCGGTGCTGTTGTGCGGTCGCAGGCGAAGGTGCCCTGTAACCGCACCATGCAGCTGCAAAACCAGGTGGCGCAGGCGCGGACCCCCACGGAGCGAGTCGAAGCCTTGCTGCGTCTGGCGCTGTGGTGTGTGGAGGCCGAGCGTTCCCGGGCTCGGGCGGCCACTGGAGATGCCCTCGCCGAAGCCATCAAGCTTCGCGATCCGATCCTGTTGGCCCGCGCGCGTTACGCTGTCGCGCTCGCGGCTGTCTACACCCACGACGAGGTTGCGCCCTACCACGATCTGCTGCATTTAAGCCGTGAGTTCGAGACCTTCGGGCTGCAAGTGGATGCCGCATGGTGTGACCTGGCGGCTGCCATGGCGCTGGAAAGCATGGGCGATCCCGGTGGCTCGGTGTTGCTCACCGAGCGGGCGTTGGGGACCTTCCGGCGCTACAACGACCTTGCCGGCCAGTCCCGCTGCTTAAACACCATCGGCGTCGGCGAATGCTGGGTGGGCCGCTATGCCGAAGGGATCCCAATCTTCGGACGCGCAGCGGATCTCGCAACTGCGGCTAAGCGTCCGGCCACGTATGCGGTGGCATGGCTCAATGCGGTGCAGGCCTACACCAATTTGGGGCGGCGTGCCCGCGATGAGGGTCGCCCCGATTGGGCTCGGGCGCTATTCGAGCACGCCGAAGCTGAGTTCGAACCGCTGTGGCGACAGTTGGTTGAGCTGGGCTACCGTCAGCTTCAACCGCAGGTCGCGGCGCTGCAGGCAACTACGCTGCTGAACTTGGGCCGGGAATCGGAGGCTGCCGCGGCCGCCGAGCGGGCGCTGGGACTTGCGGTGACCAGCGGTTCCATCGAAGCGTTGGCGTCGGCGCGTTGCCACGCGGCCGAAGTGCAGCTACAGCTGGGAGACTTCGAACGGGCACGCAAGTTGTTCGCTGCGGCACTCACCGAATACGAGACGCGTAATCACCACACCGAAACCGCTCGGGTGATTCGTGGTCTGGTAGAGACCAACGAGGCGTTGGGCGACGTGAAAGCCGCATTTGAGCTCCACAAACGGCTGCTGGATGTGGAGCTTGCGGTGCGCAGCATGCAGCAGCGTCGCGAGCGAGAGGTCAGCAAGGCACGCCTCGAGCTTGCCAACAGCCTCGGCAGCGCGTCCAACTACGGTACGCGAAACCACGATGGCACCCTGAACTATGGCGGCGCTGTGACTGCCGATGGCGGTAACGCCAAGGAACTCACCGACGAACTTGCGCGCGATAACGAGCGGTTGGAGCGGGACTTGGCCTTACTGAAACGGTTGGCCCATACCGATCCGCTCACCGGGTTAGCGAATCGTCGCCACTTCGATGTGCAGCTGGCTCGGGCCACGGTGCGTTCAGAGCTCACTCACCGGCCCATCGCGGTCGTCATCGCCGATATCGATTTCTTCAAGACCATCAACGACCGATTTAGCCACGTATCCGGTGATGAAGTGCTACGGCGACTTGCCGCGACGCTGCGTTCGATGTGCCGCCGCGATGACATCGCTGCCCGAGTAGGCGGCGAGGAATTCGCGCTGTTACTGCCGCATACCGATATCGCCGCCGCCGCCGGAGTGGCCGAGCGGATCCGGGCGGCGGTCAGCGGACTCGACATCACTGATGTCTGTCCCGGCTGGACCGTGACTGTCAGCTCCGGCGCGGCAGCGATGTTGGGTAGTCGCCCCGCTGAGCTGTACAGTGCCGCCGACGCTGCTCTCTACCGCGCTAAGACCCAAGGACGTAACCGGGTTTGTGTGGCCGAGGAAGTCGGCAAGATGGCAGTCTCGGTCTAAGAGCGTGTCTGGAAACTTCACTTTCCTGTTGCGCGGCGACCAGGCGGCGTCTGGCTGCGTTGTCGTCGCTCCAGGTAGAACACCGCTACCTGGAGCTTCTCCGCCTTGCCATACATCCACCTGGACCACCGCTCACGACGGAGGAAGTTTCCAGACACGCTCTAAGGAGACCTCTTAGCATGCGCGCTATCACCTTGACTAAAACGCTGAGAGATCGCGTCACGGCAGCAAAGTCCGAGCCGCAACGGATCAAGGCTCTGCTGGAGCTTGGCATGTGGTTGGCCGGTGCCGATCCAACAGCCGCGGTAGCCATCGCCGACGAGGGCTTAGAAGCGGCGAGTCGTGTCGACGATCCAGGGCTGCTAGCCACCGCGATGCGGGTGCATGCACAGGCTCAGCTTCACTCGGTGGGGCCGCGAGCAAGCTATGAGGAGCTCTGCGATGCCCGCGCACGTTCGCTGGACCTGGGCGACACAGTGGGTGTCGCCTGGTGCGACCACTTCATCGGTGTCGCGTTGGAGTACCTGGGGGACCCGGGTGGTTCCACGGTGCACCTGGAACGGGCACTGCATGGCTTCGTGCAGGCCGGAGAGCTCAGTGGACAGTCGTGGACCCTCAGTGCTCTAGGGGACAACCAGTTCCTGGTGGACCGTCTTGAGGAGGCGTTGGCGCTACTGCAACGCGCGCGAAGCCTGGCGCAGGAGTCCAATGACCGCCTGGGCGAAGGCATCGCGCTGGTGCATCTGGGTGAGGTGCACGGCAAGATCGGAGTGCGGGCAGCCGGCTTGGGCCGGGGCACCCAAGCTCGTACGGAGTTTGCAGCCTCACTACGCAGCCTACGACGTGCCTATGAAGGCGCCATGCAATCCGGCGACGTGGCGCGCGAGCCTGTCGCGCTGGCCACACAGGTGCTGCCGCTGTGCTGGCTGGGACGCAACAACGAGGCCATCATCGTGGCCGAGCACGCGTTGCGTCTTGCCGGCACATTGGATCTGGACTATCGCTCAGTAAGTGCACTGCACTACGCCGGCATGGCCTACCTGGCCACCGGCGCCGTCGAACAGGCCATCACACACCTGCAGCGCGCCATGGCCCTGCACGAGCAGTGGGACCTGACCTACGACACCGTCGAGGTACTTCGATTGCTGGTGCAGGCCTATGAGACCTCTGGTGATATTGCCACTGCACTCTCAATCCACAAGCGCTTACTGGAAGCCGAGCTGCGCCTGCGCGACCGGGTGCCCGACCGGGAAGACCAGATCGCGGTGGCGCGGTTCGAAGCCGAGCGACGCTCGGAGGTCTCCGAGGAAGAAGGTGGTCGGCTGCAGCGTCTGTCCCGCGTGAACCGCCGTCTGGCGGGGGAGCGGCGAGCCATGGAGCGGCTGGCTCATACCGACTCGCTCACCGGCCTGGCCAATAGACGGCACTTCGATGCCGCGCTCACCCGCCTGCTTGTGCAGGCGGAGCTGACGAATGAAGACGTCAGCCTGATCCTGCTCGACCTGGACTTCTTCAAGCGCATCAACGACTCCTACAGCCACGTGGTAGGTGACCAGGTCCTCACGGCTGTCGCCAAGGAACTGGCGCGGCACTGCCGTGCCAGTGACCTTGCCGCGCGAGTCGGTGGGGAAGAGTTCGCGGTGCTACTGCCCGAGATTCCGCTCGACGCCGCGGCCGCCGTAGCCGAGCGCCTGCGTTGCTGGATGGCCGAGCTTGATGTCGCACGCTTTGGCGAAGGTTTGAAGGTCACCGTCTCGATAGGGGTTGCCAGTGCTTCCGGCGGTGACAGTACCGCGCTGGTCACGGCGGCTGATCGAGCGTTATATCAAGCCAAGACCGGTGGCCGTAACCGGGTCTGCATTGCAGAACCCAGCACCGCGAACGCGTGCTGAGTGGGGGCGTTTGACCCTAGTTGAGAGTGTGCGGCAGTAGAAGAGACCCCTATTACCAGACGCGCTAAGCCGGTCGGTATTCTTACGAGTCGTGTCTGAAGTGTGAGTGTCTAAGCTTGCTTAGCGTTCACGCATCCGTCAGTGGTGGCAGACGCCATCGCATCAGGGCCACAGCAGATGCCAGCTGGTTCACCTTTCTGGTCACGCGCTGCTGCGCCCGTGGACGATTCACCGATTCCGACGGTGCAGCACAGCAATGCCGGGCCAATCCTCCCAGGTTGTTCGTGGCTGCCGCTGAGTAATGCCGGCAGGGTGCGACACGCCCGACCGCGTGGGTCGGGAACGGGGTATAACACCAAGAAGAGCAGACCACAGCTCATACGACAAGGAAGCTTAAGTGCCCACGATCCAGCAGCTGGTCCGCAAGGGCCGGAAGAAAAAGCGCTCTAGCGGTAAGAAGGCAGCCCTCAAGGGCAGTCCGCAGCGGCGTGGCGTGTGTACCCGCGTGTACACCATCACGCCCAAGAAGCCGAACTCGGCGCTGCGCAAGGTTGCCCGGGTGCGCCTCACCAGCCACATAGAGGTGACGGCCTACATTCCCGGTGAAGGTCACAACCTGCAAGAGCACTCCATCGTGCTGGTGCGTGGTGGTCGGGTCAGGGATCTTCCTGGTGTCCGCTACAAGATCATTCGTGGATCCCTTGACACGCAGGGTGTCAAAGGCCGCAAGCAAGCACGTAGTCGCTATGGCACGAAGAAAGAGAAGGGGTAGGTAACCGATATGCCCAGAAAAGGCCCCGCCACCCGGCGTCCGCTGCTGGCTGATCCGGTGCACCACTCCGCACTGGTCACTGCGCTGATCAACAAAGTGTTATTGCGCGGTAAGCGTCAGCTCGCCGAGCGCATCGTCTATCAAGCTTTAGAGGGCTGCCAGGAGAAGACTGGCAACGATCCGGCCGCCACCCTCAAGCGGGCGCTGGACAACGTCAAGCCCACCTTGGAGGTGCGTAGCCGCCGCGTGGGTGGTGCTACCTACCAGGTTCCCGTGGAGGTTAGGCCGGTGCGGGCTACCACGCTGGGGCTGCGGTGGCTAGTGCAGTATTCCCGGTCGCGCCGCGAGAAGACCATGACCGAACGTCTGATGAACGAGCTGATCGACGCTAGCAATGGCCTCGGAGCAGCCGTGAAGAAGCGCGAAGACACCCACAAGATGGCCGACGCCAACAAAGCATTTGCCCACTACCGTTGGTAGTTGGGTAGAAAAGCGAAAGTGCGCCAGAAAGACTTACGGAGATGACAGTGGCTACCAAGCCCACCACCGACCTCGCCAAGGTCCGCAATATCGGGATCATGGCGCATATCGACGCGGGCAAAACCACCACCACCGAGCGCATCCTGTTCTACACCGGCATCAACTACAAAATCGGTGAAGTTCACGAGGGTGCCGCCACGATGGACTGGATGGAGCAGGAGCAAGAGCGCGGTATCACCATTACCTCCGCGGCCACCAAGTGTCAGTGGAAGAACCACACCATCAACATCATTGACACCCCAGGGCACGTGGACTTCACGGTTGAAGTGGAGCGTTCGCTTCGGGTGCTCGACGGTGCGGTAGCGGTGTACGACGGCGTTGCCGGCGTGGAGCCGCAGACCGAGACAGTATGGCGGCAGGCCGACAAATACAACGTTCCTCGCATGTGCTTTGTGAACAAGCTTGACCGCACCGGCGCCGACTTCTTCCGTTGCGTGGACATGATGGTGGATCGCCTTGCCGCCACTCCGTTGGTGCTTCAGCTGCCCATCGGCGCCGAAGCTGGTTTCCTTGGCATGGTCGACTTGGTCGGGATGCGCGCCCTGACCTGGCGTGGCGAGACCGCCATAGGCGAGGACTACACCATCGAAGAGATCCCGGCCGATCTCAAAGACCAGGCTGAGGAGTATCGCGAGAAGCTCATAGAAACCCTCGCCGAGAACGACGATTCGGTGATGGAGCGCTACCTCGCCGGTGAGGCGCTTTCGACCGAGGAGATCCGAGCTGGCATCCGTCGCGCAACGATCGCGGGCAATCTCAATCCGGTGCTGTGTGGCTCTGCATTCAAGAACAAGGGTGTGCAGCCCATGCTCGATGCTGTGATCGATTACCTACCCAGCCCCATGGACATCGAATCGGTGGAGGGGACCTCCGTCGATGGGCAGACGCCACTGCGCCGGCATGCCGATGAGTCAGAACCCTTTGCCGGCCTGGCCTTTAAGATTCAGACCGACCAGCACCTGGGCAAGCTCACTTACGTTCGCATCTACTCAGGTCGCCTGGACAACGGCACACAGGTGCTCAACGCCAGCAAGGATCGTAAAGAGCGCATCGGCAAGATCTATCAGATGCACGCAAACAAGCGTGAAGAGCTGCAAAGTGTGGGTGCCGGCGACATCGTCGCGGTGGCCGGGCTCAAGCAGACCACCACCGGCGAGACATTGTGCGACGCGGGTGACCCCATTCTGCTGGAATCGATGACCTTCCCGGCGCCTGTGATATCGGTGGCCATCGAGCCCAAGACTAAGAGCGACCAGGAAAAGCTCGGTGTGGCGATTGGCAAGCTCGCTGAAGAAGATCCCACCTTCAAGGTGCACAACGACATCGACACCGGTCAGACCATCATCGAAGGCATGGGCGAGCTTCACCTCGAGGTGTTAGTGGACCGCATGAAGCGGGAGTTCCGCGTCGAGGCGAACGTGGGCAAACCACAAGTCGCCTACCGCGAGACCATTCGCAAGCGTGTCGAAGGTGTGGATTACACCCATAAGAAGCAGACCGGTGGCGCTGGCCAGTTCGCCAAGGTGAAGGTGAATATCGAGCCGATTCCGCAGATTGCCGACAGTGTAGAATACGAGTTTGTTAACAAGGTGACCGGTGGCCGTATCCCGCGAGAGTACATTCCGTCGGTAGATGCCGGGGCCAAGGACGCCATGCAGTACGGTGTCATTGCCGGTTATCCCCTTGTCGGCGTCAAGTTGGAGTTGATCGACGGCCAGTACCATGAGGTCGATTCCTCGGAAATGGCGTTTAAAGTCGCCGGTTCGATGGTACTTAAGGATGCGGCACGCAAAGCCAGTCCCGCACTACTTGAGCCGATGATGTCTGTCGAAGTCGTCACTCCGGAAGATCACATGGGTGACGTCATCGGTGACCTCAACTCCCGTCGCGGCACCATTGCGGCCATGGAGGAGCGCGGTGGTAACCGCGTCGTTCGAGCGGTGGTGCCGTTGTCGGAGATGTTCGGCTATGTCGGTGACTTGCGGTCGAAGACCCAGGGCCGGGCGAGCTACACCATGCAGTTCGATTCCTACGCCGAGGTTCCACAGAACGTGGCGAAGGAGATCATCGCCAAGGCAACGGGGGAGTAGCCATTCAATAGGTTTTTGTATGAGGGCTGTGAATTGGTTCCTGCCAAGGCCGCAGGAGCCGACGTGTACGAACGCGGAGCGAAGCGGAGCAGGTACACGAGGCGACGAGAACGCAGGCAGGGGCCGATTCACAGGTCTCTGCGCAGTACATTCAAACGTATAAGGAGGATCCAATGGCGAAGGCGAAGTTCGAGCGGGACAAGCCGCACGTCAACATCGGCACCATCGGCCACGTCGACCATGGCAAGACGACGCTGACGGCTGCTATCACGAAGGTTTTGCACGACAAGTACCCCGATATCAACCCTTTCACCCCGTTTGACCAGATTGACAAGGCGCCGGAGGAGAAGGCTCGTGGCATCACGATCAACATCTCCCACGTGGAGTACCAGACCGAGAAGCGCCACTACGCGCACATAGATGCTCCTGGCCACGCCGATTACATCAAGAACATGATCACCGGTGCCGCCCAGATGGATGGTGCGATCCTGGTGGTCTCGGCTACCGATGGACCTATGCCGCAGACCAAGGAGCATGTGCTGCTCGCTCGCCAGGTGGGTGTTCCTTACATCTTGGTGGCGCTAAACAAGTCGGATATGGTCGACGACGAGGAGATCCTCGAGCTGGTCGAGCTGGAAGTTCGGGAACTGCTGTCGACCTATGAGTTTCCCGGCGACGACGCTCCGGTTGTCCGGGTGTCGGCGTTGAAGGCTCTTGAAGGCGACGCGAAGTGGGCCGAGAAAATCGTTGAGCTCATGGCAGCCGTGGACGATTCGATTCCCGAGCCCGTGCGTGACATCGACAAGCCGTTCTTGATGCCAGTCGAAGACGTCTTCACCATCACCGGCCGCGGCACTGTCGTCACCGGTCGCGCCGAGCGGGGTGTGCTGAAGGTTAACGAGGAAATCGAGATCGTCGGTATCCGCGATACCAGCACCAAGACCACGGTCACCGGTGTTGAGATGTTCCGTAAGCTACTCGATGAGGCCCGTGCCGGCGAGAATGTCGGCCTGCTGCTTCGCGGTATCAAGCGGGAAGACGTGGAGCGCGGTCAGGTCATCGTCAAGCCCGGCACCACGACGCCGCACACCGACTTCGAAGCCCAGGTCTACATCCTGAGCAAGGACGAAGGTGGCCGTCACACGCCGTTCTTCAACAACTACCGTCCGCAGTTCTATTTCCGCACCACCGATGTGACCGGCGTGGTCACGCTCCCCGATGGTACGGAAATGGTCATGCCCGGTGACAACACCGAGATGACCGTGGCGCTGATCCAGCCGATTGCGATGGAGGAAGGTCTCCGATTCGCGATTCGCGAGGGCGGTCGCACCGTAGGAGCCGGCCGAGTCACCAAGATCAACAAGTGATCGCCTCCAGTGGGCCGCCGCCGGCGCTGTGCTTGTGCGGGACACCCGCACCCGGGCAGTCGCCTTGTGTACCCACCTCCGCTGCGCTCCACCGAAGTTAGCGGTGCTGCCGTACACGGCGGCTCCTGCGGCCTTGGCAGCGGCCCACTGGAAGGACGATTTACAGGCTCCACAGGATTACCGATAGAGCAACGCACTACCTACGTTTATAGAGACAGGGCGGCATCACAATGACTAGGCAAGCCACCGCAGCGGAACCCAAGATCCGCATTCGGCTCAAGGCCTACGACCACGAGATCATCGACTCGTCGGCGCGCAAGATCGTCGACACGGTCACCCGTACAGGTGCCAAGATCGTTGGTCCGGTGCCGCTGCCGACAGAGAAGAACGTGTACTGCGTGATCCGCTCCCCCCACAAGTACAAGGACAGCCGGGAGCATTTCGAGATGCGCACTCACAAGCGGTTGATCGACATTCTCAACCCGAGCCAGAAGACCGTTGAGTCGCTGATGCAAATCGATCTGCCGGCTGGCGTCGATATCGAGATCAAGCTGTAGCGCCATGCCGCTGAACAGAAAGACACCGTCGCAATCGCTTTGCCAAAGATAAGGATCGTAAGAGCATCATGGATAGGCAGATCAAGGGCATCCTGGGCGAGAAGCTCGGCATGACCCAGGTCTTCGATGAGGCCAACCGGGTTGTTCCGGTGACTGTCATCAAGGCTGGGCCATGCGTGGTTACTCAGGTGCGCTCTCTGGAGCGTGACGGTTACCCCGCCGTCCAACTGGCATATGGTGCGATCGACCCTCGGAAGGTCAACAAGCCTAGGACCGGCCAATTCGCTAAAGCCAGCGTGACGCCGCGCCGGTATCTTGCCGAGCTGCGTACCACGGATGCGACCTCCTATCAGCTGGGTCAGGAAGTCACCGCCGAGGTCTTCGACGCCGGGCAGAAAGTCGACGTGGTAGGCACCAGTAAAGGGAAGGGCACCGCGGGAGTGATGAAGCGGCACGGATTCTCCGGTTTGAGCGCCTCACACGGCACGCAGCGTAAGCATCGCTCGCCCGGTTCCATCGGTGGCTGCTCCACTCCGGGCCGGGTGTTCAAAGGTCTACGCATGGCGGGCCGGATGGGCAACGCCCGCACTACGACGATGAACCTCACTGTGCACAAGGTGGACGCCGAACGTGGTCTGCTGCTGGTCAAGGGTGCTGTGCCCGGACCTAAAGGCGGCCTCGTTCTTGTGCGCACCGCCGTTAAGATGGCCCCTGCCCAGGAAGGTGGTCGATGATGGCTACCAAGTCTTCCAAGGTCTCTTCCTCCCAAGCTTCCCTCGCCAAAGCCTCTGTCACCAGGGTCTCTGTCAGCAAGCAGCTGCCAGTGCTCGATATGGCCGGTAAGAGCACCGGCACTGTGGAGCTTCCGGGTCAGCTGTTCGATGTCGAGACCAATATCCCGTTGATCCACCAGGTTGTGGTGGCGCAGCAGGCGGCGGCCCGGTCTGGCACCCACAGCACCAAGACGCGCGGCAACGTCAGTGGCGGTGGCGCAAAGCCCTATCGGCAGAAGGGGACCGGCCGAGCTCGGCAGGGTTCGATCCGTTCACCCCAGTTCGCTGGCGGTGGCGTGGTTCATGGCCCACTTCCACGTAGCTATTCACAGCGAACGCCAAAGAAGATGAAGGCCGCCGCGCTTCGTTGCGCGCTCTCTGATCGAGCCCGCCATGACCTACTATTTGTGCTCGACAGGCTGGTGACTTCCGATACGCCGTCGACGAAGGCAGCTCGAGGTGCGATCGCTGCGGTGACGGCAGCGTCACATGTGCTGGTAGTGCTCACACGAGATGACGACGTCGCAGTACTCAGCTCGCGCAACCTACCAAGCTCTCATGTGCTCTATGTCGACCAGCTCAATACCTATGACGTCATGGTCAACGACGCCTTGGTGTTCACTAAGGCCGCCCTGGATCAATTCATCACCATGTCCAATAAGGACGCTGCGTCCACTAGAAACGCGGCGGCCGCCGGAAGTGGCAAGAGCTCTGACGAGCTGATAGGCGTCGGTGCCGGTAGTTCGAAGCAGGAGGAAGCTGCATGAGCATTCTCGGAACCAGCGTTCTCCACAACAAGGACCACCGCGACGTGCTTCTAGCTCCGGTGATCTCGGAGAAGAGCTACGGTGCGGTAGAGCGTGACAACAAGTATACGTTTGTGGTTGACCCTAAGGCCAACAAGACGGAGATCAAGATCGCCGTGGAGAAAGTCTTCGAGGTTAGCGTGATAGGCGTGAACACCAGCAAGCGCAGCGGTAAGCGTAAGCGGACTCGTTCGGGTTTTGGCAAAAGAAACGACACCAAGCGCGCCGTTGTGACCCTCGCCGAAGGCGATTCCATTGAACTCTTCGGGGGGCCGGTCTCATGACAGTGAACCGGCTCAGACTGTCGCTCGCGGCGTTCTCCCTCGCTTGTGTACCCACTCCGCTTCGCTCCCCCGAACTTGGTGGTTCAGTCGTACACGGCGCTCACTGCGGCCTTGCGAGCCACACCCTGAGCTCGGTTCAGTGCGATACCCGGATCGATGGAATGTTTGATAGAAAGAGGAACCTATAATGGGTATCCGTCAATATAAGCCGACGACGCCTTCTCGGCGCGGAGCCAGCGTCTCGGACTTTGCCGAGATCACTCGCGATACGCCAGAGAAGTCGCTGTTGCGTTCCCAGCACCGTAGCGGTGGCCGTAACGCACATGGCCGGATCACCAACCGGCGTCAAGGCGGCGGACACAAGCGTCGTTATCGTCTCATCGATTTCCGTCGGGCTGAAAAAGACGGAGTGCCGGCAAAGGTCGCCGAGATCGAGTATGACCCCAACCGCACTGCCCGCATCGCTTTGCTGCATTATCAAGATGGCGACAAGCGCTACATTCTTGCGCCATCCGGCCTTGCCCAGGGTGCCATGGTTGAAAGCGGACCGGGCGCCGATATCAAGGTTGGCAATAACCTCCCGCTACTCAACATCCCCGTCGGTACGTCGGTACACGCCATCGAGCTTCGCCCTGGCGGCGGTGGTAAACTAGCCCGTTCCGCTGGCAGCGGCATTCAGCTGCTGGCCAAGGAAGGCAAGTACGCCACACTCCGTATGCCATCGGGCGAGGTGCGTCAGGTTCTCGTTACCTGCCGCGCCACCGTTGGGGAGGTCGGTAACGCCGAGCAGTCAAACATCACCCTCGGTAAAGCGGGTCGGTCACGCTGGAAGGGTCGTCGCCCCAAGGTGCGCGGTGTAGCAATGAACCCTGTGGACCACCCCCACGGTGGTGGTGAGGGGAAGACCTCTGGTGGCCGGCACCCGGTAAACCGTAAAGGCAAGCCAGAGGGGCGTACCCGCCGCAAGAAGAAAGACAGTGATCGTTTGATCATCCGTCGACGTAGCAGCAGCAAGAAGGGCTGAGGTAGTACGCGATGCCACGCAGTGTAAAGAAGGGGCCGTTCGTCGACGAGCACCTGCTGAAAAAGGTGCAGAACGCCGTTGAGAAGAAGCTCAAGGCTGTGATCAAAACATGGTCACGGCGCTCCACGATCATCCCCGAGATGCTCGAGCTCACTATCGCGGTGCACGACGGTCGTAAGCATGTGCCGGTCTATGTCACCGAGTCGATGGTTGGCCACAAGCTTGGCGAGTTTGCACCTACCCGGACGTTTCGGGGTCATGACAAAGAAGATCGCAGGACTCGTCGCGGTTGACGAACAGCCGGGCTGATTATCAACAGTCAGCTCAGCGCCCTGGCGGCGGTACGAAACCTTACGAGATTAGAGAGAGACAATGGCAGTGATCGAGGGCGAGCGAGCAAGCGCGCGCCGCGAGCGGCTACTGGGGGCTACCCCAGGAGCTTTCGCCCAGGCGAGGTTCGTAGGTATCTCGGCGATGAAAGCGCGACGGGTAATCAACCTCATCCGTGGACGCACCACGACCGAAGCGATGACTGCGCTACGGTTTGCGCCGCAGGTGGCAAGCCAGCCGATCGCAAAAGTGCTGGCCAGTGCGGTAGCTAACGCGCAGAACAACGAGCAACTCGATCCGGAGCTGCTTCTGGTCGCAGCTGCGTTTGTCGATGAGGGTCCCACGGCTAAGCGGATTCAGCCCCGCGCTCAGGGTCGGGCGTATCGCATCCGCAAACGTAGTTGTCACATCACGATCGTGGTGGAAAGCGTTGAAGCCGGGGGTTCTGGGAAGGGCCGCAAGCGTGTAACGCGGAGCACGGCCGCTGTGGCTTCACCTGTTCGCAAGCCGGCCCGCCGGTCTGCATCGCGGCAGACGACTAGTACTGCTACCTCCGAAGTAGCGCCGACCGACGTAGCGCAGCAGCCTACCGCCGCTAAGTCCCGTACCAAAAAGACGACCGCTGCTAAACCGACGGGGTTGAAGTCGGGAGAATCTAAGGCCACAGCAGGTAAGAGCACCGACGTTAAGGCCACAGATTCTAAGGCCACAGCAGGTAAGAGCACCGACGTTAAGACCACTGCTGGCAAGGGCTCCGCCGCGAAGAGCGCCGCGGCACGCGGCACTGGCAAGGCTGCGGGCAAGGCATCCGATCCAGCCGCCCCGGCGGAGAAGAAAGGCGAGAAGTAATGGGCCAGAAAGTTAACCCTCACGGGTTTCGTCTGGGCATCACCACCGAGTGGAAGTCCCGCTGGTATGCCGACAAGCTCTACGCCGACTACGTTGCCGAGGATGTCCGCATCCGCCGTATGCTCACCCTCGGTATGGAGCGCGCCGGCATCTCCCGAGTGGAGATCGAGCGCACTCGCGACCGGGTACGCGTAGACATCCATACCGCCCGTCCCGGCATCGTGATCGGGCGTCGAGGCGCTGAGGCCGACCGCATTCGCGGCGAGTTGGAGAAGCTCACCAGTAAGCAGGTGCAGCTCAACATTCTTGAGGTGAAGAACCCCGAGTCGGATGCTCAGCTGGTGGCGCAAGGCGTGGCCGAGCAGCTAAGCAGCCGAGTGAGCTTCCGGCGTGCGATGCGTAAGTCGATGCAATCGGCCATGCGCGGTAGCGAGGTCAAAGGCATTCGGGTGCAGTGTGCCGGCCGCTTGGGCGGAGCCGAAATGAGCCGCTCCGAGTTTTACCTCGAGGGTCGGGTGCCGCTGCACACCCTACGGGCTAACATTGACTACGGCTTTTACGAGGCCCGCACCACCTTTGGGCGGATCGGCGTGAAAGTCTGGATTTACAAGGGTGACGTGATGCGTAGTCGCGCCGAACGTGAGGCCGCAGAGGCTGCCGCTCGCGCTTCGGCACAGCAGCGACGCAACAGTCGCCGCAAGCCTGCCGAGCGATCCACGCCCGTGCAGCGCAGGTCCGCCGCGGCGACTCCCACCACTGAGTCAGCAGCGCTCGTCGCCGCCCCAGCCGCCGGCATCGATCTAGCTACGACCCCAGATCAAGCTGTGACACCTGATCTAGCTTCGACCCCAGTCCAGGAGGGCTGAGATGCTGTCGCCGAAACGCCCCCCTAAGGGGTTCCGCAAGCCCCACAAGCCCAAACGTGCCGGTAAGGCCAAGGGCGGCACGAGAGTGTCCTTTGGCGAGTATGGGATCCAGGCGCTGGAGCAGGCATACATCACCAACCGCCAGATCGAGTCCGCTCGTATCGCCATCACGCGGCACATCCGTCGTGGCGGCAAGGTCTGGATCACCATCTTCCCCGACCACGCGCTGACCAAGAAGCCAGCCGAAACCCGTATGGGTTCGGGTAAGGGTTCCCCCGAATGGTGGGTCGCCAATGTCAAGCCCGGCCGTGTGATGTTCGAGCTGTCGTTCCCTGACGATGGTGTGGCACGCACGGCGCTGACTCGGGCAATCCACAAGCTCCCCATTAAATGCCGAATCGTGCAGCGAGAAGTAGGTGAGGCCTGATGGCCAGCGGCCCCAATCAAGCAGCTGCCCAGCTGCGTGAACTTGCCGACGACGAGCTTGTGACCAAGTTGCGCGAGTCGAAGGAAGAGCTCTTCAACTTGAGATTCCAGTCGGCGACCGGTCAGTTGCAGAGCAACCACCGGCTGCGCAGCGTGCGCACCGATATCGCGCGTGTTTACACGGTGCTGCGCGAGCGTGAGCTGGGTATCGCATCGGCTCCGGTTGTGCAACCGGTGAAGGAACCGACCAAGGCTAAGAAAGCTGCGACCCAGCAAGTCGCAGACAAAGCCAGCGCCGATAAAGCCAGCGCCGATAAAGCCACCGACAAAGACGAGGTGAAAGCGTGAGTACTTCAGCAGACGCCGCGACTGCACCGCAAAAATCCGCACCGCAAGAATCTGAGCAGCGTGGCCGCCGGAAGACGCGTGAGGGCTATGTGGTCAGCGACAAGATGAACAAGACCGTGGTTGTCGAGGTCGAAGACCGAGTGAAGCATCGCTTGTATGACAAGGTCATGCGTCGTAGCAAGAAACTCAAAGCTCATGACGAAAACAACGAGTGTGGGATCGGCGATCGTGTGTCGCTGATGGAGACTCGGCCACTGTCGGCCACGAAGCGCTGGCGGGTAGTAGAGATCATCGAAAAAGCGCAGTGAAGGCGGGAAGAAAGTGATTCAGCAAGAGTCGCGACTGCGTGTCGCGGACAACACTGGCGCTCGGGAGATTTTGTGTATCCGGGTGCTCGGTGGGTCCGGTCGGCGCTACGCCGGCATTGGCGACATCGTCGTCGGCACGGTGAAAGAAGCCGCTCCCGGCGCTGGTGTCAAACGAGGTGACGTAGTCAAGGCCGTCGTAGTGCGCACCGTGAAGGAGCGCCGCCGCCCCGATGGTTCCTATATCCGGTTCGACGAGAATGCGGCCGTACTGATCAAGGACGGCGGTGACCCTCGTGGTACCCGCATCTTCGGTCCGGTTGGCCGCGAGCTGCGGGATAAGAAGTTCATGAGGATCATCTCGCTCGCGCCGGAGGTGTTGTGAGCATGAAGATTAAGAAGGGCGACACCGTCGAGGTCATCGCCGGAAAAGACAAGGGTGCCCGAGGCAAAGTGTTGGTGGCAGACCCCGACAATGGCAAAGTCATCGTCGAGGGTGTCAACTTTGTCACCAAGCACACCAAGGTGCAAAACACCCAGCGTGGCTCCAAGACCGGTGGCATCGTCACGGCTGAGGCGCCGATTCAGGTCAGCAATGTGATGATGGTCGGGCCTAACGGCAAGCCGACTCGGGTGGGCTATCGCTTTTCCGACACCAAAGACGCTGCTGGCAATACGCGACGCAAGAAGCTCCGCGTTGCGCGCAACGACGGTAAGGACATCGACTAATGACCGCCACTGCTCTTACTGACACAGACGTTTCTGACCCTGTGGCAGCAAGCGCTGCCACCCAGCAGAGCACGCCGAGGCTGAAGCTGCGTTACGCCTCGGAAATCGTGCCGGCTCTGACCGAGCAGTTCGGTTACGCCAATGTGATGCAGGTACCTATGGTGACCAAGATCGTGGTCAATATGGGTGTGGGCGAGGCCGCGCGTGATGCCAAGCTCATGAGCGGCGCGGTGAAAGATCTCGCGTTGATTACCGGTCAGAAACCGCAGGTGCGCAAAGCAACCAAATCCATCGCACAATTCAAACTGCGCGAAGGCCAGGCCATCGGCGCCAAATCCACGCTGCGTGGCGCGCGCATGTGGGAGTTTTTGGATCGTTTGCTGTCGTTGGCGTTGCCGCGTATCCGCGACTTTCGCGGCCTGTCTTCCAAACAGTTCGATGGCAACGGCAACTACACATTCGGTCTCACTGAGCAGTCAATGTTCCATGAGATCGATCTCGACTCGATCGACCGCCAGCGTGGCATGGACATCACGGTCGTGACAACGGCCAAAAGCGATGACGAAGGTCGAGCGCTGCTTCGCGCGCTGGGCTTTCCCTTTACCCGTGATGAACGAAAGTAGCCAAACTAGTACAGCCTGATGGCCTGCGAAATAGGCTACTTTCGGCCTGAACGGTAACAGTGGATACAGTAGGAGAACTAGACCATGGCAAAGAAGGCGCTGGTACAAAAGGCAGCCCGCAAACCCAAGTTCAAGGTGCGCGGCTACACTCGTTGTGAGCGGTGTGGTCGTCCTCGTGCGGTGTACCGCAAGTTCAAGCTGTGCCGTGTGTGCTTTCGTGAAATGGCGCACCGCGGCGAGCTTCCCGGTATCGCCAAGTCTTCTTGGTAAAGCAAGTGTCACTCAAAATACGCCACCCTGCTTCGCTGTAGGCCGCAGCGCGGAACCCCAGCGAGAAAGGTTCATGCACTTATGACGATGACCGATCCCATCGCAGACATGCTCACGCGGCTGCGTAACGCGAACTCGGCGTACCACGACCAAGTGGCTATGCCGTATTCCAAGCTCAAGTCCCGCCTAGCGGAGATTCTGCGTGAGCAGGGCTACATCGCTTCCTGGCATGTGGACAACCCCGACGACGTAGTTGCGAAGTCGCTGGTGCTGCAGCTGAAGTACGGTCCCACCCGCGAGCGCAGCATTGCGGGACTTCGCCGAGTCTCCAAACCGGGACTGCGGGTATATGCCAAGTCCAACAACTTGCCAAAGGTGCTCGGTGGCCTGGGCGTGGCGGTTATCTCCACGTCCTCTGGCCTTATGACCGACCGGCAGGCCATGAAGCGGAACGTAGGTGGGGAAGTCCTCGCCTACGTCTGGTAGGGATGCAAAGACATGTCACGTATTGGACGTCGCCCGATCGAGGTACCCGCTGGGGTGGAAGTAACACTTGGCGAGAGTGGCTCGGTTGCGGTCAAGGGCCCCAAGGGCCAGCTGAGCTGGAATGTTCCAGCCCCGATCACCGTGGAGCGTCGCGACGCTGAGCTATTGGTCGCGCGCCCTAACGATGAGCGAGTCGCCAAGGAACGACACGGCCTGTCACGAACACTGGTGGCCAACATGATCACCGGCGTGACACAGGGCTACTCCATCACTATGGAGATCTTCGGCACCGGTTATCGCGTGCAGCTCAACGGTGCCGCACTGGAGTTCAGCTTGGGATATAGCCATCCCGTGCTGGTCCAAGCGCCAGCTGGGGTCTCGTTTCGGGTAGTCAAGCCCACCGAGTTCGTTGTCGAAGGCATAGACAAGCAGCTGGTAGGAAAGGTAGCCGCTGAGATTCGACGGTTACGCAAGCCCGATCCTTACAAGGGTAAGGGCGTTCGCTACCAGGGCGAGGTCATTGTTCGCAAAGCCGGAAAGGCAGGTAAGTAAATGGGCGCCATACTTGCGCATCGCTCGGCCGCCCGTGGTTCGGGTGGCCGCAGCGTCGCGGCGCTGCGGCGTATCTCGCGGTCGCGTCGTCACTTCCGTCTGCGCAAGAAGATTCATGGCACTGCGCAGCGTCCGCGCCTGGTGGTTACCCGATCGCTGCGGCATGTGTTCGTGCAATTGGTCGACGACGCCGCGATTAATACGCTGGTAAGTGCCTCGAGCATGGAAGTCGACGTGCGTACCGCGGACGGCGATAAGAAAGCGAAGGCCGTCGCCGTGGGTAGGCTCATCGCCCAGCGCGCGAAGGATGCTGGTATTTCCACCGTCGTCTTCGACCGCAGTGGTAATGCCTACCACGGTCGGATCGCCGCGCTGGCAGATGCTGCCCGTGACGCCGGCCTGCAGTTCTAAATAATAAGCGCTACAGAAGTTCCATCGATCAAGGAGACAGTTCATGCCGACTCAGCAGCGCCGCACTGGCGGAACCGCCGGTAGCGGTTCCGACCGCGATGCTCGCGAGGGCGGACGCGGAAACGATGGTGGTTCCCGCCGGGATCGCCGCTCTGGGCCCGGCCCAGAGAAGTCGCAACTCATCGAGCGCCTGATTAAAGTGAACCGGGTAGCCAAGGTCGTCAAAGGCGGTCGTCGTTTCAGCTTTACGGCGCTGGTCGTGGTCGGTGACGGCAATGGCATGGTGGGCGTTGGCTACGGCAAGGCCAAAGAGGTTCCTGCCGCGATCGCCAAGGGCGTAGAAGAAGCCAAAAAACAATTCTTCAGAGTTCCACGTATCGCCGCGACGATTCCGCACCCGGTGCAAGGCGAGGCCTCGGCTGGTGTTGTGCTGTTGAAGCCTGCCAGTCCAGGTACCGGTGTTATCGCCGGTGGGCCAGTGCGCGCCGTACTGGAGTGCGCAGGAATCCACGATGTGCTCTCTAAGAGCCTCGGTTCATCGAATGCGATCAACATTGTGCATGCCACTGTGGCTGCGCTCAAAGACCTCAAGCGCCCAGAGCAGATCGCTGCCGTGCGGGGTTTGCCATTAGAAGACGTCGCGCCGGCTTCCATGCTGCGGGCACGTCGCACGGCGGAGGTGTAACCATGGCGACCAACACCACAGGAAAGACAAGCGCTCCAGAAAAGAAAAGCAATACAGGAAAACTGAAGGTCACCCAGGTGCGTTCGAAGATCGGTTCCCGGGCCTCCCAGCGGGACACGCTGCGAACTCTCGGACTGCGCCGCATCAATGACACCGTGCTCAAGGAAGACCGGCCTGAGATTCGCGGCATGGTGGCGGCCGTGGCGCACTTGGTTACGGTCGAGGAGGTTAAGTAATCATGGCCGCGACACAGACAAAGCCCAAGGTTGGCGCCGCTAAGGCCGGTGCGGCTAAAACCGGCACAGCCAAGGTTGCCGCATCCAAAAACGATGCGACGACAAGTGGCATCACCTCGGCCTCCAGACCGTTGAAGCTGCACCATCTCAAGCCTGCGGAGGGTGCAAACAAGGCCAAGACCCGCGTTGGTCGAGGTGAGGGTGGCAAGCGAGGGAAGACCGCGGGTCGGGGGACCAAAGGCACTAAGGCTCGTGGCTCCGTGCCTGTCGGTTTCGAGGGCGGGCAGATGCCGCTGCACATGCGGCTTCCTAAGCTCAAGGGGTTCACCAACCCGTTCCGGGTCTCCTACCAGGTCATAAACTTGACCAGGCTGACCCAGCTGTTTCCCTCTGGTGGCGCTGTAGGGCCGGCAGAGCTGGTGACGGCCGGGGTGGCACGAAAGAAGGAGCGTATTAAGGTGCTCGGCGACGGGGATCTCGGAGTGAAGCTCGATATCACCGCGCACGCCTTCTCGCGCTCTGCTAGTGAAAAGATCGTTGCGGCCGGCGGTACGGTTACGACGCTGTAACGCCACGAGCTGTGGTGGGGCGCCCGGTGCCGTCACCGTGTACTAACCAACAGCTCGGTCCATCCCGAACCATGTGTTTACCGACTACAGTGCAGGAGGCAATGTGCTCGGCGCCTTTGTCCGAGCCTTCCGGACACCGGATCTGCGCTCAAAGATTGTGTTCACCCTCTTGGTGGTGGCGATCTACCGGGTGGGGGCGTCGCTGCCATCGCCCGGTGTTTCAGTTGATAACGTTCGGGCCTGCGTCAACATCGCCCGCGACGCCGACACTAGCGGCGTATTCACGCTGCTGAACTTGTTCAGCGGTGGCGCGTTGTATCAGCTATCGGTATTCGCGCTGGGAATCCTGCCTTACATCACTGCCAGCATCATCTTGCAGCTACTCACGGTGGTGATTCCGCGTCTCGAAGAGCTCAAGAAGCAGGGTCAAGCCGGACAAGGCAAGATCACCCAGTACACGCGTTATCTCACTGTGGGTCTTGCGATCCTGCAGTCCGCTGGCATTATCGCGCTAGCAAGATCGGGAAACCTGTTGCAGGGATGCCCCGAGAACCTTCCGCTGATTCCCGACACGGGGGCACAGCCATACTGGCTCACCATCGCCGGTCTTATCGTCACCATGACCGCCGGTACCGCTCTAGTGATGTGGCTTGGCGAACTCGTCACCGATCGTGGTGTCGGCAACGGTATGTCCATCCTGATGTTTGCCTCCATTGCGGCTCGACTGCCCAGTGAGGGCAAGTCCATTCTGGACACCAAGGGCGTGACCGTTTTTGTGATCGTGTGCGGTATAGCACTAGCCGTCATCGCCGCCGTAGTCTTCATCGAGCAGGCGCAGCGCCGTATTCCGGTGCAGTACGCGCGTCGGATTGTGGGGCGGCGTAGTTACGGTGGTTCCTCGACCTACCTGCCGATCAAAGTGAACCCGGCGGGTGTTATCCCGGTTATCTTCGCATCGTCACTGATATATCTACCGACGATCCTCACCCAGCTGGGGGATCCGGAGAATCCGGGCGCGATAACCGCGTTTATCCGAGACTATGTGCAACCTCCGGATAGCGCGGTGCACATGCTGCTGTACTTCAGCTTGGTGATTTTCTTTACATACTTCTACACTTCGATTCAGCTCAACCCGACCGAGGTCGCCGACAACATGAAAAAGAAGGGCGGCTTCGTACCTGGTATACGTCCCGGACGGCCGACCGCGGAGTACCTCGACTACATTATTAGTCGAATGCTGTTGCCGGGCTCGCTGTATTTAGGCCTAGTCGCGATCCTTCCCAACTTGTTCATCGAACTCGCCGGGGGTTCACAGAACACTGTGAACTTCCCGTTCGGTGGCACGGCCGTGTTGATCATGGTCGGTGTGGGACTGGAAACGGTGAAGCAGATCCAAAGCCAGCTTGAGCAGCGCAACTACGAAGGCTTCCTCCGATGAGACCACCGCCAGTAGGTCCCTGCCAGCGTTCCGGCGCCCTTGGCTGCTTTGTTGTCGCCCCTTGCAAGCGGCGGCTCCTGCGGCCTTGGCAGTAACCTACTGGCGGACGGGTCTAGTGGGACCGGGACTGCGAGAGGCGGGTGGTGGCATGAGGATGGTGCTCCTCGGCCCGCCGGGTGCGGGCAAAGGGACCCAAGCCGAGTATCTGGCGGCTCACTTTTCGGTCCCGAAGATCTCAACCGGTGACCTGTTTCGAGCCCACGTGAGTGACGACACGACGTTGGGTTACAAGGCTAAGCAGTACATGGATGCAGGTCAGCTCGTCCCCGATGAGGTCACCATCGCCATGGTGGAGCAGCGATTGGACGAGCCAGATGCTGCCGACGGGTTCTTGCTGGACGGCTTCCCCCGTACGATCCACCAGGCCGAGGTTCTCGACGAGCTGCTGGTGGATCGTGGCGTCAAACTCAATGTGGTGCTGGAGCTGGTGGTGGAGACCGATGAGGTGATTCGCCGGCTCTCTGGCCGGCGGACCTGCCACGGCTGCGGCAAGATCTGGCACACCGAATTCGACCCCACCCATAGAGATGGCGTCTGCGACCGGTGCGGTGGTGAGCTCTTCCAGCGAGAAGACGACCGCCCAGAGACCGTAGCCCACCGTTTGAAGGTTTATGCCGAACAGACCGCACCGCTGATTGAATTCTATGCTTCACATGGCCTGCTGGTGGGCGTGGACGCAGTGGGGCCCGTGGAAGATGTGACCGAACGAGCCATCGACGCGCTTCGTTCCATCGCGGTGTAACGATGGAACAGATCGAGTCGCTGAAGACTCCGGAGCAACTGGACATGATGCGGCAGGCAGGTCTAGTGGTTGCGCGGACGCTGCAGATCGTTCGAGAGATGGTCCTACCTGACGTGAGCACCGCTGAGCTCGACGAAGCCGCCTATAGTTGCATTAGCGATGCTGGCGCTAAACCGTCTTTTCTCGGTTACTTCGACTACCCAGCAACGTTGTGCACGTCGATCAATTATGAGATCGTGCATGCAATCCCGAGTCCGAAGCGGATCCTGCGCGACGGCGACGTGATCTCCATCGACTGCGGCGCCGTTGTCGACGGTTGGCACGGCGATTGCGCGATCACGGTCGGAGTAGGCCAGATCAGTCCAAAGCTAGAGCGGCTCATCGACGTCTGTACCGCCGCCATGTGGGCCGGTATCGCCTCAGCGGGAGTCGGCGGAAGGCTCTCCGATATCGGCAACGCAATCGAGCGCACCGTTACAGCCGCGAGTAATCACAAGCGTTACGGCCATGCTCGTTACGGCATTGTGCGGGGCTACGGTGGGCATGGCATCGGTTCGGCGTTGCACGAAGACCCCTACGTGCCCAATTACGGCAAGGCCGGCAGGGGCCCGGTGTTGCGAGTCGGCACAGTGCTGGCCATCGAGCCAATGATCACCATCGGATCGGCCGCTACCCAAGAGCTTGCGGATGGGTGGACGGTAGTGACTAAGGACCGGTCGATTGCCGCGCACGTTGAGCACACATTCGCTCTTACCGAGGACGGGCCATGGGTGCTGACCGCGCCCGATGGCGGGCGTGAGCGCCTCGGCGAAGTCGTGAGCAGTCGGGCGTAGGCCATACCGCACGGCCTGTCAATTCGGCGCGTCTTTCTGAAGAGTGGCATCGAGGAGACCAGTCACTCCGGCTCACACGCCGACTCCGAAGGTGCCAACGGCATTGGATCTAGCTAGTGACGCTGTTGGCCCCGGCGATGAGCAATTGTCTGGGGTCAACAGCGTTTCTGCTCGTCCCGACGCCACGCGTAGCTGACCCCGGTGCGTATGGTGTGAGGTGCTTGCGTAAACTATCCATCGGTCTGTTACTACGTCAGCCCGAAACCAGTCAGTGGGTAAACCTCCAGGCTGTTGAAGCGCGGCTAGTTTCGATCCGACGAGTAACTGGGTTGATAGTGCTAAGTCAGCCCGAAAGTAGCTAAGTCTGTAGGTCAGAACGCTGCACTTCTAGCTACGTTCATTCTGATTAGTAAGTCAGTGCTGTGTGAGTCTGTTCACGAAATCTGTGTTCACGAAAATCGCCGGCCGCCAGCAGTGACACAGGAGCTGTACGAGGACATGGCAAAAAAAGACGGGGCCATCGAAGTCGAGGGCACA
>JBGTNI010000065.1:0-16231 GCA_041743105.1 Mycobacteriales bacterium | reverse complement strand
CAGGCGACTGCCCGCTCACAGCCGTATGGTTGCCAGTCGAGCTGACCGGGCGCATGCGCGTCAGAATCGATGGTGAACAGACAACCCACTTCGACCGCGAGCCGGAGCAGCCGTTTAGGCGGGTCGAGCCGTTCGGGGCGGGAGTTGATTTCCACGGCGACATCATGCGCAGCACACGCCGCGAAGACGGTCTCGGCGTCGAATTGGCTCTCTGGCCTACGTTTTCCCGAAACCAACCGTCCGGTGCAGTGACCTAGGATGTTCACCTGCGGATGAGAGACCGCGGCCACCATGCGGGTAGTCATGTGATCGCGCCGGCCGCGTAGTCCGCTGTGCACACTCGCGACTACGACATCGAGCTCCGCGAGTAAGTCGTCTTCTTGATCGAGTGAACCGTCGTCGAGGATATCCACCTCGATGCCAGTCAATAGACGGAAGGGCGCTAACTCCTCGTTGAGCCGCGCTACTTCGGCAAGCTGTTGACGGAGTCGCTCGGCTGACAATCCTCGTGCCACGGTTAACCGTGGTGAGTGATCGGTGAGCACCATGTACGCATGGCCCAGCTCTTTGGCGGTCCGTGCCATTTCGTAGATGGGCGACCCACCATCGGACCAGTCGGAATGAGTATGGCAATCACCGCGCAGCAGCGCCCGGAGTTGTTGACTGGCTTCATCGAGGGGCGTGGAGGCTGTGGCTTCGAGTCTTCGGAGATACACCGGCACCTCGCCGCCGCATGACTCGGCGACACAACGGGCAGTGACTTCACCGACGCCCGGCAGCCGCCGCAGCGAGTTGTCCTCGATCCGTCTAGCTATCTCGTCTGGACCACGTTCGGAAAGCACGTGGGCCGCGGTGCGAAACGCCTTCACTCGGTAGGTTGCCTCATGCGCCCGTTCTAGGAGGAACGCGATGCGCCGCAAATCGGTTACCGGATCTCGCGGCGCGATTGGCTTGCCTGCCCGGCTCATTCTTGTACGGTAACCTCCCATTAGCTGCGCGGCGAGCCACGGCGAGGCAAATATCGCACCGTCGACCTCATCTTCTTCCTTGGCCTGCTTCGGCAGAGATCCACACAGTGAGGCTTGCTCGCCGAGGCCCTACATCTTTACCTATGAACGCTAGACACCCGATCGTTGACCAGTACCGTTGGTTAATCTCTGCCCACCTCGGGGCGAGCTGGTAGGGCGGCGATCAGGACAGTTTCTTCGTCCGGGGTGAGGGACAGGCCGAAGTCGTCATGCAGCGCTGCGGCAACCTGGGTGTCGGTCAGCTCCCGCTCGTCCGTAGTCCCGTCGGGTCGAGTGATAGTGAGTCGCCGGTTGAGGAGCCGGCGGCGTTCTTCGAGGTCCTTGCGCATGACCACGAGCTGGCCGACGAACGGTGAGGAGGGATGGGTAGAGGTGAAGTGGTTGGCCACCTCCACGTCAGATGCGTGTTGGGGATCCTCAGTAAAGCTGTAGAGCACTGCCCAGTCCTGGCCCTGTGCTTCGCGTAGCTGCCAGGAGCCCGACTCCTGCGTGAGCTGGTAGGTCCAGCCGCCTTGCCGGTGGGATTCGGTGCCGCCCCAAGGGAGCGGTTCGAGCAGGCCGGCGCCGAAGCCGACGTCGGCCAGCCATTCTTCGGTGTCGCTGTGTACGTGCAGCGTCATGTGCGATCGTGGCCGCGGTCGCTGTTTGTCGTCGCCGATCCGGGCGAGCAGCCTGTCAACGGAGTAACCGATGCGTTCCAGGGCGGCGGCGAAGAGCACTCCGTGTTCGTAGCAGTAGCCGCCCCGTTGGCGGTTCACCAGCTTGGTTTGGACGCTGTCCAGGTCGACGGCCACACCATGTCCGAGCACGATGTCGAGGTTGGCGAACGGGATCGCCGCCACGTGGGCCCGGTGTAGCCTCGTTAGGGTCGATCCGGTCGGGGATAGGCCCCCCGGGTAGTCGATGCGGGACAGGTAGGCGTCCAGGTCGAGCCGGTCGATCTGCCATTCGTCAGCCATGAGTCACCTTCATTCCGTGATGTCTCGCCGATTCGGGCGTCGCTGACCGGGCGCCGGAGTAGGTCGGCTTGCAATAGGGCCGCCAGCCGGCGTTCGTAGTCCTCCATCGGACCAGCCGTAGCTGGAGCAGCTTAGAAGGGAACGTCACTTGGCATAGCGGGCCCCTCGGGTAGCTGCGTTGAGGAGGAGCTCCAGCGGACCACGTTGCAAGTACCGTAACCATACGGTCGCGAAGATCGCTGCTCCAGTAGCGAATCCGGCGAGCACCGGGAGTGGCGAACCGGGTAGTTCTTCAATACCCAGTGCCGTGATGGCGATTACGTGGCCAACGTACACCGATAGTGACATAGCCCCCACTGCTATAACCGGTCCTACCCATCTGCGTAGCCGGGGCAGTTGCTCGGTACCGACCATGGCGCATAGCTGACATCCCAGCTTTGATTAAGGCAAGTGGCATCGTCGCCACTACCGAGATTGTGGTGAACCCTGACAACGCCAGCTGGCCAGACAACATCGGGCGCGCTGCCTATCGCACAGTCCAGGAAGCTCTCACGAATGCCAGTAAACACGCTCCTGGCGCGGCGGTAACTATACGTATTACGCACGCCGACGACACCTTGCGCGTCGAGATTTACTCTGGTCCCCCTCCGCTCACTCAGACGTTATTCCTGGTGGCCGCCATGGCTTGGTCGGGCTGCGCGAACGGGCGCAGCTAGCGGGCGGAACCCTCGTCGCCGGATCGACCGCTGACGGCGGTTTTAGGGTGCGCGACTTTTCCCACCCGCTGATCCGTAGGACAGGTGTTCCGCCGTAGCACGTGCAGGGTGGTCGTGCGCGCCCACGGACTCGTTCAGCGCGGTAGGGGTTGCCAGTCGTTGGAGGGCAAGTGCGCCAGGAGTAGCCCCAGGCCTGCGAGGAGAGAGTTCTGCAGCGCTGGCTCCAGGCCGTTCCAGGTGGGTGACTGCCACATCGCGAAGTACTCGCCACCCACGGCGATAAATCCACCGAAGAACAGCAGAAGAACCATGGTAAAGCCGATCGTTGCCCACCGTCGGGCGCTGCCGTAGCCGCCGCCCTGGTGCAATGCTTTAGACCACAGGACTGTCGCCCAGATCAGGACGAGTGCGATCAGGGATTCCCAGACGATGATGCACACGTAGGCGAAATTCTGTACGCCGCTGTGGTCGATGGCACGCCACATCACGTCCTTGTCCTTGAACGTGGTGTCCATCTGCAGGACATGGTGGACAAAGGCTTGGTTAGTGCCGAAGTCCGACCAGTTCGTTGCCGCTATGAGCAGGAACTGCAGCGCCATGATCGCCGTAATCGTCAGTGCGACGACGGGCAGCGTTCCCAAACGCTCGATGAACCGTGGACCGCCTTGCCCATCTGCCATGGGCGACAGAGTAGTCGCAGGAGGACCCAGGGTATCGGTTATTACACGCGGTACGGAGCTCGCTTTGTGTGCCTCCGCTATCGCCTTCGAGGATCGCCCCAATCCAGCAACTAAAACACCAGGTCAGATCTGGCGTTTATCAGGCACATCTCGTTTTGGGATCGCCGCAACCGGGCGCCGGTAGGTCCAGGTAGAGCAGACGTACGGAAAGTCGACTTGGCCTTGGCCAGCAAGGGCGAGATGGCTGACTAGTAGCCGGCGGACAGCGTCTAGTACGTCGTCGCGCTTGCCCGCGGGCAGGGTGCTCACCGAGCTCCAGGTGCGTGCAAGGTCGGCCAACTGATCGGGAGTCAGGGTCTGCTGCCAAGAGACGTCCACTCGTGAAGCGGGCTCGAATCCGACCACGGTTGACGGACACTTGAACCCGGTGACGACCGCGCTAGTAGCGGTAATGCGCTCGAGTTCGGCAACCCAGGGCACTCGGTCGTCGTGCAGATTCCACAGCATCGCCAGCGTTCCGTCGCTGTGCAGCACGCGCGCGGCTTCGCGGGCAGCCTGCACGTCATCGACCCAATGCCAGGATTGAGCGAACAGCACCGCATCGACCGAGGCGTCGGCTAGAGGCAGTGCCTCCGCGAGGCCGGCCCGAACGTCCACGTCTGGCATCTGCTTGGTCAGAACGGCTCGCATGGCGCCATCGGGTTCGACCGCAACCACCGTCAGCCCTCGTGTGATCAGTGCCGCCGTGAGCTTGCCGGTGCCCGCTCCGACGTCAGCCACACGGCGCGCACCATCGGAGAGGACTGCGGCGATCGCGCCCGGTGGGTAGCCCGGACGTAGCCTGTCGTAGAGCTCGGCGTGCGCCCCAAAAGACCGGGACCGTTCGAGATCGGGAGAAGTTGTCACATCGCTTATTATCTAGCCGACTCAACTAGAGTGTCTCGATTTCATGTTGTCTCTTATTGTCGTCACCGAGTAGTGAGCCAAGGCTTCGACTTTCGGCTGCAACGGTCGCGACTCGTACGAACGATGCAACGGCTCGCGATCGCAGTCCTTGCGGCCAGGCAATCACGAGGGTGGTCTTCTCCGCGTCTATGACCGGAATGCACACCAGGTCGTGACGAACGTGGCCGAGGACTGACTCCGGGACTATCGCGATCGTGCGTCCCAGCGCGATCAGCTGCATGAGTTGAGCGCCGTCCTGGACCTCCGGCCCGGTAGCTGCTTCGCGCCGTGCTTCTGGCCAGCGCGGCATTGTCTCGCCAGCGAGGTCGGCCATCTGAAGGTGTTCCCGGTTGGCTAATCGGTGGTCTCTTGGTAGTAATGCGACCTGGCGCTCGATCAGTAGATCCTCGGTTTCTAGGCCGCTAAGGTCATTGTGAGGCTTGTGTAGCAAGCCCACATCGGCGCGTCCGTCGCGCAATCGCGTGGCTCTTTCGTGCACGCAACAGACAATCTCCACGGGGATCGAATCCGGCTCCGACTCGTATGCGGTCAGGATGGCCGGCAACATGCCACCGTCACCGCCCGGCTTCATGACCAGGACCAGCCGCGGATCGGACCGGGCGATCCGGCGGGCCCGGGCAGTCGCTGCCGTGACCGCATTCAGCGCTTTCCGGCTCTCGACAAGGAATATCGCGCCCGCGGCGGTCAGGGTTACCCTACGACTGGTGCGGTCAAGCAGAGTCACCCCCACCCGGCGTTCGAGCTGCTTGATCGCCCGGGAAAGCGGTGGCTGAGCAATGCCCAAGCGTTCGGCCGCGCGGGTGAAGTGCAGCTCCTCAGCGACCGCCACGAAGTACGACAGCTGCCGTGTCTCCACCGTTTCCATATCGTCAAGGTATCAATCATGACCGAACCGGTGTTGTCTTCCCTGTTCGTCGGTGATGAGGTCGAGTCATGACCCAGAACACCGCGTGCTGCGGCACACTTGCCCTGGTTACCGGCGCGAACAAGGGGATCGGGAGGGAGATCGCCGCACAGCTGGCTGCCCTGGGTATGACTGTCCTGCTGGCTGGTCGGGATCGGCGACGCCGGGAGGAAGCGGCTTCAAAGCTACGATCCGACGGCGGGGACGTACATCCGATCGCCCTGGACGTCACCGACCCGGACATCATCGCGGCGGCTGCTCGGACGCTCGACGAACGCTTTGGCCGGCTCGACGTGCTAGTCAACAACGCCGGGATTGCCGGCTCCATCGATCGGCAGACGCCGAGCATCGCCGACCTGGACGTGGTTCGGGAAGTATTCAACACCAACTTCTTCGGCGTAATCGGGGTGACCAACGCGATGTTGCCGCTGCTGCGGCGCTCGTCTGCGGCTCGTATCGTCAATCTCACCAGTAGTCTCGGCTCGCTGGCCGGGATGAGTGAGCCCGGCAGCCGGCTGGCAGGTCTGCCGCCGTGGGCGGCCTATCCGACCTCGAAAACCGCGCTCAATTCTCTGACTGTGCAGTATGCGAAGGAGCTGCGATCGGCCGGAATTCTGGTCAATGCGGCCGATCCGGGTGGCTGTGACACGGATTTCACCCGAGGGAAAGTCACCATCACCCGGACGGCCGCTCAGGGTGCGGCGATCGCGGTACGTCTAGCAACCCTCGGCCCAGACGGCCCCACCGGCGGCGCGTTCAACGACGACGGCCCGGTTCCGTGGTAGGGATCTTTTGCTTGATCTGTTAGACCGCCTTGAGCCATCCGGCGTCGATGACGAAGTCCGATCCTGTAGTGCTGGCGGAGCGCGGCGAGGCGAGCAGGACGATCACGTCGGCGATCTCCTGCGGATCGACGAGGCGCCCTGTGGTCAGTTTCATCATCTCCGGTGCGACGGTGTCCATCACGGTGTCCCGGTCAGTGTCTACCTGAGCTGCGAGGATGTCAGCCGCCCCACCCGCATCGGTCCACCATGGCGTGCGGACCGGGCCTGGCGAGACCGTGTTCACCCGAATGCCCTGGGGGGCGAACTCCTCGGAGAGTGCCTTGGTGAGGTTGTTCATGCCGGCCTTCGCGGCCCCGTAGTCGACGTTCATGGTGGCCGGCTGGCGGGCGTGGCCTGAGGACACATTGACGATCGCGCCGCCACCGCGTTCGAGCATCGGTGGAATGGCGGCCCGCACCGCGCGGACCGCGGAGAACCGGGTGACCTCGAACATCGCCTGCCAGTCGGCGTCGCTGGGTGTCAGGAATGAGAACTGTGGCAGTTTTACCCCCGGTGGCGGACCCCCGGCATTGTTGACGAGGATGTCCAGCCCACCGAATGCATCCATCGCACGCGCCACGACCTGACCAGGCGCCTCTGGGTCCATCAGATCAACTGGGACGTGAACGAGGTCCGGGCTGGCGAGCGCGTCGAACTCGGGGGTGCTCTTGCGTGAGGCCGCGACCACCCGGGCGCCCTCCTCAAGGAGTGTGCGAGTGGTCGCCAACCCGATACCTTTGCTGGCGCCGGTGACCACGGCGACCTTGTTATGTAGTTTCAGATCCATAAGCGCAGATTAAGCGACAGCACCCCTGAAGTGCTGGCGGTTTTCGGTCGTCGTAATTCAGCCGCTCGGCATCGCTGCTTATGGCAGGCCTGGGGTGCACTTCATACGGAGAGCGAATTGATGACGCATGATGATGTCGGGTCAGTCACCTCTGAGACAGAGATCTGTGCGCTTGGTTCAGACGAGTGGCACGTGTTACGGGATGTGAAGCTGCGGGCACTACAAGAGTCGCCAGATGTATTCGAGGAGCATCTCAGCGAGGTTCTTGCTTGGGATTCGGTGCGCTGGCGACGGCATGTGAGTCAATCTGGCGACGAATTGAAGCGAATATTTGTTGCTAGGGTCGGTAAGCGCCATGCAGGCATGGTGTATGTCGCTTCCGACAAGCGCTCTTCGGGAACAGGGTATATCGGATCTATGTGGGTTGCGCCTCACGCCAGGGGCGCCGGGATCGGTAGCCGTCTTCTCGAAACGGCGTTATCGCAGATCCAATCGTGGGGTTTGCATCGCGCTCGGCTATGCGTCGCGGAGGGAGACACTTCTGCGATCTCGCTGTACCGCCGTGCTGGTTTTAGCGAAACAGGTGTGTCGAAGCCTTTGCCCTCACAGTGCAGCATCACTGTTATCGAAATGCATCGACAGTACTAGTGACTCAAGCTAAAGCACGCCGTTAACCGACGAGCCATCCGCGTAAGTGGCCGGATCCAGAACTCAGTTTGGCCTCACGGCGGGATTCCTCCTATCTCGATCGGCCAGCGATCAAAGTGCCGGCCCGGAGCCGTCTTGACTAGAACGAGGGTGACGGGAAGTATGTCGACGTCTCGATGCTGCAGCGGCGATGGAACGCAGCGGGGCTCGGCGGGTGATGCGGCCGCGTGTGGCACGTCTGGCCAGTCCCCATTCCAACGCCGACGCGGAGCTGAGAATCTCCAGTGTGGAACAGAGCCCACCCGCGCCTGGCGGCGTGGAGGCGTCGTCACGTCCAGTTGCCTCGGTGAGGGCCTTGCGGGCGGCGAGAGCCAGCAGTACGTCGTCGACCGCTGAGGGCGCAATGCCAAGTACACGAAGGGCTTCGTCGAGTGGCCCATCGACGGCAGAGGGCTCAATGTCGTAGTTCACGACAGCGGACGCGGCCAGAGTAATCAGGTTCACCCACGGTGGTCCTGCGCTGATCCCGAGGTCTACGAGCTGGTCACGGCCGTCGTCGGCCAGCATGATCTGCGCGAACCGTTCATCGTCGGCAACCGTGTGCGTAGATGTGCACTGTGCCGCTGCTCGCCGTTCCGCCCATACCAATGTGGGCAAATGCTCCCTGGCCAGCTGCGATGACGCATCGGGTAACGCGTCCAGGAGCGCAGGCTCGTGTTTCAACCGCTCCCAGTTACCCCAGTAACGTTTTCGCGCTACGTCACCCAGATCGTCTAGCCGCCTACCTGGTCTTAGCTCGCTGACGCGGATTGTTCCGCGCGCCGCGACACGAAAGGCGCGTGTCAGAGTCTGCTTTGGCCTGCCTTCGGCGACCGCTACGCGCAGGTCCTCACCCGCGTTTCTCCCGGCGATCCAGCTGTTTGCTATCCAGGCAAAGGCGTGTCCGGTAGCCGGGTCGATGAAGGAGTCATGGGCAAGTAGGCGAGGTGTCGGAAATCCGGCCGGCAGGCGCCGCGCGTCGTCGGCCTGCTCGTTTAGCTCCCATACTTCGCCCCCGTGCTCGGGCACCTCACTTGTAGCTGCCTTGAGGAAAAACGGAGCATCGGCGCCGCAGCGAACCCGTCCGGCGAAAAGGCTGTGGGGCGCGTCGATCGTGGCCTCGACGGTAAGATGACCGCGAAATTGTTCCTCCACGCTCTGCTGTACGACAAGCGGTAACTCTGACACCACACAAGCATGATCTACGGCTTATCGAAGCTTCAGGCCGGTTCCGACCACGCGTGCTCTACCACGTCGGTCGGACTAACTCTTGACCTCAAGTAGGGTTTAGGTTGCAGGATCGTGTGGGGCGGTTAAATCACTGCAGTAAGGAGAAAACATCGTGTCCAGTATCGAGGGGAATCGCGCCGCGTCGCCGGGTGTCGTGAAGGAGGCCGCTAAGGCGCCGTGGGAGCTGGGGAGAGCTCAGGCGGTGGCTTTCACGGTGGTGGCGGCGCTGCTGGTCAATCTCGTGATCTACGCGATCGGTGCCGCGGTCGGTGGGTCGTTTGAGTTCACCGATGGCGATAAGACGCAAAGCGCGGCCCCTGGCGGAGTCATTTTTTTGACGTTGGTGCCGCTGGTGATCGGCGTGACCCTAGTCGCCCTGTTGTCGTACCGTTGGCCAGCCGTCATTCGTGTCGCGCAAGTGGTGGGCCCCACGATTGCGCTGTTGACCATTATCTCCACGCTGATGGCAGACTTCGACGGTGCGAGCACTCTTGCTTTGGCAGCCATGCATGTTGCCATCGTTCCGATTCTCATCTTCGGTCTCGAGCTGATGCGACGACGGGTAGTTAGGCAGCAAGCGCGCGCCTGACCCGATCGATACGGTGTTACATGAAGCCGATTGCGCCGGGAACGACACCCCGAACTACGTTAATGCCATGACGGATCGTTTGGTGGAGCAGTTCGTCGAGGACGGTTTCGTAAAGATCGCGCAAGCCGTGTCGCCGGACGTTGCCCGGGCCTGTGCCGAGCTGCTCTGGGCCGAGACTGGTGCCGACCCAGACGATGCGGCCACCTGGACACAGCCGGTCTACTGGATCGGCGACATGGCGCAAGAACCATTCGTTCAGGCAGCGAACACTGTTGTGCTGCACGAGGCGTTTGACGCCCTAGTGGGGCCGGGTCGGTGGCTGCCGCGGACCTCATTGGGTTCATTCCCGCTGCGGTTTCCGCATCCTGACGAGCCGGCGGACGCCGGTTGGCATGTGGAAGGCAGCTATCAGCCTCCTGGCGAGGAGGGCTACTGGCTGAACCTGCGCTCGAAGGGACGGAGCCTGCTTATGCTGTTCCTGTTCAGCACGGTTGACGAGCAGGACGCCCCGACGCGCATCCGGGTGGGCTCCCACATGGACGTCCCGCCGCTGCTGCAGCCGTACGGTGATCGAGGTGTGTCGATGTTTCGTATCGCTACCCAGATCGAGGCTGCGTCCGCGCACCGCCCTATCGCTCTGGCCACCGGTGTCCCGGGGGACGTGTACCTCTGCCACCCCTTCCTAGTGCACGCCGCGCAGCCGCATCATGGCCGTCGGCCGCGGTTCATGGCTCAACCCCCGCTCTATCCGGCCGAGCCCTTCGACATGAACCGCCACAACGGCGACCTCTCACCAGTCGAGCGTACGATTCGGCAAGCGATCAGGGACTGATCGCGGTTATACCGTGCAGGGATCCGCCCTAGGCGGTGTGGCTGGGTTGGCGGGCAGATCGAAGCGGTTGCCGGTAGCGGCAATTAGTTCTCACGTTGCTTCGGTGATCCGGTTCGGCTGCGTTTGTTCTCGTTGATCGCCTCGGCCGGGGCAATTACTGGTTGATTTCCGGTGTCGGCGTTCTGAGATAATCGCGTCGTGCGGCTGACGAGCGAGATCATTGCTGAAGCGGCCAAGTCAGCAAAGATAGTGGATTGCCCGGTCGAGGTCCACGCGTCTTTGTCGTCCTTTGGATATGTGCAGGGTGGCGCCGATAGCGTCGTCGACGGCTTGTTGGCGGTCGGCTGCACAGTGATCGTGACGTCATTTTCAACTAGCTTGCATCAGCTGTCGCCGGATGTTGTCCCGAAGGATCTCCGCCCAGATCGCAACGCCGAAGAAGGTACTCCGAAACAGGCAGAGGCTGGCATTCAAGGACGTGTTTTCAATGTCGAATCGACGGAGATGAACGCTTCCGAAGGCGTCATCGCTGTTGCTGTGACATCGCGTCATGGCCGGATACGCGGCAATCACCCGCTGAACTCATTTGCGGCGATCGGCCCACTCGCGAAGGATCTGATTCGTCGCCAGACAGATGAGGACGTGTACGCACCGTTGCGTGCTGCGGCGGACCATCGCGGGCTTGTGGTCCTCATGGGCACCGGTCTCGACAAGATGACGCTGTTGCACGCCGCGGAGGAAGACGCAGGGCGTGCGCCATTCATTCGGTGGGCGAAGAGGGCCAACGGGTCACTGGCAGCGGTCCGAGTTGGGTCATGTTCGGACGGGTTTGAGAGCTTGGCTCCATATCTTGCACCGCTCGAGCGCCGCACGATAGTGGGGCTCAGCACGTGGCAGATCCTTCCCGCCAAGAAGGTTCTGAACGCGGCGGCGGATGTGATCCGACGAATACCAGACATCACCCGCTGCGTGAACCCGTCGTGCATGCGCTGCCAAGACGCGATTGCCGGCGGGCCGGTTATCGCCGGAAGATAAAGGTGGACAATCACACGAGATATCCGATGGACTCAGTCACTGCGGCAGGTCCGCTGACGGTGCCGGGTTCGAGCCAGGGTGAAACGTTATGTTGCAGGCTTTCGCCGACCTGTCCACGCCGCTAGTGGCCGATGCCTGTGTCCGGAGCGACGTGCCGTTGCGCGCCGGCCGCTATCGGTGCGGTCGTCTCCGGGCACCGGATCGCGGGTCGCGCGTTGCCGGCGCGGCACTACGGCAGCGTGGATGTGTTCCTGGAGGCATTCAGCCGGGCCGAGCAGGGTGATGTGCTGGTCATCGACAACGGTGGTCGGTTGGACGAGGCGTGTATCGGCGATCTGGTGGTCCTGGAAGCCGCGGCGGCAGGGCTGGCGGGACTGGTGGTGTGGGGGCTGCACCGCGACACGCCGGAGTTGGTGGAGATCGGCCTCCCAGTATTCAGCTACGGTGGCTACCCGCCTGGCCCGGTGCGGTTGGACGAGCGGAAGCCCGAGGCGTTGGTTACCGCGCGGTTCGGGCCACACCTGGTGAGCGAGGATGACATCGTCTTCGGCGACGACGACGGCGTGTTGTTCGTTGCCGCTGAGCGTGCCGAGGAGGTGCTGGCTACGGCGCACCAGATCTGGCAGACCGAGCGGGAACAGGCCCGTAGGATCCAGACAGGTGAGACACTGCGCCAGCAGACGGCCTTTGACGATTACCTGGCCCGGCGCGGCAACGATCCGTCGTACACCTTCCGGCGGCATCTTCGCCAGGTCGGCGGGGCCGTCGAAGAGTAGATGAGCTCCGGACGGGACACGGACAACGCTGCTCCACTACGAAATCTTCAGGCATCCCTAGTGCGAGGTGCAAGGTGCATGCGTGGAGGATCGGCTCGATGACCTGAATCGCCACCCTAGAATCGATCATGTGAGTGCGGTCGAGATCGATACAACTCGGCTCCATCTTGCGCCACTTCAATCCAGCGACCTTGACGACCTGATCCAGATGTATGCCGATCCGGAGGTGATGCGCGGTTCGTCGGGCATCGCCAGAGCCCGCACCCGAGAAGAGTCGATTGATTGGCTTGCGGGCGCTCTGTCCAGGCGTGACAAGCCATGGCACTCCACATTTCGAGTAGAGAATCGAGTCGGCTGTAGGTTTATCGGTCGTTGCGGACTTAGACCCGATGATTCCAGTCCCGAAACCGAGCTTTCGTACGCCTTTGTCCGCACTGCTTGGGGGAGAGGATTCGCAACCGAGGCGGCCAGAGCAATCCTCGATTGGGCAGCCGGCAGGGGTCTGGCCCGGCTGGTCAGCTATGCCTTGGAAGACAACATTGGATCCCAGCATGTGCTCGAGAAGATCGGAATGAAAAGGACCGGTAAACGCGCCACAGCCCAGGGAGATCTTGTGCTCTACCGGCTAGCGCTAGACATCCCTTAACCGCGGGCTCTCGACGAACGCTGTTGCGCGGCTGTGTCGGTGGACGTGATTATTTCCGGGGCGCTGGCGGAAATTTAGCTGTCGGATAGCGGTTTCTCATCGATGTATGTAAATGTGGCGGAATGGTGGGAGATAGTCTTGCTCCTCCCGCAGTTCCTGAAGGAGAAACAAAGTCAAGTGGGAATTGGTCTGTTAAACCTCCTGCATTGAGGTCAGCAATTACAAGGTTAGTTATTTTTCGAATACGTTCCTTGTCGAGCCATCTGTCTGTCTGCTGGTAGGCCACGCTTTGAGGAACAGTCCGATAGAGGAGGTATGTTCTGCCTTCGTCCAAGTTCACCATAGCGAACTCTGTTGAATTATCTTTCGGACGACTACCGGGTGGCAAAATAACGATTTCTGGCACCACTATTTCATATTCCACGTCCAGCAGTTGCCCAGCGGTGTGGTCGACTAGTGCGCCATCAACGAGCAGACCAACATGTCCCACACTGTCGGCCCGGTCTGATCGAGGACCTAGGTAACTCCACCGCGCCCCCCGTGCTTTTCCTCGCCTGTTATCGACTTATCGAACGCATCTCTATTCACTGCAATAACCTGCAGCGCGGTCGGAGCGACTTCAGAGAATCCATATTGAGGATAAACTTCGCAACCGACAGCAGTGGCAAGAGTGCACTCAGAATTAAGACCGAGGCATTCAGCTCGGTTTTTGGACTCCATGTAGGCAAGAGTGTTCCTATTAATTGAAACAGCTATCCGCCGTCGTAAGTCTGGATCTGGAATCATGAAATTAGCGCTAGGTGTATTAGCGTTTGCAGTGCCCCTCGGCCCGCAGGTGAGCCAGAAGTGCCCCACTGCCCACTGGGAGGCGGCTCATTGGTCACAGGTCACTCCACGGTCGTCGAGAATCATCCCTACGTTCACGGTACCGCGCAGAATACCCCCGGTCTGCGAAAAGTAATGCAGACTACTTTCGCATACAGCTCGGCAAAGAAGGTGATGTGTCCCTGGTTTCCGGTCGCAGTGTTGTGCCGGATGTTGAAGGTGCCGAGTGCCGGTTTTTATGATGGTCGTGGTGTTCCGGTCAGGCTCGAGTACCAAACCGACATCGTAGGAGCGTCCGAGGATGAAGTTTCGGCGGATCGTCCTAGAGTGGGACGTATGTCTGAGCGCTTGTACTTTCGGCAGCTGCTGTCTGGCCGTGACTTCGCCGTGGGGGATCCGGTAGCCACCCAGATGGTTAACTTCGCATATCTGATCGGCGACCGGGAGACTCAGGACGCGGTTGTGGTCGATCCCGCCTACGCCGTCGATGACCTGCTCGACACACTCGCTGATGATGACATGCGTCTGGCCGGAGTGTTGGTCACCCATCACCATCCCGACCATGTGGGCGGGGAGATGATGGGGTTTTCCCTGCCTGGGCTGGCCGACCTACTTGCCCGCGAGCAAGTGCCGGTGCACGTTAACCATGCCGAAGTTGACTGGGTGCAGCGAACCACCGGCGTGCCGGCGACGGACCTGGTCGGCCATGACCACAACGACGTCGTGGAGGTCGGCGCGATCCCCGTGCGGCTACTACATACACCGGGACACACCCCGGGGAGTCAATGCTTCCTGTTAGACGGCGCGCTCGTCGCGGGCGACACTCTGTTTCTTGAGGGCTGCGGCAGAACTGACTTTCCGGGCGGCGATTCCGACGCGATGTACCAGAGCCTGCGGGCGCTGGCCGGCCTGCCCGGCGACCCTGTCGTCTACCCCGGCCACCAGTATTCGACCGCTCCCGCGGCAGCGTTGTCCTCGGTGCGGGAGAACAATTTCGTGTACCGACCGCGCTCACTGGAGGAGTGGAGGGCAATGTTCGATCGAGGCCGCTAAAGCTGTTGCTTACGCGGTTACATCCCGGCGCCTTGCAAGACCCGTCGAACGAGGTGCATGGCAACGGTCACTGACCGATCGCGGATTTCGGTGCGGTCGCCGGGCAGGACGGGTGCGCTGGCCAGGCTAGCGCCGTCGCTGGTCACGCAGATGCACACATAGCCGACCGGCTTGGTGTCGGTGCCCCCACCCGGGCCGGCTACGCCGGTGATCCCCGCGCCAACGTCGGCGCCAAAACGGCTCCGCGCCCCGTCGGCCATGGCGCGAGCTACTTCCGGTGACGCTGCTCCGCATTGTTCGATCAGCTCCGGGGGCACGCCAAGCAGCTCGGTTTTGGAGGTGTTGGAGTAGGCCACCACACCTCCGGAAACGTAATTCGATGAGCCTGGTCGCTGGGTGAGTCGGGCGGCCAGCAGTCCACCGGTGCACGATTCCGCCAGTCCGATCCGCCGACCCGTTAGGAGATTGGCGAGCTGGTCGTCCAGTGACGTGCCGTCAGCGGAGAACAGGTACTGGAGGTGCCGGGCCTTGATCGTCTCGACCAGCGCGTCGCGGGTCGGCTCGGCTCCAGGTCGATGCCGGATGTCGATCACCAGCTCCGCGTGCCGAAAACAGGTGGTGATTTCCAGTGGCGTCAGGTCCAGCGTCTGGCTCACCTCACGCAGGGTCGCCGCGATCTGGGATTCGGGCAGGCCGAACAGTCTTAGCTGCGCGGTCTCGTAGGGCTGGGCATGCGCCAACACCGCCCTGACAGCCGGGGTGGCCGCAGCCGCGGGCCACATTGCCTGCAGCTCTCGAGGCGGCCCCGGTAGCACGATCACTGTTGGGCCGCCCTCGACCGGTAGCACCAGCCCGGGTGCCGTCCCCACCGGATCGAGCGCCTGTGCGCCCCGGGGCACCATCGCCTGCTTACGATTCGCTGCCCGCAGCGCTTCCGAATCGAAGCTCGACAAGTGACGAAACCGCGCGAGAGCGTCGGCGATCTGCTGCTCCATCGTCTCGTCGAACTCCAGCTCCCCCCCGGCAAACCCAGCCACCACCTCGGCGGTCACATCGTCCGCGGTTGGGCCCAGTCCACCGCTGGTTACGATCAGGTCGGCACGCTGATCGGCGAGAAATCGCAGCGCTGCAGTCAGATCCGCAGGTCGGTCCCCAACGCAGAGCAGGTGGGCCACCTCCACGCCCATCTCGCCCAATCGCTGCGCCAGCCACGGGCCGTTGCGGTCCGCGATCAAGCCGCTCAGCAACTCCGTGCCCGTGACTACGATCCCCGCGCGCACTTCCGTGTCCTCGTTACTCACGTACATACCTTGAACTGTCCCACCCAGCCTGCTTCGCCAGTGATCCGTACCATCTGGCAATCCGCCCAGCCACGTTCATGAGCGGCCATGACCTGCATATCCTTTCCACGGACGTACAACCACGAACGAGCACATATGCCTACATTGCGGTCATCGTTGACGTCAGATGTGCAGAGCAACGCTGCTCCCTGGGTACGTGGAGAATACTGTCATGGCGATGAAGCTTGGACTTGAAGATCAGCGCATTGTCTCTGGGGGGAGTGTGGATTTAAGGGTGTTTCTGGCCTGATTCGTCGGGCTGGGCCTGGCGGGGAAGGTGCCGTGGATGTCCGCGACACTCGATGATGTGACGGAGAAGAAACCGGGACTGTCGGCTGAGGCTAAGGCCGCCGC
>JBGTNI010000064.1:0-23291 GCA_041743105.1 Mycobacteriales bacterium | reverse complement strand
CCGCCCAGTTTGCGTCTCATCCGATGTCTTAGTCAAGGATGGAAGTGCGACAGGGTGGGGGGGAGAGGTGGCGCGAGAGTGGAGCTGGGGACAGCGAACCTGATCTTGAGGGCACGGGCCGGGGACGGCGACGCGTTCCGAGCGCTGACCGAGCCGTATCGCCGGGAGCTGCAGGTGCACTACTACCGGATGCTCGGATCCTTCCAGGATGGCGAGGACGCCCTCCAAGACACGCTGCTGTCCGCCTGGCAAGGCTTCCGCGGGTTCGAGGCACGCGCCTCCGTCCGCACCTGGCTCTACCGCATCGCCACCAACAGATGTATCAACGCGCGCCGGGCAGCCAACCGGCGCCCGGCCAAGGAGTGCCGGCGAGCGGCAGCGGCTCAAGCTGGCTACAACCATGGGTGGCGACGGCAGTGTTTACATCCTCGACGAGCCGACCACCGGCCTCCACCTCGCCGACGTCGAGCAGCTGCTCGGTCTCCTGGACCGTCTGGTCGACTCCGGGAAGTCGGTCATCGTCATCGAGCACCACCAAGCAGTGATGGCGCACGCGGACTGGATCATCGACCTCGGGCCCGGCGCCGGCCACGACGGCGGCCGGATCGTCTTCGAGGGCACACCCGCCGAACACCTGACGCCAGGCCCTCGCGGACACCGTGAGACGAGTTCTCTCACCTGTTTCGACTCGTCCCTCCGGTCAGCCGTCAAGCACGGTTTGAAGGATCATTCGATGGCATCCCCTGAACCGCGAGGCCGCCGCACTCACGTGGGCCGCCGAATAAGGAGACACGTCCTAGGCCACTACAGCGGCCTAGGCAACTAATCCCGTTCCCACGGATAGAACCTGCCAATCCAGGTATGAATGGACGTTCGCATCCTTAGTGCCTGTTCCTGAACCTCGCATACCTGCTGCGCGTTGCCCAGGCGGCGTCTGGCTGTGTTGTCGTCGTTCCAGGTAGAACACCGCTACCTGGAACTCCTCCGCCTTGCCATACATCCACCTGGATCACCGCTCGCCACGGAGGAGGTTCAGGAACAGGCACTAAGACGTGAGCCTCGTGCGGGACGTTTCGACCGTTGTGCTGAGATCACAGCCATGAATCGTGGCGTGGCGTACATCGGACTCACGGGTGGGATCGGTTCGGGCAAGAGCACGGTTGCCGCCAAGCTGGCCGAACTAGGCGCGGTGGTGATCGACGCGGACTCGCTCTCGCGTGAGGTGGTGGCCCCGGGTACACCGGGCCTCTCGGCGGTTGCGAGCGAGTTCGGCCAGACCGTGCTTCGCGAGGACGGGTCGTTACACCGGGGACGCCTCGCGGAACTGGTGTTCGCAGACGATGCCACTCGTGAACGCTTGAACGCGATTGTCCATCCTTTGGTCCGGGAACGCACCCGTGAACTCATCGCGACCGTTGACGACGGCGCGGTGGTAGTGCACGACGTTCCCCTGCTGCTGGAGAACCAGATGGCGGCCCAGTACCACCTGGTCGTCGCGGTGCTTGCCGATGAGGATCGGCGTATCCAACGGCTGCAGCAGCGAGGCCTATCGGCCGCTCGCGCGCGGTCGCGTATGGCACATCAAGCGGGTGACGTCCAGCGACGCGATGCCGCCGATGTGCTGATCGACAACGATGGGTCACTGGAACAGACACTTGTCGAGGTCAAAGATCTCTGGCGGAGCCGGCTCGCTCCGCTACGCGACAATCTCATTGCGGGCAAGCCGGCGGAGACTCCCACGCAGTTACAGTCCTATGACCCCGAATGGCCGCTGCGCTATCGGCGTATGAACCTTCGACTTGCAGCGGCACTGGGTGAGCAGCTGATCTCGCTACAGCACGTCGGAGCGACGGCGGTGCCGGGTATGTCGGCGTCCGGCGCGATCGACATTCGGGCCTGGCTGCGTGGCGGCGAGGGTGGCGGCGGCGGTGCTGTTGACGGCGCTGACTTGGCACCTGCGTTGGCGCAGCACGGCTGGTTCCCACTAGGGACGGCTTGGCGTGTGCCACGGTTCGGTTTCGCCGATCCAGGTAACCCCGCGCGGCTGTACGCGCATCGACGATCAATATAGCCAGCAGCACCGTAGAGCAGCGAATCTGAGCTGTGAGAGAAACCTCGTCGCTGTTTTGCATGGAACCGGATGTGCTGGGTACTACCGCTTGGTCGATAAGAAATGGCTATTAAGGAGTTCACGTGTCCGGTCGCAATACGCTTTCCCGCAGCTTGCATGATCTCGGGCTCTCGGCCTGGTTCGGTGGGTCCCTGATGGGAGCGATCGGACTCAATGGTGCGGTTAGCCGCGCGGCCGATCCAACTGAACGATTGAGTCTGTCTGCACAGGGCTGGAGAATGTGGGCTCCGGTGAACACCGCGGCGATAGTTGCGCACGGTATCGGCGGGTTAGGTCTCCTGCTGGGTAATTGTCGGCGGGTGAAACAGCAAAATGGCGCGATGTCGAACACGATCGTGAAGACGGCGCTCACCTTGGTTGCGGCCAGCTTGACTGCTTACAGTGCTGTACTCGGACGTAAGGTCGAAGCCGAGAGTCAGCAAGGTGGCGAGGGTGCTACTGAGCCCAGCTCCGGAGCATCGAGTGAGCTGGCCCAGGCGCAGCGGCAACTCAAGATGACGCAGTGGGCTATTCCGGCTTTGACCGGTGCGCTGGTGGTGCTCGATTCTCAGCAAGGTGAACAACAGCGTCCGACGCAGCAGCTGCGGGGTCTATGGAAACGGTAGCTGGAGAAAAACCTGAGTCCCCTAACGTCACACCCACCCCGTACCGTAGAGGACATGCCGCGCACCTCTTCAGTGTCTAGCTCAGCATCTCCTGACTCGATCGCCCGCACCGATAAGCCGTTTCGCATGGTTAGCGACTACGACCCCTCTGGCGATCAGCCCACCGCCATTGCCGACTTGGAGCGCCGGATCCGCGGCGGTGAGCGCGATATCGTGCTGCTGGGTGCCACTGGGACCGGAAAATCCGCCACCACGGCGTGGCTGGTTGAGAAGTTACAGCGTCCTACGCTGGTCATGGAGCCGAACAAGACACTTGCCGCTCAGATGGCCAATGAACTGCGCCAATTCTTCCCCGACAACGCGGTGGAGTACTTCGTCTCCTATTACGACTACTACCAGCCCGAGGCGTATGTTCCTCAGACCGACACCTATATCGAAAAAGACTCCTCTATCAACGATGAGGTAGAACGGCTGCGCCACTCGGCCACCATGAGCCTGCTTACCCGCCGAGACGTGATCGTGGTCTCCACTGTCTCGTGCATCTATGGTTTGGGAACCCCACAGGAGTACCTGGAGCGCAGTGTGCAGCTACAGGTGGGGGAGCAGTTCGACCGCGATGCCCTGCTGCGCCGGTTCGTCGACGTGCAGTACACCCGCAACGATGTGGCGTTTACCCGCGGCACATTTCGAGTTCGAGGCGACACGGTCGAAGTCTTCCCAGTGTACGAGGAACTGGCAGTTCGTATCGAGATGTTTGGCGACGAAATCGAGCGGCTCTACTTTCTGCACCCGCTCACCGGCGAGGTCGTTAGGGAGGCCGATGCGGTGCGGGTCTTCCCAGCCACCCATTACGTCGCCGGTCCGCAGCGGATGGAGCGCGCGATCACTGGGATCGAGGCTGAGCTGGCGGAGCGGCTGGCCGAACTTGACCGCCAGGGCAAACTGCTAGAGGCGCAGCGACTACGCATGCGGACCGCCTACGACATCGAGATGATGCGGCAGGTGGGATTTTGTTCCGGAATCGAGAACTATTCGCGTCACATCGACGGTCGAGAGCCCGGCTCCGCACCGCACTGCCTGATCGACTATTTTCCGGATGACTTCCTGCTCACCATCGACGAGTCGCATGTCACCGTGCCCCAGATCGGTGGCATGTACGAAGGGGACGCGTCCCGTAAGCGCACCCTGGTAGAGCATGGTTTCCGGCTCCCTAGCGCCATGGATAACCGTCCCTTGAAGTTCGACGAATTCCTCGACCGAATCGGCCAGACGATCTACCTATCGGCAACGCCGGGACATTACGAGTTGGGCCGTACTGGCGGTGAGTTCGTGGAGCAGGTGATTCGCCCAACCGGACTACTGGATCCGCAGTTGGTCGTCAAACCCACTAAGGGCCAGATCGACGATCTGGTGCATGAGATACGCGTCCGGGCACAGTGCGATGAACGCGTTCTGGTGACAACGTTGACCAAGAAAATGTCCGAAGATCTCACCGACTATCTGTTGGAGCTGGGGATCAAGGTGCGCTATCTACATTCTGAGGTTGACACGCTGCGCCGGGTCGAGCTGCTGCGGCAGTTGCGCCAAGGTGAGTACGACGTGTTGGTAGGCATCAACCTGCTGCGGGAAGGTCTCGACCTTCCTGAGGTATCGCTAGTGGCCATTTTGGATGCGGACAAGGAGGGGTTCCTGCGCAGCGAGACATCGCTGATCCAGACGATCGGGCGGGCGGCCCGTAACGTATCTGGTCAGGTGCATATGTACGCCGACCGAGTCACCGATTCTATGCAACGTGCCATCGACGAAACCGATCGTCGACGGGCCAAACAGGTGGTTTACAACACCGAGAACGGCATCGATCCGCAGCCGCTTCGTAAGAAGATTGTCGACATTCTCGACAGTATTTACCGCGACGCCGACGACACCGAATCCGGTGAACTACTCGGCGGCGCTGGTCGACAACAGAGCCGCGGCAAGTCTCCGGTTCCTGGGTTGTCCTCCCGCGCCAGTGGTAGTGGCACTGGCGACCGAATCAAACTACGACAGGCCGGAATGGCCCGCGTCGAGTTGGCGGACCTCATCGCTACCCTCAACGAGCAGATGCTCGTCGCGGCCCGAGAGCTGCAGTTCGAGCTCGCGGGGCGACTCCGTGACGAGATCGCCGACCTTAAGAAAGAGGTGAGAGCCATGGACGCCGCCGCGTAGGCGGCGTCTCCAATTGTCCCCTGCCGGCGTTCACTGCTCTTGAGCCGCCTTTCCACGTTATTCCGCTGTGCTCCATTTTCGTACGCGGCGGCTCCTGCGGCCTTGGCAGGAACCAACTTGAGACGCTCCAGGTTCAAGACTGTCGGGTATCCAGTTTGCTGAATAGAGGCGCGGGGTACGCTACCCAAAAGGAGGGGAGTATTCCTTCGCGGCGGAATCGTCATCACGACCAGCGGTCTTATCATCGGCCGGGGTCCGGTTCCCCCGGTCGTCGCTGTGGAGCTATGGCGGAAGAGACCTCCGGTTCGGCTCAGTAAGAGACGTCTGTCGACCGGAAGGTTCCCTATGAACGTGCCGCTGTGGCTGTGGGCTGTTACGTCTGTCGCGCTGGTGACGATCCTCCTCGCCGATTTGATTATCATCGGCCGGCGCCCCCACGCGCCGTCGACCCGGGAGTCGGTTCTCTGGGTCTGTTTCTATATCGGCCTTGCTGTCGCCTTCGGATTGGCTGTGATGGGGTTCGCCGGTCCCGGCTACGGCGGCGAGTTTTTCGCGGGTTGGGTCACCGAGTACAGCCTCAGTGTGGATAACCTCTTCGTCTTCGTCATCATCATGAGTCGCTTCAACGTGCCGCGGGACTACCAGCAGAAAGTGCTGATGGTCGGAATCGTGCTCGCCCTGCTTATGCGGGGAGCGTTTATTGCAGCCGGCGCGGCGGCTATCAACCAGTTTGCTTGGGTCTTCTACGTATTTGGCGCATTTCTGATATACACCGCCCTTCATCTCGCCCGGTCCGATGAGCAAGTCGATTACAAAGAAAATGCACTCGTGCGATGGTCGCGCCGTGTGTTGCCGATGACCAACGACTACGACAATGGAAATCTTTGCACCAGCAAGGGTGACAAGAAACTCTTCACTCCGATGATCATTGTCATGGTGGCCATCGGTACGGCCGATCTGCTGTTCGCGGTCGACTCCATCCCTGCGATCTTCGGTCTGACCAAAGAGGCCTACCTGGTGTTCGCGGCCAACGTCTTTGCCCTGATGGGGCTGCGGCAGCTGTACTTCCTGCTGGGCCACTTGCTGGAACGTTTGGTGTACCTGAGCAAGGGCTTGGCGATCATCTTGGGTTTCATCGGCGTGAAACTGGTGCTAGAGGCGATGCACGACAACAACGTGCCGTTCATCAACGGGGGCGAGGCCATCTCCTGGGCCCCACGTCTTCCGATCTGGATCTCGCTGGGCGTGATCGTGGTGACGCTCGCGGTGACCGCCGCCGCGAGCCTGTATGTCAGCTCCCGCGATGGCCGATCTGGCGGCGGTGAACCTGACAGCAAGGACCATGCCAGCGGTTCTGGCGGCGAAGGCGACGATAGCGCTCCTCAACGGGTGGCAGCCCGCGCCAAGTAGGAGATCAGTCTATTTTCTGATTCCGCTTCAGCCGAGCCCATTCGTTGACAGCCCCGCAAAGGTTGACAGTCCTGACCAGGATATCGCCCTCGACAAGAAATGCAGCTACGCGCGATGGCGTCCCCTAAGATCATCGATATGGACGAGGCGCCGGGGGAACTTCGAGCGCCCATGATGGCTGAGCTCGCCGAATGGCAGCAGCGTTGGTCGGCAAAGCTCGATGAGGTGGGAACGGGAGCTAGGGCGCTTACTCTTACCGAAGCTCGCGCCGGTCTATTACGTGGCACGGAGCTACTACTCCCTGAGGGAGGACTCGTCGCGCAGTGGCGTGATGGTCTTGACGATCCGCGGCCCGAGCAGGCCCGTGCCGGACTAGCTCTGGCCGAAGGAGTCCACGTTCTTTTCGGGCTGATGTCGTCCTTGCTCAGCACTAGGGTTTCGGGGCTACATCCGATCTTGGGCCGGTAGCTGATTATCTCGCGGCGGCGGCTGGAGAGGTGAGTGCGCTTACACCGGTGCGAGCATCCATTGATAGCGGTCTCGACGCGGTACGACGAGGCGAGATACTCAACCGATTGAAAGCTCTACGGGCAGAAATCTCAGATCGGCTCGACAGTGAAATCGATGGCCCGCTCGCCCAGAGATGCCGTGCTCACGCATTCGAAGCGCTAGGCGTGGTGGAAACGTCTCCTAGCGCGTTCTCAAACAACCCCGGCGATCTTCACCGAAGGTATCTCGTGGCGCGGCTGTTCGCGCTGGAACAGATCGGTAGCGAGCCCGATGCATTAATCGCCGAGCTGGGGCGCGGTCGTCGTTTTCTGGCCGAGCGTCTTGCGTTACAGCAACAAAAGCTCACCGGTTCCTCGATGAACAGTGACCGTTTCGGTGAGGATTTGATTGAGGCGCTGGACCGAATACGGGAGGTCGTAAACCGGCTGGCGGCCCTGGACGTGACGCTTCCGCCTGACGTAAGGAACGTGGGAAGGAAGAGCAAGGAACGTCTACGCGAGGTCGCGGTCGACGATCATGCAGCCCACCGCGAGATTACGCAGCACCTCGCGGCCGAGATCGAAACGGCGCTTATCGCGCTTACTTCCGCGCCACCATGTCGGGCGAAGCCTGCTGACAACGTTCCTCGCCTTCCGTTGGACGACGATTGGCGACGATGGAGCGAAGCCCCGGCACTTCCCGACGCGCCGATGACGTGGCATCAGCTGCGCCCGTTTGTTCTTGCTCATGCCGAGAAAATGATGGAAGAGCGCAATGCATGTGGGCCGGAGCTGCTTGACAATTACCTGGTTCGGCTTAAATGGGTCTTCGATCATGTTGGGCCAATTGCCGCCGAAATAGCTGACCGTCCCTTTGACCTCTCCGGTATTCGGTCAACGTGACCACGCCGCATCAGTACATCCAGCAACTTTTCACGGATCTCGACGCATGCGGATCCATGAAGGAGGGTTTTATCGATCCCGCAGACGTCAAGAGAGTGATAACTTTTCCTCAGCGAGGGCTCGCGGCCGGCTACCACACTTTGAGCGAGCATCCGCAGCAGCGACATGACGATTCCGAACCCACAACGGAGCGGATTATCTTCCTTGCCTCGCCGCGCGCGCCGATGAATTTGGCTCTGTGGGGGATCCGAACCTTCCAGAGCCCGATGCGGGCCTTGCCATGGTGGCAGTGCATGAATGGCGCCACTATCTACAGAGCCAGATCGCGCTTGGCGCGGCGGGTGAGTATAGCAACGTTGCCGTGTTGAACGATCGACATCACAATTTGAAGGAGGCCGACGCGGTCGAGTTCACCCGGGAGGTACTGGTAGAGGCGGCGAGAAGAGGTGTACTTGACCGAGACGATGTCAGTGCAGCGATCCGGAAAGAGGCAATGCTGCGCGGTGGTTGGCGCTCCCGAAACCGCAAAACCGGACAAGGCCCAGGCGAACTGAGGCACCTTAAGCCGAGGGCTGAAAGAAATTCGGATCATCGCCCGTGGGCTTGGACCGCGGGAGCGTCGCGCTGTGTTGGAGCAGATCATGGCAATCCGATCGAACTCGGACGGAGAGACGGGGAGACGCCGGAAGATCAAGGCCTTCGACTCCGGAACACTCTGGCGCCGGAACAGGTAGGTAATGCTGCAGGGGCGGCCGCCATCCCTCCCGGCGCGCGTCCGGGATCGGGGAACTCCCTGCGGATCTGGCGTGCCGGAACACAGGTGCCTCGACCGGCGCAGCGGGTGCACAGGAACTCGGCGTGACTGTGGTGGTCTGACGTACGCTGTAGGTGTGACCGCGCAACCTGTGATCGACCCTTGGGCTCACTCCCAGCCGTGGACGCCCGCGGAATTCATGCGTCTTCGCCAGCAAACCGAGCGGCGTCTGGAGTTGGTAGAAGGAGCTCTGCTGATGGTCCCGTCCCCCGATCTGCTGCATCAAACTCTTGCCGCCAACCTTCTGGTTGCCCTCAAGGGCACGCTCGTTGGAGAATTGACGGTTGTCGCCGAGCTGGACGTACGGCTGGACAACGACTTCCGCATGCCCGATCTCGTGGTGTTCGATCGCTCGACTGTTGCACCGGACGCTAAGCACCTACTGCCGAACCAGGTTCGTGTTGTTGTTGAGGTCGTGTCTCCCAGTAGTCAGCGGCGCGACTACCTGGCCAAGATGCACGATTATGCCCAGGCTGGCATCCCGCACTACTGGATCGTTGATCGACGTGATGGCACAACTGTGACGTGTTATCGCAACACCCCCGGTCACACCTATATGCAATACGCCGCCGCGGCAGGTACCGAAACCCTGGTGGTGTCCGAGCCCTTTCCTTTTACCGTGGTAGCGGGCTCGCTAACCCGCTGAGCCCGCTCTACACCCTTGTTTGTGCTCAGCTGGGTTAGATTCGACCCATACGCGCGTCCATTCCCTTGTTGGAGAACCAGTTCGTGGGTACATATGGTGGTTCATCCGTCATTAGTCGAATTGCCGGATCGGGTTTTCTGTCGACAAATATCGCCATTGCGCTGTTTGGTCTCGCAGGGTAGTCGGAGCCGCCACAGAACTATCAGCACCCTTAATCGTGTTGGGACGTGTTGTCTTCGGCGGATTGGCCGTGCTCATTGCGATCCGATTACTTCACGTCTCCCTGCGGGTGTCGCTCCGACAGCTCGTGCCACTTACCGCTCAAGGTCTCGTGCTGGCTCTTCATTGGTCAACCTTTTTTCAGGCGATCAATGTCGGTGGAGTGGCGATCGGCCTGTTGTCGTTCTCGACGTTCCCGTTGTTCACGGCCGCGCTTGAACCAATCGTGTTGCGTACCCGGCCTACTCGCTTACAGATTTTCGCATCGATTGTCATTCTTTTCGGCGTCTACGTATTGGTGCCCTCTTTCTCGCTGCATAACGCTGCGTTGCAGGCGGTGTTGTGGGGTCTGGTATCGGCCGCGACGTTCGCACTACTGTCGGTGTTCAATCGAAAATTGGGCGAGTCACACATAAGCACGGTCATCAGTTTCTACCAATTCGTCACAGCAGCGGTTGTTCTGTCACCCGTGCTTGTATGGGATCACCCGAGCCATCTGACACAAATCCACACAGTTTTTCTGTTGTTGTTCCTCGGTACGGTCTGCACGGCGCTCGCGCACACCATGTTCATCTCGGGTTTGCGGCATATCAGCACGATGCTCGCGAGTCTGTTCGCCAGCCTTGAACCGGTGTGGGGAATCGTGTTCGCCGTCATCTTGCTCAGTGAGGTGCCGACCCTTCGGTCATTCTTCGGTGGCCTCTTGATCATCGGCGCTTCGGCAATGGCAGCCGGGTGTAGGTCGCCATCTTCTAAGGCGCCGGTTGACCTACCACCCTCGAGCTCGCCACTGCGGCAGCGACGGGCGCTGCGCTCCTAGCGTGGTGTCGACGCCGTGGCCCGGATACACCCACGTCTCATCGGGCAGCCGATCGAACAGTTTGGTACTCACATCGTCGATCAGGCTGGCGAAGTTCTCAGGGTTACCGTGCGTGTTCCCCACACCGCCTGGGAAGAGACTGTCACCGGTCCACAGGTGGGGCGGTCCAGATGGGTCGTCATAAAGCAGCGCGATCGATCCTGGTGTATGCCCATGAAGCTGGATTACCTTCAGCTCGATTGTGTCGAAGTTTGGGTCGCCGAACGTGAGCACATCGCCGTCCTCGCACAGGCGGTCTATCGGCGCCCCGATCGCGGGCGCATCCAGCCGATGGGCGACGGTGACCGCGCCGGTCGCCCCAACTAGCGCCTCCAGCGCCTGCCAATGGTCGGCATGCCGATGCGTAGTCACGATGTATCGCACGATGCTGTCGGCGACGAGGGGCACCAGCGTTGCCGCATCGTTAGCTGCGTCGATGAGCACGGCTTCACCGCTACGGCGGCAACGCAACAGGTAAACTTTGTTGTCCTTGAGTCCTACCGAGACTTTGGTGATCTCAAGGCGAGAAAGCTGTCGGGTCTGTGGCGTGGTGGCATCGGTACCGCTGTAAGGCATGGCTCATTCCCTGGCATTGGGTGCAGCGACGGTTGGCAATACGCGACGTTCTCCACGTGCGGGAGGTTGCTGTCCCATAACCTAGCTCCATGGCTCGCTTAGTTTTGGCAACTACGCCTTTTACACCCGGGTCGTCTAACCCCGGGTCGTCTATACCCGGGCCGCCCACACTTGGGATGAGTCGCGCTGCCGTTCGTCGTGTCGTGCGAGCCTTCGCACGTTTTGTGGTGCGGAATGGCGGATATGCAACGGCTCTTGTGGCGCGCACCGGGGGAGGAGGTGCCAGAGTGGTGTTGATCGGTGTAACTGGAACGTGGGGAGATTACGTGCTGCCCAGCGTTGCGGCGGCACAGCAGATCTGCCGATTCGCCGGAATAGAAATCGCTCCGGCATGGACCTTAGAGCTGGCGTCCAGAATGGATCGGCGGCCCTTGCGATACCCCGATCGGCGGTAGCGGGAATCCAGCGGCGCCCGAGAACCCAGTTCATGGCCAAGTTCCGGCAGCACTTCGTCGATGGTTCCTGGGTGTCCGCCATGACCATGCGACGTCGGAACATCGAAGGCATCGCAGATCGGCTAGGTAAGATCACGGATCTTGAGAAGTCGATCCCAGATGCACGGTAACGCGGGTGCGTTAGGCAGGTGCTACGAGGAGTGTGGAGCAGCCGACATCGAGTGATTGACTGCCCCGGAGCCGACCGAGATCCTTGGGGGGCTCAGCACGGAGCGCTGTTAGCCATGCGAGGTTGTAATCGCTCGACGGTATTCCAGATTCGGCTCCCTACGCAGCCGACGACCCCCACCAGCAACGCCCCGGCCACAAGCCCGTCCAGCCAGTAATGATTGGCGGTCACCACGACTACGAAAATGGTGATCGCCGGATGCAGCCACACTAACCAGCGGAGTCGACTCTGAGCCACGCGTGTCACAACGACGGCGACCAGTAGCGCCCATCCCACATGCAGGGAGGGCATGGCGGCGTACTGGTTGGCAATGCCGTCGTCTCCGGTGGAATAGGCCGACGGGCCGATGGATTGCATTGTGTCGATGAACGGCAAGCCCGACGTCAGCCGCGGCGGTGTGAGTGGAAACAGCGCGTGGACCACCAGACCCAGACCGGTTAGTAGTACCAGCTCCGCCCGCGCCCGAGCGTAATCGAATGGCCTGCGGATAAATAGCCAGGTCAGCAATAGCGCCGTACCAGGAAAGTGCGCTCCGACATAGTAGATGTTGGACAACCGGGAGACCGGTTCCCACGCCAGCGCCCACTGCTGCATCGAGAGCTCATTAGGGAGGCGAAGGAGCCGCTCGGAGTGCCAGACCCATGCCGCATTGGCGTCTGCCGCGTTCACCTGACCGTCGAGCAAGAAGCGCACCCAGCGGTAAGCGGCCAGCAATGCCGCGAGCAGCAGGGCTTCCAGTACCACGGCGTAGAGGAGCCTGTTTCGATCCCCGCGAGCAGGCCTAGCAGTGCCCTTTGTGTCCACAGCTAGGAAGTTGTTTCCAGACAGCGGCGATGCCGTGAAGGGGTGTAGCGCCGCCATGCTTCTCACTCCATCTCTCGCCCGCGTGGGCGCTATGCCGGAGTTAATTTAGTCGAATTTGGTCAGCGTTTGTGTTATAGATGCCTCGCATTTACTCCGATTTCTTTTAGAAGCTAACTATTTTGGAGTACTTAGCCTAAGTTTGTCCCGGTTTGGTGAGCTTCGCGACCAGCTCGGTCCACTCCTCGCTGACCGCCTCATTGAGGAAAACACCGGTATCGGCGGATGCCCGCTGTTAGGGCGTCATAGCAGGTCTTTTTTGAGGAACATGATGTGGTCTGAGGGGACGATACTCAGCTGCCGTACATGGGAGCCGTGCTCAAGGTCTGCCGTATGCTCATCCAATCCCTAGAAGCTGTGTTGCCGATCAGGACGAAGGTAGTTCGAGTCATGCTGTCTTGTGACCTGGAAATGAGCTGCTTTCAGACCGACTTAGTGACGAACAGCTCAGTAGCTGAGAGCTTGCGTGTATGTCTGAAAACCTGGTAGGAATTCCCGACGCGCTGGAGACGGCCCTTGCCGAAGCCGAGCGGGAGTTTGCGACTGCCGCCGACTTGGAAGAGCTTTCGGCTCGAAAACACCTCCACCTGGGAGATAACGCGCCGATCGCGTTGGCCAGGCGCGAGATCGGTGCGCTTTCGTCCCACCTGCGAGGTGAGGCGGGCCGCGGCGTCAACCAGGTTCGCGCAGCGATCGCCGCCGCCTACCAGGCGCGGCTGACGGTGCTCACCGCCGACCGGGACGAGCGCGTCCTGGTCGAGGAGACCGTCGACGTCACGCTGCCTACTACCCAGCGTCCGCGTGGAGCGCGTCATCCGCTGTCCAGCCTCACCGAACGGGTCTGCGACCTCTTCATAGGCATGGGCTACGAAGTTGCCGAGGGTCCGGAGGTAGAAGCTGCGTGGCTGAACTTCGATGCCCTCAACATGACACCTGACCATCCGGCGCGCTCCATGATGGACACGTTCTTCCTTGCGCCGCCCGAGTCCAATCTGGTGCTTCGAACCCACACCTCGCCGGTGCAGGCACGCACCATGCTGGCTCGCCGGCCTCCGATCTACGTGGTCTGCCCTGGCAATGTATTCCGCAGTGACGAGCCCGATGCCACGCACACCCCCTTGTTCCAGCAAATAGAAGGCCTCGTGGTGGACAAAGGCATCACTATGGCGCACCTACGGGGCACGCTGGACCACTTTGCGCGCGCCATGTTCGGTCCCGAGGCGGCGACACGCTGGCGGCCCTCGTACTTCCCGTTCACCGAACCCAGTGCGGAATTCGACGTCTGGTTCGCCGAGGCCAAGGGCGGTCCCCGGTGGATCGAATGGGGAGGCTGCGGCATGGTGAATCCACGTGTACTCACCGCATGTGGCGTCGACGCAGACGTCTACACCGGCTTCGCCTTCGGAATGGGAATCGGACGTACGTTGCAGTTCCGACACGGACTTTCCGATGCGCGTGACTTGTTCGACGGTGATGTCCGTTTCTCCAGTGTTTTCGGTATGGAGGTCTGATGCGCGTCCCAGTTTCCTGGCTGCGCGAGTACGTCTCACTCGATAGTGTCGCGCTCGGCGATAATTTCGACGGCCCAGACGGTTCCGACGACAGATTGGCAGTCGATCGACTCAACGCCGCGCTGGTGCGGAGCGGGCTGGAGGTCGAAGCGGTTCACCGTATCGGCGATGAGCTGCGCGGACCCATCGTCATCGGTGAAGTGCGCCAGATCGTCGAGCTCCCCGGGTTTAAGAAACCCGTCCGACACTGCCAGGTTGATGTGGGGGAGGCGCAGCCACGTTCCATCGTCTGCGCTGCGCAGAACTTCGCTATAGGCGACTGGGTTGTGGTGTCACTGCCAGGTGCGGTGCTTCCCGGTGGGTTCAAGATCACCGCCCGACAAACCTACGGACAGCTCTCCGACGGCATGATCTGCGCCGTTGACGAGCTGGGCATCGGAGGTCGGATCGACGGAGTCCTGGTGCTGTCGCGGGACGAATTTGCCGACCGGTGCCACCTCGGTGATGATGCGATCGCGCCCCTGGGGCTCACCGACGTGGTATTCGAGCTGGCGGTGACGCCGGATCGGGGCTACTGCTTTTCGATGCGCGGCGTGGCACGGGAGCTGTCCCATGCGCTGGAGGCCGACTTCACCGATCCGGCGGCGGTGGCTGCGGTGCCCGCGGCGACGTCTCGTCCGCCGTATCCGGTGCGTGTGGACGAAGCGGCTGGATGCGACCGCTTCGCGGGGCGGGTATTACGCGGACTGAACCCCACGGCGCCTACGCCGTGGTGGATGCAGCGCCGGCTGTTGCTGTCCGGCGTTCGCTCCATCTCGTTGGCGGTAGACGTCACCAACTACCTGATGTTGGAGCTCGGCCAGCCGATGCACGCCTACGACCTTGCCGCGCTGCAAGGGCAGCTGGTGGTGCGGCGCGCCAACGCAGGGGAGAAGCTGCACACTCTCGACGGGGTGCAGCGGGTGCTGGACCCCGAAGACCTCGTGATTGCCGACGACACCGGACCCATCGGTTTAGCCGCGGTGATGGGGGGTGCGACCACCGAGGTGTCACACACCACGACCGAGCTACTGATCGAGTGCGCGCACTGGGACCCTGTCACAGTGGCCCGCACCGTCCGGCGTCACCAGCTGCCCAGCGAGGCTTCTAAGCGGTTCGAGCGCGGCGTCGACACCGAACTTGGCCCGGTCGCGGCACAGCGTGCGGTGCAACTACTGACCCAATGCGGTGGCGGCACGCCTGATCCCGACGTGCTCGACCTCGATTCCCACCGGCCCGCGTCGGCGATCATGTTGAACCCGGGGCTGGCCGATCGAGTGGTCGGTGTGACCTATGGCCCGGACGTGATTCGGAGCGTGTTGGAGCAGATCGGTTGCCGCGTCCAGTTGGGTAGGGATGCCGCACCGCGGAGCTGGTCGGTTACCCCACCGTCGTGGCGCCCCGATCTCACCGACCCGATCGATCTGGTCGAAGAGGTCGTTCGGCTGCGGGGCTATGACGCTGTGCCATCGGTGTTGCCCCCTGCGCCGGCTAGTCCCGGTTTGAGCGCGCGGCAACGCCGGCTGCGGAGTGTCAGCCGGGCCCTTGCCGAGGACGGCTACGTCGAAGTGATGAGCTACCCCTTCGTCGCCGCCGATATCGCAGACGTGCTGGGCCTGGATGAGGACGACCCACGGCGCAACGCTTGCCGGCTACTCAACCCACTCGATGCCGCCGAACCGCAGCTGCGCACCACGCTGCTCCCGGGCTTGTTGCGCGCACTGAGCCGCAACGTGGCGCGTGGCCAGCGAGATGTGGCGCTGTTCGAAGCCGGGGCGGTGTACATCCAGGAGCCGGACGCGCCCCACGCGCCGGAGTTGGGCGTGGACTATCGTCCCAGCGACGCCGAGATCGCCCAACTGTACGCGGCTGTTCCGCAACAGCCACGGCATTTCGGGGTGGCTCTAACCGGAGATTGGCGCCGCGGCGGATGGTGGGGAAGCGGTGAGCCCGCGAGTTGGGCGGATGCGGTAGAGGCCGCCCGTACCGTGGCTGTGGCATCTGGAGTGGAGCTCGATGTGCGCCAGGCGACGCAGGCGCCGTGGCACCCTGGGCGCTGCGCCGAGCTGGTTGTCCACGGTAGCGACGGACCGCGCGTTGTGGGCTACGCCGGAGAACTTCATCCCCGAGTAGTGCAGGCGCTGAACGTGCCGGCGCGAACCGTTGCCATGGAGCTGAACCTTGACGCGCTGCCCGAGCGCCAGATCGCTTTTGGGCCAGTACTGTCAGCGTTTCCCCCGGCGTTGCTCGATGTCGCTTTGGTGGTGTCAGCCGACACGCCCGCTACCGCAGTCGAGCGCGCGCTACGTGAGGGTGCCGGTCCGCTGCTGGAGTCAGTGGGGCTGTTCGATGTGTTCACCGGTGAGCAGCTCGGGCAAGGGCGCAAGTCTCTTGCCTACGCGTTGACGTTTCGCGCCGTCGACCACACCCTCACGGTAGAGGAAGCCAGAGCGGCGTGCGATGCGGCAGTGGAGCAGGCCGCTCGGCAAGTCGGCGCCAGCTTGCGGAGCTAGCGTCTGATGGCGCGAGCCATCGCAGCGGGAGTGCACGCGACAGTCGTCTTTCGCGATCATATTCTCGCCTGCGCACGCCACACCACACATTACGACGACCGGCGGAGAGCTAACCTATGGATGGTCATCAAGATCCCCAGCGAGCCCGCGGAATGGTCGACAGCGCCCTGTATGTGGACGGGCAGCGCCAACCCGACGACGTTCCGCTGCAACATGCGCTAGAAATCGCCCGGCAGCGTGGCGGGTTCGTCTGGGTGGGCCTACACGAGCCATCCCATGCCGACTTCGTCGAACTTGCGGAGTGCTTTGCGCTTCCGAAGCTCGCGGTGGAAGACGCGGTACGCGCACACCAACGCCCTAAGCTGGAGCATTACGGCGACGTGACGTTCATGGTGGTAAAGCCGGTGCGATACATCGACTCCGACGAAGTCGTCGATGTCAGTGAAGTAGCCCTTTTCGTAGGGAAGTGTTTTGTTGTCTCGGTGCGACATGGCACCTCGACCGTGCCGGCACAGGCGCGGTCGGAGCTGGAGGCTGACCCGTCGATGCTCCGATTCGGACCTAGCGCCGTGCTGCATCGCGTCGCCGACATAACCGTCGACGAATATGCCGATGTTATCGAGGCGATGGGCACCGACATAGACGATATCGAAGAACAGGTCTTCAGCGGCTACACGCGAAACCATTCCCAGCGCATCTACAAACTCAAGCGTGAGGTGCTCGACTTTCACCGCGCGGTCGTGCCGTTGGTGATGGTGATGCCACGGTTCGCCGAGCAAGGCGACATGCCCTGTGTCTCCGCAGAGGTCCGGCCGTACTTCCGCGACGTTCACGATCATGTGCTGCGCGCCGCTGACGCCATCGCCGGCTATGACCGGCTGCTGACCGATGTGTTGCAGGCCGATTTGGCGCAGATCACGGTGCAGCAGAACGCCGATATGCGAAAGATCTCCGCTTGGGCCGCCATAGCACTGCTGCCTACGGCGGTTGCGGGCATCTACGGTATGAACTTCGACTATATGCCCGAGCTGCGTACCCGCTACGGCTATTTTGTGGTGCTGGCGGTTATCGCCGCGTTGTGTTCGGCGTTGTACGCTTTTTTCCGCAAGAATCGCTGGCTGTAGGACCATCGAATCTCCGACTTCGGGAGTTCGCGGAGGCTAGGCCGCCCGGCAAGCTCTAGGCGGAAGCCCGACATGGAGATATCCCGATTTGTCGGTTTCAATCAGTTTTTCAACGAAAAATTCCGCGCTGAAGCGTCGACGTGGCACAGCCGCATCCGTACATTATTCCTTAGTTTCGCCCGGGATCGTCATCCCAGCGGTAACGAGCATCATCCCCGCAGAATTGTGATGTGTCGCGCAAATATGAAGTGCGAGGGCCGTTAACTCCGATGTCTTATCGGAGTTGGACAGAAATTCGTCGTAGCGCCGGTGTAGAAAAGCACCGTCGTGCAGCCTGGAAATCGATGACCCCACCTGCTAGGTGTTTCGGGCGATAGATAAACGAGGAGACTTAGATGAAACTGGCTCGGCGTGTACTCGGAACGCTGGTTGCGATACCCAGTGGGCGCCGTAGCAAGTGGCTGGTGCTGATCGCGTGGCTGGTGATCCTCGCCGCCGCCGTTCCATTGTCGGGAAAGCTCACCGGGGCGCAGCAGAACGATGTCAAGTCATGGCTGCCCGGTGAGGCCGAATCCACGGCGGTGATCGACCGTCAAGAGCAGTTCCGCGACAGGGATGTGCTGCCAGCAGTCATCGTGTACGAACGTTCCTCAGGCATCACGCCATCAGACCTTGCAAAGGCGCGGTTTGACGCCACGGCCTTTGGAAGGGTCGAGCAGGTCACCGGCGACATCGAGGGACCAATACCTTCGGAGAAAAACCAGGCGCTACAAACCATCGTTCCAATAAAAATCGATGATACCGACGGTTGGAGCACGATCGGTAAGGTCACCGATCAGCTCGCCGATACCGCTACGTCAGATGCGAATGGGCTCACCGTCCGGGTAACCGGTCCGGCCGGTTTTGCGGCGGATTCCGCGGAGGCGTTCGAAGCGATCGACTCGACCTTGTTGTTCGCCACGCTTGGAATCATTGTCGTGCTGTTGCTGCTAACGTATCGCAGTCCCACGCTCTGGCTCCTGCCCCTGATATCGGTGGGTGCGGCGCTTACCGCGGCACAAGCAGTGATTTATCTGCTAGCCGAGCATGCAGGCCTGCTGGTCAACGCGCAGAGCGCCGGTATCTTGACCGTGTTGGTGCTAGGGGCCGGCACCGATTACGCGCTGCTACTGGTCGCGAGATATCGAGAAGAGCTACGGCGCCACGAAGATCGGCATGAAGCGATGGCGCTGGCGATGCGCCGCGCCGCGCCGGCGATCGTTGCCAGCGCAGCGACGGTCGCGCTAGGCATGCTCTGCCTGGTCGTGGCAGACCTCAACTCCACACAGGGTCTGGGTCCGGTCGCGGCGATCGGCGTCGTAGTGGGCTTTCTTGCCATGGTAACTCTGCTGCCCGCGTTGCTGGTGATTGTGGGACGTTGGGTGTTCTGGCCGGTGAAACCGTCTTTTGGTTCCGCCGAGCCGACCGAACAAGGTATATGGGCGCGAGTTGGCCGTGGTATCTCCCGCCGGCCCCGTGTGGTGTGGGTGGTGACCGCGGCTTTACTGGCGGTTGGTGCGCTCGGCTTAGTCGGCTCGAGCACCGATATCCTGCAGAATAAGGAAGCCTTTATCGACGAGCCCGCATCCATTGAAGGTGAGGCGCTGCTCGCCCGACATTTCCCCTCCGGTGCCGGCGATCCGGTAATCGTGATCGGGAAGGCCGATGCGGCTCCTCAGCTACGTGAGGCACTGACCGCTACCGATGGGGTAGCCGATGTCTCCGAGCTTGTCGTCAAAGGCGAGTATGCCTATCTGGAGGCAACTTCTACGGACGCGCCGGACAGTAAGGCTGCGGCAGACACCGTGCAGCGGGTCCGGGATACGGTGCACGCTTTACCTGGTGCGGACGCGAAAGTAGGTGGTGGCACGGCCATCCGCGTGGATACTCAGGAGGCAGTGGTGCATGACCAGAAGCTGATCATTCCACTGGTGCTGCTTGTGGTACTCGTTATCCTGGCGCTGTTGCTTCGAACCGTTGTTGGTTCGCTGATCTTGACGGCAACAGTGGTGCTGTCGTTCGGGGCTGCGCTGGGGGTTAGCGCACTGATGTTTGAGCACGTGTTCGGCTTCGCTCATATGGACAGTTCCATACCTCTGTTCGTATTCGTGTTTCTGGTTGCATTAGGGATCGACTACAACATCTTCCTGATGACCCGTGTGCGGGAGGAGGTCGCGGCGAACGGACCGCGGCGTGGTGCGTTGATCGGCCTTGCCGCAACCGGCGGTGTTATCACGTCTGCCGGACTGGTGCTTGCCGGAACATTCGCCGCACTGGGAGCGCTGCCCCTGGTGTTCTTGGCTCAGCTCGGTTTTGCGGTGGCATTCGGCGTGTTGCTGGACACGATCATCGTCCGTGCCGTGCTGGTTACCGCGCTGAACCTGGACTTAGGGCGTTGGATGTGGTGGCCAGGCTCGCTGTACCACCGTGGGGACGAAGGCGATAAGACTGCACAGCCGGCAACTGCGTACCTAACAGCCGGAGCAACGGTCGGTGCCGGCGATCCACGGTGAACCTGACTGCCGCGCTCTCGGTTCCTGTCGACCTGGCCGCGCAATACTTGTTAGGCACCTACCTACACGCGAATGATGTCACGCTCCGCCTCACTGAGACCGAAGCCTACGGAGGTGTGGGGGAGGACCCTGCTTCGCACGCCCACCGCGGACAGACTGCTCGAAACGCGGCCATGTTCAGTGCGCCAGGAACGCTGTATGTGTATTTCAGCTACGGTATGCACTGGTGTGCCAACGTGGTCTGCGACCAAGAAGGCCGCGCGTCGGCTGTGCTGTTGCGCGCCGGTGAGATCGTTGATGGGTTGGCGATCGCAATTGATAGGACGCCGACTCAGCTATCTAATTCTAGACTTGCATCGGGTCCAGCTCGGCTGTGTCGGGTGTTGGGCATTCAAGGCGACTTGAACGGAGTTTCGGTGCTGGAACCGCGAGGCCCGGTGCGTGTGATGACGCCCGGCGCGGGATGGCCAGCGTCGCCTGGTGCGGTATCTCGCGGACCTCGAGTGGGCGTTAGCGGGGCCGCGGACAGGCCATGGCGTTTTTGGTTAGCTGACTCTATGGCCATAAGCAGCTACCGAGCGGGCAAGCGACGTTCCGAAAGTTTTCCCGAGAACGCTTCACGGTCGGCGCGTTCCACGGCGCTCTCCAGGGAAAAGCCTGAATGATGAAACCTTTTATCCGGCGCCAAAGACCGCACCTTGCGGAATGGTTGCCCGAGCCTATAGCTAAACCGTGGGGACTGGTGATTCTGTTGCACGGCGGAGTAGCTCACAGTTGGGCTCCGGTTCGACGAACCCGGCCGGCCTACCTGCGAATGCGCTTCTTCGCCCACGCACTTCACTTAGCCGGACGAAAGCGGGGCTTAGTTGTATGGCTGCTGCGTAATCGTGTCCGTGGCTGGAATGAGCCAGGTTTGGATGCGGTTGTCGATGCGCAATGGGCATTGATGCAGGCCGCGATCAAGTTTCCGGGCCTACCGGTGGTTTTGATCGGGCATTCAATGGGGGGCCGGACTGCGCTGCGGGTAGCTGGTGCTCCAGCCGTGGTTGCGGTCGCGGCACTCGCACCGTGGACGCCTCAAGAAGAGCCGGTGGATCAGCTTGTCGGTCGAACAGTCCTGGTAGCGCATGGCGACCGGGACCAGACCATCCATCCAAAGCTTTCTTATAATTACTCAGTTCGTGCCAAACAGATCACCGACCGAGTCTGTCGATTCGTAGTGCACGGCGATGGCCACGCTTTGCTGCGGCGGTCGGCGGACTGGACGACGTTGGTGAAGGGGTTCGTCCTTAGCCAACTAGGGCACGAGCCAGAGCGCGATTTTTTGACTAAAGCGCTGACTCAGTCCTCACCCGAGGGCCTCGACACTCCGCTGCCCATGAATCACGCTCGTTGTGGCAATACGGAATGATCACATCCATGGGCGACATCCTCGATGATTTACAGTGGCGCGGGCTTATCGCGCAGTCCACCGATGAAGCTGCGCTCCGCGCCGCGCTCAGGGCAGGCCCGCTCACGCTCTATGCGGGATTCGATCCCACTGCCGACAGTCTGCACGCCGGGAACTTGGTGCCCCTGTTGACACTGCGACGATTTCAGCAAGCAGGGCATTCACCAATCGTGCTTGCCGGGGGTGCCACCGGTCTGATTGGCGACCCCAGCGGCAGGTCGGTGGAACGTATGGTGAACACACCCGAACGGGTACACCAGATGGCTGAGAACATCAGAGCGCAGCTGGAACGGTTTCTTGATTTCGGGGGTTCGCGCGCCGCCGTGATGGTGAACAACCTTGATTGGACCGCAGGGATCTCCGCGCTGGATTTTCTGCGGGACATCGGAAAGCACTTCTCGGTGAATCAGATGCTCGCCAAGGAATCAGTCTCGGCCCGGCTGCAAGCAGGTGGCATCAGCTACACAGAATTCAGCTATCAATTGCTCCAGGCGGCAGACTACTTACACCTCTACCGAGAGTTCGGTTGTCGGTTACAGCTCGGCGGAAACGACCAATGGGGAAACATCACGGCGGGACTGGATCTAGTACGTAAAGTCACCGGTCAGCAGGTGCATGCCGTAACCGTTCCGTTGATCACCAACTCAGCAGGGCAGAAGCTTGGCAAGAGCACCGGCGGTGGATCGATCTGGCTAGATCCACAGCTGACTAGCCCCTATGCCTGGTACCAGTATTGGGTCAATGCCGACGATAGGGACGTAATTGCCTGGCTCAAACTCCTTACCTTCTCCGGTCACGAGGAGATCGAGCAGCTCGAGTTGCAGGTCCAACAGCAGCCGGCCGCCCGTGTGACACAGCGCAGGCTGGCCGAAGAACTCACCACACTGGTTCACGGCGCCGATGAAACCGCACGGGTGATCGCGGCCAGTCAAGCGCTGTTCGGTCGCGGCGAGCTGACGGAGCTCGCGGAGCCCACTTTGGCCGCGGCGTTACAGGAAGCTGGCTGCATCACGGTTAACGGAGAACCGCCCTCTTATGCCGTGTTACTCAAAGACAGCGGTCTTTGCGAGAGTCTCTCCCACGCTCGACGAGCGGTCGAGGGCGGCGGGGCATACGTCAACAACCTCAAGATTGCCGATGCCGAGGGCATACCCGAGTCCTCGAGCTGGCTCTTCGGCAGATGGCTTGTGCTGCGGCGCGGCAAGCGCAACATAGCCGGAGTTGGCAGGGGTACCCCGGTGTAAGACCTCCCATGGCGGTGTCGTAGGTTTCTCCCTGCCCGCCTTTGGGCCGAAAGCAGTCCAATGCATGTGACTGCCAAGGTTCTAAGCGGGGCCACAGAACGAGATTGACCTGCTATAGTTGATCTGTTCGGTTGGTGTGGAGAGTTTGGATGACGTAGATAGTATCGTCTCCACAAGTCCACCTCCGGAAAATCACCTCATGATGTGCTTTGTTGTGTGTTGTGGTGTGTGGTGTTGTTTGAGAACTCAACAGTGTGTTTGTGTTTTTGTTGTGTGTTGTTTGGGCTTCGCGTTGTGGTGCATGTTTTTGGGTGCATTGTGGTGTGGGGTTTTTTCGGTATGCAAATTTGTTGATGTTTTTTGTTGGTGGTTTGTTTGCCGGTTTGAATTTTCTGGTGTTTTTTGTTGGAGAGTTTGATCCTGGCTCAGGACGAACGCTGGCGGCGTGCTTAACACA
>JBGTNI010000063.1:0-2878 GCA_041743105.1 Mycobacteriales bacterium | reverse complement strand
TGTTCGGGGTGGAATGCCACGATGTGCGCCGCCTCACGATCAGGCGCAGTGGAGTCCGGACATGACGGTTGATGCGGGCACATGATGTGCACTCCTCGTTATTACAAGTGGGTGTGTTACCCATCACACACCATTGTGCGCCAGGTAATCCGCTGAAGCGGGGCAAGACAGGCATATGGGGGATAACAAAATGGATAGCTGGCCGCCAATGGGTCAGCCGCGCGCTGGGTGGGCGAGCTGAATGGCCCAGTTAACAGAAGTTGCCCGGTGGGAGTGGCGGCTCGGAGATCCAGGTGACCCCGCGCGCCTGCTGGAAGAGTTTGTAGTCTCGCACGGGTTCCCAGCCGATAACCTAGCTGTTTTGTCCCAAGCGTACCGTGCGGGACTTTCCGAGATCATGCGGGATCGACGTGTGGCTCTGATGGTATCGGCGGCTGGAGCCGCGGTGATTGTGGGCTGCACTGCCACTAACTTCTCCGCCACTAACTTCTCCGCCACCGATTACCCCTCGGGTGTTGGTCCCAATTCACCCACGCCTGGGCTTCCCGACCTCGTTGCGGTGATCTTTGCGTCGCAGCGGACCAGGGCCACTCCGGTGAATCGCGCAGCAGTCGGTTATGAGCTGGGCGACTGGCAGCCCTCGTGGTCGCCCGCGGCACACCGCGCTGCCGTCGAGAAAGTGCGCGACGCTATCGCCGTCGGGGAGGTATACCAGGCCAACATGGTGGGGCACGCCAGCGTGCCGTATCTCGGCGATCCAGCGGCCGGCCTCCTGGCGGTGAGCACACTACCGGGCGCAACTTATGGACAGGTACTCAGCGGGCCTGGCTGGACGGTCGCAACCGGATCCTCCGAGTTGCTAATGAACGTTAACAACGGTGCCATCTGGACTCGGCCGATCAAAGGTACCCGCTCTGGCACTGACGCCGGCCACCGCGAACTCCTGGCATCTGAAAAGGAACGCGCAGAACACGTCATGATCGTGGATATGGCACGCAACGATGTGGCCCAGGTGGCCACTACCGGCTCTGTGGTCGTAGAGAAACTGTTCATCCCGCAGCTATGGTGCCGGCTGTGGCAAGCCGAGTCGATCGTGAAAGCACAGCTACAGCCTGGCGTCGGCCTTGCCGACGCGCTGCGTGCGCTCTGCCCGGCAGCTTCGGTGACCGGCGCGCCGAAGAAAGCGGCCTTGGCGCTGATCGATGAGTTGGAGCCTGTGGGGCGTGGCCCTAGCATGGGCGCGATGGGGTGGCTGAGCCCTTCGGGGTTGGAGTTAGCCGTCACCATTCGCACCGTAGCTGCGGTCGCCGGCTACTTACACATTTGGGGCGGGGGAGGCATTACGTGGGGGAGTGACCCCGTTGCGGAGGTCAAAGAAGCTGCCGCGAAAGTTCGGCCTATTCGTGACAAGTTGTACCAATTTGCGAAGTAACGCGCTATGCTGACACAGCATGTAGTGGTCGACTCGGTCGGCCACCCCGACGAATGGTTTTCCCACAGGTGTGTCCACAGGACGATTCCCAGCTCAGGAACCTCTGGTATCGGAATACTGTGGATAATGTGCTCACACAGAACACACCTCACGCGCCCTGATATTCAGCTAGATTCGGGGCATGAGTACATCCCAGTCGATTACCCCAGCCGGACAGCCCGGCCGCCTCGCCAGGATGCTCAGCGCACTGCATCCGCACCCGCTCCGGCAGCAGGCGCGCCAGGAGATCGCCGCGCTGCACGGCGGCCTCATCGCCTTTGCGGAGCGATATGCGCTGAACGAAACCCCCGGGGGGATGGCCGCACTGAACGCTGCGGCGTCGGGGACTCCACCAGTGGGAGATCGCGAGCTTGCTGAAGAGCTGCGCGCCATGGTGGAACAGGCTCGCGAGTATCTGCACCAGCTGGAGAGCGGAAAGCTCCCGCAGGAGATTCCCGAATTCGCCGAGATGGTGGCAGCGCTTGAGGGCAGTACCTCGTCCTCGGCGGCCGGACTGTCCGCACGCGCGGAGCTGGCCGGCCTGCTTCGCAAACTCGATCAACTCGACAACCATTGGCTCGCCGAAGCCCGCCGCAAACGGCAACTGAGTCGCATCCGCCGGGTTGGCCGCGATGCCAACAACGACAAGATCGATGACAACGTTCAACAACCGCGCCCGACTGCCGCACCCGAAACTCGGGTCGATCACGAACTGTCGGCGCTGAGCGCGAAGGCGTTGATGGCTCAGGCGGCCCGCCGCCGCGACGAACTTGCCGAGCGGCTTGAGCGCGAGCGGCTCGAGTATGAACTGGACCGAGACGACCGAGACCGAGACGAGTTTGAACCGATGGACGCATCGGTAGCTTTCTGGAGCCGTTACGGGGAAGAGATCGCGTTGCTGCTCATAGCGCTGGACTACTGCCCGGAAGGCACGCAGATACTCGGGTCGAACCGGGCGGCAGAGCTGATGAACCTCCCACCCGACGTGCCGCCGTTCGAAATATTGGAGCGGCTGCGCGGGGAATTCGAGGGTCGTTATCTTCCGATCGATGCCGATTACGATGTACGCATCGTGCGCGCAATGGCTGCTGGAATACCGGTTTCCGAAGCCGTGGCGTTAAGTCAAGAAAATCTGTTGGACAACAACGGGTTACCAGAACTCGACAGCGCATCTGTCAACAGCAGTGCACCGATGACCGACAGCGGGGTGCGTGTGCAGGCCGTGCGGACCCAGTTCGGCATACCGCTGGGAATTCAGGCACAGACTCCATGGCAGCCCGCTGACCCGGCTGAGATCGGTCAGGAGATTCGACTCAGGCCCGAAGTGGGATAGCCTGTCAACGCTTTCTCATTCGAATACTTATCCCTTCGCTAGCCAGCCCGTGATTGCGAGCTGCTTTCTCGTCA
>JBGTNI010000062.1:0-6002 GCA_041743105.1 Mycobacteriales bacterium | reverse complement strand
ACACGCTGCGGTGCAGCCGCGGCAGACCGCGCTTCCCGCGCGGCCGCACGCCACGCAACGCGCCGGCAGCGCAAGGTCTGCGGCCGCGAGAAGCACATCGCCGACCGTGCTTCGGGAATGATGGAGCCAGCTCATTGACCGAATGTGTCGGCTAGGTGTGACAAAAACACCACCCCTTTAGGGTGTCTGCCAATAGGTCGTTCGTTGCGAGGTGGCGAAGTTAGATGGCATTGTCTTGGTCGAGGATGGCAAGGCGGAGGAGGAGTTCATGCTGGATTGCATGGGCGACGACGACAACGCAGCCAGCCGAAGCGCCAGGGAGCGACGTAGTAGAACAGTTACCTATCGGCGGACGCTCTAAGGATCCTAAACTTTTTAGTGGAGTTGCCGGCTCGTGATTAGATCAATGCATCGGTGTGACGCCGCGTGAGAGACGAGTAGGCGGTCGACTCAAAGAAGGCTGAGCCAAACTTGCCGCGAGAGAGCGGACAATGCCGAGAGACGGTGTGCTGTAGACGCTGAGCTCGACTGTCCTACTGCCGGACTCAGCGTCTCGATAACCGGCTCGGGTGTCTTTCCAGGTACCGGAACCGGTTCTCCGTCGTCGGGAATGCCGCCGCAGCCAGCAGTCACAAGCAAGAGCGTCAGCGACGCCGCCAGCACGCCTACCAACGTGCGGCCTCCTCGGTGACGCCACACGCGTGGCGCAGTCTTATTCATCCGCATTCCCGAAAGCCCTGGCGACCTGTAACGGCTGTTGTTTCCCCGGCGGAACGTCTGGCGGCCCAGCGTCCGGCGGTTCCAGAGGCAACGGAGAGCTATGCACCGTGGTAGCGGCACGTATGGGTAACGTAAGCCGAAACTGCGCTCCGGCACCAGGTCGCCCCCAGGCCTGCAGCCATCCGCCGTGCAACCGAGCGTCCTCCAGAGCAATCGACAGCCCCAGCCCAGTACCACCGGTGTGACGCGCCCTGGAAGGATCGCCTCGCCAAAAGCGGTGGAAAACCGCCTCGCATTCATGCGGGTGCAGGCCGAGTCCATAGTCGCGAACCGTGATAGCCACCGCGTGATCGTCGGCCGCAACGCTCACTCGTACTACGCGGCGTTCCAATCCCACCCCGTCGACACCACCTGCCTCAGCAGGCGCCGCACGTCCGTACTCCACCGCATTACAGACCAGGTTTCGTACGATACGGGCCACGCGGCGGGGGTCAATCTCGCAGACCACCGCGGTATCGGGGGTAGCGAGCACAATCTCCACCCCGGCTTGCTCGGCCATCACCAACATCGAGCAGCGAGCCTGTGCAAGCAGCTTCACCACATCCACCGGCTCTGGCTCCAGCACTGCAAAGCCGCTGTCGTAGCGGCTGATCTCCAGCAAGTCCGCCAGCAGTGCGTCGAAGTGCTCCACTTGATCGTGCAGCAGCTCGGCGCTACGCGCGACCTCACCCCGAAATTCGCCGCGAGCACGATGTAATACATCGGTAGCCATGCGGATCGTTGTCAACGGGGTACGCAGTTCATGGGAGACGTCGGAGGTAAAGCGGCGCTGCAACCTGGAGTAGCGCTCTAGCTGAACAATCTGCTGCTGCAGGCTTTCTGCCATCTGGTTGAAAGACCGTCCCAGCCGTGCAACCTCGTCCTCCCCCCGCACCGCCATGCGCTCGGTCAGCACGCCGGCAGACAGCCGCTCGGCAGTAAGAGCAGCAGCCGATACAGGCCGCACCACCATACGAGTGATACCGAACGCGATCACTCCCAGCGCTAGCACCAACAGCACGCCTACGCTGATCGTGACCTGGCGTACCAGTGCTACGGAGTCGACCTGGCCATCTAGCGGGAAGAAGTAGTACAGATTCACCAGCCCGGCGCGCGTCGATACCGGCGCTGCCATGGCCAATACCGGCCGCGGCGGCTGTCCGGCCAGCGACATACTGACATACTGATAGCCCAGCACACTGCGGTCGTCGACCAATTCGGTGAGTTCAGCGGGGGGATCGAGTTCGGCGCTGCGACCGCCGGAGACGAATCGGCTCGGCAAGCTAGGGTTATCGATCTCGACTGCGACTTCGAACAGCTTTGCCCGCTCACCCCGGTCAGACAGATTAGCTGTCACTTCGCGCAGCACCGCGTTGGCTCCCGCCGGATCGCCCGGACGTAACTGCTTAAGCCGCTGCTGTGCGTAGGCGCGACCGTCGTCAACTTCCTCTACTGCATAAGCGCGGTGGAACTGCACCATGCCCCGGGCAATCTGCTCCACCATGAGCATGCCCAGCACCGCAACCACGGCACTTGAGACCACCAAGGTGATAACCACCGCTCGCAGCTGCAACGACTTACGCCATATGCTGCGCAACCGCCGCCAGAGACCTATCGCGCTTTTGAGTCTTCTCACGCCGCCTCGTTACCGCCCACTGGGGACGTGCACACGCTCTGGCGACAAGCGCGCGCCGCCAGCCGGTCCAGCTCTATATCCGACGCCACGCACTGTGAGCACCACCTGGGGGTTCTCCGGATCGCGCTCCACCTTGGAACGTAGCCGCTGCACATGGACGTTCACCAAACGAGTGTCGGCAGCGTGCCGGTAGCCCCATACCTGCTCTAGCAGCAGCTCGCGGGAGAATACCTGCTGCGGCTTGCTGGCCAACGCAACGAGCAGATCGAATTCCAGCGGAGTGAGTGCCAGTCGCTCGCCGCCGCGGGTCACCTCGTGCCCAGCAACGTCGATCACGACCGGATCGTCGGCGTGGCCAATCCGCAGCCGCTGCCCCGCGGTGGTTTCCCGGCTACGCAGCCGCGCCCGGATACGAGCCACCAGTTCCTTGGGGCGAAACGGCTTGACCACGTAGTCATCGGCGCCCGATTCCAGTCCGAGGACCACGTCGATGGTGTCGCCCTTGGCGGTGAGCATCACGATCGGCACGCCGGATTCGGCACGAATCGCCTTGCAGACATCGAGGCCACCCAGGCCGGGCAGCATCAGATCCAGCAGTACCAGGTCGGGTTTGCTGTCACGGAATACCGCAAGCGCCCGGTCGCCGTCGGCGACAAACAGAGGAGTGAAGCCTTCGCCGCGCAGTACGATGCCAAGCATCTCGGCCAGGGCAGGATCATCATCCACTACCAGAATTCGCAGCGTCATAGCATCTATGGTGTCATCATCACTCGCATTTGTGGTGACCCGGGGGTGAAATGTCCCTATTTCCTGGTTAGCGATGTTTTAGGGCGCCCGCCCACAAGTGCTTTACCTGCCCGGCGGCTGGAATCTAGTGTCACTGAACCGTTAGGCGACGCCCACCGTGACGTAGGCACGGCGCTAGCAAATACCACCGCTTTGTCCCAGTAAGACCGTGCCGCGGCGTCGAACCTGCCGGCGCAGGTAATCAGTCGCAGCGCTACGCCTGGCATCGGCCATGCGGCGGCGTATCCGTGACCGGCGTATTCGTGACTGCACCCCTGCACTCGCTCCTCCGCGGACGCCGGTGGTGGCCCGAGAAGGAGATATACAGTGAACGGCGAGATGCTTCACATACGTCGTTTACGTGACGCATCTCACGATTACAGTGCGTCGCGACGACCTACCTACGTGGTTGGGCGTTTAGTAGATCCATCCAGCACATCTCACTGCTCGCGCGCCAGGAAGCCCAGCAGGTCGTGCCGGGTGACCACTCCGACGGGCTCGCCGTCCCGCAACACCGTGGCGGCGTCGGCATCGGCTAACGCGGCCACAGCATCGGCAACCGCGACTCCCTCACCAAGCATCGGGAAAGACTGCGCCATGTGCCGCTCGATCGGATCCGCAAGGGTGGCAGCACCGCTGAACAACGCATCCAGCAGCAATTTCTCCGACACCGAGCCGACCACTTCTGCCGAGACCACCGGCGGCTCGGCAGACAGCACCGGGAGTTGGGAGATGCCGTAACGTCGTAACGAGTCGATTGTCTCGCGCACGGTCTCGTTGGGGTGGGCGTGCACCAACGCGGGTAACTGCCCGGCCTTGCCGCGCAGCACCTCCCCAACCTGAGTCTGTCCAGATGCGGCGAGGAATCCGTAACGAGCCATCCAGTCGTCGTTGAAAATCTTCGACAGGTAGCCGCGTCCGCCGTCGGGGAGTAGCACCACGATCACGTCGTCGGGTTGCGCCGCGGCGGCGACCCGAAGCGCGGCGGCAACCGCCATACCCCCGGAGCCGCCGACGAGCAGGCCTTCTTCTCGTGCGAGCCGACGCGTCGTCACGAAGGATTCCCGGTCCGTCACAGCGATAATCTCATCGGGGATGGCGGTGTCATAGGCGGCAGGCCAGAAGTCCTCCCCCACGCCCTCCACCAGGTACGGCCGTCCGGCACCACCGGAGTACACCGAGCCGACCGGATCGGCGCCGATGACACGCACCCGGCCGTCGGAGGTCTCTTTGAGGTAACGGCCGGCACCGGAGATAGTTCCACCCGTGCCGATCCCAGCCACAAAATGTGTCACCAACCCCTCGGTGTCGCGCCAGACCTCGGGGCCCGTGGAGTAGTAGTGCGACAACGGTCCCTCGGGATTGGCGTATTGGTTGGGCTTCCACGCGCCGGGTATCTCTGTCACCAGCCGATCGGAAACGTTGTAGTACGAATCAGGATGCTCCGGCGCGACGGCAGTGGGACAGACCACAACGCGTGCGCCAAAAGAGCGCAGCACGCTGATCTTGTCCTCAGAGACCTTGTCGGGGCACACGAAGACACATTCGTAACCGCGTTGCTGTGCAAGTAGCGCCAGACCGACGCCGGTGTTTCCGCTGGTGGGCTCTACGATCGTGCCGCCCGGACGTAGTAGCCCGTCACGCTCAGCGGCGTCGATCATGCGGCGGGCGATCCGGTCCTTCACCGAGCCACCGGGGTTCAAGTACTCCAGTTTCGCCAGCACCATCGGGTGTCGGTGTGGCGACCCGTCCTGCGCGCCGGCAAGCCGTCCAAGCTTCACCAGCGGGGTGTTGCCGATTAGATCTACTACCGACTCGGCGATATGCATCTGGCCAGCCTAGAGCCTAAGGCACACTGAACGTGACGTGGCCGATAAGCCGGAGCGGCCGCCACCAGCAGCGCGCGGCGGTTAGCCTTGAGAATGTGAGTGGCAATTCTCGAACCCGCACCATCGCACTGACCACAGCCGCAGGAGGGTGTGGCCTAGGTTTTCTGAGCGTGACCATGGCTGCCTACCTTGTTAAGACCCAGGCCCGGAAACTGCGCGAGAACGTTTCGATCCTCAGAACCGCCCCGGCGTGTAACGGTACCTACGGTCGTCGCTACCGCGGCCAGCCGATCGAATTCGCCATGATCGGCGATTCCAGTGCCGCGGGTGTAGGCGCGACGCTGCCAGAGCAGACGCCCGGCGCAGTGCTGGCGCACAAACTTGCCCAGGCGCTACGACGTCCCGTGCGGCTCCGCTGCCTCGCGGTGCCCGGCTCTCGCAGCGCCGGCTTGGCCGAACAGATTGCCGCCGTCACCAGCTCCCGAACAGACCTGGCACTGATCTTCATCGGCGCCAACGACATCACGCACCGCACTCGTCCTTCGGTTGCGGTGGCGCACTTGGAGCAGGCAGTCAAAGCGCTGATCGGCAGCGGTGCACGCGTCGTGGTCGGTACCTGCCCAGACCTGAGCTCACTGGAAGGCATGCAGCCTCCGCTACGCTGGCTCACCCAGTACTGGTGCCGCGAGCTAGCCGCGGCACAAACCATAGCTGTAGTGCGAGCGGGTGCCCGCACTGTCTCACTCGCCGATACCTTGCGCGCCGAATTCGGCGCCCGACCGCATGAACTGTTTGCCGAGGATCGCTTCCACCCGTCTGCGGCGGGCTACTTGCATGCCGCCGAAGCCGTGCTGCCGTCACTGATCGACGTGCTCGGTTACGCCGATGATCTAGTTCCCGCCCCGTCGGGTCGGTGGCCGAGGATCAGGATTCCTCGCGTGGGAATCCGTCGCTTGGCGCGCGCCGCGGTCACCGCCGCGGACACCGCGGGC
>JBGTNI010000061.1:0-20823 GCA_041743105.1 Mycobacteriales bacterium | reverse complement strand
TCGGGCGGCGGCGGCGACCTGCGCCCGCTGCCGGGAGGTGCGCTCACCCACCGCCGTCCGCTCTAGTGATTCTGCCCTTCCCAGGAGCGCGCGAGCGCGTTCCTCACCGGTGCGCACCGCCAGGCGTACTTCCATCTCGTTCTGACGCGCGCCACCGGCCACCGCCTGCGCTTCGTCCCGGTCGGCTGTGGACGGTTCTATGTCGGCATCCTCGAGGTCGGACGCACCCATGGACTGTGCGGCAGATAGCTGTTCTTCCAGCTCTTCGAGCGACCGCAGATCCGCGACCCGTGCCTGCTCGGCACGCTCGCGCGAGGCCGCCAGGCGTTCGGCTTCCGAGCGCGCGGAGCGCACCGCGGAACCCAGCTCGGCGAGGCGCTGCGCTACTGCGTTCATCGCGGCATCCGACTCGTGTAACGCCGACAGCGCCTCCTCGGCTACCCGCGATGCCGCGGTCACTTCGTCTTTGGCGGCGGCGCACTGCGCTTCCAGCTCGGCCACGCGTTGCGCGGCCTCACGTTGGCTAGCCTTTGCGTCTTCCAGCGTGGCCTGCACCTCGATCACACTCGGCGCACTCGATGAGCCGCCCGCGGCACTTACGGCACCCAACACATCGCCGGCCGGCGTCACTGCCCGAATCTGAGGATGCGCTGCCACTACGCGCGCGGCAGCGGCCACATCGTCCACCAACACCACGTCCCGCAGCAGCCGGGTAACCGCCCCTTCCAGCTCGCGTGGGGCGCGCACCGCGTCCACGGCCCACCGCGTACCCGATGGCAATGCCGCGGCATTGGCATCGGCATCCCCATGCTCGGAATTAACAGAAGCGACACCTCCGAACAGCAGATACGCACGGCCGGCGTCGTCGGCTTTGAGTAGCTCCAGCGCGGCGACTGCATCATCGGAACCCGATATCGCGATACCGCCGGCAAGCTCACCCAGCGCGGCGGCGATCGCGGCCTCGGTACCCGGCTCAACGGAGAGCACGGCAGCCACGCTGCCCAGCACGCCTGTGAGCCGGTCACCGGCTGCCAACAACGCTCCGGCGGCATCCTTGCGAGCCAGGCTCAGTTCCAGCGCTTCGGCGCGCGCCGTATTTTCCGAGACACAGCGCCGCGCAGCATGCAGCTGTTCGGTGAGGTCGGCGACACGCGCGTGAGCACTTTCCAGCGCGGCCGAAGCCGCAACGTGTCGGGAGTCGAGATCGAGCTCGCCGGCGTCGAGCCCACGCACATCGCTTTGCAGCTGCTCGAACTCCGACTCAGCGGCCGCGGCGCGCGAACGAGCGTCGGCCAGCGCGCCCGACAGACGCTCGATCTCGTCACTGGCAGCTTGGGTACGGCTACGCAACGCGGCTACCTTTCCGGCAAGCCTCGCTAATCCTTCACGTCGATCGGCTGCCGCCCGTACCCGCGCTACCAGGGCCTTCTCGGCCAGCTCGGCACGCTGTTCGGCTTCAGTTCGCCGCTGCACCGCCTCGCCCAGCCGTACCTGATCTCGTCCTAGCACGTCGTACAGTTTCTCGTACTGCGCGCGCACAGCGGCGGCTTCGCGATCCAGCGCCTCGGGATCTCGCGAGGGTCTACTGTCGGGCTGCTCGCTGCTGGCAAATCGTGCGCGCTCGGTGGCCAGCTGGGTAGTGCCACGGAAACGTTCCGCCAGCGCTGACAGCAGGTACCAGGTCTCCTGGGCGCGGGTGAGCATCGGCGTGCTGGCGCCCAGCTGCTGCTCCAGTTCGCTCTCACGTGTTCGATCGCCAGCAAGTTGCTGTTCGACGTCGTCGCGGCGGGCAAGTACCGCCGCCTCGTCGGCTACCTCTTTGCTCAGGTCCCCGCGCAGTGCGAGCAGGTCGTCTGCGAGCAAGCGCAGTCGAGAGTCACGAAGATCGGCTTGAATGCCGGCGGCGCGGCGTGCTACTTCGGCTTGTTTTCCCAGCGGCTTAAGTTGGCGTCGCAGCTCGGCGGTGAGGTCGTTGACACGCGTAAGGTTGGCCTGCATAGCATCGAGTTTTCGCAGCGCTTTTTCTTTGCGCTTGCGGTGCTTGAGTACACCTGCGGCTTCCTCGATGAAGCCTCGCCGATCTTCGGGCTTAGCTTGTAGCACCGAGTCGAGCTGACCCTGTCCGACGATGACATGCATCTCTCGGCCGATACCGGAGTCCGATAGCAGCTCCTGAATATCCAGCAGGCGGCACGCGTCGCCGTTTATTTCGTATTCGCTGTCGCCGCTGCGGAAAAGTCGCCGGGTAATCGAGACTTCGGTGTAGTCGATCGGCAGCGCACCGTCGTGGTTGTCGATGGTCAGCGTTACCTCGGCGCGACCCAGGGGGGGCCTGCCTGTCGTGCCGGCAAAGATAACGTCGTCCATCTTGCCGCCACGCAGGGTTTTCGCGCCTTGCTCGCCTAGCACCCACGCAATTGCGTCGACGACATTGGACTTGCCCGAGCCATTGGGGCCCACCACACACGTGATCCCCGGCTCGAACCGAAACGTGGTAGCGGACGCGAAGGATTTGAAGCCCTTCAGCGTCAAGCTCGACAGATGCACGATTGGTCAGCTTAGTGCCTGCGGTTACATCTGACCCGCAGGCAGTGACGTCCTAACTGTCGACTTAGCTAGTCCAAGCGTTCGCTAACGTTCCCGAGGCAAGTACCGTCGCTAAACGAGCGAGAACGGTCGTATCGATGAGCTCCGCGGTGTCTACCGTCGTGTGTCGCACATAGTTGGGAAAATCAGAGAGGAACAGACAGGGAACTCCCAGCTCGTGGAAGGGAAGATAGTCGCTGCTCCCGGAGCGAGCCGCTCTCTCTGGAAGCGGCCAGCCACAATCGTCGAAAGCTAGGCGGGCGTGCCGCAGCAGAGTATCGGGAAAAGGGCCGAACTGGTCGGCGGCGTAGAGATGGAGTTCCCCCAAGCCGACAGAATCCGGATTGATCACACAGCTGATCTCCCCTAGGAGGTCGCGCGCGACGACATCATCGACATACGCTCGTGATCCTTGTAGGCCCGCCTCCTCGCCGTCAAAGAAGATGAATCGCGCGGAACGATCATGGGGCCATGTTTCCAACAACGCGAGCAGGACCGCTACTCCGCTTGCGTTGTCGTTGCCACCTGGTGACATCGGCTTGCTGTCGTAATGCGTGACGAAGCACGGTTTCGGACCACCTGCACCGAAGTCCACGACGATGTTGCGGATAGTGATTGGCCGTTTCTCAACAACGATCTCGGCGTTAACCCACGTGCTGTAAGTGATCCACTCTGTGGCCGTATCCTCTTCGATCGCGAAGCCAGGCACGAGGGGCTGCCTTCCGTTACCCATACAGTTACCGCTATAGAGGCCGCGGTGTCCCTCTCTAAACCAAGCGATCGCCGCCGCGGGCGAAGCGAGAAGGCACGCCTGCGTCTCGTGAATACGCCCCAGTGACACGATGGCAAGGCTGCCCGGTTGCGGCGGAGTTTCTATAAAGTCATCGACCGTGGCATACACCCGTTGCATGACCGGCATGCGTTGAAGATCCAGCGGCGGCGTCGAGAATCCCGGCAATATCGGCAGCTCTTCGTTCACGGCTGCGGCGTTAGTACATCTCCACCACTCCGGCACCTGGAAACTGCTCGTGGTCTCGTGGGTGCGCCAACGGGCACCCACGGAACTGACAATGCCTTGCACATACTCAAACGCCTGGGCATTGCCCACTGTGCCGATTGACCGCGCTCCGATGTCGTCGGCAAGCCGCTGCAGATGACCCTTGATGCGGTCCTCGAGACTCAACACATGCACCATAGAAGCTTAGAGTGCCCGTGGTTGCCTACCACGAGCAGTCACCACTGGCGCCAAGCTTAAGTGAGTGCGGGCTCTTCCAGCGATGTCAACCGGCTGAAATCATCGTTGTGCACGGACAACGCGGCAGCGAGCCGGTCATTGTCAGCTCTAAGCCGAGCTACTTCGAATTCCAATGCCCGAACACTATCTTTGAGCCGCTGCAACTCATCGCGCAATGCTGGATCTGCAACAGTGCCGATGTGGCCAAACAGCGCCTTCGCCATGATCTCTCCTCGTAGGGCGTCTCACGCTTGGATTAGGTGGACGCATACACACAACCAGCATCCTGACGATGCTGTATGGAAATGTGGATACACTTAATACTCTCGCCGCTGTTCGCGCAGGTCAATGCCTGACAAGGACCAATCTGCCTGTTGTGGAATCGGCCACTCGCCAATCAGACCACGAACCGGTGAAACGCCCTTAGGAATGAAACCACACTATACGCGGTCGCACAGCCGAACGGACGATGCACCTGCGACGTTTATATCGACGTCACACTCCGATTCTAGGTCGTAGAACGGCCCGTCGCATACCCCTGGGGGGCGAAATGGGCGTAAAGTCCGATTATGGCAGTTTCCACACACCTGATATGGACCGAGTTCTTCGCGGCCGCAGTGGCAGCGCTGGCCGCAATGTCGGCTTCCCACCAAGCGCCCGCTCCTACGGCAACTACAGTCCAGAGTGTGCCTGCCGCGCAAGCCCACGTCGTCGAGGCCCCAAGCACCGAGGCTATGCAAACTCCAATTGCGCCAGCGGCCATATTCGGCGATGCCGCTCTCCTAGCACCCGCGCCCACATCCGTGATCGTCGATCCGCGAGCCCAGCAGGTCTTGGAACTGGTGAATGCCGAACGTAACCAAGCCGGGTGTGACGCTCTCCAGCTGGAACCTCGATTGACTCGGGCAGCGCTAGCTCACAGCCAGGACATGGCAAACCGCAACTACTTCGATCACCACAGCCCAGACGGTAGCTCACCATCGGACCGCGTCCGCGATGCCGGTTACAACTGGTCGGGCATCGGCGAGAACATTGCCTCTGGGTACGAAACCCCGCAAGAGGTCATGGACAGCTGGATGAACAGCAAGCGCCATCGCGCAAATATCCTCACATGCCACTTTGAGGATATCGGTATTGGGGTCGTTGATAAGGGGGACGAAGCGCCCTACTGGACACAGGAGTTCGGTACCACATCGAACGATGAGCCTGCTGTGGATGCGAGTACCTGGCAGCGTGGGCAGAAGTACGACGACCGGTTCATGAACGCCTCCCGCACAATCGTGGCACCACATTGAGCGCAGGCCTTACCAGCCTGTCCGTAAGCGTGCAGCGACCTGTCGAAGTATCCGCTTGCACCGTTGACGTTGACATACAGCGTGTCGAACGAGGTGCCACCGGCCGCCATGGCTGCGGTGAAGACCTGCCGCAGCGCAGTCAGGAGCGCCTCGGTCTCCACAGGAGTGATCGAGCGCGTCTGCCGTAGATAGTGCAGACGCGCTCGCCAGAGCGCTTCGTCGGCATAGATGTTTCCCACGCCCGATATCAAGGACTGGTCCAACAACGCACGTTTGATCTGCGTGCGACGGGAGCGCAACGCCAATGCGAATGCGGCCGCATCGAAGCTCGCATCCAGCGGATCGGGTGCAATGTGACCGATGGATTCGGGCAGCTGACCGGCAACGACCGGCTGCGCCCATAGTCCGCCGAAGGTCCGTTGGTCGAGGAAGAGCAGCTGCCGCCCGCGATCAAGACTGATGCTGACGCGAAGATGCCTGCGATCGGTGAGCTCGCCCGTCGACAGCACCCGAAACTGCCCACTCATCCCTAAATGTGCCAGCAGCGCGTAACCGGCATTCAGCGGCAACCATAAGAACTTGCCGCGACGGCGTACGTCTTGAATCTCCGCACCGAGGAGTCGGTCGATGAAATCATCGCGGCCGGCGCTATGGCGCCGTACCGCACGCGGATGGTGCACATCGACCGCGGTGATCCGACCGCCACGCACTAGGCGATGTAGGCCCCGCCGAACCACTTCAACCTCGGGCAGTTCCGGCACTACTACTCCTCGTGAAGCCGCTGCCAGCCCTGCTCAGCCGCGTGCTGCTCGGCGGCTTTTTTACTGTTCCCTCGACCGATTCCGACGGGTTCATCGGCGACGAGCACCGTCGCCTCGAAACGTTTGGCATGGTCGGGACCGGACTCGGTGATGTGATACACCGGAACGCTAGAGCCTTGCGTGACGGCAAGCTCCTGCAGCGAGGTTTTCCAGTCAAGTCCGACGCCACGCTGGGAAGCTTCGGCAATGAGGGGGTCGAACAGCTGGTGCACCACGCGAGCAGCTTCGTCCATGCCCAGCTTCAGGTAAATCGCGCCCAGCAGCGCTTCACAGGTATCGGCCAGAATGCTGGTTTTCTCACGTCCGCCAGTCGTTTCTTCACCTTTGCCCAGCAGCACGTAGGAACCCAGGCCCCCCTGGCACAGCGAACGGGCTACCTCAGCCAGCGCACGCATGTTCACCACGGAGGCGCGCAGCTTTGCCAACTGGCCCTCGGCAAGGTTGGGGTAGGTCCGATACAAGGTGGAGGTAACCACCAACCCCAGCACCGAATCGCCGAGGAACTCCAGGCGCTCGTTCGTGGGTAGGCCACCGTGCTCGTATGCATACGAACGATGCGTCAGCGTGAGCCGCAACAGATCTGGGCCCAGCGTGAGACCAAGCACCCTCGACAGCTCTCGCCCGGCCGCCGCCACCACCTCGGTGGCGGACCTGGAGACAGTCACGAACGACGACCGAACTCGTATGCGAGCGCACCGTGAATCATCGCTCACACCACATGCGTCGTGCTACCTGCGGTTCGGCGATCAAGAAACTTCGATGACCTGGTGGCCGTTGTACTGGCCGCAGGTCGCACACGCGGTGTGCGACAGCTTCGGCGCTTGACACTGCGGGCACTCGCTGTAGTTCGCGACTTTGAGCTTCAACCAGTTCGCGCGCCGGCTACGGGTATTGGCGCGCGACATCCGGCGCTTGGGGACAGCCACTTCTCATTTCTCCTGTTCGGCGGGCGGACTCGACAGCATTGAGCCCGGAGTAGCACCACCGGCTGATGAGCCCGTGGCGAAATGTTCTCCTAGATCCGACAACGCTGCCCAACGAATATCGCCCTGGTCGTGACGGTGATCAGCGGGAAGCCGATCACGGTGCTCACCGCAGCCGGCGCACAGGCCTGGGCAGTCTTCGCGGCATAGCGGGGTCACAGGCATGGCTAGCAGCACCGCGTCCCGAATTGCCGGTTCGGTGTCGATCATCTCATCCTGCACTCGACTGACTTCATCGGCACTAACGTCGCCGGTGTCAGAAGTCTGGTCAATGGCGCTATCGGGGTAGGCATACAGCTGGAAAATGTCGAGCACGAGATCATCGGAGATGTCGTCGAGGCATCGACCGCATTCGCCGCGCACGATAGTTCGTATAGTGCCGGTGAGAACCACGCCTTCCACAACGGCTTCCAGGCGGGCATCGAGCTCCAGTTCGGCATGAGCCGGCACGGCCAGCATGTCGCTGCCAAAGTCGTTAGGTGCGGGGATGGCGCGCCGGATGGGGCGCATGGCACCCGCACGCCGTTCCAGCTCTCGAATGCTGAATACAAATGGCGAGTTGGGGTCTGGCACGGTCTCAGTCATCGCTGTCCCAGCTTAGCGTGCGCCGTTCGACTGGATGGCGGCGGAAACCTACCACACCGAGACGGTGCTACAACCTGATCAATTGGAGCCCCGCGTCAAGGCGCGCTATGTCGTCGGGGTCAGTGGTGAGCACTCTGGTGAGCCCGTGTTTGCGTGCCGCGGCCACAACAGCGGCATCTACGACATCCGTGGTATTGGCAGCACGGCAAATCATTCCTGCTCGCTTGGCCTCTGCCAGGGTTAGCTCCTCGACGACGACAGCTGCCCGCTTGAGTAACCGCACCCACGCGGTTTGACGACCCACGCCTCCGCGCCATGCTTGCGCTATGACCGGCGCAGGGATAACTACCCTTCCGCCGTTATCTAACACCAGAGCGATCGCGCCGAGGACCCGTCGGTTCATCCGTTCGACGCTTAGCAGTGCACCGGTGTCCAGTACGACTCCAATGCTCACGCGGCTACGCCAAGTTCCGCTGAAAGATGTTCTCGCTCAGCAGCCGTCAACCCGCCCTGCTGCTCAAACAGGTCAATGGGGTCGGGTTCTGCGAGCAAAATCTGATAGCGGCTTATCGCGTGGTTTACCCATGCTGAGATCGAACGGACCTCACCGCGCTCGACCGCATCGCGGGCTTGGTCAAGGAAGCCCGACTGCAGGGTAAGCGTGATCTTCTCGGTCCGGCTCGAACGTGTCATATATTTATCCTACCAATAACAAGCAATGTTGCGTGTATCGCACACTCGAGTCTACTGCTTTGGGTCGGCGTCTCACGAGGAGGTGCTGGTGCCAGGACCGAAGTGCGGCACGCTGATCTCGCCATGTTTTCCGAAGGTGAGCGGCATCCAAGCCCTTGACTTAGCTCTCAGCTACGCGCCCATGCCCGGAAGCCGTTTAACGTATCGATGAGAGAAGCTAGCTGTGCTGCCACTGGCTCCCGGCCAGTACTACCCGGTGTGGTGCGCGCTGTAATCGCGCCATCCACCGTCAGGACGGTGCGCACCTCCGGTGTCAAGGCAGGACTAATCTTGGCGAGCTGGTCGTCGGAGAGCTCATGCAACTCACACTGCTGGTGGGCGCAGCGGGCGACCAGCGCGCCGACGATCTGATGTGCTCGAGCGAACGGTACTCCGCGCAGCACAAGCCAGTCGGCAACCTCCGTAGCGAGGGTGTATCCCACTGGAGCCGCGGCGCGCAGCACCTGCGGCTTCACCGTCATGGTGGCGATCAAACCGGCGAAGGCGGGGATCACGACCTCCAGGGTGTCCAACGCGTCGAACGCAGGTTCCTTGTCTTCTTGCAGATCGCGGTCGTAGGCCAGTGGCAGACCTTTGAGGGTGACCAAAAGACCGGTAAGCCCGCCGATCAGGCGCCCGGCCTTACCGCGCGCCAGCTCCGCGATATCGGGATTCTTCTTCTGAGGCATGATCGAACTACCGGTGGCGTATGAGTCGTGTAGTTCGATCCAGCCGAACTCGTGGCTGCACCACATCACTACCTCTTCACCCAGCCGCGACAGGTGCACTCCGAGCAAAGCGGTGACGAACAAGAACTCGGCGACGAAGTCCCGATCGCTGACCGCGTCGATGGAGTTCTCGCACGGTGCAGCAAAACCCAGCTCGGTAGCGACCGCGACCGGGTCCAGTGGCAACGACGAGCCGGCGAGCGCGCCTGCGCCCAATGGGCAGCGGGCAGCACGGGCATCCCAGTCGGTGATCCGGTCCAGGTCGCGGGCGAAGGCGTGCACATGGGCCAGCAGCTGATGGCTGAACAGCACCGGCTGGGCGTGCTGCAGATGCGTCATCCCAGGCGCGGGCACGTCGGGGTTATAGCGCGCTTGGCTGGTGAGGGCGTCGCAGAGCGTGAGCAGCCAGTCGGTGAGCGCGCGGGCCTGGCCGCGCAGATACAACCGGAGATCGGTGGCGATCTGGTCATTGCGACTGCGGCCGGCACGCAGCTTGCCACCCAGCTCACCCAAGCGCTCGACCAGGCCCCGCTCCAGTGCGGTGTGCACGTCCTCGTCGGCACCAGTCGGTGAGAACTGGCCCGCGTCGCAGGCCTTTTCCAGCTCGTCGAGCCCGTCGAGCATGCGGGAGAGCTCGGATTCGCTAAGCACACCGGCGCGGCCCAGCACTCGAGCGTGTGCGCGCGACGCGGCGAGGTCGTAGGGATATAGCCGCCAGTCGAAGTGCGCGCTCACCGACAGTCGCCGCAATGCTTGAGCGGGGCCGGTCGCGAAGCGGCCTCCCCACAGCGCACGCCCGGCGTCGTGTTCGGTCATAGGAAAGCCGCCCCCAATTTCTACGAACTCGACACTTTTGCTGTTTACCGCTAATTTTCGGCGATTGTGTTGAGTTCGTGGACATATGCTGCGCTAGCCGCCACCCGAGCGTCCCGGATGCCGGCTGTCTTGGACGATAGACCCCACAGCTCCACGAAACCCCGCGCCAGAGATTGGTCGAACACGTCACCGGTGTCATAGGTGGCCAGAGCATGGTCGTACAGCGAATGCGCACTACGGCGACCTGTCACCCACGCCTTACCGGCGTGTAGCGCCAATCGGATCTCTCCGGTGACGTGCTGTTGGGTGTAACCCATGAACGCATCGAGTGCCTGTTTAAGCGGAGAGAACCACAGTCCATCGTAGACCAGCTCTGTCCACCGTTGCTGGGCCTGGCGTTTGAACCGTGCCAGGTCGCGCTCCAACGTCACGTTCTCAAGCTCTTGGTGAGCGGTGATCAATGCGATGGCCCCTGGGGCCTCATACACCTCGCGGCTCTTGATGCCCACGAGGCGATCCTCGACCATGTCGAGGCGACCCACACCCTGCGAGCCAGCGCGTTGGTTGAGCTGTTGTATGGCTTGCAGCGGGGTAACTACCACACCGTCGATGGCGGTGGGCACGCCCGCCTCGAACGCGATCGTGACCTCATCGGGTTTCCGGTCCAGGGCCGGGTCGGCGGTGTAGGAGTAGATGTCTTCGACCGGCGCGTTCCAGATGTCCTCGAGCAGCCCAGTCTCTACAGACCGCCCCCAGACGTTCTGATCGATGGAGTATGGCGAGGACTTCGTCGTCTCGATCGGGAGCGCCTTCTCGGCCGCGAACACGATCGCTTTATCGCGGCTCATACCCGAATCCCGTACCGGCGCGAGCACGCTCAGCTCAGGGGCCAGAGTAGCGATCCCCACCTCAAACCGCACCTGGTCGTTGCCCTTGCCGGTGCAGCCGTGAGCCACGGCGCTCGCGCCGAACTGTCGGGCAGCCTCGACGAGGTGCTTGACGATGGCGGGGCGCGACAGCGCCGATACCAGCGGATAGCGGTCCATATACAGCGCATTTGCCGCCAGTGCGGGCATGCAGTATTCGTTGGCGAACTCGTCGCGCAGATCCAGTACGATCGACTCCGCAGCGCCGCACGCCAGCGCCCGCTTACGAACCACGTGGAGGTCCTCGCCGCCCTGGCCGACATCGGCAGCCACGGCGATGACATCGGCACCGGTCTGTTCGGCGATCCAGCCGATGGCTACAGACGTGTCGAGGCCCCCGGAGTAGGCAAGCACGATGCGGTCAGTCACGGTTTCTCCTTAAGGAATGGTGGAGGGCGAAAGAGTCGAGATTGGTCGTTGCGCCCAGCGCAGGACCTGCGCGGCCAGTTCATCGGCGCCGTCGGGCCTAGCGCAGACGCACAAGATGGTGTCGTCACCGGCGATCGTGCCGATGATCTCCGGAAGGCCAGCCCGGTCCAGCGCGGAGGCAACGAACTGTGCGGCACCGGGCGGGGTCCGAAGGACCACCAAATTGGCGCTGGCCGCGGCGCTGGTGAGGAACTCCTCCAACAAGCCCGCCAGGCGAGCGGGCGGCTGCCCGGCAGGACGCATCGGTGGGCTACCTTCGGCGGGAATCACGTAGGACGCTGGTTTGCCGTCGGTACCCCGAAGCTTCACCGCCCCCAGCTCTTCTAAGTCACGGGAGAGCGTGGCCTGGGTGACATGAATACCCTCCGCGGCCAGCAATGTAGACAACTCGGACTGCGAATGCACCGTATGGCTGCCCACTAAGTCGACGATTCGAGCATTTCGTGCCGTTTTTGTCAGCACGACGTTAGCCGTCTCCACCGCCGTCAGCACCTCCACATCATCAATATACTGCATGGTCTATAGTTATGCAACTCGCTTTAGCTGCTGGGGGCGGCGCCGCCCCGGCTCAATCCGGGTAGGCCTCCGGTACTGGCCGGATCTCCATCGATAGACACAATGCGATTGGCCGCATCCACATGCACCACCCGAGGGTGAAACAACGCAGCATCAGCGTCGGCGATAGTCGCGTAGGACAGCACGATCACCAGATCGGCGGGGCGCACCAGGTGGGCAGCCGCTCCGTTGATGCCGAGGACACCGCTGTCGGGCTCCCCGTATATGACGTACGTCTCCAGCCGAGCGCCGTTGGTAATGTCAAGTACCGCCACCTGCTCGCCTGGGAGTAGGTCCGCCGCCCGGGCTAAGCCGGCATCAATGGTGATCGATCCGACGTAGTCGAGGTCAGCGTGGGTGACGGTGACGCGGTGGATCTTGGATTTCAACATCGTCCGATACATCAGACGTCACTCCTGTTCGTCCCGTGAACTGGTATTTTAGTCCCCATGGTGTTGCGCGAGAATCGCACCGACCCGTTTGACCGAGGGGGCACGAGATGGCAGCTTCTAGCTCAGCCTCCAGGTGGTTGCCACGTCTCGGCGCCGGGGTCTTGTTGCTGCTTGCGGCTGGGTGCGGATCTTCTACCACCGGCCCGTCGAACCCGACCGCGGGCGCTGCCACACTGACAGACAGCTCAGGAAAGGTCGAGGCGGCCAGCCTCGTCGTCTTCGACGGCAAAAATCCGCAGGTTATTTTCTGCGCCAGAGTCGACGTAAAGGCTTCACTCAGCCGATTAGTCGGCGGCACGACGCTCGCTGCTGTTCCAACCCGATACGAAAACGACCTGAAACAAGGCGCTGCCTATGGGCAGTCAGGTGTCGATTGCACCAGTGCCACGTTAGTGGAACAAGGCGGTGGTTTAGAGAGCAGGGATATAGTCACCGTCACCACGAGGCCGCAAGACGACTCAACACACACCGGCAAGATTGTGTTTACTCGGCCTGGAACCGATGAGGCCGGCCATTTCGGTACCACAACAGCTGGGGGCCAATCTCGTAAAGTAGCCGGTGACAGCCCGGATGCCGCATGTCAGGTACTGGAATGGGGAGTGAAGGGCATGCTGGTTACGCTCGGCAGAACGGACGAACCAGTCCTTCCAGCGCCATGCGATAGTCGCCCCGCTCCCGCTAGTGCCCAACCGCCCGGGGCTGCGCCGGCTGCCGCGATGGTGCCCCACTCCCAGGGCACCAGGCGTGGGGCCAGCCACGCCTCACGGTAGCTGGATACCCTGCTCGACCGCAGCCGCGCGAATCGCACGGGAGCACTACGGGCTAGCTCGGCTGATTTTGTAGCGGACCTTCGTTCAACAACTGGACGAAAGCCTTCTCGTCGAGAATCGGCACGCCCAACGCCATTGCCTTGTCGTACTTGGACCCCGGCGACTCCCCCGCGATAACGTACGACGTCTTCTTCGACACCGAGCCCGTCACCTTGCCACCCAAGTTCTGCACCGCCGCCGTGGCCGAATCCCGGCTGAACCGCTCCAGCGAACCTGTGATGACCACTGTGGTACCGGCCAGCGGACGCGGGCCTGAATCGGTGAGGTCCTCAGCCATGCACACGCCGGCCTCACGCCACTTTTCAACCACTTCGCGGTGCCAATCGACGGCGAACCAATCGATCACGGCGGCGGCGATGGTCGGACCCACACCGTCGGCGGCGGAAAGCTCGGCGTCTGACGCAGCCGCGATGCGGTCGATAGAGCCGAACTCCCGGGTCAGGGCAACCGCCGCCGTGGGGCCCACGTGGCGGATGGACAGCGCAACCAGCACCCGCCAGAGCGGACACTGCTTGGCTCGATCGATCTCGGTGAGCAACCGCGTTGCATTGGCGGATAATTCGCCGTTTTTCTTGACGAAGAATTCACAGTTGCGCAGCTGCTGTGCGGTGAGGGCGAAAACGTCACCTTCGTCGGCGACCACTCCGCTCGAAAGCAGCGCGACGGCGGCTTCGTAACCAAGTACTTCGATGTCGAACGCGCCCCGCCCCGCGAGGTGGAAGATACGCTCGCGTAGCTGCGCCGGGCAGGATCGCGCATTGGGGCAACGAATGTCGACATCGGCCTCTTTCTCGTGCCGAAGTTGCGTTCCGCACTCGGGGCAGTGGGTCGGCATCACGAACTCGCGCTCGGTACCATCGCGTAACGCGACGACGGGACCGACGATCTCGGGGATCACATCGCCTGCCTTGCGTAACACCACGGTGTCGCCGATCAACACACCTTTACGCCGCACCTCGTTAGCGTTGTGCAACGTGGCAAGCCCCACCGTGGAGCCCGCCACCCGCACCGGGTCCATCCAACCGAACGGCGTCACCCTACCGGTGCGACCCACGCTGACCCGGATGTCGCGCAGCTTGGTGTTGACTTCTTCCGGCGGGTACTTATAGGCGATCGCCCACCGCGGTGCGCGACTGGTGGAGCCAAGTCGTCGCTGCACCGAGAACTCATCGACCTTGACGACTACGCCGTCGGTCTCATGTGCCACGCCATGCCGATCCTCGGCATAATCGGCTATGTAGGCAGCGACCTCGGCCACGGTGTCGACCACGGCATAGCGATCCGAGACCGGCAACCCCCATCGTCCCAGCTGTTCGTACGCCTGCGATTGGCGTGTCAGCTCAGGGCCACCCTCGCGCGCTCCGATGCCGTGTACCAGCATCCGAAGCGGACGCGCGGCGCTGACCCGGGGATCCTTCTGTCGCAACGATCCCGCGGCACTGTTGCGTGGATTGGAAAATGGCGACTTCCCGGCGGCAACGAGCTCGGAGTTGAGGTCGTTGAAGTCGCTCACCCGGAAAAAGACCTCGCCACGGACCTCCAACACGTCAGGTCGGTCGTCGCCGTGCAGCAGCTGCGGCACAGCAGCGATGGTGCGCACGTTATAGGTGACATCCTCGCCGGTGACACCGTTACCGCGTGTCGCGGCTCGCACCAGGCGTCCCTGCTTGTACAGCAGATTCACCGCAAGCCCGTCTATCTTGAGTTCACAAAGGTAGTGCAGCGCACCGACGGCCTCGCTGTTGACTCGATCCGCCCAGGCGTGCAGTTCCTCAACGCTAAAAGCATTGTCGAGGCTGAGCATGCGATCGACGTGGCCGACGGTGGCGAAGTCGGTAGCAAAACCCCCGCCCACCTGCTGGCTCGGCGATTCCGGCGTGCGCAGCTGGGGGTAGCGCGCTTCGAGAGCCAGCAACTCGCGCATAAACTCGTCGAATTCCGCGTCGCTAACCGTGGGCGCATCGGCGACGTAGTAATCGAACTGGTGAGCACGAATCTGTTCGGCGAGTACCAGGTGCCGGTGTGCCGCGTTGGACTCTTCGCGCTGAACCACCATCGATCTATCCTCCCAATTCTCTCGCAAGCCTAGAGCTACGGATGGTCGGACGCCGTACAGCTCGTGGCATGTGTAGCTCGATGCCGGGCTGGAAGAGGTGCCTCTTAGCACTAGGCTGCGGGCATGAGCTACGAAGGCTACGGGAGCCAACCACCATGGCAGCAGGGTCCTTCTGCTTACCCACCGCAGTCTTACCCGCCAGTGCCGCCTAAAAAAAGACCTGGTCTGATCATCGGCGTAATCGCCGCCGTAATCCTACTCATCAGCGTCGGTATCGCTACTGCCTTCATCGCAACAGGAAACAACGACAACGGTGGCTCAGAGTCGAAAAAGAGCTCGCAACCCGTCGATCTCACGGCACTGATGGCCCGCATCCGGGCCACTGATCCTTGTGCTCTGCACAATCTCGATTTCCTCAAGCGTTTTGGACCTGACCACCTCTTCCGCCTAGTGAATGGTTTTAACAGCTGCCACGTAACCGCGGGTAAAAAGGGTGACCCGAACAGAGATATCTTCTTTTTCACGATAACCCTCGGAGAGTATTACGACGATAATTCAAAAGAAAAAGATAAACTCGAAAACGTTGGGGTTCACCAGGTATACCAACAGCGTTTTAAAAATCCGCCCGTCGATACTTGCTACTACAACCTGCCATACGAAAAGACCGACTTCGCGGTAACTCTGAAGGCACTAAGAAGTCCCCCAAGAGGTACGGCAGACAGGAACTGGCCTGAACGCTGCCAGATCGCGAAGGAGTACTTAGGTAGTATCGCGGATAACGTTCTCGCGCTTCCGCCGAGGGAGAAAGCCCCTGAAGGGCGGACGCTAATAGGGAAAGACCCTTGCGCCCAACGCAATGAGCTCGCGGCGCTGCTTCCCGATTGGACGCCAGGGTCGCCTAAATACCTGCGCCCTTACAACTGTGAACTCCCGTTCACCAAACAGAGCGAGCCCTACACACTCACTATGAAGATCTCCTGGGACCTCAACGTCGAACCGTCAACGAAAGCTTTCAGCGGACAAACGGCGAAGAGAATTCACATTGGTGATCTGGGTGGTGTACAGCTGGTCGTTTCCGGCTTGGACAATAGCGATGGTGGATCATGCAGCAACAGCATGACCCTCCAGCCCAGTGACCAGGACGTAACGGACGGTGCACATCTTATCCACGTAGGACTGGCTACCAAGACCACAACTCGCGACTCGCAGACATCAGTCCCCGCCGCCTCCTGTGACCAGGTGGACAAGGCGACCGAGATTGTGCTCCGCGGTATCGGCTCGTAACCTCGCACGGGTCGCGGCGAACGAGTAAGTTGACCGCACAAGCCCTCATGACGGTTTGGTGACCACAGGCGGGCGTAGTAACACCGCCGCTGTGCAGGGCAAAGGAGCGAAGCCGTGCGTGAATTTAGTCTTCCTGCGGTGAGCGCCGTCGACGACGACGCCAACCTCACCGACCCCGTCTGGCGCAACGCTCGCGAGCATCCGGACCATATCGTCGCGTGGGCTCCCACCACACATGGCTTGCGCGCCGTTACCGCAGCGGAGTTTCGCAACGAAGTGACCGCAGTAGCGCGGGGTTTGATCGCTGCCGGGGTCGCCTCCGGCGATCGGGTCGCGCTCATGTCGCGCACCCGGTACGAATGGACGCTGCTGGACCATGCAATCTGGGCAGCAGGAGCAGTCGTGGTGCCGGTCTACCACACGTCATCGGTGCGGCAGACCGAGTGGATTCTCAGCGACTCAGGTGCGGTGGCCTGCATCGTGGAGACCGCCGACCACGCTCGCATCCTGGCGCAGGCCAGACCGAACCTGCCGGCAATACGCCACGTCTGGTGCATCGAGACAGTTCAAGCAGATTCCGACCAAGCAGACGTAGGTCCCGCGGCCAGTAGCGCGCCAGAACCGACGATCGCGACGCTCACCGCGGCGGGGGCAGGTATCGACGACAGCGAGATTGCCCGCCGACGTGCGGCGCTGGGCGCCGACGACCTGGCTACCATCATCTACACCTCAGGCACCACGGGTCACCCCAAGGGTTGTCGGATGATACACCGAAACTTCCTCTTCGGCGTCAGTAACGGCATTGTCCCGCACACCGATGAGTTCAATCCACACGCATCCATCCTGTTGTTTCTCCCGCTGGCGCACGTACTAGCCCGTGAGCTCCAATGCGGCGCGATCATGACCCGCACCGCCATCGGTCATAGTCCTGACATCAGCCATCTGCTGGAGGATCTGGCCCAGCTGCGCCCCACCACCCTGCTGGTGATTCCGCGTGTCATGGAGCGGCTGTTCAACGGCGCTCGCCAGAAGGCGCTGATGGCAGGGAAAGGCCGTATCTTCGACGCGGCGACCACGACCGCGATCTCCTACAGCGCCGCGCTGGACTCGGGACGGCCGGGGCTGGTACTGCGCGCCAAGCACACGTTATTCGACCTGCTGGTGTACCGAAAGTTGCGCGCTGCGCTTGGCGGGCGCTGCACGGGGGCGATCTCGGGCGGAGCGCCGCTGGGCGCCCGTCTAAACCACTTCTTCCGAGGCGCCGGCTTCACGATCTACGAGGGATACGGGCTGACGGAGACCACGGCAGCCTGCACCGTCAACACTCCTGAGCACAACCGCATCGGTACCGTGGGACGGCCGCTTCCTGGGGTTGCCATTCGGATCGCCGACGACGGCGAGATCGGAGTCCGTAGCGACCTGGTCTTCGACGGCTACTGGAATAACGACGCCGCGACCGCGGAAGCGGTCGATAGTGACGGTTGGCTACACACTGGGGATCTGGGAGCGCTCGACAACGATGGCTATCTCACTATCACCGGACGTAAGAAAGAGATCATCGTTACCTCGACCGGAAAGAACGTGGCGCCGGCGCCACTGGAGGATGCACTACGCGCTCATCCGCTGATCAGCCAGTGCATGGTGGTGGGTGACAATCGGCCCTTCGTCGGATGCCTGGTCACCATCGACACCGACATGCTCGCCGCGTGGCAAAAGCTAAACGATAAGCGGCCAGGCGACACCGTCGAGCAGCTGCGGCACGACCCGCAGCTACGTGCGAGCATCGCCCAAGCAATAGACGCGGTCAACGAGACTGTCTCCCGCGCCGAGTCGATCAAGGTGTTCCGCATTCTGCCCCAGGACTTCACCGTAGAGACCGGGGAACTCACGCCTACGCTGAAGGTGAAGCGGACCCTAATAGCCGACCGTTACGCCGAGGAGATAGCGAAGATCTATGACTAGAGTGGCTGAACAGGCCGAATACGCGGAAGCATCACGGCTACTCACTCAGTTACGCACTATTGCACGGCAGCTTCCTGGCACGCTGGACCCAGGCGGAATCGCCGAGCATCTGCTCGACGAGCTACGCGGAGTGGTCCCGGCCGACAACGCCGTGGCCTTCACCGCCGGCGGCGGTGGACGGCTAGAGGTAATCGCGCAACGAGGCTCCGACCGGGCGGCCTGGGAGACGTCGCTGGACCGCGACTCCGCCATCGCGGAGGCATGGGCAACGCAGCAGCCACAGCTGCTCACTCGTTCGGCGATGCGTTTGGGTTCCGACAACGGGCCCCCTCGGCCGGCGACCGGTGTGGTCCTGCCTTTAGTGACCGGGGTGCGCACTGTCGGTCTGATCGTGCTGGAGAGCGCCGCTTCCGATGAGCCCCCGATGCCCGATGCAATAAAGCGCGCGGAGACTATCGCACAAGGCGCGGCGCTCCGGCTGGAGACTGCGCTGTTGTTCGACGATGTACGCAGCATCGCTACAGCCCAGGAACGGCAGCGGCTGGCTCGTGAGATACACGATGGCATCGCCCAAGAGCTCGTGATCGTCGGATACGCCTTGGACAACGCTATCGCCGAGATTGTCGCCGAGTCTCCACGCCTGGAAGTTGCCACCGAGGAGCTGCAAACCCTGCGCTCCGAAGTCACGCGGATGATCACCGAGCTGCGGCTGAGTTTGTTCGAACTACGCAGCGACGTCGACCGGCATGGCGGTCTCGGCAGCGCGATTGCAGAGTATGCTCGCACCGTCGGCAACTCAGCGGGCTTGCGGGTACAGCTGAGCCTAGGTGCGGCAACCGCGCGCCTTCCGGCCGCTGTGGAATCAGAACTGCTGCGCATAGCGCAGGAGGCGATCACCAACGCCCGCAAACACGCCCGTGCCACGAACCTGTGGGTGAGCTGCGATGTAGACCCGCCTCGGGCACGGCTGGAGATCAGCGACGACGGAATTGGGATCGACGCCAAGCAGCGGCGCAAAGACAGCTACGGCATGTCCATCATGGCCGAACGAGTCGAGCGAATCCGGGCAAGCCTCAGCATTTCCGAACGCCAACCACGCGGCACAACTGTCAGCGTGTCGTTGGGGGGGGAATAACCCGCCGCGCACGGTAACGTAGGACACCCTACCGACCAATGGCGCCACTGAACCAACGATCGCCCGAACTAAGATCGCCACCGAGTCAATGACGCCGATGAGGAGCATGGCCGACATGACCGCAGGACTTAACCCGCCGCTGGGCTCACGCCCACCACATCAGCCGCCGCGGGAGCACCGGGCAAATCTCACCACCGTGCTGCTGGTGGACGACCACGACCTCATCCGACAGGGACTTCGTCACGCGTTTGAACGCGATCCGGAGTTTCGCGTCGTCGCCGAGGCCAGCACCGTCAAGGACGCGATTGCACGCGCGAGTGAGCTACGGCCCGATGTGGTGATCATGGACCTTCGGCTACCCGATGGCAGTGGTCTCGATGCAACCCGAGCCTTGCGATCATCCCGCTCCGACATCGGGATCGTGGTATTGACCATGTACGCCGGGGATGACCAGCTCTTCGGAGCCCTGGAGGCGGGAGCCAGCGCGTTCGTTCCCAAGAACGCCCCAGCAGACGAGGTCGTCGCGGCGGCACGACACGCCAAATCTTCACCTAACGCATTCACCGCGTCCGATCTCGCTGAGGCGATGAAGCGGCGGCTGACGCCCAGCGGCCCACACCTGTCGCCGCGCGAGGGCCAGGTACTAAAACTGCTGGCCGATGGGATGAGTGTGGCCGGTATCGCCAAACAGCTCTACGTCTCGGAGTCCACGGCTAAGACCCATATCTCTAAGCTGTACGAGAAGCTAGGCGCCGGAAACCGGGCACAGGCCCTGATGACCGCACTGCGGCTGGGACTTCTGGAGTCACCGCACGCGGGCGACGTGTAGCCGCCCCTCTGGTTTAGATTGCAATCAGGTTGAGGGCCGAATCGATCTTGGCAATGTCGCCAGGATCGCTGGTGAACACGTTCTTACATCCAAATCGCCGAGCGCACAGCACTACTGACACGTCCACTACGTCACGGGCGCCTGTCTCCTGGCAAAGTAGACCGATAGCCTTGGCCGCCTCTTCGGTCAGATCGACAACCCGCACGTTGTCTTTCTTGAGAAAATCGGCCAAGCGTGCCTGCCGGGCGCCATCTCGCCAGACTTGCGCCAGCACACCTGACGGAATGGCAATCGGCGTACCGGTGTTGACGAGACTCTTTACCGCTAACGCGAATACCGTGTCGTGACGATCCAGCGCGATGAGCGCTCCAGCATCAAAGGTTGCTCCGCTCATACCATTTTGGCCAGCATCGCCTCAGCGGCAGCAATTTCTTTCGCGGTAGGCGGGCCACCCTTATAGATGATCTCGTCGAGCACGTCTCGATACTCTTCGGCTTCCACATTCTTCTCGACCATGCTGGCCATCCACGAAGAGACTGATCTAGCCTTCCCTGCATCGACAGACCTGCGTACTTTCTCCACCAG
>JBGTNI010000060.1:0-28191 GCA_041743105.1 Mycobacteriales bacterium | reverse complement strand
CATCAGCAAGCATAAGCGCACGCTCAATGCCTTTCAGCCCGCTGGCCTGTACATGGTGAATAAGCCTCGGCCAACTGTCGAAGCCGTGCTCGCGGGCAACGGCAAGCTGCGCGGAAGTGAGAATGAGTCGATCCGACACCGGGGCGATCCGGGCGGTGGCCGTTGGATCGCCGCTCTTTGCGGTTCGGAGCAGCTCCTTGGCCTGACGGCGAAGCTGGTCGAGATTTGGGCGCGCGGGAAGATCTGACATGACGTCTCCTGAACTGGCTCGCGGTCCGCGCATCAAGCCGAAGGGAGATCGTCATCGACGGTATCTCTGCTGCGGAGGGGGACTCTGTCCTACCCGCGAACCCGGAGGCGCCCTCCAGCGCCTGCCGACAATGATAGGCCGTCCAGCCGGATGGGAACAACCCGACGAGATTGCCGCCCTCGCGGCGACCGAGCTCGGGCGGCGAACACGGCGGATGTGGAGGGCACGAGGCCAGCAGCATGCGCATGGTGGTCATTTTTCTCGGCACTATTGGATCCAGAATCACCTACATCTCACCACGATTGGCCCCCAGCTGCTGCGGCTTTGCGCCTACGCAGATCTGCCTAGGCTGGGTGCCGACTTATCGTCACCATGCAGCGTTGCCGTGGTCTTGGACTAGGGCGACGCCTGAAGGTAGCCTGTGCGAGTGGCTTTGCAGCATGTAATAGAAAATCCAGAAACTTTCGATGTTTTTCTTTTTTCATCGTCCAGCGATGGATTAAATGTGCATGTGGCAGGTAGCGGTCCAAGCGGTGGTACAGAACAAATTCCGGGTGATTATTCTCTACCTTCCAGATTCAAGGCCTCGGAGACTGGGGAATTCTACAAGTTAATAACAGGCCACATGCCCGGTCATAGAGGTGGCCCTTTCTACGGCGGTGAAACTTTAATAGCCGACCTTGGAGAAATTAGACCTTCTGGCGATGGTGAACCAGACCTCGAATTAAGCATCGTAATCGTCGCACACCAAACAGGACATATTCCGATTTCCCGCTTTCCTACTATAGACAGTCAAGGGAAAATTCTATACAGCTCATTTCCCCCCATCGATGAAGCAAGGCTCCTGCGTGAGCTGCGTGAACTCGCATCGATGCTGCCGGGAAGCATAGCCACTTCCGGTGCCTACGACATAGCAACCGAAGTAGCAACGCCGGAGGGCGCATGGCCCGCACTTACGTGGGATTATCTGGACCGTGCGGCATTGCGATTGCAGGAGCAGGCGACAGGGCTATCTCACGGGTATGCCCCTGACGTCATCCTTGTGGCCCAAGGGTCGCTAGACAATCCGAGGCTCGCAGTAGCGGGCCAGGACAGGGACCTGGCCGCCGCATTGGCGAATTCACCAGACGTGATGGCCCTGTTGCAGCGAGCTTTCGATAGTGGACGTCCGGTGTCCGATGAATATGCAGCTATGTTCGACCCAAACACAATCGAGGTGCTTCCTGGCGGTAGCCGGCTATGTCATGCGGTGCTGCATTGCGGTTCTAGACGGCCGCATCATGGTTTCGACTCACCGGAAGGCACGGTTGCGCTAGCTGAGCATGACCTGGAAACTCTCGTGCTCGTGGCCAACAGCGCCCACAGCGCTCGCGCCGTCCCGCGAGCTCCGGCAACATTGGGAGGACGGTATCTCGATGCCATTCGGAACACCTGCGATCCGCGCACTGGTCGTCCGTCTCCGGAAGTAATCGACGGAGCGGTTGCTGCCTACGCCGCCGCCAATCCTTCGCGGTTACCGGCAGCGATCGCATGGCGCCTGCCCCTGGTCAGTCCCGAACCGCCCGATGTGGGTGCCGTGGCGAATCTTATGGACAGTACGCTGAGGCAGTATCGGGGTCTAGTACGGCACGTTGAATCTGACATGGTTATCGCATATGTTCCCGAAGCGGGACATGTAGCTGCGGAGGCGTTGGCCGCTGGCCAGTTGGCATTGGCTGACCATTTGGATGTCCCGCCAGAGCAGGTGGGGATCTCCGTCCGGGCTATCATGGCTGGCGAGCCGTCCCAAGAGGTCTTTGACGCGCTGGGAAATACGCTCAACGCTCCCTCTGAGACTGGAAGCGATCGCCGAGTCCTAAAGACACCTGCACGTAAATGGCCGAGCATAACCCGCAAGGATCGTCGGAAGCGCTAGTGGCAGCCTCCGCAGACACAAACCTCTTGACATTACATAGCTTGCTATGACAGTTTGATAGCAAGCTATGTAATCGTGAAAGGTCCACGGCAATGGCTAAAGCCATTCAGATCCGCGTCCTGCAGCGTCTCATTCATTTGATCGCGGCGGCCATTCTGGTTGCCTACGTGTACTTCGAACGGGCGCTGGGCTCTGGGTTCACCAGCGGGGTGCGATGGATCGCGTTGCCGACTCTAGTGTTATCTGGAATCGCACTATGGAAATGGCCTAAGCTGCGAAGGTTGTTACGTCAGCGTCGAATTCGAGCCTGAAGGTCGGTGCCGCAGATTTCTATGCAGCAAACACCGCTGCCCCGCGGATCTTCGCTGGGATACCAGATTAACTACGTCGCTCGACTATTCGCCCGAGCCTTACGTGAACAGATCGAATCGCTGGGTGTAGTCCCCGGACAGTTCGCGCAGTTATTGGCGCTATACGAGCAGGATGGGCTCACGCAAGCCGAGCTATGCGAACGGGTCCAGATCGAGCAGCCGACGATGGCCAGCACACTGAACCGCATGGAACGCGACGGACTCATCCGACGCGTTCCAGATCCAACTGATCGGCGACGCATCCACGTGGTGCTTACCCCACGCGCCCGCGAAATCGAACCTCACCTGATATCGGCGCTGCATCGTGTAAACGCGACAGCCATCCAAGGGCTGAGCGAGCAGGAGATCAGTGCGCTCATGCATACGATTGCTCGGCTTATCGACAATCTCGGCCCTAGCGAATGGAACGAATAGCGACGATGCACCTGCTGCTGATCTCCGACACCCATGTCCCCAAACGCGCCCGGCAGCTACCACAACAGGTATGGGACGCAGTAGAGGTTGCTGACGTAGTGGTGCACGCCGGAGACTGGGTAGATGCCGCCTTGCTCGATCTTGTACAGTCTCGGGCTCGACGAGTGATCGGGGTAGTGGGCAACAACGACGGCTCGGATTTCGCAGGTCGGCTACCGGAGGTATCCCACGCCGACCTAGACGGAGTTCGACTTACCGTGGTTCATGACACAGGATCGGCGCAGGGTCGTGAAGCTCGTTGCCTGAACCGCTTCCCCGATACCGGTGTATTGGTCTTCGGCCACAGTCACATCCCGTGGGACAGCGTTGCCGCTAACGGAATGCGGCTACTCAACCCCGGTTCGCCCACCGATCGACGACAGCAGCCCAGCGGCACGTATATGACCGCCGAGATCCAACATGGCCGTTTGGGGCCGGTGCTGTTACATGCGGTGCCACACACATAGCACGACGGGCAACCGCAAGCAGCTGTGCTCAGCTGTTCCGCCCGGTCAACGTGTCTCGTACCCGATCCACTAGTCCTATTCCCGGGCCGAGAATCTTGTTCAATGGCGGATGATCGGGCGCACTCGGATGCGGCCGGGTCGGAGCCAGCTTCTTTGCCCACTCCACCTTCGCGCCGAGTTCACGCAATTCGGCTACCGAACAGGCGGCTGCCAGTTTGGGGAACAGTTTGGTTTCTTCTTCGTCGAGGTGGTGGCGGATCTCCGCTATGAGCTGGCTTACTAATTGGTCGAACTCTTGGCTACCGGTCTCGGTCTGCTCGATCTGTTTCATCGTGCGCTCAGCTTCGGCGTGCTCTTCGGTTTCGTGGTCGGCTATCTCGTCGCCTCCGGCTACATGCCCGCGCACCGCTGGGTAGAGGTACTGCTCTTCGGCGACTGAGTGACGGACCAGATCGGCGATCACATGCTCGGCGATCAAATGGCGGCGCTCGGGGTCCTTGGTCGTCTCCAAGTCGCTGAAAAGCTGCTCGAATTCACGATGATCGGCAGTCAGTACCGCAATGACATCTCGCTGTTCGCTGTGTTCCATCGTTGTCTCCTCGTGGGCGGTGGTTGCCGTTAGAATCGAATATTCCCACGGCGAAGCCCGCAGAAACATATGGCCGTGGCCATCGAGTTCCTCACCAAGACATACATTTTGACACTTGCCCCGGCCTAAGGCGTGCCGGCCTGGCGCTGCGGTCGGCATCACATAGAGCTAGGCCGTGCGCCTAGGGCGTGTCTCCGAAGCTCTTGAGCCAGGTGATGACGGCTTGCAGGTCGGGCCGGCGCGGTAGATGTTCGAAGCATGCGTGGCGGCGACCGGTCCAACGCCGAGCTGGTCTGGATCACCTGGACGGCGCTATCGACGCGGAATCGCGGTGGCCCCCCGAGCCCTCCGCCTAGACCAGCCGGACCCTTGTAGGCTCACGACATGAATGTCGACCGGTTCACTGCAACGACGTTGCATGATGCCGAGAGTCGCTTTCAAGCCGCGCTGCTGGCCAACGATGTAGCCGCCCTCGACGGCTTCCTCCACGATCATGTGCGCTTCACCGGTCCCGATGGCTCGACGATCGACAAGGCCGCGGATATGGCTATGCACCGCTCGCAAGCTCTCTTGCTCACCACCGTTGACGAGGTGAACCGGGAGGTGCAGATCATCGACCGGGTCGGGATAACGCGGGCACTTCTGCATCTAGTCGGCACGGTCGGTGACGACGAGATTGATGTAACCCTCGCATACACGCGGACCTGGGTCCCCTCGCCAACCGGCTGGGTAGTGGCTGCAGCACATGGCTCGCCGGCCGCAGCAGCGCACAACTTCCACGCCGTCTGCCACGGCCCGAACTCCGCCGGTAGGTCCCGCCCACGCTGACCCGGTCCGGTACCGCCAGATCGCCGCCTCGACCAACAACCGGTGATCGTGCATCGGACGACCCATCGGACCCCTCAACGCGCCGGCGGCAAAAGCTCCATCCGAGCCCACATCGCATCACTGAGCACCCGCGTCCGCCTCATAACCGACAGCATCAAACCCGACGCCCAACAAACATCGGAGACACGCCCTAGTCCCAGGCTAACGACCCGCCGCTTTGATACTCGATGACGCGGGTCTCGAAGAAGTTCTTCTCTTTCTTAAGGTCCATCATCTCCGACATCCACGGGAACGGGTTCTCGGTCGGCCCGAAGACCGGCTGTAACCCCAGCTGTGCGCAGCGACGGTTGGTGATGAAGTGCATGTACTGCTCACACAACTGCGCGTTAAGCCCGAGCAGCCCACGCGGCATGGTGTCACGGCCGTAAGCCACCTCAAGTTCACAGCCCTCGGCCAGCATGGCACGAACCTCTTGCTGGAACTTCTCCGACCACAGGTTGGGGTTCTCGATCTTGATCTGGTTGATCGCGTCGATCCCGAAATTCAAGTGGATGGATTCATCGCGCAGGATGTACTGATACTGCTCGGCGATACCGACCATCTTGTTACGACGTCCGAGCGAAAGAATTTGGGCAAAACCGGTGTAGAACCACATACCCTCAAAAACCACATAGAATGCAATCATGTCCCTAAGAAACGCCTGGTCCGCAGCGGGCGTTCCGGTGGAAAAGCCCGGGTCTTCTAGGTTCTGGGTGTAGTTGAGCGCCCACGCGGCCTTATCGGTGATGGAGGGCACCTCCCGGTACATGTTGAACAGCTCACCCTCATCCAAACCGAGGCTTTCACAGATGTACTGGAACGTGTGGGTGTGCACGGCTTCCTCGAATGCCTGCCGGAGCAGGTACTGCCGGCATTCGGGGTTGGTGAGGTGTCGATACACCGCGAGCACGATGTTGTTAGCCACCAACGACTCAGAGGTGGCGAAGAAACCCAAGTTCCGTTTTAGGGCTCGGCGTTCATCCTCCGTGAGGCCATCTCGCGACTTCCACAACGCGATGTCAGCCTGCATGGAAACCTCCGTGGGCATCCAATGGTTGTTGCAGCCGGCCAGATACTTCTGCCACGCCCACTGGTACTTCAGCGGAAGTAGCTGGTTCACGTCGGCACGGCAGTTGATCATCGCCTTATCGTCGACGTTCACCCGGGAACCGGACCGGTCGATCTCACCGAGGCCGGTGGCGGCAGGGTCTACAGAAGTTTCTGTCATTGCTCTTACTTCCTAACTCTGAGGTGGAGCCTGTTGTGCTGCTCGCTGGCAAGGCCGCAGGAGCCGCCGTGTACGAAAATGGAGCGCAGCAGAATAGCGTGGAAAGGCGGCTCAAGAACAGTGAACGCAGCCAGCGGGCAGCACAACAGGCCACCAATCACTGGCAGGCTTCGCAGTCCGGATCCGCTATCGAGCAGACAGCGGCTTCGAGATTCGCACTATCAGCTTGGGAAGATGGCACCGGCGCTACTGCTGCCACACTTGCCTGCGGGCCCACCGCTACTAGGGACACCGCATTGAGCTTCCCGTCAGTGCCTCGCAGGGTGCTCTTCTCCACATGGGTAGCGCTCTGCGAACGCAGGTAATAGCAGGTCTTCAAACCTTTTCGCCAGGCGTTCCGGTAAAGCTCGTCGAGCTTCCGCCCGCTGGGAGCGGCAATGTAAAGGTTCAACGACTGCGCCTGGTCGATCCACTTCTGGCGTCGCGACGCCGCTTCGATCAACCACGAGCTATCCACCTCGAACGCGGTGGCGTATAGCGTCTTGAGGTCTGTCGGGATGCGATCAATCGGACCAAGACTTCCGTCGAAGTATTTCAAGTCACTGATCATGACCTCGTCCCAGAGACCGCGGGCTTTCAGATCGCGTACAAGGTGCGGATTGGTCACGGTGAAGTCACCGGACATGTTCGACTTCACATACAAGTTGCGGTACAGCGGCTCAATGGACTGCGCGACCCCGCAGATGTTGGAGATAGTGGCGGTAGGGGCGATGGCCATTACGTTGGAGTTGCGCATACCCACCGTACGCACCTTCTCGCGCAGAGCGCCCCAGTCCATGCGGGTGGTGGTGTCCATCTCAATGGGGGTGCTGCGCTCCTTAGCCAGCAGTTCTATTGAGTCGATCGGTAGGACACCTTGGCTCCACAGTGAGCCGGAGAAGGACGGGTATTTGCCACGTTCGGCCGCGAGCTGCGACGACGCCGTGATGGCGAAATAGCTGATCTGCTCCATGCTCACATCCGCGAACTCCACGGCAGCTTGCGAGGACATGGGAATACGGAGCGAGAACAACGCGTCTTGAAAGCCCATCAGGCCCAAGCCCACCGGCCGGTGCCGCAGGTTCGAGGTGCGGGCTTCTGGGATGGTGTAGAAGTTGATGTCGATCACGTTGTCGAGCATGCGCACGGCGGTGGTGACTGTGCGTTCCAGCCGTGCCGAATCCAGCCCGTCGGCGGTAATGTGGTTGGCGAGGTTCACCGAGCCCAGGTTGCAGACCGCCACCTCCTCGTGGGAGGTGTTCAGCGTGATCTCGGTGCACAGGTTCGAGGAGTGGATCACGCCGACGTGCCGTTGCGGCGAGCGCACATTGCAGGGGTCTTTGAATGTGATCCATGGATGTCCGGTCTCGAAGAGCATGGTGAGCATCCGCCGCCATAGCTCCACGGCGCGCACCTTGCGGTACACGCTAATCTCACCGCGATCCGCGGCGGTTTCGTACTCCGCGTAACGCTGCGCGAATGACGTGCCGTACAGGTCGTGCAGGTCGGGTACCTCGTTGGGCGAGAACAGCGTCCAGCTGCCATCTTGCTCCACGCGCTCCAAGAAGAGGTCGGGCACCCAATTCGCGGTGTTCATGTCGTGGGTGCGGCGCCGGTCGTCTCCGGTGTTCTTGCGTAAGTCGAGGAATTCCTCGATGTCGATATGCCACGTCTCCAGGTAGGCGCAGACCGCGCCTTTGCGTTTGCCACCCTGGTTTACCGCGACGGCGGTGTCGTTGGCGATCTTGAGGAAAGGCACCACACCTTGGGACTTGCCGTTGGTGCCCTTGATGTGGGCGCCCATGCCCCGCACCGGCGTCCAGTCGTTACCCAAGCCGCCGGAGTACTTGGCCAGCAACGCGTTGTTCTGGATACCTTGGAAAATGCCGTCGAGGTCGTCAGGCGTGGTGGTAAGGAAGCACGACGACAGCTGCGCCCGGGTGGTGCCTGCGTTGAACAGCGTGGGCGTGGATGACATGAAGTCGAAGGACGACAGCAGTTGGTAGAACTCGATCGTCCGGGCTTCTCGGTCGTCTTCGGCAAGCGCCAGGCCCATGGCCACCCGCATGAAGAACGCTTGCGGCAGCTCGATGCGGGCGTCGCGCACGTGCAGCAGATACCGGTCATACAGGGTTTGCAGACCCAAGAAACCGAAGTCAAGATCCCGCTCGGGAAGAATGGCCTTTCCCAACCGAGGCAGGTCGAACGTGGCCAGTTCAGGGTCGAGTAGTTCGGCGTCGATGCCTCGAGCGATGAATGCGGCGAAATACTCGGCGTAGTAGTCGGCCATCTCTGCCTGGCTGGCCTGAGCAGGAGCGGACCCCTCACCGCCGCTCACGGGCGCGACAGCAGTCAGCACCTCACGACGAAGCTTGTCCAGCAGTAGCCGCGCGCTGACGTAAGAGTAATTGGGTTCGGACTCCAGCATGGTGCGCGCCGCCATGACCAACGCCAGCTCCAGCTCACCGGCGCTGATCCCGTCGTAGAGGTTACGCAACGTCTCAGCGAGCACCGCCTGCTCGGAGACGTTCTCCAGCTCCGCGCAGGCCTCATTGATCACCAACGCGATGCGCTTGCGGTCTAGCGGATGTAGCTGACCATCGACTCCGCGCACATTCAGCGTTGCTACTTGGGGCACTCCGGCGGAATCCTGCTGGGCCTTTTCCTCGCGAGCCTTAGCGCGCTCGTCCCGATAGAGCACATAGGCGCGAGCCACCTTATGGTGGCCACCGCGCATCAGCGAGAGCTCGACCTGGTCTTGAATCTGCTCGATGTGTACCGCCTGTTCGGCGCCGAGGTGACGAAACAACGCGGCAGTGACCTGCGCGGTGAGTTCGGCAACGATCTCTCGTACTCGAGCCGAGCCGCCGGCGGCATCGCCTTCCACCGCCAAAAACGCTTTGGTCATGGCGATGGAGATCTTGCCGGCGTCGTACGAAGAGACGGTACCGTCACGCCGAATGACGTGGGTGGCGGTAGGCGGTGTGGTGATAGTGGGTGAGGTGGCAAGCGAGGCGGTCATCTGTGACTCCGGTGCGGCTAGCGAGGCGATGAAAACTCAGGCAAAAACGGGTAGGAACGGGCACAAGCGCGGCGCCCCCGACGACGACTAAGGCAAGCATGCCGCAGGCCTGTGACATGACCCCTGGCGGTGTAACCACCAGCCGCGCGACATTCGATCAACGGTAAGCTGGATACTACATATAGTGGTTAGCTATGTCACTACCCACAAGAACTGGCGTTTTCGGCAATGTCAGTACTTGAATGCGAAACCGTTATACGGCGCCGCGAAACAGCGACGAACCCCAGCTCGAGAGCTCGGCAACGTACAGTTTGATAGCGGCGACACTGCCGAAGTTGTTACAAACTTCAGCGGGTCGTAGTTGTCGACCGTGGTCGATTCAACTTGACATGCTGCCAGAGGGGCGGTCTACTAGAGATGGTCGGTGATAAGAGGTCCGGATGGTCCTCTTCCCTTTTGGGGTAGCCGACCGCTACCTTGCCCAGGGGAAGTTCCACGAGCCGAGCAGCGGCTCGATATAAGGCAAGAAGTCGTCTTTCCCCTTCTCCAGGGAACGCTGGAGCGACCATAACGCGTAGTCTGCTATCTGTAGGCCCCACGACGTTTCACAGTTCCAGTGACAGAGAACGACGTGTCGCTGCGGCGGCCCCTGTGTAACGCAGACATCGTGCAAGGCCGCTTCGAACTCTGACTTACGGCGTTTGGTCCCTAGGGTGGCAACCACGACAAAGAGTCGGTCACCGGGCTGACATACGAGCGAAGCAACGGTTCTGAAGTGCAAGAACCATGCCAGCTTGAATAAGCGAACCTGACCTGCCTCCCGAACGTGGCTGTAGGCATTGGACTTGCGAAGAAACGTCGCGTCCACTCTGGGTGCCAATTCGCTTACCGTAGCGTAAACCCGCTTTCGTAATCCGTAGCTGTCATTCTTAGCGTGGAATCCTTTCGGGAGGCTGGTCCCGTCAGCAGCGACTTCGGCGCGCAGCTGCTCGCCCTTGACTATCGCCAGAGCATGGCTGGCGAAGACGACAGTACCTACCCCGAAGTACTGACTGGAACCGTCGTGGTCTTCGTAGTCGAGATTGCCAGTTTCGTCGGCATACATGAACACGTCAGCCACGTCCTTAGCCCTCCACTACTGCTCGCTGACTAGACCATCCGCAACGTGCTCGTCTGATCGCCATCTACCTGCCGGGGGCCGATTCGAGCCAACGGACGACGGCCTTGTGGTACGTGATCGCAAACTCGATCGTCGCGATAGCGAACTCGTCACCGCTCTGCTTCGCCTGGGCCAACACAGCCTTCAGTTCGGCCAGCCGCGCGGCACGATCTTCGCGTTGGGAATCATAGAGTCGCGTGAGCTGCGCGGCGCTGTGTAGCGAACCGAACGCCACCCGCAGCAACAACGGATTGCGGAAATGGTCCCGCCCGGCCGACTCATTGAGCCATCCAGCGAAGGCTCGCTTGCCGGATGTGGTGATCGCGTACGGCTGCGCGGCGCGCGGTCCGAGCTTCCCGGTCCGTACGTAGCCGGCGTCAGCGAGCAGCGGCAGTTCGCGGTAGACCTGGCTGCGGGTGGTGGTCCAGAACGGACCCAGTCGCTGCTGCGCCGCGCCCATAAGCTGGCCACCGGTCATGGCCCCGTCGTGCAGTAATCCCAGCAGCGCGGCGGCTGTCGCATTTAGACCTTTCTCGGGCATGCCCTCACGCTGCCACGAGAGTGACGCCGAATCTAGAGGTAACGAGAATCCACTGTGGAATTTCTCCATGAACTCGGCAGACCAGTTTCGGACTCAAAACTGCACAGCAGTCGAGCGTGGGCAAACGGTGCGCTTAATCCGCAAGGGCCCGCGTCTTGTCATGACCAGATCGCGGCGATTGGCACCGCCTCGATACGCTCAGCAAGTGTCCAGCGGTTCCGGCCGGTATGCAGCACAACACCGCGGATGAATCGCTCACCCAACTCATCGCGTAACCACGTCAGGTGTCGGGCGTCCCGCCGATCCGGGGCGTTGGAGGACTTGATCTCGATGCCGACGATGGAGCCCCCGGCGTACTCGACGATCAGGTCGATCTCTGCACCACCGCTTTTCTCTCGCAGATGAAAAAGCGTGGGATCGTACTGGCTAATCGGAAGCTCTGCTCGCAGCTGAGCGACGACAAACGTATCCAGAAGTTGACCTAGCACCTTCCCATCACGCATGATTCCGCCACTGTCGAGTCCCATCAACGCCGCAGCGAGTCCCGAGTCGGTCAAGTAGTGTTTCGGCGTTTGGATCAGCCGCTTCAGTCGGTTATTAGACCAAGCGGGAATCGCCTCAGCGATGAACAGATCACGAAGTAGTCCCTCGTACACCTGAGCAGTTTTGCGATCGATCCCGGTTCGGCCGAACAGCACTTGCTCGGAGACTATGCAGGCCGAGTTAAGCCCCAACGTCGTTAGGAAGCGGCGCAACTTGACAGGGTCCCGGCTCGGCGAAGCACCGCGCGCATCGCGGCTCACCAGCTGCCGAACATACGTTGCACACCATCGGCGACGCAGCTGCGGGGACGGAAGGAAAACAGCCTCCGGGAAACCACCCGTGACTGCGGCGTCGACATAGCTACGTAGATCAACACCCTCGATCCGCGACGGTAGGTCCAGCCATTCTTGAACAATCCGATCCAGAAACGGTTTCGCGGACACATCTCCGACTAGTTCTCTCATGGCCAGACTTCCGATCGGAATGTCCATGACGCGTCCGGTTCCGGGCCAGATGGCGACATCGAGTTCCGCGTGCACCGAGCCGGTCAAGATGAATCGACCCGGAGCATGCGCGGTGTCCACCGCTCGTTTCACCGCTCCGAGCACCCCAGGAACTTCCTGCCATTCGTCAAGAAGCACCGGCGACTGGAGGCCTCGCAGCGCGGCATCCGGATCTGAACGGAATGCGGCGGCCTCCTCGGCCCGGTCCAGCCGGACGACAGTGCGAGCGTGCCGCAGACCAGTGGTGGTCTTGCCGGATGCCCGTGGTCCTAGCAAAGAAACCGCAGGCAAAGCCGCGAACACCTCATCGATCACAGGATCGACAAGACGTTTTATATAGACGGGCTTCACAGCAGCTCATGCTACTACAATCCCACTTCGGACGCTATCGCACTCCCACTTCGGACGGGAATTTAATCCCGGTTTGGACGGAGTCTGACTCCCACTTTGGACGGAGCGATCGCACGTTGTGCTAACTAGTTTTCGGTGTGATGAGTTCGCCGCGGGCTTGGGCTATGTCTAGTTGGAGGCCGGGGCTGGTGGCTTGGAGGGAGCCGGTGATGGGTTGCCATGGGCCGTTGTTGACGGAGTATTGGCCGTTGATCACGATCGTTACTGTGGAAGTGAACTTCCCGGTGTCGGTGTAGCGGTGGGTGATCGGGTACACCCGTTCCATCTCCTGCACCCGGTCGGTTAGCTTTTTGTCGAAGGGTTTACCCGGCTGGGTGCTGGTCAATGACTTCCCGTCGCCGAAGTCCCACACGTATTTCACCGGGGTGAATTTCAATCGCACCTTCGCGGTTTGGATGTCGGTGTCGTGTTCGTAGCCGGTGAAGTCGGTGGAGTAGACGTTGGGGAAGTTCACCAGGGTGAGACCGTTAGCCGGATGAACCGTGGGTGCCGGTACTTTCACCTGCGTTTGGTAGAACTCCTGAATCGCTAGGGACTGCACGGACCGATCGGGCAGGCCACACTCCAGATCCTCGGTGACTTTCGGCGGTGCGCCCTGCGACTCGATCCGACGCGTGATGACGACATACTCGATCTGACCTTCTTCGCACGACACGCCACACAGGACACCACCGGCGGTGCCCTCCACGCGACAATTGGGTGATATCGAACGCGTCACCAGCGGATACGACACCGCACCCGACGAAGCAGGCGGCGAATCGGGCTGCGTGTTCTGACCGTCCAGATCGAGATAAGTATCGGCACGGTGTCCATTTGCTTCACTATTTACCTTCGGCGTCGGTTCAGCCGAAACGGAGAAAGTCGGCGTCACACCGAGCACCACTACGATCGCCACTACCACAAGCCGCTTCATCGACCTAGATCCTTGACTCTGCCGCCGTAGATTCGCCAGGCGCCGCTGTCGAAGGACAGTCTCAGCTCGTACAGGCTTGCAGGGTCGGCTGCGATTTCCCGGACAAGGCGGCCGTCTGGCTCAAGCTGCCGGCCTGAATCTCGTTTGATGCTCGGCTCTGTGCTGCCACGCCACTCGCCCTGACTGTTGGGGGTCAACGTGGTGCCGGCGACTGAAACTACGGTGTAGGACGCACCCTCCAGATAGCGACCGTTCATGCTGTCCTTTTCGATCTGGGCAAGCACACCCCTACACACCGCACAATGTTCCAGGTCGTATATCCGTTTTAGTGGCAGCACATCCCCGGTGCGTTGCGCGTAATTGATCGCGTCGTTCTCGTACCGCACCGTGGCCTCCACCCCCGCCTGGGTCGGCTCGGACATCGCGTCTGGCCGTTTGGGTGGTTCCTCGCGGGGGCGAGTCGAAGTAGTGGGCGCGGCAGTCTGGTTGTCGGCGGTGTCACGAGGCCGGGCGGGCGGCTCGTCGTTATCCCTAAGATAAAACGGTAACCACCCCGCTAACCCAATCCCGGCCGCCAGTACTACCACCGCGATGATGGCCGGAATCCGTTCCCGCCACCACCAACCCTGCCGCCACCCAGGCTTCAGCTTCACATCCGGACCCAAAAAACCCATACGAAACACACTAACCGAATCACATCAACTATCGCTTCAGTTATCCACAGGCGGGCTATCCCACCGGATCGTTCGGGACGATGCTGGCCTCCGACGTTGGCTCCGAGATCGGGGAGCGGATCGCGCTCACCGCGTCCCGCTCCACGCCGCCACCTTTACCGAAGACCGTCCCGAACGGCACCTTGACTTTCGTGTGACACTCCACCGTCGCTACACCGCCATCGGATGTCCCTACCATGCGTAGGCCGGGATCGTGGGAAAAAAACTTCACCCGGTGCGCTTCCACCGCAGCGGCCACCGCGTCCACGTCCAGCGCCAGCATCTCCGAACCGTCAGGCGCCTTAACGCGCGGCTGCTCGATATCGACCTCCGATGCCACCGCGGCGGCCGTCTCATCGCACACGCCCTGCAAGTCACGTTGCGCGATGAACGCCCCGGTCGCCGCCATCATCCCCATCAGCATCAACACCACGACCAGCACGAAGACTGTGATCAACGGCAGCATGCTCCCGGCATCGCCTCGTAACGCGCCGCCACGACACAACCGAGCAACCACCCTCACGACGCACCCGTCTCCGAGTCGGAATCGACCTTGCGGTAACTGTCCACCGTCACTACGTATCGAGCCGTCGTGGTCTTGGATGAACCTTCCAGAAACGCCGGCACCGCCGGGACGTCGAAGGTGCTCACCACGCACACCGTGAACACCGCCTCTGGTTCCAACGACGCCGCTCCCGGATCGGGCGCCGCTGAGCCTCCCGACGAACAGGAACTCTCCGCATCGACAAACCGTAGCGTCGCGCCACCGCCATCGATGCCATGGTTGCGCAACGCCAATCGGACCGCATACTGCGCCCGGTTCACCCCGGTCGGCACATCAGGCGCGGTGGCGAATGCCCGCCCAGCCTCTCGCGCTGCCTGCGTGGTGGCCAAGACGTTGCTCTGCACGCTGAAGGCGGCGATCGCCAGGTAGAACAGCGGCACCAACACCAGCACGCCCAGGAACACGAACTCCACCGTGGCCGCACCGTGCTCGTCACGCCAGTGCCTATTAAACCGACGCGGTAGGAACCGATACCACCACAGGCGACTCATCCGCCCTCCTCGATAGCCTGCGCCCGCACATCGATGGGCAGCACATCGCCCAGCGGCACGAAGAACAGCGGAAGGTCACCCGCACAACGGACCTGCACCAGCGTCGCGCCGCCTTCACCCGGAACTTCGGATCCCTCGCATGCAATCTCCGCCGCCACCGCGTCGCTGGTGCCGCGAGCGATCCGATCGTTCGCGACCTCGGCACCGCCTTGTGGGGTGGCATCGGCGTTCGCCGCATAGCGGGCACCTTCGGCCGCGGAAGCGACGACGATGCTCCTGATGTAGAGGTACAGGATCGCTTGCACGATCAGCATCGCGAGGAAGATCAGCACGATGCTGACCATCAAGAACTCGGGCACGGCCGCGCCGCGATCACCACGAAAGCGGCAACAATGGCGGCGGATCCAGCTCATGGCCCTAGCCGTCGCTGGTGCCGGAGACCACCTGATTGATGGCGTCGGTCACCGCCGAGACGATGGTGTCCCGAAACGCGGCGAAAATCGCCACCACTAAACCGGCGGACATCACCGTCACCAACACCCACCCCGGCACATCACCCCGCTGCAGATCACCCACCAAAACACGAGCAGTCATAGCCGACAGCCGTTCCCGAAAGCGGGCGATGCGTTTCATGTGTTCTCCCAGATGGCGTGCGCGACACCAAAGCCGACGTTCGACCAGCGTAATGCAGCACGGCCTACGGCGGCCCCCTCAACCACGATCTGTGGATAACTCAGGTTGCAAGCTACCGGGTGAGCAGGGCAATGTTCACCAGCCCCGGATACAGCGCGAACAGCACAGTGATGGGCAGCAGCAGGAACACCACCGGAAACATCATCGCGATCTCACGGCGCCCGCCGGACGCAAGCAGCGCCCGCTTTCCCGCCTCCCGCACGTCGGCCGCTTGCGCCCGTAGCACTTCGGCGAGGGGGGTGCCCCGCTCAAGCGCGATCACCATGCCATCGATGAATCGCGCCAGCGAATCCAGGCTGGTACGTACCTCAATGGCCTGCAACGATCCGATCAACGACGCGCCGGCCCTGGCTTCGGCCAGCGCGCGACCCAGCTCGACCGACAGCTCCCCGCGGCACAGCCGACACACACGCTGCAGCGCGGACACCGGAGATTCGCCGGCCGTCACAGCCAACGCCAGTAGCTCGGCCACCACCGGGAGCTCCTCCATCATCGCGCGTTCCCGGCGTCGAACCTGCATCGTGAGCCACCAATCACGCATCAGCACCCCGGTGACCAGACAGATCGCGATCAGCGCCGCGGCGGCAAGGAGGTTCACCGAGAACGTAACCGCCGAGATCGCGGCGACCAGAAACAGCCCGCCAAGACCGCCGACTACGCCCCACATGACTTGCTCGACGCGGAAGTCCTCTACTCGCTGTTCGGAGCCCAGCGCCGCAAGCCGGATGCGTACCGAACGGGCACCGCCCAGCACCGACTCCACCCAGCGCCCAGCGCGGGTCAGCATGGGAGCGGCGAGCCGACCAGCCGCGCCCCACTGGCCCAACACGCGGGCGACGAGACTGTCCTGCTCCGAGACCATCGGGGCGGACGAACCGGTCACTGGTCGAAGGTACGGCTCCAGTCGGTCGCCCAACCGGAGTCTGCGCGAGCCCGGCATATTCGTGCCCGCCAACCACACGCCGAGGACCGCACCCGCACCCAGCACCGCGCCAAGCAGTCTCATGACAACACCCGCCGCTCTTGGGGCAACTGACCGATACGTAGCATCAGTCGATACGCCAGAAAGCTCGCAGCGGCCCCACCCGCCAGTAGCAGGCGGCCCGAGGTCGAGTCGTATGCCTCCAGGGTGGCGGCCTGCATTGCCAGCAGCAGCAACACGACCCACGGCGCGGCCACAGCTAGCCGTGCGGCGTTAACCGTCCAGCCCTGCCGGGTCTCCAGCTCAGCCCGCGTCCGCGAATCCTCCCGCAGAAACGTCGACAGCGTACGCAGCAGACGACCCAGGTCTGTGCCTCCCACTTCGCGCGCCATGCGCAGCGCCTCACACACCCGGTCGCCGATGGGGTCGGCGAGCTGGTCTTTGAGATGGTTCAGGCTGTCCGAGAATCGCCCAGTCACCCGGTAGTCGGCGGCGAAGCGGTTAAACGCCGGGCGCAACGGTTCGGGACCGCGTGTCGACAAGGCAGCCACCGCCTCTGGCAACGACAGCCCGGCTCGCACCGCCGATGCCAGATTGTCAACCACCTCGGGCCACACGTCGCGCAGTTCGCGTAGTCGCCGATTCCGCATCCCCCGTACCCCGGCGGTTGGGGCCAAGAAGCCAAATATTCCGAAGCAGATTGCCACCGAAACGCTGCGAGTGACCACCAACACGATCAGCACCGACAGCAGCGCAGTGCCCAATTGAACGCACAGTAGCTGCCCCGATGACACGCGAGACACGTCGGCTTGTCGCAGCAGCTGCACCCGGCGACGCGACCAGCGGGACAGCGGGGTTAGTGGGGACAGCGAAGACATAGTCGCCTGGTCCTTCGGCGCTTGTAAGGCCCCGACGTATCCCAGCCACATCAGCAGTCCACCGAGGGCCGCGACCATTCCCAACAGAAGCCCCATGCTTACCCACCTGCCTGGGGTGCGGCAGGCAGCTGGGACCCACCGGTCACTGCCGGTTGACACCCCGCCAGCAGGTCGTTTGAAGGTGCGGCCGGATCCGGTGACCGCCGGTGACCAGGTGTTCCGCCATAAGCGAGGAGCGCGGCGATGTCGTATCCGGCGTAGCCGAAACGTTCGGCGTGCGGCGGGAAACCACCGGCGCGCACCAGTGCTCCCCGCGAGGTGGTGAAGATATCGGCGGTCTCGATGACCTGCCCCTCCACTCGGCCCGGGAGAGCGACGATCTCGGTTACTCGGCGGCGACCAGAGGCCTCCACCGCAACGTGCACCACCAGGTCCACACTGGTGGCCACGGTGGGCACCACAAAACTCGCCGAGATGTTCTCTCCCGCCAGCAGCGGCAACGTGCACAGTTTGGTCACCGCCTCGCGTGCGGAGTTGGCGTGCAGCGAGCACATACCCGGTAGGCCACTGTTGAGCGCGATGAGCATATCGAGGGCTTCGGCCTGCCGAACCTCACCGATCAGAATGCGGGACGGTCGCATGCGCAGCGCTTCGGTGACCAGGCGACGCAGTGGGATCTCACCGGCGCCTTCCAGGTTGGGCTGCCGGGTCTGCATGGCCACCCAATCGGGCAGACCCAGTTGAAGCTCGAAGACTTCTTCACAGCTCACCACACGCTGCGCTGCCGGTATGGCGGTAGCGAGGCAGTTGAGCATAGTGGTCTTACCGGCTTGGGTTCCACCGGCGACAATGATGTTCAGGCCCGCCGCCACAGCGGCTTCGAGAAACTTTGCGGCATGCGGCGTGAGGGTTCGCAGCGCCACGAGGTGTTCCAAGGTGTGTGCCCGCAACACGAATTTGCGGATGTTGACGGCCCAGTGTTCGCGAGTGATGTCGGGAATCACCACGTGCAGCCGGGAGCCGTCGGGCAGTGTGGCATCCACGAACGGCGTAGAAAGGTCGAGGCGGCGACCGCTGTGCTTGAGCATGCGTTCGACGAGATCTTTGACGTGATCGGAAGACAGTATGGTGGTGGTGAGTTCGCTGCGACCGGCGCGGGCGACGAACACCTGACCGGGGCCGTTCACCCAGATTTCTTCGACTGCCGGATCGTCGAGAAACCGCTGCAGCGGGCCGAGTCCAGCTACCGCGTCGAAGATCGCTCGCGCCGTCGCCGCCGGGTTGGCGACGATGGGCTGGGCACCGTTGAAGGCGCCTTCGGCATGTTCGACGAGCACATCGTCGATGATGTGACGCACCGCGCTGGCCTGGGCAAATGGGTCGATATCTCGTCGTCGGATCTGTTCCCGAACCTTGGCTTCGATCTCAGTCATCAGGCCGGTCGACGCGGCCTGCTCTGACATAGTCGACCCGCGTTGGGACGGGGGCGGCAGGGAACCCATCGGAGCCGAGACCGGCTGCGCCTGTCCTGGCGCCCTCGAGGGCGGGCCCGACGGCAACGGCAGCGTCGGAGACCGACCGGCCCATTCGTTGCGGGGCGAGTCGGCGGCGGCGGAGGGCGCATCGCTCATTAACCGATGACACTAGCGAAACTAACGGCCGTCAGGAACACAGCCGGCGCGAGCTGTGGATAACTTGGCTAGCCAGCGGCAATCTGGCAACAGTCATCCACCTAAGCTGTCATACTCAGCAGCCATGGCCCAGCCAGACGATGGGGCAGGGAGCGAGATTCGCTGTGCGAGCTTTCTCGTCGGCCTAGGACCTTTCGCGTCGCCGCAGGAAACGGCCCATCTGTCGCGCAAGCTCCGCGAGCTCACTATCGAGTACACGAACCTCGTCGAGCAGACCAGGATGCTGTGCGATGCGAGCCGCGTGGACCATCAGCTCGAGACCGCGGGGACAGCGCTGGATTTCCTGCCCCGCGATTTTTCGCGCATCCCCAGCGAACTCGACGAATTTATCGAAGCCATGCAGACGCGCTCCTGGCAGCTTCAGACGGCACGGTGGCGGCTGCAAGCGGCGCTGTACAAGCTGACCGGCGTGAACCTGACCGCCATCGAGGAGCGTGACCGCGAGGAGGTTGCGCGCATCGCGTTAGAAGCGCGGGGCGGCGAGGACACCACAGCTCGGATCGGCACCCCGCAAAACGCTAATGAGAATACGTTCCGTGCCATTTTGATGGGATTGCCTCCTCTAGAGCAGGAGCTCCTGCGGCGAGCACGAGTCCTTAGCAGCGACCTTGTCGGGCTGGGGCACGAGGCGAAGTGGGCCAGAGACAAACTTATTGCCTCGCTTGAATCACTACCTGAACTGCCGGAGCGGTTGAGCATGGGATTCGATCCCGGGTACGGCATGCCGTGGCTTCGCGTACAGTTCACCGACAGCACTGGTACCGAACACATCACCGCGGTGCCACACCCTCTTGGGCTTCTCAACGATCGGGATCCCGAAACACCCACCATGGGACGCAGTGTTCCGCCGCGGCCGCGCGGTGCGAGTACAAAACGAACGATCGCCCGATTGAAAGGCACGGAGAGGCGCCACACGACGTCAGCGCGGCGGGACGTGCGGCGGGACGTGCGACGAATGCTGGCGGAACTCGCCGAACTGCGGCGCCCCGGCTGGGGAGACATAGACATCGCGTTCACCCGTTCCAGTCTCCGTTTGACAGCAGCCAACCAAGTGGGGAACCGGATCATTCTCGCTAGCCTGACCGGAATACCAGCGGCGCGGGATCGCGGATACGTAACCGGGGCGCTACTACTGGTGCGACCGCTGACGCCCGGGAACATTCAGGCATACCTATTCGCCGACGGCGACTCGGGTTTCGGAGAATATCTCGAACACCCCAGTGCCCGCGCAGGTCTTCGCCGCGCTCGACGCGGTCTCACCGCTAGACCCCATTCCGCCGGATACGAGACGCTCTACGCTACGGCCGACCAGCACCGCATACGCCGCTACCGGGGCGGCGGCCATCGCGGCGGCGCTGAACGACGGCTTCGCATCGGGCGACATCGCGGGCTCTCCGACGATCACGGCCCCGAACTTCGACGGACTCGGACAGAACTGGCCTCAGCTGTGGCGCCGGATCGCCGATGGGGCATCGATCCAGGGCTTAGACGGGATGGAGCGCGCGTACGCGCGTCATCCCGGTGGCGCGTATCTCAATGCCGCTCGAGCCGTTGGCACCAGACTCGGCTCGCTTCCATCGTGGGACGGCGATGCAACTCACCTGACCCCGAGAGATCTGGCTCGGGCGATGCTGAACCGGTCTGGGAGCACACCGACCTCTACCGAAACAGTGCCGCTCATCACCCGTGACACCCCCGAAGTACACGTCCCCGTGAGCGTAGGCACCGGTAGACCGGACAGTCCACCCCCTACCAACCCGGGGCAGGGGAAAGTACCCCCACCTGTGGACGATAAGCTCAGCGGGCGCACCTGGGGGGCATCCTCGAAGCATGCGCCTTCGACTGACCCTGCAAAGCGGCGGCCGATCCGTCGCCGTGACGGTTGACGCCGCGCCGACTAGCGAAATTTCAACCTCCAGGAGCACTTCGACAAACCACCTGTGGATATCCGGAGCTTAGATGGATGCCTTCCCGCGCGTCGCGAGAGTGCCTGGGAAGATCGTCTCTACATCATGTCGTGTCGGCGACAGGCTGTCGGTCCGATCAGGGAGGATGTGGGGGTGACCTCGTTACCGGACGTGCCCTGTGGTGCCGCCTGGCGCTGTGTGGACCTGCACCTGCACACCCCCGGCGTGCACAGCTTTAGGCTGCCCGCCGGAATCGACGAACGCAACAAAGCGGACCGCGAGCAAATCGCCGACCGGTACGTCGAGCGACTCCAAGCCGCTGGTATCGAGGTCGCCGCGATCACCGACTACCAGGGCGTCCGCACTGACTGGTTTTCGCTGATCCGGGAGCGCGCCACCGGCATCACGGTACTGCCCGGTGCCGAACTGTCGATCGACAACGTTGGCAAAGGTCTTCACCTGCTGCTGATATGCGACCCGGAGACCGATTCGGAGCGAATCACCGCAGCCATCAGGCACCTGGATAAACAGTCGCGGCCGCTCTTCGAGGGCCGAACTCCACACACAGATCTCGGACTGCGAGACCAGCTGGACGAGGCCATCCGAACGATACGCAAGGAGCTGAGTTGCGTCGTCGTCGCGCCCCACGCCAATGACACGAACGGGATCCTCAAGGTATGGGGTCCTAAGAAGACCGCGGAGCTGGTCCGGGACGGCCTCTTGGACGCCATCGACCACTGCGAAGGCGCCATCGCGAGCCTGCGGGGCACGGGAGTGCTGAGCACCGAGCAGCTCGACTCACTGGCATGCACCCTCAGCGGCGATCCGAAGTCACTCGACGAGGTGGGCACCAAGACGACCACAGACGGTCGTCCACGTCTCACCTGGATCAAACTTAGCGCCGTCACCGCATCCGCGCTGCGACTGGCCCTACACGACCCGCGGACGCGGGTGTTGACGAAAAAACCTGAACCCGCTCGTCATCCGCGGATCCTGTCCATGGAGGTCCAGGGTGGCTTCCTCGACGGCCTGACACTGCGATTCAACGACGACCTCTCCGCCCTCATCGGCGGCCGCGGCGCCGGCAAGTCGGCCGTTCTCGAAACACTGCGCTACGCCCTGAAAGGCCCGGTGTACTCCGACCAGTCCGAGCGGATCTCACTGGTCCGGCACGCAATGGGCAGCGGTGGCCTTGTCCGCCTGATCGTGGAACGCCCCGCACCCCTGCAACAGCAACGCTACGAGATAACCCGGGTACTGAACCAGGAACCACGCGTCACCGACCTGGACACCGGCGCCGCCGTCAAGGTGTCCCCGCTGGAGCTGTTCGGGGCGGGTAGCTCACCGGTGATCCTGCTACAACGGGAGATCCAGGCGGTGGCTCGGGACGATTCGTTCCGCCGCCGATTGCTCGACGAGATCATCGGCGACGAGGCGCGACAGGCCGACCTCGCCGTGCGCCGGACCGAGGAAGACCTGCACCGGAACCATCGGGCCATCGAGGACGTCGAGCGCCGGCTCGCCAAGCGTGAGGAGTACACCGAACGGCTGAACAGGCTGAACGCGGAGGTGAACTTCTTCGAGCGGCAAGGTGTGGCCGACAAGCTCGACCGGCAGGGCAAGGCCGGCGCCGACCGGGCGCGGCTGGACACCGCTACGCAACGTAGCCGTGATGCGTCGGATGCCCATAACGTCGCAACGGCCGAGATCACCGATGCTCTGGCCGCCGCAACGTCCGAACTACGTGCAGGCCGGAGCGAGCATGCTGAGATTCTGGTCACACTCGCCGGCGCTGTCGAGGCCACTGGGGAGCGCATCTGTCGATCTCTTGACGCCGCCCACGCCGAGCTTGCAGCGCTCCAGGAGCGGCTGGACGATGCGGTAGCCAGATGGCCGGCGCTCATGTCGGGGCTTACCGAGGACCTCCGTCGCATCCAGACCGAGCTCGGTAGTGGAAGTCTCAACGCCCAACGGTACGTCGATGCCGTCGCGGAGCGCACCGCCCTACAGCCGATAGTCGATCGACTTGCCCGGCAAGAGGACGAGCTGCACAAGCTGCACGCTCTCCGCGACGAGCTTCTCCGTGACCTGCAGGACCGACGCAGGAAAGCGCTGGAGCTGCGTAAACGCGCCGCAAGCAACGTCAACCAGCAGCTGACCGGCACTTTAGAGATGACCGTCGGTTACCTCGCCGACACCGCCGCGTTCATCGACCGGCTCACTGCCATCCTCAAGGGTTCGAAAGTGAGTTCCGACGCGATTGATGCCATTGCCGCCGATCCCGGCATCGACGGCGTCGAACTCTCACGGCTCGTGACTCAAGGTGCATCTGCCGTCGCCGCACACTTCGGCATGACCGAGGTGATGCCGCAGCGGCTCGTGAGTTGGTTGACCAGCGACCCGACACGACTGCGCCAGGTCGAGGTACTGGCACCACAGGATAGCGTCTCCATCGCGCTCGTCGTCGACGGGCATCCCCGTGATCTCGCGCAGCTTTCGGGCGGGCAGAAGGCGACGGCACTGCTCTTACTCGTCTTCGCGCAAAGTGGCCGCCCTCTCGTCCTCGATCAGCCCGAGGACGACTTGGACAACCGGTTCGTATACGACGACGTGGTGTCGTTGCTGCGCGCCGAGAAAGGTGTACAGGACCCCGCACGGCGCCGACAGATCATTGCAGCGACGCACAACGCGAATATCCCGGTCAACGGCGACGCCGAGCTGGTGCTCAGCCTCGCCGATGAACACGGCCACTGTACGGTGCGGACCAGGGCTTCGATCGACGATATAACCGTGCGGAAGGAGATCAGAACCGTGCTGGAGGGTGGTGCGGACGCATTCCGCCGCAGGGCCGAGAAATACGGTGGTATCGATGACGCCTGAGGAACTCCGCGAGCAGATCCTTCGGTGGGAGGACCCGCACACCGATTTCAAGGAGCTCGTCACCGACAACGCCGAGCTCGCCAAGGATCTCGTGTGCTTCGCCAACAGCGATGGCGGCCGGATCATCGTCGGTGTGGCGAAGGACCGCACTGTCGTCGGCGTCGCCGACACGGACAGGCTGCTGCTGAGCGTCGACGACGTGGCCTTCAACCGGTGCTTACCACCGGTCACAGTCGTACCCGAGATCGTCGATCTGGACGGCCGGGACGTCGTGGTACTCAACGTGGCCAAGGGCGACCAGCGCCCCTACGCGACTCGTGAAGGCCGGTACTACACGCGGTCGGGCACCCGGTGTCGCACCGCGAGCCGCGAGGAGCTTCTGCGATTGTTTCAAGCAACCCAATCCCTGTTCTACGACGAGCAGCCACTCGCCAGGCTCAACCTCGCCGATCTCGACCTCGACGCGGTGTCGCGCTACCTACAGAACACGGAGTGGACAGATCCCGACGAGGACATAGTGCGCCTGTTGCGCGCATGGCGCATGTACGACGGCGCCTGCCCGACGGTCGGTGGACTCGTAGTATTCGGGCAGCGTCCGCAGTCACACCTAGAGTCATCTCGGGTGGTGATCGGCGCGTTGTCCAGCGACGACATCGGTGGCGATTTCCTCGACCGCAAAGACGTGACTGGAGGCTTGTTCAACATCATCGAGCATATCGAAGCGTTCCTGCGGCTGCACCTGAGAACCGGCCACGAGATCGTCGGGTTCGAGCCGGAGAAACGGGAGGAGATCCCGACCGCGGCGCTGCGAGAAGCTGTCGTGAATGCACTGGTGCACCGCGATTACACAATCGCGAGTCCGGTCAGGATCTTCGTACTGTCCGACCGCGTCGAGGTGCATTCTCCAGGCCGCCCACCCAACAGCGTCGACATCGAAGCGATGCGTGCCGGCGTACATGTCACCCGCAATCCCCACATCTACAGCAGGATGACGGAGGCACAGCTCGCCACCCGGGCAGGAACCGGTATCCGGCGAATTGCCCGACTACTGCGGGAAGCTCATGGGACTCAGCTCGGCATTGCCATCAGCGACATAGAGGTTGTGCTGTCGCTGCCACGAGGATAGAGCGTCCGCTCTCCACGCTGTGCTGACAACTTCGTCGACCGGCTGACCTTCCTCGAACCTCGCCAGTGCGATGCCCCCGCCAGATCCGCGGTCCACGCCATGGATGATGCTCGCCCCTCCTGTGGACAATAGTGCCGCTCAGGCCGCGGATCCGTCAGGCTCAACGGGTGCTACTCCAACTAGCCCTCCAAGTCGGGGGCGTCGACGCCAAGTCCGCCGTCGTGAACGTTGACGCCGCGCCGAAGACACCGCTGCGGCAGGTCGCGGCACGGCTCAGTATCGCCGCACACTCGCCCGTCGACGCACCGCTGTACACCGAAACAGGTCCACTGCAGCTAGAAGGCACGTTTGGCGATGGACAACTGCGACATGGCGTCCTCATCGGGGTAGGTACACCCATCGCAACGCCTCCTCCGACCTCGGGGAGGCTGCTAGCCGTAATCGCTGGGCCAGACGCCGGCGCTTACGTCCCGCTGCGCCGTGGCGCCACTTCGATCGGACGTGATCGGGGTTGCGGGCTCCCGCTACGGGATCCCGACGTCTCGCGGCGGCACGCCATCGTCACCTGCGACGGTGAGGGGATGTGGCTCGCCGATGCCGGCTCCACCAACGGCACCGTGCTTGCCGAACTGAAATCCGCCGAAATCCAGCTCGGCGAGCGGCCGGTAAAGCTCCTCGAACACACCCCCATTCGATGCGGCAGCACCGTACTCTGGCTTACCAGCGGAGCCGGGGAGCCACTACCCACGCACGCCACGCCGAGCGGCACCCTAGAACTGCTCCGGCCGCCGCGGTTGGCTCCCCCGCAGCCAGCCGTGGTCATCGACTACCCGACCAAGCCGCATCGCCCCGACCCGCCCGCCACACCATGGCTCGGTGTGCTCCTCAGCATGACGCTGCCGCTGCTATTGGGCGCGCTGCTGTGGTGGTTCATGCGCGATTCCATGGGTGGGGCTGGGATCGGGATGCTCGCGTTCATGGCCCTCTCCCCCATCCTGATGCTCTCCCAAGTACTCACCGACCGTTGGAATCGGCGGTGCACCAAGCGCACCGCAATCGCCGAGCACGCAGCGAGGGTGCGTGCCGCCGCGCAACGGCTTGCGCAAGCCCGCAGTGATGAGCTCGAACGGCGACGCACCGCCCTTCCAGACCCGTTCGCCCTAACCGTCATCGCGACCACGCCGACAATTCGACTCTGGGAACGGCGTGCCATCGATCCCGACTGGCTCTGGCTCCGAGTCGGGCTCAGCACACTCCCGGCGGAGTTCGAGGTTCGGGGCGCGGGCAGCGAAGCATCCAGCGGAGAGCAACAGCCACAACACCCCGCCCTACCGCTCGTTCCCGCAGTGGTCGATCTCGCCCAGGCAGGAGTGCTGGGCCTAGCTGGCGCCGGCCGACTGCGCCTGTGCCAATGGCTGGCAGCCCAGCTCGCGACGCTGCATTCACCCCGACGACTGCGACTGACGCTGCTCACCGACGCCGACCGCGAGGCATGGGCCTCTTTCCGATGGTTGCCACACCTGCACGGCGGCTGTACTCCTCATGAGTATGCGCCAGACGACTACGGCATCGCCGCGAACGCGAGCCGTCGCGCCGCCGTAGTGAACATGCTCGCGACTACCGTGAAACGACGCGTAGCGGCGCAGCCCACTCACGACGCCGCACCAGTGTCAGATCACGCGCCCTCCGATCACAGAGCCGAGCCCACGATTGTGCTGATCTGTGACTCGACACAAAGCCTTGCCAGCCTGCCTGGCGGCGGCGTGCTGCTCGACGACGGTCCGGCACAGCGGGTATTCACGATCTGCCTCGCCGACGACCAGCGAGCACTGCCCGAACAATGCCGCACTACCGTGGTGCTGCCCACCGCGCCGCAACTGCGCGCCGGCGCGCCGCAGCAGGCGACGATTGCCAGCAGCTCCGCGAGCCCGGTCGGTGGCATCATCCCGGATCTGATCGGCTCGTGGTGGTTCGATCGCCTTGCCCGGTCCCTGGCTCCGCTGGTCGAAGGCGGCCCCACGACAGACAGCCAACAGCCGCCGAACAGCGTCGGCTTTGCCGCCATACTCGACGCAACACTGGGTGGCGACGTCGCCGAAACCGACGAGGAACTCGCCGAGCGCGTAGTGACTCGCTGGCAGACGCAAGCAGCAAGTACCCGGGCCGTGATCGGCGTGGACGGCCGCGGCCCCATCGACATCGACATCGCAGCCGATGGGCCACACGCACTGATAGCGGGCACCACCGGCGCCGGAAAGTCCGAGCTGTTGCGGACATGGTTGGCAAGCCTCGCTTTATGCAACCGGCCCGACGAGCTGAACCTGCTCCTCATCGATTACAAGGGTGGCTCCGCGTTCGCCGAGTGCGGCGCGCTGCCACACGTTGTGGGGTTGGTCACCGACCTCGACACTGTCCTGACCATGCGGGTGCTGAACTCGCTGCGCGCCGAGCTGCACCGCCGGGAACACTGCCTGGCCGAGGCTGGAGCTGTCGACTTCGAGCAGTACCGGCGTGAACGGCATGCCGAGCCCCTCACCCGGCTAATGGTGGTGATCGATGAATTCGCGACGCTCTGCGCCGAACTGCCCGATCTGGTGACCGGTCTGGTGGACCTAGCTCGTCGAGGCCGCTCCCTCGGTATCCATCTGGTGTTGGCCACACAGCGTCCGGCCGGTGTGGTGTCGGCCGAGATCCGCGCTAACACCGCCCTGCGCATCTGCCTGCGCGTCACCGACCCCCAAGACAGCTCGGATGTGCTGGATTCCCCGGACGCGACGACCATCGGCGCCGGCAACCCAGGGCGGGCACTGCTGCGACAGCAGGGAGTACTCGTTCCAGTGCAGGTAGCCCAGGTCAGCGAGCCATGGGTCGACACGAGCATCGAGCCACGTGATCGCGCCGACGTTAATGTGAGCCTGTCGCCCTGGCAAGGTCCGCTGGTCGGGTCGCCGGAACAACCGACGGCAGCGCCACCGGCCGGGTTGGGCCGGACCCCGACCACACTGACCCATCTGGTGGCGGCGGTGCAACGTGCGGCGCGCTCCGACCGGCTCG
>JBGTNI010000059.1:0-14521 GCA_041743105.1 Mycobacteriales bacterium | reverse complement strand
ATCCCTGCTCTTTAGCCAACCTGACCAACTCAGCGGCGGCCTTAGCCTCAGCCGACAGTCCCGGTTTCTTCTCCGTCACATCATCGAGTGTCGCGGACATCCACGGCACCTTCCCCGCCAGGCCCAGCCCGACGAATCAGGCCAGAAACACCCTTAAATCCACACTCCCGGTGGCGGCGTTGATGATGCGAATGTCGAGGTCGTGGATGAGCATGATGACGTGGGTTCGGGTGTGGGTTGGGCCGATGCCGATGTGGTGGAGTCGGCCGTTGTGGCGCAGGGTCACGGCACTTGTTTTGTCGATCCGGTCGTGACGGATCCGTTCGTGGGTATCGGCATCTTGGCTGGTGGCGGGTAATGCTTTGGGGATTGAGTCGAACAGGGTCGCCGGTGGTGCCCGGTGGGGTAGGGAGCGGTGGTTGTAGGTGTCAACGAACGTATCCAGCAGCGTTTGAAGCTTTTCCGTTGAAGTGGGTTGGATGGGTTGGGTCCGGAGCCATTTCTTCAGTGTTTGTTGGAAGCGTTCGACCTTCCCGCAGGTCGTTGGGTGGCCTGGTGTTGAGTTCTTCTGGGTCAGGCGGAGGCGTCGGAGTTCGTGCTCGAACGCGTTACGGCCGCCGCGTCCACCGGCCAAGCGGGTGGTGAACACCAGGCCGTTATCGGTCAGTGTGGAGGCCGGGATTTGCGTGGGTCTGGTAGGCGCGGAGGAACTGGGTCAGCACGATCGGTCCGGTGACCCTGTGGTGGGCGGTGACTCGGAGTGCCATGCGGGTGCAGTCGTCGAGCCAGGACAAGATCTCGACATCGGTGCCGTCGGTGAGGCGGTAATGGGTGAAATCTGCTTGCCAGGTCTCGTTGGGCATGGTGGCTCGGAAGCGGATGTAGGAGTTTTTGGGTTTCTTCTTCGGCTCGGGGGTCACGAGGCCGGCCCGAGTCAGGGTCCTGGCGACGGTCGACTGGGATACCGCCAGATCGTGATGCTGGGTCAGATGCCACCTGATCGTCTCTGGGCCAGCGTCTAGCCTCCGTTTGGACAGTTCCTTGCGACGTCGAGTGATCAACGTGGCCGTCGAGGACCCGATCGCGGCTGGTGTCGCCCTTGGCCGGCGCGACCTGGGCTCGAACGCAGCGTCGCCCTCGATCTCATAGCGGGTCTTGAGTTTGTAGACCCAGGAGCGGTGCACGCCGTAGCGGGCAGCAACCTCAGCCGGAGACTGACGATCGATGAACAAGGCGGTGAGGGACCAAGCGAGCCTTCGACATACACGAACATCAGCAACCAACCGCAGAGTCTCCTATGACTTGAGACATGTGTCGCCAATGTCCTGAAACCACAACACAGTGGGGAAACGTCGCCAGGTAACATGCCCTGGTGCGCTGGACTTACCGGGATCTATTGGGAGAGTGGGTTGCCGATCTCGCCAGAGCGCCGGGCGCGGATGGCGGGTAAGCCGCTTTACGGGGTCACTTCTTTAAGGCCGGGTCCGGGGCCGGTATGAAGCCATTCCTCGATGCGGATGAGGGCGTGTGTTGCTAGCCCTGCCCCAACTTCTGCCGCTGGAAAAGCACCGTTGTCCTTTGCAGCAAAGTCGTCGACTGTAAAAGGCACTTCGAATATGCGAGACGCTGGCCAACCTGTTTTCGTAATCGTGACTTGAACGCTGATCGGCCACTGGTCGCTTCCTGGCGCAGCCCCCACAACCCAGAAGGCCTCCGCTCCAGTGTTGAACTGCCCATAAGAACCCAGAGCCTGAACTAGGGCCTGTAGAATTTCCGAAGCTACATACCTGCCTTCTGTCACACTAAGACCTCCAATCCCTACCAGGTTAACAGGGTGACTGTACAGCTAAATTGCTTTGATGTGATTGTCCTGCTGAAAGCGTGGACGGATCATCGCTGTGGTACGCGTTAATAACTCCCTGAAACCCTGGCGAGTCATAAAACTTGTAATCTATGACTACCCGGAAGTGTCCTGGGCAGGGTGGTAAGTCGTCCAGTGCAAAGGTGTGCGATGTCCCGCTTTTCTGTACTTCTCGCCCGCGCAAAAGCGTGTCCTGAATGGTTTGAGTCTTGACGATATGCTCCTTCGGCTGCCCTTGCATGCATCCTTGCCAGGAGCCGAGGCGCTGACCTGGGAGACAGGCACACTCCCAGCGGCCACGGGTGCCTGCGCCCACTGCTAGAGCGACACCAGTGAAGCCCACCATTACCACAGCACTGAATCTCCGAGTGAACGTGAGCGGCTGCGGCGCTCCATCGTGTTTGGCATGTTCAAGGTCTCGTCCGAACATGCCAAAGCAAGCCTGTGTACATGCTGAGGTTAGCGGTGAGCCGCAGGGTTACATCGAAGTCACCCGAGGCAGCGCTGGTTGGTTGCTGCGGCTCTAGGAAGTTAAGTCGTGGATCGGAGAGTCCGAGGCATTTTTCTTCACAGATTCGATGCCGTTTTCGGCGGCTGCTTTTGAGCTATAGGCTTCGCTTGAAGCAATAATCTCTCCGTTTCCAGCCTTCAGGCCAAACCAAAATTTACCGTCGCTACCGAATATCTCGAACTTCCCCGCCATGTTGCATCCTTTCCGTAAAGCGTCCTGAGGTAGTTCAGGCCGAGTTACCTCACTCTCCAGCGTGTGTCTAGTCCCGTCAACCTTGCCGTTGAAAATTGGTGGCCCTAGCCCTTGGGACCGTGTCGACTTTTTCGGATGTTCCGGGACGTCGATGGGACGTAGGCTTGCTCTCCGTGGGGATGGTCTACAGAGATTTACCCTGCGTCGGCGACGGCTTGTCCTCTGTTGCGGCCAGCGGCGTTGGCGTTGGCGGCTCGGAGTCGGGCGGGGGTGCTGGCTATTGGCAGTAGATTTACGGTCGTTCGCTCATTCTAGCGACCGGGTGCGCAGTATCCTTGCGGCTCCGGATCTCTTATCTAGGAGCGGCTCAGTCGCAGGTCGGAATCCAAAGACTAAGTAACCGCCAACAGTGGCAACTTTGCGATGGGGAGTAATTGCCACCGGCGGAGTCATCATGAATTTCAAGGTTCTCTTCGTCGGAGTCGTTGCGCTTTCCTCGATTGTCGTAATGCCACTCCTGGTCCTTTCCTTAATGCTCTTGCATCGAACAGGCAGCCTCCGCGAACTGAAATGGGTTGCGGAGGTAGTTCGTGCTTTTCGGGCAGAGAGAGTAGGGCCGTAATCGGAAATGTAGATTGAACGGAGGATCGCATGAGAGTGGCAACCGTGTTGATGGATGCTTTCGATCGCATCCGAGATGTGGTGAATCAGACGGTGGAGGGGCTGAGCCCGGAGCAGCTGGCCTGGCGGGTGGACGGCGAGGCTAATTCCATAGCTTGGCTGATCTGGCATTTGACCCGGATTCAGGACGATCACATCGCCGACGTGGCGGGCGGTGCGCAGGTGTGGTCGGCCGAAGGCTGGAGCGCCCGGTTCGGCTTGCCGTTCGACAAATCGGACACCGGATACGGGCACAGCAGTGACGAGGTGGCCGCCGTGCGGGCGGACGCCGGGCTACTCACCGGCTACCACAACGCGGTACACGAGCGCACTGTGCGGTATGTGTCGGGGTTGGTCGAGGCCGCTCTCGACCGGGTGGTGGACACCTCGTGGGATCCGCTGGTGACCCTGGGCGTCCGGCTGGTGAGCGTGATCTCCGACGATCTACAGCACGCCGGTCAGGCCGCTTACGTTCGCGGATATCTACAATGTTCGGCCTAAGCTACGGGCGTGGACATCGTGCGGCAGCGGTTGTGGCACCACCGCATCGTCGGTGAGAGATTCGACCGCCCCGCCGATGTGGTGCGGTGGTTGGGAGCTGTGCAGGCTCAGGACTATGGCCAGGCAATGTGGGCTGTGGGGTTACGGACTAGCGAACCGAGGCTTTTGGACGTCGAACGTGCCGTCGCGGAGCGGGCAGTCGTCATTACCTGGCCCATGCGCGGCACGATCCACTTTGTTCCGGCCGAGGACGCGCGCTGGGTGCTGCGGCTGGCGGCGCCCCGTGTTCTCGCCGGGGCGGGACTGCGGCTCCGACAGCTGGAGATCGACGAGCAGAACATGGCAGCCGCCAGGCGCGCCTTCACCTCGGCGTTGTGTGGCGGCAACCGGCTCACCAGGGCGGAGATGATGGCCGTGTTGGAGCGGGCCGGTGTCGACCCGGTGGGGCAGCGCGGCTACCACCTGCTGCGGCATCTGGCGCAGGAGGAGCTGCTTTGCATCGGCCCCGGGGAGGGGAAGCAGCAGACATTCGTCCTGCTCGACGAGTGGGTTCCCGACGCTCGCGAACTGTCCAGAGAGGACGCGTTGGCTGAGCTGGTCTGGCGGTACTTCGCCAGCCATGGTCCCGCCACCGCGCGGGACTTCGCCAGATGGACAGGGCTTACGCTCGCCGACACCCGACGGGGGATTGAGGCGAACTCGGCTCGGCTTACAGCCGAGGATCACGGCGGCGTCGAGTACTGGTACGCGCCGGAGTCTGCGGTAGTGGAGTTGGAACCGGACTCGGTTCATCTGCTTCCGGGGTTCGACGAGTACCTCTTGGGTACCAGGACCGCTGGGCGATTCTCGATCCGGAGCACGCGGACCGGATCGTGCCGGGCGGCAATGGCGTCTTCCGCCCGATGGTGGTGCGGAGTGGCCGGGTCGTCGGCACCTGGCGGCGGACGGTGACCAAGTCGGCTGTGAATATTGAGGTGGAATTCTTCGGCGAACTTGTTCCGTCACCATCGCTCACCGTGGCGGCCCAGCGGTACTGCGACTTTGTCGGGCTACCGCTGGGAGCGGTTATCGCGAACTGACGATTCGGTGGCCCGGGTCGGGCTTGATGACGTGGTCGGGCCGCCGGGGCGATTTCGAGCGCGGCTGGGCGGGGCGGGTGGAGGAGCGGCGCGAGTCGTCGGCCCCACCTGCGGTGTCATCTCATCGAGTATCCGCCGCCCCACGACACGGGCGATCGAGGTTTGGTCGCCCAGGGGGTGGTCATCGTCTGCCACTCCCGGGATGTAGACGGTGTGCGTAGGTTGGGCGCGGCGGTCGAGCGGGGCTTCCGGGGTTCCGACGGCAGCGATTGACCGCGTGCGGAACGGTCTGCTGTCGTCGCGGTTCAGCAGCTGGTCGGCCTGCCGTAGCGCCGGCTCGCCGACCTGCGAGCACCATCCGTTGATCGTCCTGCACCACGGTTGCTCCCACGCGGTTCGAGACGGTGGCCATCTCCTCGAGCAGCCGCCCGCCACCGAAGTCGTTGTCGCTGGACACACACCACACGTATGCGCTCGGCGTATCCACGGTCTGCCTCAACTCCTCGCACGCGTCTGCGGTGCCTGCCGGATCGAACCTGCTGTTCAGCACCAAGACGTGTAATGAGTCCACATCGTCGTAGTCGACGCTGGTGCGGGAGACACCGGTGATCCGCAACGGCCGATCCGCGCTTGGCGGGTCGAACGACAAGATGTGACTGCCAGATCGGGATGGCCCGTCGAGTTGTTGGCGGATGTAGGCGCGGGCCTGCGCCACTTGAGCTTCCGACACCCATTCCGCGTCGATGGCCTGGGATACCCGGGCGTGGTCGTTGAGCCAATCGGCCGCGATGGCCAGAGCGCCCATGGCCCGCAGCGCCGGCGGAGCTCCGGGGCTCATGGCAAGTTCGGCGGGGAACACGGTCCCGAACGCGGTGACGGTGGGCCCGTCGGTCGCCGCGCTTATCCGGGCCTGCGCCGCAGGGTCTGGGGGATCAGCGGATGGTAGTCGGGCCGATTCTTCGGCTACTCCATTCCAGAATCCGGCCCGAAGTCGCGCCATACCGAACGGCGAGCTGTCGGGGGTGTCCGGGATCGCCGCTGGGCCGATGGGGTTGCTTCCCGTGAAAAAGCCATCCCGGTATCCCGCGGTGGCCGCTGGGGATCGTGCGCCGGGTTGATTGCGATCCACGATCAGCACGGTGGCGTCCATTCCGGTGAGTCCTCGGTTCATGACTTCGGCCCGCGCCGCGGCGCCCTCGTCATGGCCCGTCCGATATCTCGCGCCGTATTCACTGTCGCTTCCGCCCGGGATTCCCAGTCGGCGGGCCAGTGCCTGGCACTCCGTCGCGGTGCCCGTGGTCAAAGTTCGATTGATGTCGCGCAGGAGAGTAGGGCTGGCCGTTGGGTCGGCTGCCATTGCACGAACCGATAATGGGTAGTGGTTCCCGATAGCCAGCCCGATGAGCCCGCCTGCTCGATTGTCGCCCCACAGATCACGTTGTTGCGGTCTCGCGGCGAGCCGCGCCGCATAGGTGTCCCATATTTCGGCAGTCAACGCCAGCTGACCCTGGTCGAGGAGACTGGCCACGTCAACCGGCGGCGTCGGCGCCAGTCCAGTCGGCCGGTACAAGCGCTGAGTGCGATCTGTCAGGGCAGGTAGAACGTTTAGCGTTGCGCCGCGCCGTTGTGCCTCGGCGCTCAGCAGCCGCACTTCGTCTGGCCTGTAGAGGCCGGGCGCTAGCCGTATCTCAACGGGTTTTCCGGCGATGGCGGGATCGTCCAGCATGGTCAGAAGGTCGGTGACTGGGAAGTACATTCTGTCCCCAGCGCTGACCGCCACGTGCGCCGTAGCCAAATCCACGGGCGTTTCCGCGATCAGTCGGTTCGTCGTCTCCAGCAGGATCGCGGTGGAATCAGGTTCGATCTCTGCCCGCTCAAACGCCATAGCGCTGAGCAGGATGCGTTCGCTGGCTGCTGGATCTCTGTTGGCGACCACACAGCGTTGCGGGGACACCTCGGCGGTGATCAGAACGCTATGGTCTGGTTCCACCAGCCAGTCCAGCGCATTGCCGTCTCGGTATCCGACGTGTCCAGACCCCTGGTCGAACCGCTTAACCGCCGTTTCTCGGGCGGCGATGGCACGGGTAGGCCAATCCACGCCAATCGCTTTCATCATCCACTCGGCGCCGCCGGAGGCCAAGATTTCAGCCTTGACGGCGGCTGGAAGAGCGGCCCAGGTGGGGCCCGCGACGTGGGGCGGTAATGGCAAGCGTCCGAGCCAGGCCGCGGCCTCAGGCGACACTGTGTCGGTGTCTGGTGGCTGTGCGCCGGGCGAGTAAGCGTGCAGGAGCACCGCGGGATCGTCCAGCCCCTGACCTCGAAGGCGCAGGAGCGCGAGTTCGGTTCCATATACGTGAACCTGGCGGCCCTCGGGAGGATCGAGCTGTTGGATAAGCCCCCGAAGGGCGTCGGCACGTAACGCGTCGAGGTGAGACAGGAGGTAAGCGACGTTAACATCGGGTCCCGGTACCCGGAAGCGGTCGATGACATCGTGAGCGCCGTTCAGTGCTACGGCGTTGGACGGCAAAGAAGCGATGGAGCTGACATTGGCGGACGTGTTCAGGACGACATGGATTCGGCTTTCCGCCCTTGGTGACCCACTCGCGACGGCCATCGATAAAGAGTCCTCGGTGTTGAGCAGCAGCCGGCCGTCGCTGAACCGATCGAGCGCGCGGCCCACCGTGCCGGCTTCGCTCAGTGGCGCGGAGCGCCACCCTTCCCTCAGTGACGCCAGCTGTTGGGCGCTGTAAACCACGGCTCGCGGCTCCGGTGCGGCCATATCGCGTCCCCTTACGATGAATGCTCCTCCGCGCCAGACGTTGCTAGCGCGAGTTCAAGTCCTAATTACCTTATTTATTGGTCAGCTGGGGCCTTCTTGGGGGAGGCTTACGAAGCTTTGCTCGGCTGTGTGACGCTAAATGGCCTGGTGAGGTCAGGCGCTGTTGAGGTAGCTTAGGCGTACCTGTCGAATCGGATTGTCGACATTGATGTCAACTAGGCAGACAGACTGCCAGGTGCCCAGCGTCAATTGTCCGGCAATGACGGGGATGGTGGCATACGGCGGGAGTAGAGCTGGCAGTACATGATCGCGGCCGTGCCCTACGGAGCCGTGTTGGTGTCGCCATCGGTTGTCGGCGGGGAGCAGACGCTGTAGTGCAGCCAGAAGATCGTCGTCGCTGCCCGCGCCGGTCTCGATGATCGCTAACCCCGCGGTTGCGTGCGGAACCCAGATATGCAGCAGACCGTCGCTAGCACCAGCGTCGACGAGAAATCGACGACATTCCTCGGTGAGGTCTCGTACAACCTCGTCACTGCCTGTCTCTATCTCAATTTCGTAGCTATACATGCATAAACGGTATGACACTATTGGGCTTGCCCCACGCAGAGGTTTGCCGCCACGTTGTCCAACAAAGCCGTTACTCTCGTGCATTATGGGCGGAAAACTGCGGGTTCTTATCGCCGATGACCAAGAGCTCATGCGCACCGGATTTCGGATGATTCTCGAATCCGAACCCGACATCGACGTAGTCGCAGAGGCAGCCGATGGAGTAGCTGCCGTGGAATTGGCGCACCGGTATCGCCCCGATGTGGTGCTCATGGACATCCAGATGCCCAAACTCGACGGAGTGGCGGCCACTGCCCGCTTGGCGGGCCCCGACGTGGGTAATCCCGTCGCGGTTCTCATGTTGACAACGTTCGACATGGATGAATACGTGTATGGAGCCCTGCGCGCGGGAGCGAGTGGTTTCTTGCTTAAAAACGAGCCGGCCGAGCAATTGATCCGCGCACTGCATGTGGTCGCGGCGGGAAACGCTCTGCTCGCCCCTTCAGTCACACGTCGACTGATCGAGGAGTTCGCTCGCCGGCCTGACCCCAGCGATACCCCCGAGGGTCTGAGCACCCTCACTCCCCGAGAGCTAGAAGTGCTGATTCTCGTAGCCAAAGGTCTGTCCAACGCTGAGATCGCCGGTGAGCTGGTGCTGGGAGAGACCACCGTTAAAACTCATGTGGGGCGGGTGTTGATGAAACTAGCCTTGCGGGATAGGGTGCAGGCCGTCGTCCTTGCCTATGAACAGGGCCTTGTGTGTCCGGGGGTTGAGACCGTGATCGGTCTTGAGAGGGAAAGCCGAAGCGCCGTCTCCTCCTGGAGGAGGACTTCATAATCGTCACTGCGCAGGACGAAACGGCGAATGTGTTGGGCGATGCTGAATGGGTCAAATCAACACAATCATGAAGGAGCCCGCGTCATGAATAGCATCACCGTAAGAGAACTCACCATGCGGCTCTTCCGACCCGCTGTGATCGTCGCCGTCGCCGCTGTCTTCACCGTTGGTTCAGCGTGGACGGTACCCGTTTCAGCTAAAGCGAGTTCCGACACAGTTGTATGGTCCAATTACAGGGCCACAAGCTCACAAAGCATCGAATGGTTCGAGGGACACTTCCTATCGGCGCTAGGTGTGGGTAATCCCAAGCTCAAGGTTTACCTGGTCACTCAGCAAGGACGCATTATCTGGCTCCAGGAGCGCAACTGGGCCGGATACCAACACAGCGGAATACACAGAGTCGAAGTCAACCAGAGTCTCGCTGAGGAAATGAGCAGTGTCTGCACCGAACTCTACGAAGGGGTTGTTTTCCTAGACAAGAGCTGCAGCCCGATTGTTACCTGAGCCGCACGGAGCAACCGCAGGTCAGAGGGGTCATCCGATTCGGATGGCCCCTCTTTCGTGGGTTTTGAGGGCAACGCCCTATTTGTTCGGACATGCGTTCAAGGCAAGCCGTTGTCGTCCTCATGACACCGACGACATTGCATATTTTCAGCACGCGTATGCACATGGCGATGATGATCCTTAGAAACAGCTCCTCGTCAAAGCACGACCAAATGTCTTATTCGAGGGGTGTAATACTGCCGTCAGAGCCTGTCCAATGCCGCCGATGCGGCGGGCAAAGACCGATTCGACCAACCTCAACGGAAGCTCGTCGTTGTGGTGATGTAAGGGAAGAGCTCACAGCTGGTGGTGCCCACCCCAGCGTTGTGAGCCACACCGATTTTCTTCTCCGTGACGCCGTTGGCCGCTACGCTGAACCGTGTCATGCCGGCAGCCACTCGTTGACCCGCACTGTCTTTGCACATCATGGCGACCGCCGCGGACTCTACGGCCTGTGGATACGTGCTCTTTATCGAGGCCACCACGTGCTTAGGGAGGAACCCCAGTTCCAGTCTGGCCACCGTCGCCTCGAAGGCGCCCGTTTCGTGCGCGGCCACAGTCGCCTTGACCGGCCGAGGATCCGCCGAAACCTGGGTGAGATTGTCCTGCGGAACTGCTTGTGCGAGGAGAATTGTGCTTGACGGAGGCAAGACGTCGTACCCCACCCGCCCCGTATTGGACAGATCGACCGGAGCTCCGGAGGCGTCACGCGCACCGTACTTCACGTCGACCACGACCTCGCGGTTCTCTCGGTTCTGCACGTACGCGAATACGTAGCCGGCGAGATAACCGGCTTCTGTGATAGCCACGTCGGCTTTGACCGATTCCCCCGCTTTCGATCCTGACGACGATTCATCACCCGATTTCTTGTCCGAGCTGTCAGAGCCTCCACCGCACCCGGCGGTCGTTAGCATCGCCACCATGAGACACAGCACAAGTAGTCTTTTCATCCGAACTCCTCGGTTCATAGCCTGCGGGATTCAAGCACTCGATTCGGTATCGATAGTCTGGCCAGAGGCCAGATCGAAGTCCTCCTGGGCTTCGACCACCGCTTCGCCGTTGGCCTCGGCCCATGCGGTGAGTATCCGGATGGGTTCGACCAAGGTCGTGCCCAGGCTGGTGAGCGCGTACTCCACTCGCCGCGGAACCGCTGCATATGCGTGCCGTGTGACCAGGCCGTGACGTTGCAGGCGCCGCAGGGTTTGGGTCAACACCTTACGGGAGATGCCGCCGATGAGTTCGATCAGTTTACCGTGTCGCTGTGGTCCCTCGCTAAGGCCGTAGAGCACGACCACGGCCCATTTGTCGGCAATGATGTCGACGGCCAGCCTGGCCGGACAATCCGCCAAGAACACGTTACCGGGATCGTCGAGAGCCGTCACGATTACAGGTTACCCGGCGGTTCCCATGGCGTTTTTAGACTTGAAGTCGAGCCGAATTTCCCTTACTAATGTTTGGAGTCGTTTCATGAGTTCACGGATGCAAGCTGTGGTCCAGGACGCATTCGGGGGCCCAGAGGTGCTGAAGCTCGCCTATGTTGACCGGCCAGAGCCATTGCCGTCGGAGGTACTGGTACGGGTCAAGGCGAGCGCGATCAACCCGGTCGACACCATGGTCAGGTCTGGTGTGTTTCCCGTCCTGGGTGAACCACCGTTCATCCTAGGGTGGGACATCTCTGGCGTGGTCGAACACGTGGTGCCGGGGGTAACCCGGTTCGCCGTTGGCGATGAGGTCTTCGGAATGCCATTCTTCCCGCGTGCTGGCAACGGCTACGCGGAGTATGTCGCGGTTCCCTCCCGACAGCTGGCGGCGAAGCCGCGCAGTCTCGATCACATTCACGCCGCCGCCCTTCCGTTGGTGGGACTCACAGCGTGGCAGAGCTTGAACGCAGCGAACGTCGAGTCGGGTCAGCGGGTGCTAATCCACGCTGGAGGTGGCGGGTTCGGTCACGTGGCCATTCAGCTCGCCAAGGCGCGCGGTGCGTATGTGATCACCACGGCGAGTGCCGCCAAACACGAGTTCGTCCAGGGGCTGGGAGCCGATGAGATCATCGACTACCGCGCGACAGATTTTGCCGAGGCGCTGACGGATGTGGACGTGGTCTTGGAGACAGTGGGTGGTGACTACGCCACGCGATCGCTGCGGGTGCTCCGCCCCGGTGGAACGCTCGTCACGATGGTCGAGCGGATGAACGCCGAACTCGCCGCCGAGACCACCGCGACTGGGCGACGGTTCATCGGTATCACCGTGGAACCGGATTATCCGGGGTTGGAAGCGTTGTCCGAGCTGACCGACGCCGGGAAGCTCCGGGTGCACGTCGAGCAGACACTGCCGTTGGCGCACGCCGCAAAGGCGCATGAGACCGTCGAGACAGGGAGCGTGGCCGGCAAAATCGTACTCACGGTTTGACCGCTTCCGGCTGGCCATCAACACGGCGGCCGAACGCCGTCAGCAGTTCTGTTTAATGAGTCGCCTCAGGACACCCGTTTAATCGACGAGCTGAGGGGTAGAATATAGATCATGGAACTCATCCTATGGATACTTGCCGTCATACTCGTTATCTCGGGGGTCGTGGCCCTATTCAGGAGGGAGATGCTATGGGGAATCGTATTGATCGTTGCGGGTCTCCTCGTTGGTCCGGGCGGTGTCAGCATCTTCACCTAGCCTTTAACGGGAACGGCGTCCGGGTGCCTAAGATGGGCTCAGTCTGTTGAGTGATGGGCGGGCTGGTTGTGGTGGCTAGGTCGCGATGAGTACTGCGATCTGTAGTTCCTTTGCGACCTGGGCCCTTGATTTCGACCCCTCACGAACAGCACGTGGAACGAGAATTTCATCAACCCGGCTTCCGTTGGCGGAACCACACCGGGCCGAGGCGGCGGGGGCTCCAGGCGGTAGCCCTCGCGGGGAGCACACTCTTCTGCCATGATGCGGTGCCAGTGGTAATGGTGTATTCCCAGTGCTCTCCCGCTCGACGTTGGTTGGTGCCCGACGACGCTTTACGTTCGATGGCCGGAAGCGCTGCCAGTAGCGATACCACACCGCCGATAGCTCCGCCTTCGACCGTGCCCATCCCGCCCTCCAGCATCTTGTCCGCTTCGCGAGCCATTTCGCTAGCAACGAGTCCAGTCGTCGCGGAGGATAACGCAACTTTGAGTGCGATCCCCGGCCGCCTATCCAGTTCAATAAGACCGACGTAACCCTGCTTGACGAGGTAATCCAATCGGTGTCTCGGTTTGGAAATATGGCCGTATTCATCCAGCCACTTATCGACCTTCTCCCAGTTCAGCCACGTGTAACGGCTCTCGTCGGGCACGAGCTTGACGTGCTGACCGCCGGCGACCCCGTTGAGTTCAACGCTCGCTAGCGCGTTCGCTACCTCCTCGGTGGGGCACTGGGCAAACATGCCGGTCGCCCCCAACGAATTGGCAACTACGCTGTTATAAGCGCCGTCGATGATCCCCCGGATATTTCCGAGTTTTGTCTTGCCGCTGCTCTTCTCCAGCTCGTCCAGCAGCCCATACCACATCGATCGCAACTCCTGCTGCGTCGGAGACAGTGATTGGGCACTAGCTAGCAGCCATTCAACATCCTCGCGGCTCGCAGAATCGGCGCTGGACAGCTCTCGCAAACCCTCCATGATTCGAAGAGAGAGCTGGCTATTTCGGGTCATAGCGGCATGCCACTGCATTGTCGGGCTCTGGCGCAGACTGTCGTCGAACTGCCGCACACCTTCAAGTCGGGCGGCGAGTGAAGCGTGTCCTAGCTGATCGATGTCGCCGGTGAGACTGCATCGCACCACCTCAGCCCGCAGTTGTGCATCGCTCAGCTCTGGCCAGGCAGATAGCACAAAACTCGGCTCACGCAGCGCGTGACGAAACGCTTCCAGCAATGAGGGGGCACCGACTACTCGCACCTGAATACGACCCTTGCGCACTAGGCGTAGGAAAGACCGCGAGTCATTGGAGGGTTCGGCTAACTGCGCGAGCAGGAGAGCGTTGTCAAAGGCCTGAGTCTGTGACAATAACGGAGTGGCGTTGCCAACGAGCACGTCGAGCATGAGAAGTCCAGTCACGTTTACCGCCCGCGAGACGAATGTTTTCGGCGCGACGGAGTGACCGAACTGAACAGTGTCGAGCAGGCTGTGATAGTGCAACTTCGGCTTCACGGCGTTCAGCATAACCGCGTGGAATATCCATGCTGGGCCTCAGCCTTAGTTGACGTTCCAGCCTTCAGCTCATGTGGTGCGCGGCAATTTCTCGGTTCCGGCCAGCGTCTGATCACGGACCGCCGTGTACACGCCTGGAATGATTTTTGGTTGTGGCTATATATGGACATTATAGGACAATCGCCGCAGAGCGCTGTGTGGCCTAAAGGCTTTGTCAGCCGTATTCGTCTACGTCAAGGTATGCGTTTGTGGCGAGGAGGAACTTCAGCACCTCACGCTCTAGTCCCCACCCCAGGAGTTGGTGCTGACCGGGAATTTTCTGCAGCGGAGCATCCGATGGACTAAGTTCCTCTTCCTCGCCTTGTTCGTCGTTGAAGTAGCGCACCACCTCTAAGACAGCAGCACCGTACTTGGCATCCCCGGCTGTAAGTTCATCGATCACAGATCTGAGCTGATCTCGATACGGCTGTAAACGTGCCACAATTCGGGTGAGTTGCTTATCAACAGTAAGGCCAGGCTCTCGACACACGATCTTCCACATATGGCACACCGGTCGAGCAGGGTTCGCCTGTCGGCTGCCGCGAATCGTGATTTCGTCTGGCTCAAGTCCCAGCCGCGCGGTCACTTCCGCAGCGGACACATATCGACTTTTTAGGGCAAAGTAGGAGTACTGGCGAATACGCACATCCGAACCCTACCGCCTAAGGGGTCTGCTGTCGGTTTGGTTGACTCGGTTTAGGCCGCCAGGGTGACGGTGTTGGTTGTGATTGTCTCGTATTGGATGGGTGTGTGTTTGCCGAGGGTACGTTGTCGGCGTCGGCGGTGGTAGGTTTTCTCGATCCAGGT
>JBGTNI010000058.1:0-26893 GCA_041743105.1 Mycobacteriales bacterium | reverse complement strand
CCGCCCCGAACGGCTCGACCCGCCTAAACGGCTGCTCCGGCTCGCGGTCGAAGTGGGTTGTCTGTTCACCATCGATTCTGACGCGCATGCGCCCGGTCAGCTCGACTGGCAACCATACGGCTGTGAGCGGGCAGTCGCCTGCGGTGTCGACCCGGAGCGGGTGGTCAACACCTGGTTGCTAGATCACCTGCTGGCGTGGAGCACCCGCAACCGCTCTGGCGGTCCTATGCCACAGCCTGCCTGACGAGGATAGGTTTCCCCGCCCCTCCCCAGCTACCCTAGGTGGCATGGCCGAGAAGGTGATCCCGCTACTGCCGTGCGTGTCGATCGACGAGAATCTGGACTTCTACCTCGCGTTAGATTTCGAGGTGACGTTCTACCAGAAAAGCCCGTATTCGTTCGCCGCGGTACAACGGGGCGGGATCGAGTTGCAATTCTTCGGAATGAGCACGCACGATCCGAAAGAGTCGTATCACTCCTGCTATGTGGTGACCGACGAGGTGGACTCGCTCTACGAATCGTTTCGGGCGGGTTTGAAGGCGACGCTGGGGAAGATTCCGACTCGCGGCCTGCCGAGGATCGGAGCGCTGAAGAACATGTCCTACGGCGTCCGGCAGTTCCTAATGACCGACCCGGGCGGAAACGGTATCCGGATCGGCCAGCCGATCGCCGAGAGTTTCGAGCACACGGCTGTGCCGAAGGAGAGATACGCCAGGGCGTTGCATCAAGCCACTCTGCTCGGCGAGTCCAAGGGCGATCACGCGGCTGCCGCGCGGATCATCGACCGGGCCCTCAGCGCGGCCGGCACACCAACCCCGGTGCAGTTTGTGAGCCTGTTGGTGCTGAGGGCGGAGATGTCCGCCCAACTCGGAGACGCCGGACACACCGCAAATCTGCTCGCACGGGTCGCCGAGGTCGAGCTCACCGACCAAGACCGGGAGCTGACCCGCGACGTACTACGTCGCGCCGAAGACTTGGCGCAGCAGATCGCGTAACGACACGCCTCCGGAAAGACGGTTCTCGAGTTTCACCGCGAGAGGTTCTGGAACTTCCGCACCGCTAGCGGAAAGAACACAGCCGTGATGACGATCGGCCAAACCACAGCCATCAGCAAGGCGTTCTGCTCGATCCAGCTACCGCCGGTGACTACCGGGTTTCCGAAGAGGTCCCGAATAGCATTGGCGGTCGAGGAGACTGGATTCCACATCGCGATGGCGCCTAACCAGTCCGGCATCATCGAAGGTGGCGTGAAGACACTGGAGACCATCCCGAAAGGGAAGGCGACGGCGAAGAGGTTTCCCGCCGCTTCCTGGTTCGGCATCAGAAGTCCAAGGAATACACCGACCCAGATCAGCGCGAAGCGCAGCAAGAGCAGCAATCCGAAGGCTGCCAGCGTAGCGAGCAATCCACCATTCGAACGCCAGCCGATGACCAACGCGATACTCGCCAGCACAGCGAGATCCACGCTCGCATGCAACGTGTCAGAGACGCCGCGTCCGGTTACGACCGCCGAGGGAGCCATCGGCATGGAGCGGAAGCGATCCGTGACGCCTCGGTCCTTATCGATGGTGACCCCCATGGCTGTGTTCATGAACCCGAAGGCCATCGTCATGGCAAACATGCCGGGGAGCGCGTAGGTCTTGTAGTCACCCTCGCCCACATCCATGGCACTGCCGAAGACGTACACGAAGAGCAGCACCGAGACGATTGGAAAGCCCAATTGCCAAGCGATAATGGAGGGTTGTTTAAACATGTGAGTCAGATCTCGACGAACGATCGTCAAAGAATCGGCGATAGCCCAGTACATCCGCCGTTCAGGGGCATCGAGGTCTGAAGAGCTCAATGTGGTGCTCATGCGACGAGCTCCTCCTTTGACAGGGCGGGGGTGGTTGGTGTCACGGTGGAACCTCCGGTGAGGTGCAGGAATACCTCATCGAGTGTGGGGCGGCGTAATCCGACATCCTGGGCGTCGATCCCCTCATCCAGCAGCGTGCGCGTCACCTCGGCGAGGGCTGCGACTCGGTCGGTGACGGGGGCGTGTACTCGAAGCTCGTCGGCATCGACGTCGGGCTCGGTATCCCCGGCAACGCGAGCCACGGCTTTCACAACGGCGGGTATGTCGGCGGCGTCGACCAGCACTACCTCGACCCGGTCTGCACCAATGACACGCTTGAGTCCAGCCGGGGTGTCGTCGACTATGTTGCGCCCCTGGTCGATGACGGCGATGCGGTCGGAAAGCTTGTCGGCTTCGTCCAGGTAGTGCGTGGTGAGCAGCACGGTGGTACCCATCGCGGCGAGCGCCCGCACCGACGCCCACACCTCGCTGCGGCCCCGGGGATCGAGCCCGGTCGTCGGCTCGTCGAGAAAGAGCACCTCGGGAGCCAGGATCATGCTGGAGGCCAGGTCGAGCCGGCGGCGCATCCCGCCGCTAAAGGTCTTGGCCTGCTTGTCTGCCGCCTCCATAAGGCTGAACTGCTCTAGCAGTTCCTCGGCTCGACGCTTGACCTCTTTCGGTGCGAGATGAAATAGCCTCCCGAACATCCGTAGGTTCTGGCGGGCGGTGAGAATCTCGTCGACGGCGGCGCTCTGTCCGGTCAGGCCGATTCGTCGGCGCACTTTCCGGGGCTGCGCGGCCACATTGAACCCACCAACCCACGCTGAGCCGCCATCGGAGCGAATCAGCGTAGACAGAATGCGAACGGCGGTAGTTTTTCCCGCGCCGTTAGGGCCAAGCAACCCATACACTGTGCCGCGCGGCACAGCGAGGTTGAAGCCGTTCAGGGCCTGCTTGTCGCCATAATGTTTCCGCAGGCCTTCGGCGAGAACAGAGTACTCGGATACCACCGTCAGTCCTCTTTCCTTATAGTCACAAAGCTGGGTACGATGTACTCATAATAGCGTACGTCGTACCCAGATCAAGTGCGCGGCTTAGGCGGGGACACCATGACAACGGCATACGGTGGAAGCGGAGATCTCAACCGCAGCATGGCGCTGCTCTGGCACGGGAAGAATCGACCCAGCCGCGGACCGACACCGACGCTGAGTTTGGAGCGAATCGTAGATGCGGCCGTCAATCTGGCGGATCGTGAAGGCCTTGCCGCACTGTCCATGCGCTCAGTCGCCGCCGAGCTCAGTGTCGGAACCATGTCGCTCTACCGCTACGTCCCCGGCAAGGGCGAGCTGCTGGACCTCATGCTCGACCACGTCAACGGCCCAGTGGAGGAACTCGAGGGACATCGGGGCAAGGACTGGCGCGGCACGATGGAGTTCATCGCCCGCGCTACCTGGGAGATGTACAACCAGCACCCTTGGCTGCTGCAGGTCAACCAGGCCCGTCCCATACTCGGCCCCAATGGACTGGCGGCTTTTGATTTCGCTCTAGCCTCCCTCGACGGGCTGGGCCTGCACGACCGCGAGAAGGTGGCGGTGATCCTGGCGATCGACCACTACGTCACCGGCACCGCGCGCACATACATCCTCAAGCAACAAGCGGTCGAACAGTCTGGGATAACCGACGAGGAGTTTTGGGCGGCCCAAGGCCCCATCATCGAAAAAGCCTTCGCAACCGGGGCCTACCCGGAAGTCTCCAGACTCGAGGAAGATGTATTCAATATCGACGGTGAGGAAGCTCTGGAGTTCGGCCTACGCCCCCTCCTAGACGGCCTGGAAAGTTTCGTTAACAGCAAGCGCGTGAGATAAGTTGAGCCATGGCGCTTGCCCGGCGATTCGAGCCGCTTGGATCGCACCCACTATCGTCCCGGTCGTCACCGACCAGTGGCCTCAGCCCGAAAGATCGCTGCGCAGAACCGAACCTGGGCCGAACGGAACCTGCGGACGTCGATCTGCCCAGGGGCGCGCGGCCTCGAACGCCGCAGCCAACGACAGTATTTGATCCTCGCGACCGGGGGCACCGACGATTTGCAGACCTACGGGAAGGTTCGCCTCACTGGTCCAACCGCAGGGGACCGAGATGGCGGGCTGCCCGGTGATGTTGAACGGATACGTGAAGGCTAAAAAGTCGGCGTATTCCCGCCACCGCCTGTCGAGATCCTGATGCCCCGGCATTGTGCCGTCAAGCGGCGGCGGCAGCGTCAACGTAGGAGTAAGAAGTACGTCGTACCTGGTCCAGAATCGGAGTGCCGCGGCCGCCCTGGTGCGTGCGGTGTCAATGGCGGCGCAGTAGTCAGCCGCGCTCAGCGCCTGGCCGCGCAGCATGAGCGCGATCGTGCTCGGCTCCAGGTCCGCTAAGCGGGCCGGATCGATCAGGGTGGTCAGGGCGGCAGTGTTTGCCGTGACGATCGCCATGAACGGGTCATAGAACCCGTCCAGCTCCGGTGCGGCCTCGACAACGTCATGCCCCATTTCCTCGAAGGCGGCCAAACTGGCTAGGAACAGGTTGCGAACCTCGGGATCGATAGCGCCATGCGGAGGTGTGGTTGAGTAGGCCACCCGAAGTCGGCCGGGAGCACGGTCACAGCTCGACAGAAACGACTCAGCGGGCGGTTGTAAGCCGTAAGGCTCACCAACAACAGGCCCGGCCATGATGTCCAGCATCAAAGCGACGTCGCGGACCGTGCGCGCCATCGGGCCACCGGCGACACTGCCAGCCCACTGCTCATAGGACGATGGTGCAGTCGGCACGCGACCACGCGACGACTTGAGCCCGACAACCCCGCAGGCGGAAGCCGGGATCCTAATCGACCCACCACCATCGACTGCCTGTGCCAGGGGCGAGAACCCCGCAGCGATCGCCGCGGCAGCTCCCCCACTGGAACCGCCTGGGGTATGTGCCAGGTTCCATGGATTCAGTGTCCTTGCCGTAAACACGGTTTTCGGTAGTGGGTCGCAGCCCAAACTCGGGCGTGTTCGTCTTGCCCACCAGAATGCCGCCGGCTTCGCGGAGTCGCGTAACGACCACGGCCTCATAGCCGGCGACATAACCGCCTAACGCCTGTGAGCCGATCGTGGTCGGCAGATCCATTGTTTCGGTGACATCTTTGACCGTGAACGGAATGCCCAGCACAAGCCCGCGATCAGCAGAGTTGGTCTCGTCCGCGGAGCGAGCCTCTTCTAACGCGGCTTCCGCACGCACCGCAACAATCGCGTTCAAGCGTGGATTGACAGCCTCAAGCCGTTCGAGCACTGCCTGCGTCACCTCGACCGCAGAGACCTCTTTTGTCGCGATCATGCGGCGCAACTCCACAGCAGGGGTATAGCAAAGATCGTCGGACATGGACGCTTCCTCCATTCAAATTCTCTTAAGACTCCACCAAGCGATGGTGCTTCCGCAAAACGGAATGAGCGATATCTCCTAAAGCGGAATCGCCGAGAGCGTAAACCGCAAACTCGGTCGACGGAGCCCAGCACACATGAGCTGGGTGAGGTTCAGTGCTGACAGACGTGGTGCCAATTCACGCACTCACCTAGCGGAGAATAGTGTCCCTACATGCAGTTAATCTCGACGCCCGATGCGCCTAAGCCGGCTGGTCACTACTCTCAGGCCGTGAGCCACGACGGCCTGCTCTTCGTATCGGCCCAGTTACCTCTCGATCCCCAGGCGATGGACGAAGGCACTCGGGGCACGATCGCTGTACAAGCCGAGCAAGCACTGCACAACATCGAGGCCATCGTCAAAGCCGCTGGCGCTTCGATGCGCGATGTCATCAGGCTGACTGCCTACGTGCCCGACATAGCGTCATGGAGCGAGGTGAACACGGCGTGCCAGCGGCTCTTCGGCGCTCATCGCCCCGCTCGTGCTGTGGTGCCCACCGGACCGCTGCACTTCGGGTACTCCATTGCTTTCGACGCCGTTGTTTCCCTTGATAGCAGCTCGGGTGTAACTGCCACGGCTGATCTCTGTGACGAACACGGCGAGCATCTTCAGGTAGCCGAACCTGGTTTGCACTCCTACGGTGGCAGACGGACGTTCGCCGGGTTTATCGAGACGGTGCGGGTACGCGAAGATAACACGGCGGTGCGGCAGATCCTGTCAGAACCAGGCGAGGGCCGAGTGCTCGTGGTCGACGGTGGTGGATTGCCGATTGCGTTAGTTGGTGACCGGCTTTCAGGGATGGCCGTGGAGCACGGCTGGATCGGTATCGTCGTGAACGGATACGTGCGTGACACTCACGTGCTGCGGGACTTACCGATCGGCGTTCTTGCCCTCGGCGCCTTCCCCAAGCGGAGCTTCGCCTCCATCGAAAGCGCCCGGTCGATCGAGGTGCAGTTTCTCGGGGTCACCTTCGGTCCGGGAACATGGTTGTGCGCCGATTCCGACGGCTTGATACTCGCACCAGAACTTGTCACTGTTCGAGGGCCCGGCCATCCCTGAAGCTTTCGCTCGCTCAAGTAGCTCCCGTGAGAGCCTCGAAGAGGTGGCGCAGGGCGGGATTAGGCCGCCCGAAGGGAACGGCAAGCCCGCCGGATGGATTGGCTGGTCCAACAGTAGAGATTCCGCTCAACGATCGGACACATCCTGCCCGCGACCACGAAACCTCTACTACGATCGACACTAGCCCAACACACAGCTCAAGCCCATGCCTGAAGTCTCCAAACCGGAGCGTTCACACCGACGCTCAGATCGAAGAGAAGCAACTTCCAATTTCTTGTGAAGGGGAAATCATGTTCAAGTCACACAAGCTAGCTAGCGCCACAGCAAGCATGGCACTTGCCATAGGCATAGGCCTTATCACTGCGGAAAGCGCACTTGCCAGCCCGATTGCTCCCGCCGGATCTACTACCATTAATAACGGTCACAGTATTTACAATTGGTAAACAGCCAGCTTTCATCTGGATATGCTGATAATTCCCGTTCATATAGTCATGCCAAAATGGGGTAACGGACAAGCTTAGTAACACCTTTCCTCAGTGAATGGAAGCGTCAGATTGCTTCCATTCACTGCGAAGAAGCTGGAGTACTAGGGGAAAGCGCTGAGAAGTCGCCGGTTTCACGGATCGCGGTCGCCGCGGCCAACGCCGCGCCTAAGGCGATCTTCAGCAGCCAGGGCACGCTGACCCGCTGAGCACCGGCAGCGGCGATCTGGTCCATCGACATGTCGGGAAAGGAAAGGACGTTGACAGGTTTCGAAACCGCCGCGCAGACCACTCGGATCTCATCGACGGTGCGTAGTCCCGGCGCGTAGAGCACGTCGGCGCCGGCCGCCTCATACGCTTGAAGGCGCCGGACCGTATCGTCGAGGTCCGGGTTGCCGCGGAAGTGGTTCTCAGCGCGTGCGGTGAGCGTGAACGGAAAGTCGAGCGCACGGGCTGCCTCGACGGCGGCGGCCACCCGCTCGACCGCGCGGTCCACCTCGTAAATGAAGCCACTCGGGTCCCAGTCCTCGATCGAGCCTCCAACCGCTCCCGCGGCGGCCACACTGGTGATGGTCAGCGCCGCGTCGTCGGGCTCGGGCCCGTACCCGTGCTCGAGGTCCATCGAGACGGGCAGGTTGGTCGCCTGGGCGAGCGTCCGTGCATGCTCAACTACCTCGTTCCGGCTAAGTTCACCGTCTGATCGACCGAGCGTTTGAGCGAACCCTCCACTGGTGCTGGCGAGTGCTTTGAAGCCAAGCTTCGCCAGAGCCTGGGCTGAGCCGGCGTCCCACGGATTGGGGATCACGAAGGGTTTGCCTTCGTGTAAAGCGCGGAACGCTTGGGCTTTCTCCAGTTGTGAAAGCGTCATCCTGAAAGAGCTCCTTTTCATTTTCCTCGACTAATATGCACCGGTGTACCAACTCGTATGCCAACGACCAGTCGCGCCCCGGACAACGCGAGCGGTCTGATCGGTTATTGGAGCGCTCCCACGTTCTGCTCGACGAAGGTGGTAATGTGCGCGGTTTGCGGCCCATCAGCGTCTCGAAGTCCGGAGAAATCAGCGCTCGCTCGCCTGCTTTCACCAGCGCGTAGAACTCGAGCACATCCTCGACCACCGCGGGTGGTATACCGGCATTGCGCATTGCCTGCCGGGACACGCGCTCGGGGATGGCGATCAAACCTCTTCCATGCTCCGTCGGTTTCTCGGTCACAGCATGCAGAGTACCGTTGGTATGGCCTACCATTATGATCCACATTGATGCCAAATTCTTGGACCACTTTCGGCCCAGAACTGCCGCTCGCCCTCGCACGGAACCGTCGCGGTCCGCTCAGCGCGAAGCTTGAAGACGCGCTGCGCTCAGCCGTGCGCGAAGGCAGGCTGGCGCCGGGAGCACGGCTACCCTCGACGCGGACGCTAGCGGCCGACCTGGGCCTGTCTCGCGGGACTGTTGTAGAGGCCTACCGCCAGTTAATCGTCGAGGGTTATCTGATCGCCCGTGGTGGATCGGGCACACGTGTCGCTGCCGCAGCCGCGTCGCCCAGGGAAGCAGTCGAGGCTCCGGCCCCCAGGAACCCACAGCTGCGCTGGGACTTCCGGCCGTCGCGTCCCGATCTGGCGCTCTTCCCGCGCTCGGCGTGGGGCCGGGCGCTACTCCAGGTGTTGCGGCAGATCCCCGATCAAGCTCTTGGTTATGGAGACCCGCGCGGAACGCCCAGCTTGCGAGCTGAACTTGCCGGTTATCTGCGCCGCGTGCGCAACGTGCAGGCCGATGCCGAACGGATCGTGATCTGCAGTGGCTTTACGCAAGCGCTTGCGCTCATCTGCCGGGTGCTGACCGACCGCGAGGCGTTCGCCGTCGAGAACCCGGGATCGCCTGCCGCGTGGTCGCGGATCACGAACGCGGGTATCGAGTGCCTACCACTTCTCGTCGACGAACAAGGGCTGTCAGTGAAAGCCCTTGTCGCGAGTGCGGCGCACGTAGCACTGGTTACTCCCGCGCACCAGTTCCCGACCGGAGTGACCCTTGCACCCGAGCGCCGCACGACGCTTCTCACCTGGGCAGCCGCGGGTGGTCTTGTCGTCGAGGATGATTACGACGCGGAATTCCGCTACGACCATCAGCCCGTCGGCGCGCTCCAGGGACTCGCGCCCGAGCGTGTCATCTACGCCGGCTCGGTGAGCAAGACGCTCGCGCCTTCGCTGCGACTGGGCTGGCTCGTGCTGCCCACCGCACTCGTTGACGACGTCGCCGAGGCCAAGAGGATCGAGGACCTGGGTTCCCCCACAATCGATCAGCACGCGTTCGCCCACATGCTGGCCAGTGGCACTTACGATCGCCACCTGCGCCGGGCGCGTCGCAAGTATCGGTCGAAACGGGACACGCTCGTCGCCGCCCTGAATCGATATGCGCCCCAACTTCGGGTGCACGGCATCGCCGCCGGACTGCAAGCGCTGGTCGCTCTACCCCGTGACCTCGATGAACGTGTCGTCGCTGAAGCAGCCAGGGAGCACAATCTGGGCGTTTACCCGCTGAGCGACTACTGTATTGGCGCGCGAGGTTCGGAGCAGGCTCTGGTTCTGGGCTACGGTGGGTTGAGTGAGTCTGGCATCGGTGCCGGCATCGCACAGCTCGGCACAATCCTCGCTGAGCTGAGCTAACCAGCGGCGCGGCTCATCAGCTCGGCGCTACACCTCCGGCGTCTTAACTCGCCGCTTACAGACTGGCTTAGAGACGTCAACACCACGGTTACCGCCCGAGCATTACCTTCCAGGTAATGGCTCCACGTGACTTGTCGGACTAGTTTGGCTTCATGGCTACGACCCAGATTTCAGGGGTTGGCGAGTTGCTTCGCGCTTGGCGGCAGCGACGCAACCTCAGCCAGCTCGAGCTGTCGTTGGAGTCGGCCATCTCAACTCGCCATTTGAGCTTTGTGGAGACCGGACGCGCGAAACCGAGCCGTGAGATGGTCCTACACCTCGCCAATCGCCTCGAGGTTCCGCTGCGCGAGCGCAACAACATGCTCTTGGCCGCTGGCTTTGCTCCGGTATACGGCGAGCGACCGCTCGACGACACCGACATGACCCCGGTGCGCGAGGCGCTCGATCGCTTCTTGCACGCCCACGAGCCCTACCCGGCCGTCGTCCTCGACGGCCGCTGGAACCTCGCCATGGCAAACGGTGCCCTCGGGTTGTTGACCGACGGGGTCGCACCCGAACTGCTGCAGCCGCCGGCGAACGCCCTGCGAGTCTCGCTTCACCCGGACGGCATGGCACCTCGAATCGGGAACCTTGCCGAGTGGAGCGCCCATCTGCTTCACCGATTGCGTCGCCGCATCGCGGATCACCGCGGACTCAGAGCTCGAACAGCTCTACGAGGAACTGAAGGCCTATCCCGGCGTGCAGCTGGAGCGACCACACGACGGCACGTCAGCTGCCGACATCGTGCTCCCGCTCCGCTTCCAGCACCCCCACGGGGAGCTGACGTTCCTGAGCACGATCTCGACCTTCGGTACAGCCAACGACATCACCCTGGCTGAGCTGGCAATCGAAGCCTTCTACCCCGCCAACGCGCGGACCGCTACCGCGCTGCGAGACGGATTGGCGGCCAGCTAGGACTCAGAACCGATCTCACTCGCTGTACCTCACCTGGGGTGAGTGTTCCACCGCCCGAGCCCGCGGGACGCCAGCCAGCCCTTACCTCACAGGTAATTGACCAGGCACCGATCTCGCACCACGATCGGAAAGTGCTAACCGATTCTCGCTAGAAACCAACGTGACTGAAAAGGGAGACAAAATGAGCAACGTCGAGGAGATCGTGAAGCGCTACATCGCGAGCTTCAACGAGACCGACCCCGTGCGCCGCCGCTCGCTGATCGCGGAGCTGTACACGCCGGACGGCGGTTACACCGACCCCAATCATGACCTCGAGCGGCCGGAACAGATCGAGGAGTTTGTCGCCGCCACCCAGGCCCAGCTCCCCGGTTACGCCTTGAGCCTCGGCGGACCGATCGACGCCCACCATCAGCAGGCGCGATTCAACTGGCACGCGACAGCACCAGGCGAGAGCGAGCCTTCCTGCGTCGGCTTCGACGTCATCGTCACCGACAACGATCGAATTCGTCAGGTCTATGGCTTCGTGGATAAGGTGCCCGTAGCCTGAACGATCTCTCACCGCTTCATGAGGAAGGACAACGAGATGAGCACCCGCGACATCGCCGAGGAGCTGCTGACCAGGATTGCTTCCGGCGACGCCGAGAAGGCCGCCGCGCTGTTCGCGAAGGAGGTCGACTTTCTGTGCGCCGGATCTGAGACGGTGCCGTGGATCCGTCCCAGGCGGACCCGCGAGGACATGGCCGACTTCTTCGCCGCGATGAACGCCAACTTCGTGCCCGAAGACAGGTCAGCCTCGTTGTCCCGATTCATTGTCGACGGGGACGATGTCGTCGTGACGGGCTACGTATCCCAGCGGCTGACATCGAACGGCCACGCCTTCACGACTCCGTTCGCCCTACATCTGACAGTGTCCGATGGACTAATCACCCGTTACTACGTATACGAGGACAGCTTGACCGTCGCCCAGGCGGTCGCGGGCTAGTGCGGTCCCACCTATCGGCCGGATGGGCCGATGGACTGTTTGAGATGCTGTCCGGTCAACGAGACGGGGACTTGGACGATCTCGGCGGGAACGCCCTCGAAGATGACCTGTCCGCCGTGGTTTCCTGCTCCGGGGCCGATGTCGATGATCCAGTCGGCTTGACTGATGACGTCGAGGTTGTGTTCGATGACCACGACGGTGCCGTCATGGTCGACGAGACGATTGAGCACGTCGAGTAGCCGTGCGACGTCGGACATGTGCAGGCCGGTAGTGGGCTCGTCGAGAACGCAAATCCGACCGGTGGTGTCGAGTTCGGCGGCGAGTTTGATGCGCTGGCGTTCGCCGCCGGACAGGGTGCTCAGCGGCTGGCCCAGAGTGAGATAGCTCAGCCCGACCTCCTCGAGGCGCCGAAGCACCGGTGAGATGTCAGGCTCGTCGAAGAAGGCCCGCGCGTCGGCAACAGTGAGGGCGAGCACGTCGCTGATCGTTCTGCCGCTAAGTGTGTAGCTGAGCGCCTCTGAGGTGTAGCGCGTGCCGTGGCACACCTCGCAGACGGTGGTCACCGCATCCATAAAAGCCAGGTCAGTGTGGATAACGCCCAGTCCCTTACATTCGGGGCAGCCACCATCGGAGTTGGCGCTGAACAGTGCCGATCGGGTCTTATGTACTCGGGCGAACAAGCCACGGATCGCGTCGAAGATGCCGGTGTAGGTGGACGGGGTTGACCGGCGCGAGGCATGAATGGCCGACTGGTCGATGAGTACCACCTCCGGGTGTGACTGTGGCAAGGCTTCGTTGACGAGAGTGCTCTTGCCGGAACCGGCCACACCCGTAACGACGGTCAGCACCCCGCGCGGGATAGTGACGGAGACACCGCTCAGGTTGTGTCGGGTAACGTTCTCGATCGTCAAACCCCCGGTCGGGGTACGCGGGGTGGCTTTGAGCGCCGGCCGTCGACTGAGGTAGCGGGCAGTGAGGGTTTGGGATTGCCCGAGCCCCGCGAGATCGCCTTGATACACGACCTGGCCACCCTGGGCACCCGCGGCCGGGCCCATGTCGACGACGTGGTCGGCGATGGCGATGACATCGGGGTCGTGTTCGACGACCAGCACCGTGTTGCCCTTGTCGCGCAACCACTGCATCAGGCGGTTGAGCTGGCCGACATCGTGGGGGTGAAGCCCGATGCTGGGTTCATCGAGGATGTAGGTCATGCCGGTGAGACTGGAGCCGAGATGGCGAACCATCTTGACCCGCTGCGACTCCCCGCCGGACAAGGTTGGGGTCTCCCGGCTGAGGCTGAGGTAACCCAGCCCGACCGAGACCAGGGCGTCCAGCCGTTCGCCGATCGCGGTGACCATGGTAGCGGCCACCGGCGTGTCGATCGCACGGATGACGTCGACCAGCTCGCCAGCCTCGAGGGCGGCGCAGTCGGCGATGGTGCGGCCGGCGATCTTGCAGCTGAGCGCGGCAGGGTTGAGTCGGGCGCCGCCGCAGGCCGGGCATTCCTGCCGGGTAACAACCTCCTCGACCTTGGAGACGAGGTGGGTCGGAATCTGGTCGGCGCTCTTGACGAGGTAACTACGCCGAAATCTCGGTAAGACTCCTTCGTAGGTGCCGGTAGGCGGCCAATCGGGATGAGGGTGGTCGGGTTTGATGCCGTCTGCGTGCAGCAGGGTCTGCCACTCGTCGTCGGTGTAGTCGCGCAGCGGTTTGGCGTTGTCGAACAGACCGGACGTCACGTACCGCTTCCATCGGTACGTTCCCGGCGCGAAGGTCGGGAACCGGATCGCCCCGTCGTCCAGGGATCGGTCACGATCGATGAGACGGTCAACGTCGACATCGGTGACCTTTCCCAAACCTTCGCACCGTGGGCACATGCCGTGGGGGTCGTTGAAGGAGAACGCCGGGGAGTAACCGACGAACGGTGTGCCGATACGGGAGTACAGCAGGCGGAGCAGAGTGTAGATCTCGGTGGCGGTGCCGACCGTTGAGCGGGCGTTTGCACCGAGGCGTTTCTGGTCCACCACGATTGCCGGTGAGAGGTTCTCCAACGCGTCGGCGTCGGGCTGCCCGTAGTGTGGCAACCGGTTACGCACGAATGCCGGGAACGTCTCGTTGAGTTGTCGCTGGGACTCTGCCGCGATGGTGTCGAATACCAGCGACGACTTCCCCGACCCGGAAATCCCAGTGAAGACAGTGAGTTGCCCCTTAGGGATCTCCACGCTTACGTCCTTGAGGTTGTTCTCCCGGGCTCCCACTACTCGGATCCGATCTGCGGTGGGCTTCGTCAGCTGCTTTAGTGGCATGGCAATCACGCTAGCTGTAGTTGCGGTCAGTTTCTGACCACAACTATGCGAGTATGAGATTGTGGCCGACACGAGACGACGAATGCTGACCCTGCTCTCGCTCCTGCAGACCGGACGAGCGCGGAGCGGGACCGAGCTGGCCGAACGGCTCGAAGCCAGCCCCCGCACCGTGCGCCGCGACGTCGAGCGGCTGCGAGAACTCGGCTACCCGGTCCAGACGCAGCCAGGCCCGGGTGGGCATTACCGCCTCGTCGCAGGCACAGCGATGCCGCCACTGCTGCTCGATGACGACGAGGCGGTCGCCGTTGCGATCGGGCTGCGGCTGGCCACCGACACCGCCGCCACCGACGCGGATGAGGACGCGTCGACTCGGGCGCTGCGCAAGCTCGAACAGGTTCTCCCGGCGCGGCTACGGCACAAGGTCACGGCTATCCACAACACGACCGAGACGGCGTCAACCCAAGGGCCCACAGTCAGCGCCGAGTTACTGAGCTTGACCGCCGCAGCCGCGTGGCGACGCGAACGAATAACGTTCACCCACCGCGCCAGGGACGGAACGATTACGGCCCGACGAGTCGACCCCTATCGCCAAGTGCTCTCCGGCCGACGCTGGTACCTCCTCGCCTGGGATCTCGACCGGGGCGAATGGCGAACATTCCGCCTGGACCGCATCAGCGACGCCACCGCGACAGGCGAGCGCTTCAGCCCACGAGAACTGCCCGCCGCGACAGCGGCCGGCTACCTGGATGCAGCGATTAAAGCTCCCAAACACCGGGCCGTGATCACCTTCCTTGCCCCGGCCGACCAAGTCGCCGACCGGCTGGTTAACCAAGATGGCTCCCTGGAACCACTTAACGACCACACCTGTCGATACACCACCTGGGTCGACTCCTTCGAGTGGCTCGCGGTCACCACAACCATCCTCGGCGTCGACTTCAAGGTGGACGAACCCACAGGATTTCTCACCTACTGTAAGACGCTGCGCGATCGGTTACAACGAACCGTAACCCCTATAGCGGCGACCACAGACGCTTGACGGTGGTCAAAGACCATATACCGGGGAGAACCGTCAAGTGGGATTACCTGGCGTTAGTTCTCGGCGAATCCCTGCGCAGATTGACCGATGCCCTGCATGATGTCTGCCATGACAGAAACCGCTCGTCCGTCCCGGGTTCTCCGCCGTCGTCTGGTGATCGGGATCGGCGTTGTGCTGGTCCTTGTGGTGGGGGCGGTCACCGTGGTCAAGGCATGTGGTGCTGGCGACTCAGATAGCAAGGCTCAGCGCGCACTCGATGGCTTCGTAGCGGCATGGCAGACCGGCAAGCTCTCCGATGCGGGCTATACCACCAACGATGACATCTCAGCCCGATACGCCAAGGCAGCCGGCGACTTCGCCGATGACACACCCAAGCTCGCCGCCGGCGACGTATCCACTGACGGCGACACCGGCCACACCAAGGTCCAAGTGACCTGGGAACTTGGCTCTGGAGAGACCTGGCGCTATGAGACCGACGTGCAACTGCGCAAACAGGGCGGAGATTGGCGGATCGACTGGTCGCCGGCGACCGTACATCCCAAACTCACCGGCGATGACGCGCTACGGGTGCGTCGTGACGTGGCTAAGCGCGGCGACGTTCGAAGCGGCGACGGCACACCCCTGGTCACGCAGCGCCCAGTAGTCCAGGTAAGCGTGGTGCCGCGAGAGGTCACCGATCCGGACGCACTCGCCGCCACCCTGGGCGCCAAGCTGGCCGCTGACGGCGTCGATACCGCGGACTTACCGCAGCGAATCCGCACCGCTAGATCAGATCAGCAGGTTGAGGTAGTGACGTTGCGTCGGGAGCGTTACGACGCCGTCAAAGCTTCGATTCGAGACCTCCCCGGCACCCGCTTTACCGAGGCGACCATGCCGCTCGCGCCGCGCCGCGAGTTCGCCAGAGCGGTGCTCGGTTCCGTCGGTCCGGTAACAAAAGAGGCAATGACCGCCCAACCCGGCAAGTACCGGATCGGCGACCAAGTGGGGAAGGGCGGTTTGCAGCAGCGCTACCAAGATCTGCTGGCAGGCAGTGCCGCGGTGACGATATCGACTACGAGCGGATCGGAGTTAGTCTCTTTACCCGGTAGGACCGGACAGCCACTGGCCACCACCTTAGATACCAAGGTGCAGAACGCGGCTGACAACGCGCTGGCACCCGAAAGTAGGCAGAGCGCGCTGGTGGCGATCCGCGTCTCCGACGGAGCCATCCTCGCTGTCGCGAATGGTCCGAGCACCTCCGGCGTCAACTTGGCTTTCGAAGCCGCCACGGCGCCTGGCTCCACGTTCAAGATGGTTTCGGCTTGGGGCTATCTCAACGCCGGCGTGACACCCGACCAGACCGTGCCCTGCCCTAAGTACCTCACTGTCGACGGAAAGCGATTTCAGAACGATCATGAGTTTGAGCTCGGCGACGTGCCGTTCCGCACCGATTTTTCGAAATCGTGCAATACCGCGTTCGCCGGACTGGCCCCAAAGCTGGGTAATGACGGGCTGGCAAAGGCCGGTAAGGAACTCAACATAGGTACAAAATGGACCGTGGGACTAGACGCTCACACCGGCTCGATTGCCACCGGCGGCTCGGATGCGGACAAAGCCGCCGCGGTCTTTGGTCAGGGCAAGACGACGGTAAGCCCGCTGGCCATGGCCGCCGCTACCGCCGCCGTGGCCAGCGGACAGTGGCGACAACCGGTATTGGTGACCGAACCAGCGCAGCAGAAGGCAGCGGATGGGAAGAAGCTGGACGATGGCCGAGTCCGGCAGCTGCGCGAGATGATGTGTGAAGTAGTGACACAAGGGACGGCCACGCAGTTACGTACTGTCCCCGGTGGGCCGGTCTGTGGGAAGACTGGCACCGCTGAGTATGGCAACGAACAGCCACCCCGTAGCCATGGTTGGTTTATCGGCTACCAGGGAGACATTGCGTTTGCGGTATTCGTGAACGATGGCGGTTCGTCCGCGCCAGCGGTCGCTATCACCGAACGGTTCCTGCGCGCCCTTCCCCGATAGATCAGTTGATGCGCTCAGCTTTATTCGTAATCGGCTATTGAAGGATGGTTACTCTAACGGAATGGAGCATGGGTGAGGATATATCAACCGAGAGTTGTCGAAGGATTTCAGTGGGTTTTACCGATCAACGACGACGACTTCGAGATATTCCTTGGTTTTGACGGATCGTCCCGTGCGTCTACTTGGACCCCCGCGAGAGTGCAGCTGTTGTCGGCTGACGAGGAGCGAACGCTAGAGAAGTCCGACTTTCCCTGGCTCGGTCGCCATGCATTGATCTTGTCTTCCCGCGCCATTGGCGCTGTGGAGGGGCTGCTTCGCAATGACGGTGAACTGCTGCCTCTCGCGTGTGATGAGGCAGCCTTGTGGGTCTTTAATCCAACGACAGTTGTCGATGCCCTCGACCAAGATCGCTCCGAGCTTGTGCGATTCAATAGCAGTGGTCGCATCATGACAGTCACGAAATACGTGTTTCAGGCTGAGCTCGTCGGTGATGCGGTGGCATTTAAGGTGCCGGAATTTCTTCGCGCCTCGACGTTCGTGACCGAAAGATTCGTTGATGCGATGAAGTTGGCCGGCTTGCGTGGGGTCGAATTCGAACTGCTGTGGGAATCATGATGCCGGTATCGGGAGATATTTAATCAGAAATTGAGGCATCAGCGACGACCGCCAACGGCTCACCTGTGGTATTACCGACATGAGATACCCTCATTCCTTCAACAGATCGCTCCTCCCTATCCATGCTCCGGGTCAGCTAGCCTAAACCGGCACAGCTTGGACAAGATTGGCAAAACTTCCATTCATTCCTAGGCAGACATTGCGTTTGCGGTATTCGTGAACGATGGCGGTTCGTCCGCGCCAGCGGTCGCTATCACCGAACGGTTCCTGCGCGCCCTTCCCCGATAGGAGGTCACGTGTCGCTAAGTCGTCGAACATTGCTCATGGCCGCTGGCCTCGGGGCGCTCGGCGCGTGCACCTCAAACAGCTCCTCGAGATCGCGCTCGAGCATCGCCCCAACGACCCCATCCGCTACACCGAAAAGCCCGTCGCCCAGCTCTGCCGTATCCCGCGAGGAGATCATTGCCCGATACGGGGACATCGCTCCCGCCGAATGGGGCATTAATCTGTCGAGTGTCACAACGAGGCTGCCCACCACAGAGAAAGTAATTGCGCTGACATTCGATGCTTGCGGCGGCACGAACGGTAGTGGTTACGACGAAACGCTGCTCGACGTTCTCCGTAAGCATCGGGTACCGGCCACCCTGTTCCTCAACCACCGGTGGGTCGCGGCGAATCTGGAGACGTTTCGCCGGCTAGCCAGCGACTCGCTTTTCGAGGTGGCTAACCATGGGACTGCGCACCGCCCATTGTCGGTCTCCGGAAGATCCGCTTACGGCATCGCTGGTACCCGTGACGCGGGTGAGGTCTTCGATGAGGTTGCTACGAACCATGTAAGACTCACCCAACTGTTAGGGCAGCCACCGCGGTTCTTTCGTCCGGGTACGGCGCATTGCGACGATGTCGCCGCTCGCATCGCGGCCGACCTCGGCGAACAGCTCGTCAACTTCGATATCAACGGCGACGCCGGCGCTACCTTCACCGCTGTGCAAGTGGAGCAGGCGGTGCTCAAATCCCGGCCCGGGTCGATTGTTATCGGACACATGAATCGACCAACTAGCGGCACCGCGCAAGGCATAGACGCCGCCATCCCCCAGCTCACCTCGTCAGGGTTCCGTTTCGTGCAGCTCTCCAAGTACTTGCCTTGATTACTAGATGGTTGATTCGGTGAAATGGTCGGTAATCACGGTGGACGACAAACTCAAGGATCAACAGCGTTGGCCGGCATCCGGGCCGTAGTTGAGGATCTCTAACATCAGTGGTTTTGTGTCATGTCGCCGAGGGTCGCGTTGCCACCACAGACAATGACAGCGATCACGGCGCCGTCTGGGAGGTTGGGGGCAACGGTTCGGGCGGTAGCCAGGGCACAACCGGCGGCCGGCTCAGCCCAGACCTTGGCCTGTTCGATGAGGTCGAACGTAGCCGACATCGAAAGCTCGTCACCGACAGTCACGACTCCCGCGACGCGGCCGCGAACCTGGTCCAGAATGTCTGGAGAGACCTTGGGCACGCCCAGGGTGGAGATTCTGGTCGAGACTGGGACGTAGACGGGTGTCCCTGCGCCGAGCGCCGCGGTCATGCACGCGGCACCGGCGGGTTCGCCACCCCATACCCGCACCGAGGGCGACACCGCGCTCAAAGCTGCCGTTACGCCGGCCAGCAGCGCACCACCACCGACAGACACCACCACGTCGGTGACCTCAGGGGCATCCTCGATCAGCTCTAGGGCCAAGGTTGCGTACCCCGCCACGATCGCTAGATCCTCAGTGTCGTCCAGAAGCAACGCCCCTTCGTTCGCAACGACAGCATCGGCCATGGCGAATGCGTCCTCCACGGTGTCTGCCAGTAGTAACTTGCTGCCTGCCGCGCGGATGTACTCCACCGAGGAGCGGGCCGCGGACACCGGCAGCACAATCAAACAACCGACCCCGATGTCCCTTGCCACATCAGCGACGGTCCGTCCGAAGTTCCCGCCACTGACTGCAACAAAACCCCGCGCTCGATCACCGGATCCAAGGCCGGCTACCTTCCAAGCGACGCCTCGTTTCTTAAACGTCCCCCCGTGTTGCAAGCTCTCCAACTTCAGGACGACCCGACGGCCCAATGACGCTGTCAACGCCGCGCTCTCCACGACCGGCGTACGCAGCACAATGCCTCTGAGACCTCGCGCGGCTGTATTGATCTCCTCGAACGACAGCATGACTCAACGCTACGGCAGCGGTGGCTCTCTGGATGCAGACGGCACTGTCATTTGGCGCCCCCTCGGCTATCGTGGAATGGACGTAGATCCGTTCCACAGCGGTACAGATCTGTCCGGCGTTGGCGAAGGACCCTACGGCCGCCTGCTCCGCCCACTCGCTACTTGGTGACGATCGGCGCTGCCCGGATCCGTCTCGTCCTCAACCACTTGGATCCGAGGCCACCCACGTCCAGATGGCCGAAGTGATCGGCTCCGGTCCTGCCCGGCTTCTTTCGAGTGCCGCGCGGGGTTGCTGCTGCGGCCCCGTAACGCCGAATCACTGCACCGGCTCGTCGATCTAGCCGAGCGCAGGGAAGCCGGAAAGTAGGCGCTCACCCGTAGATCAGCCGTTGGGCACCGCGAATCGCCGCAGCGTAAAGGTCTCCGCCCCATCCGGCCCGGGCAGTGCGGCGCGGGCGGCGTTCGCACCAGGACCGCCGTGCACCCCACCGCCGGGGCGCGCAGAGGCGCTGGCTAGAAATAGCCGATCGTCGTCCGGCTGGCGCCTTACGTACCCCGAGAGATCGGGCATGTCACTCCCACGTCGGGGCTGGTCGAGGTTAGCCAACGTGTGAAACGGGTACGACCAAGCGTCTCGTCGAGTCAGCGGCGACGCATCCGGAGCGAAAACGGCTCGTAGCGTGGCGGGAACGCTGGCATGGTCGCGCACGGTGTCGTCGACTTTCCCGGCCGCGATGCAGGGAGAAACCACCACCGCCGGCACGCGGGGACCGAGCATGGTGAAATCGAAGGACGCGGTCTTCCTGCGTAGCAGCCAACCGAACAGACTACCCGGGCCACGCACTACCCCGCGCCTCGCATCGCGCGCTGGTTGACGCTGTGCTCGCGCACACCCGCCCGGCGTCGAACCCCGAGCGCCGACCAGTTCCGATCGCCGAATTCCCTACAGCGATTCGCCCAGTGCCGACCATCAGATAAGCCGCCTCCCGACGACAGGCCGAGGTGTTTCAATAACCAATATGACGGCTTCACCCCTAAACTCAGACGAATAATTCCGCCGAACCGTCACGATAATCTTCCAATTCCAGATAGCTATCATGCTGATCCACTATCTGGAATCTTCGAGGCAGGCCGCTCGATCTACGGGCGCCGCTCGGCGCTCCAGCCGACGTTCGGTATGTTCGGGACGTGCGGAGCCGTAAAGCCCAAAGGTCCTCTTGGGGACGCGTGGGGGTGAGCGCGCTCATCGCCGTCGTCGTTTTGACGTTAACCGGCGCCGCTATATGCGAACAGCATGACCACCCTATTGATGTATCGACGAATGCGTCCATGGCGGCTGAGGCGTTTGGTGGCGATTGCCATTCGCCCCCCGATCAGGTAGCGGCGCAGCCCGATGACCTGCTGGCCGTCTCCGCGCCCAAACCGGCCACGGACAACTACGCCTCACATCCGACGATGGCAGACGTCCCCGGCGTGGTAGTTGCCGATGGCAAACGGCAACCGCCCACACTGACGGGATCGGCTCGTCTGAGCCTGCTGGGTATCTCCCGAACCTGATTGTGCGCTGAGCGGCTCACGCCGCGTCAGCTGTCGCACGTCAGTTCATTCTTTTGAGGGAGATCTTTGCGATGAAGTCTGATTTTACTATGCGTTCCCGCCCACACGCTCACAATGTATCCGGATTTCTCCACGCGGCTAAAGGTGTCTGCGACGGCCCCGCGGCGCTCGTGGGCGACACGCCGCTGCTGCGAATCGGGACTGGTTTTGCCCCCGTGAAGCGGGGTTTTTGGGCGAAACTAGAAGGGTTCAACCCTGGGGGTATTAAGGATCGGGCCGCGTTGTACATGGTCGAGTGTGCTCGCAATCGTGGCGACCTCGCGCCGGGTGCGACGATTGTGGAGTCCACTAGTGGCACCCTGGGTTTGGGGTTGGCGTTGGCCGGAATGGTCTTCGGCCACCCGGTCACCGTCGTCACCGATCCTGGATTAGAGCCTTCGATGCATCAGCTGCTGACCGCTTACGGCGCCACGGTGGACACTGTCTGCGATCCGCATCCGGTGGGTGGCTGGCAGGAAGCCCGTCGGGAACGGGTACACGAAATTCTGGCCGCTCAACCGGGTTCCTGGTGTCCGAACCAGTACGACAATCCTGACAACGTGAGTGCCTATACGGGATTGGCGTCGGAGCTCGTTTCCCAACTTGGACACATCGACATACTGGTATGCGCGGTGGGCACCGGTGGGCATTCCGCCGGCATCTACGGCATGCTTCACAAACTATTTCCCGAATTGCGGCTGGTCGGCGTGGACGCCATAGGCTCCACGGTCTTCGGGCAGCCGGCACGTAAGCGGTTGATGCGGGGACTTGGCAGCAGCATCCATCCGCGTAACGTCGCGTACGGGGCGTTCAGCGAAGTGCATTGGGTGCCACCGTCGGCCGCGGTGCAAACCTGCCGGACGCTGGCACGCTCGAGTTACGCAACCGGTGGATGGAGCGTGGGCGCGGTGGCGCTGGTCGCGGACTGGCTCACCCGCATCGAGGACCCGAACACCCGTATCGTGGCGATTTTCCCCGACGGACCCCACCGCTACGCCAACACCGTTTTCAACGACACCTACTGCGCACAGCATGGACTCTTGGACGCTCCGATTCCCGACGAACCCGATCAGCTCGACAACCCGTTTAGCGCGGAGGTCACCCGGTGGACGCGCTGCGCCACGGTGATCGACCCGAAGGTCGCCGGTGACGCGGCATGATCGGCCTGTGGCGCCGGGTGCGTTCCTTCCCGGTTTCGGTGCAGCTGCTGTTTGTCAATCAGTTCAGCATCAACGCTGGTTTTTACATGCTCATGCCCTACCTGGCCGACTACTTGGCCAGCGACCTGCAGCTAGCGGCCTGGGCGGTCGGTCTGGTGCTGGGCATCCGTAATCTCGGGCAGCAGGGGATGTTCTTCCTCGGCGGGGCGCTGGCTGACAAGTTCGGCTACAAACCGCTGATCATCGCCGGTTTACTGCTCCGCACCCTCGCGTTCGCGTTGCTTGCGCTGGTCAGCTCCCTGATCGCGCTGGTCGTGGCGTCGGCATTGATTGGGTTGGCCGGGGCCATGTTCAATCCGGCGGTACGCGCCTACGTTGCCCACGACGCAGCGCAGCGGCGGGTGGAAGCGTTCGCGATATTCAACATGTTCTACCAAGCCGGTCTCCTCGTCGGCCCGTTGATCGGCCTAGCGCTGCTGGCGACCGATTTCCGGCTGATCTGCGCGGTCGCCGCCGCCCTGTTCGCGCTACTGGGCGTACTCCAGATCGTGGCGTTACCTGCTCGCGAATCTCCCAATGCGGAGTCTGCGAACAACACCGCCTCGACGGGACTGCGGGCGGGGCTGAGCATAGCCGCGGGCAACCGCCAGTTCCTGGTGTTCTCGCTGCTCATGACGGCAGCGACGCTGTTGACTTTCCAAACCTATCTCGTGCTCCCCCTACAGCTGCACTCCATTGACCTGCACGCCCGCACAGCGGGAATATGGACTGCGGTACTGTTCGCCGTCTCCGGCATCGTGGCGATCTGCGCCCAAACGCCGATCACCACGTGGGCACGCCGCCGAATGCAGGCCCGCCAAGTGCTATCCGCCGGTTTGATGATCGCGGGCCTGGCGTTCTTCCCGCTGATCATCGCAACCGCCGTAGGCACCCCAGCCGGCGTGATCGCCGCCGTGCTGGCTGCCGGCGCCGTGCTGGGTATCGCCAGCGCGTTGACCTATCCCTTCGAGATGGACATGATCGTCACCCTTGCCCGCGACCGGTACGTGGCCACACATTACGGGGTTTATAGCACCATCACGGGTGTGACGGTCAGCGGCGGTAACCTTGCCGTCGGCGCGGTCATCGACCTCGCGGGCAACGCAGGGAACCCCGCACTACCCGCCGCCATTCTGGTGATCCTCGGCCTTGTAGCGGGCCTCGGGTTACGCACCATGCGCCACTTAGACACCCCACAGCCGGGACCAACCCCCGCATCTATCGCGTTAAACACCGGTACCCGGAGCCCGGTGCCAGCCGGCCGGTAGATCCGTCGGCTATTTCCGAGAACTCGCCTCGGCGCTAACCGCCGTGGTGGTACCGATGGACCGCGGCATGGCCTTTGCCTCGGGCGATCAGCCAGCGATTCACCGGAACGGCGACCACGAACGCCACCGCGAGCGCGAAAGCGAGGCTGCCCCAGAACAGCCAGCTGGCCACGCCCGCGTGCATCGCACCCGGGACGAGCAGCATCACCGCATTGTCGACGATCTCCATCACCGAGATAGATACCGTGTCGGCGGCAAGAGCGATCGGTATCGCGGCGGACAGTGCCACACCAGAGCGCATCACCGGGCCGATTGTGAACGCATAGCCGAACACGAAAGCCAGCCCGACCGCCAACGCGATCGTGGCGAGGTTCGACCACCCCAACGCCGTGCCGATCACCATCCCCAGCACCTCGCCGATGGCGCACCCGGTTAAACAGTGCAGCGTCGCGCTAATCGCCAACCGCGTCAAACTCCGGCCTTTTGTAGCAGCGTGCTCCATCATTTCCTCCTAGACGTTCCCAACATGTACCCCTAGGGGGTATTAGTCAGTATAACGCGGCGCGCCTCGCAAAATTCCACTTCCCTCAGTCGTGGTCGGCCTCGCCGGAAAGGTGGTGATCGGCGGCGAACAGGATCTCGGCAACGAGGCGCCGTACGTGGCCGCCGCCCTTGGCTCTATATAGCGCGTGCCGCCCGTCGCGGCGTGTCGTGACCAAACCGGCCAGCAGTAGCTTGCCCAGATGTTGCGATACCGCGGGTCGAGCTGCTCCTGTCGCAGCGGCAAGGCTAGACACGTCGTGTTCCCCGTCGCGCAGCAGCCACATCAAACGCAATCGGGTGCCGTCGGCCAGCATCCGCAGCGCCGTGACCGCCGTATCTACCTGGGTGGCGTCCGGGAGCGCTTGCTCCACACGATCGACCGTTGTCAGATTATCAAGTGCGTACATGAGCACATATAATGCCAGACGGCCCTACACCGCCAATCGCCATGGAGCCCGCGCCTATGACCGATGGACACTGCCGGCAGCCGAAGACCTCCCACCACGAGCACAGCGGACACGGTCACTGGCACGGTGGCAGGTTGAAGGCATGGCGACATAAGCTCGGCCACGCCATAACACCACACTCGCACGACGCAGCCGACAAGGTCGACTCCGCGATGGAGACCTCCCGCGAGGGCCTACGCGCCCAGTGGATTTCCTTGGCGATACTGGGGGCGACCGCGATCACGCAGGCGGTTGTGGTCGTCTTCTCCGGGTCGGTGGCGCTGCTGGGCGACACGCTGCACAACGCCTCCGACGCGTTGACCGCCATCCCGTTAGGGATCGCGTTCATATTGGGCCGGCGGCCCGCGACGCGCAGCTACACCTACGGCTACGGTCGGGCCGAAGACCTCGCCGGCGTGGTGACCGTAGTGTTCATCGCCGCTTCGGCCGCACTCGCGGGTTACGAAGCGGTGCGGCGGCTCATCAACCCCACGGAGGTGTCCCATCTGCCGTGGGTGGCCGCCGCGGCCATAGTGGATTCATCGGTAACGAAATCGTGGCCCGCCTCCGCATCACCGTCGGTCGGCGGATCGGCTCGACGGCGCTGGTCGCCGACGGGCTACACGCCCGAACCGACGGGTTCACCTCCTTGGCCGTGCTGTTCGGCGTGGGTGGTGTCGCGATCGGGTGGCGATGGGTCGATCCGATAGTCGGACTGGTGATCACCATCGCGATTGCGTTCATACTCAAAGACGCGGCACGTGAGGTGTACCGGCGCATCGTGGACGCCGTCGACCCGGTCCTAGTTGATCACGTCGAGGCAACGCTGCGGACCACCCCCGGCGTACTGGGAGTTGGTGAGGTTCGGCTGCGTTGGATCGGCCACCAGCTGCGCGCCGAATGCGAGATCCGCATGGCCCACACCGCCACCGTCGTAGCAGCGCACGCCATAGCCCACGACGCCGAACATCGACTCATCCACGCTGTGCCGCGCCTGACCAGCGCAGTCGTGCACACCGAACCCGACAGCGTGCAACGCCAAGCCCACCACGAGTCGGTCACCGCTCACCGCTAAACGTCTCAGAAGTCGGAATACACCTACCCGGTGCAGCGCGAGATAGCATGCATGACGATGAGCGCTACTCGCCTACACTCGCCGCGCCTGCCTCGCGTGATGCGACGGTTAAGTATGGGCGGGGCGAGCCTTGCGCTGCTGCTGGCACTGGCCGGTGTCATCGCTATGCATGGCGTAGATCCCGTTGCCGCCGCTCGCGCGACCGGTTCGATCGCCGCGCATCATGCCGTCGGTGGCCGGCCAGCCATTGAGCATTCCCACCACAACACAGACTCGAAGTGCCACCACAGTGACTCCACCCACGAGCACTGCCCCCACGACAGCCACCAGCGCCACGGCCAGGTGTGCCAGTCTGGTGCCCTTACCTCAGCCGTTGCGCTACCCGCACTGACTTCGACATTCAACGGCCCGGCCAGAGAGCCCCGGCTGTCGGTAACCACAGCAGCCGACGACGCTGGACTGGGCAGTGGCTGTGGCCCTCCTTCCTTGATAGAACTATCGATCTCTCGCACGTAGCTCGATCCGTGCCAGTGGCGATAGCCCACCGGTAGTCCCGAGCATCGCCGCTGCGTTCCAGCGCGCCCGTACATCGTTGAACAATCAAAGGAGTCAACCCATGCCTATTTCTATTCGCCGGAGGCTGATAGCTGTCGTTCTGGCTGCCGCCGCCGCACTACTGCTGGCGAGCTGTGGTAACGACGACAGCGCCGCATCCGATCACAACGACGCCGACATCACGTTTGCCCGAGACATGGTCCCGCATCACCGGCAAGCCATCGAGATGGCCAGGCTTGCACAAGACCGCTCGGGAAACGCGGAAGTCAAAGCCATAGCCGAGCGCATCAAAGCCGCCCAAGATCCCGAAATCGAGCAAATGTCGAAGTGGCTGAAGAACTGGGACCAGCCGGTTCCGGGATCGGATCATGAGGGGCACGGCGGAGCGCCAGGCATGATGAGCGGTCAGGAAATGTCCGAACTGGAAGCTGCTACCGGAACAGCATTCGATCAGATGTTCCTGCAAATGATGATTCGCCACCACGAAGGCGCCATCGAGATGGCTCTAACCGAACAACGGGACGGTAAAAACGCCAACGCAAAGAAACTGGCCGAGACGATCGAGACCGATCAGGCCACCGAGATCGCCGAGATGAAACAGCTACAAGAAGGCGAATAAGTTCCCAGGGGGTGGGGGCG
>JBGTNI010000057.1:0-1796 GCA_041743105.1 Mycobacteriales bacterium | reverse complement strand
GCTTGTCTCCTGCGGGGTGGATTCCCCACTTGATTTCTACATCTTTCGTCGACCGCACACCTTCGGAACTGTCGATGAAATGGCCGAGTAACCAGCCGCGGGTGTGTCGTCCATCGTCGGCGGCGTTCCCGCTGTGCCAGCCAGCGCTCACGACCGTATCTCCCATTCGATCGTCGGCAGGTTCACTCGGTGTTCGCCAATCTGCGAGAGCCGTCGAAGTCCTTGCAGCAGCGCGAACAACCCTTCGTTGCTCCAGGCTACATCTCCGATGAGTTCGGTCAACAAGCTGCTGTCCAGGCTGGAGTAGCGGCGCACGGTCGATGACTCCCAGTTGGCCTCGACCTGACCACCGTGCTGCACCCAGAACTGATCGTCATCGATGACGATCAGAGACGCGAACTCGTAGTTTCCGCTGACCAGATTCAACCCAAACCCGGTGCATTCCATCCTCAACGCATCGGGGACCTCGGTCAGCCATCGCATCGGCTCGGACAGTCGGCCCGGATGCATCGGGTCCACGCTTCGTTGATCGGTGACAGTGTTGTCTATGTCCTCGCGCCCGAAAAGCTCCTCTTCCATCTCTCGTTGGAGAGTTGAGCCAACCGGAGTGTCCTCACGCATGTCCGTCAACGGTTGATGGAACCCCTTGGGAATGACGGCGAGTGTGCGCGCGGCGTTGAGAACGAGGCCGGAACGCTCCTGCACGATGAGAAGGTAGTCAGCTCCACCGCGCCGGCTTGCCGGGCGGGCGATCGCGCACAATGCGAGAACGCCGCCCGCGCACAAGCGGCCGGACACATCGAGAACGGAACCTATGTCTGGAAGGTACCTGTCGCGAAGGGGTAGCACGCCACGTCGAGCGGAGAAGCCAGCCGAGATCGCGTCGATCAGTTCACCTTCCAGTAGATCCATCGTGAGGGCGTACTCCACGAATGACACAACACCAACCGTGCCGGCGACTAGGTCTTTCCTGACATCGATATTCAGAAGTCGGTACAACGGCATGTCCGCGAGCCTTGTGCCCATCGCCAGTGTCTCGACGAGTCGCTGGGCTGCGTGATCCGCGGCTTGTTCGTCCAACGATATGTCGCCGCTCGATACGGTACCGGCGAGAGTGAGTCGGTCGTGGGGGCCAAGGAGCGGGCAGTCAAGGTCCAGCCATTCAGGACAGGTGAGGACGCTGGTCGCGGCCTTCCGGTTGCGGCCGTAGTGGGCCGCGTACCGGCCATGACTGGTCATTCGTTCGCAGTAGTATTCGGCGAGCGCTTGCGCGATGTGCTGCTGATTCACACGCCTGCGGCGAGCGCTGCGATCGTGAAGGTCTCGGACGTTCAGCCGAGCCAGCCGTGACGCCACAACACCTCTGCTCGCGCCCGGTGCCCAACCGGCGCGTCGGTCGAGCCAGTCGAGCGCCGCGTCGATGTGGGGATCGGTGCTGAGCCTCCGCTCGGCGTCGGCCGTGGCAGCGCTCTCGTAGCTGGTGGGTTGAGAGGGCGGCGCGTGCCTCGGTGCCGGTGCCTGCGCTGGGTCTGAGCGGGTGGTTGAGGGGTCCGCGAATCCGGGCAGGAACTGGGTGAATCGTGTCTTGACCGCCGGTGATGCCTGTTCGAGCGCGGTGTCCAGGAGTTGCTGCATCTCGGATTTCGGTTTCAGCGTGGTAAGCATTCGGAGTTCCCGTCGACCGGGCTGACCTGCCGGGGCGATCGGGGTGGGTTTGGGCAGCTCAAGGGGTCCGTCGGTGCCATCGGCGGGTAGGTCGCCCGGGCGTTGGTCGTCGGCGGGTTCGAGGTCCGGTT
>JBGTNI010000056.1:0-3130 GCA_041743105.1 Mycobacteriales bacterium | reverse complement strand
ACGCGCCGCCGAGGGCGGCGAGTACCGGGAGACCGACTACCTGAGCCCGGAGTCGGTGGCCGCCGTGGTGGCCTCGGCCGTCGCGGCGCCGCCGGACGCCCAGGTCACCGACCTGATGGTCCGCCCTACACCACCACGTTGACCAGCCTGCCGGGCACCACTATCACCTTGCGCGGCCGGCCGCCTGCCAGTGCGGCGACGATCTTCTCCTCGGCCAGTACGGCGGCCTCGACCGCAGCTGCGTCGGCGTCGGCCGGCACCGTGATCCGTGAGCGGACCTTGCCGTTGACCTGGATCGGGTACTCGAGCGTCTCGGCCACCAGGCACGCCTCGTCGGCCAATGGCCAGGGCTGCTCCCAGACCCGTTCACCAGTCAGGGTGTCGTAGACATCTGCCGCGGTGTGCGGGGCGAACGGGAAGAGCAACGAGGCCGCGGTGGCCAGGGCGAACCGGTGCACTCCTGCGCTCGCCTCGCCCTCGTAGTGGATGCGCGAGACTTCCTTGACCAGTTCCATAACGGCGGCTATAGCGGTGTTGAAGGCGAACTTGCCGTCGATGTCCTCGGTGACTTTCCAGATCGCCCAGTGTGCCTTGCGGACGAGCACCAGGTCATCGCCGGCAGGTTCGGATGGCAGGTCGAAGGATGGGTCGCCCGGGCGATCTCCATGAACCTCGCTCGTCAACCGCCATAGCCGCGTGAGGAATCGATGCACGCCCTCGAGACCTTCGTCGTTCCAGTCTCCGCCCTGGATCGGCGGTGCCATGAACAGCACGTAGGCCCGCGCGGTGTCGGCTCCGTATCGTCGGACGATGTCGGAGGGTGAAACAGTGTTGCCTTTCGACTTCGACATCTTGGCGCCGTTGCGGGTGATCATGCCCTGGGTGAACAGCGCTGCAAAAGGCTCACGGAATCCGAGGTGTCCGAGATCAGCCAGTACCTTGGTAAAGAAGCGTGCATACATCAGGTGCAAGATCGCGTGTTCGATTCCACCGATGTACTGGGTAACCGGCATCCAACTGTTGACGACATCCGGGTCCCACGCCGCCTTATCGTTCGTCGCATCGCAGTACCGGAGGAAGTACCAGGACGAGTCAACGAAGGTGTCCATGGTGTCTGTCTCACGTCTGCCGGGTCCACCGCATGCCGGACAGGTGGTGGATACCCAGTCATCGGCGGCAGCTAACGGGGATCGGCCTTTAGGCGCGTAGTCCTCGATGTGCGGCAGCAAAACCGGCAGCGACTCTTCCGGCACCGGAACAAGCCCACAGCTCGCGCAGTACACGATCGGAATCGGTGCACCCCAGTAACGCTGCCTGGACACCAGCCAGTCGCGAAGCTTGTACTGCACCTCGGCACGGCCGATGCCACGTTCGACCAACCAGTCGATGATCTGTTGCTTGGCGTCGGTCACATCGAGGCCGTCGAACTGGGGAGCGGAGTTGACAATTCTTCCACTGCCGGAGCTAGGCAGTGTGTCATCACCGCTGACCGGCTGGACCACCCTGCGAACTGGTAGTCCAAATACACTTGCAAATTCGAAGTCACGATCATCATGGGCCGGAACCGCCATGATCGCCCCGGTGCCGTACTCGGCCAGTACGTAGTCGGCGACGAACATGGGGATTAGTTCCCCGTTCACGGGGTTTGTCACTGAACGCCCTAGGGGCACTCCGGTCTTCGGCCGGTTTCCAGCACGTTCGGTGCGGTCCGCTGCCAGCGCCTGCGCCACGTACTCCCGAACAGCCTGTTCCTGGTCCGTTTCCGCAACGAGCTTCATCACATCGGGATGCTCGGGAGCGAGCACGAAGAAGGTGGCACCGAACAAGGTGTCCGGGCGGGTGGTGAAGACTTCGAAGTCTTTGCCGTTGCCTTCACAACGAAACTGGACCAGCGCGCCTTCGGAACGCCCAATCCAGTTTCGCTGCATGGTCTTGACCTTCTCTGGCCAATCCAGCTCGTCCAGGTCTGTCAATAGGCGATCCGCGTAGTCAGTGATGCGAAAGAACCACTGTTCAAGCTGGCGGATCTCCACGACCGCGCCGCACCGCTCACAGCGACCGTCGACGACCTGCTCGTTTGCTAGCACAGTGGCGTCGTGGGGGCACCAGTTCACCGCGCCCTCGCGGCGGTAGGCCAGGCCCTTGTTGAAGAGCTGTAGGAAGATCCACTGAGTCCAGCGGTAGTAGTCAGGCTCGTGGGTGGCCAGTTCGCGGGACCAGTCGATCGAGATGCCCCACTCCCGGAACTGGCGGCGGAACGCGGCTATCGAGTCATCGGTGGACACCCGCGGGCTGCGACCTGTCCTGATGGCATGCCCCTCGGCGGGCAGGCCGAAGGCGTCGTATCCCATCGGGTGGAGCACCTGGAAGCCTCGGCGACGGTAGAAGTGCGCGACCGCGTCGCCGACCGCGTAGTTCTTCAGGTGGCCGACGTGCGGATCGCCGCTGGTGTAAGGGAGCATCTCAAGAACGTAGGCACGCTGCTGGCGCCGATCGTCGTTGTCGACCTGCCAAGTGTGCTCCCGTTCCCAGACCTCTTGCCACCGTCGTTCGATGGCGTGAGGCTCGAACGCCTCCATGTTTGCTCCTTCAGGCGAAGATCCGCGGCAAGGCGGCAGCTAACCGTCGGCCGAACTGCCTCGCTCCAGGGGCGGTGACTGGACAGCCCCGGGTGACCGCGTTGGGATATTCTACCGTCGCGGCCAGCGCAATCCGCTCGTGGCTCCGAGCCCACGCAGCCGCTCCTCTACAGGTCCCGGAGCGTGATCGTCGCGAGTGGACATCCAGCCGCGGCGAGCGCGGCGTGATGTCCACTCGCGGTGATCTTGGGTGGGCGGCGGGGCGGCGGTTGGGGCAACTCTCACCAACCCCAGGTGCCGGGGGCGCCCTTGAACGGTCCCACCACGTCCGCTGTGATCCACCCGCCGTAGAACTGGCCTGGCTGGGGCGTCACCTGCTCCCCGTCCAGCGTCACCTCGTCCAACGGCGCGGCGTAGAGCGCCACCCGGTCGGTGAGCTCGGGATAGCGGGCATCCGGCGAGGGGTACCACCACCCCACATCGCGCAACGGTGCGGCGCCAGGCAGCACCACGTCGACGTAGCGCGCGGCACCCTTCCACTCGCACACCGT
>JBGTNI010000055.1:0-10502 GCA_041743105.1 Mycobacteriales bacterium | reverse complement strand
CGCCTTTGCCCCGGTGTAGGAGGACGAAAAGCACTACTAAAGCACTGGAGACGATAAGCGTCCCGGTAAGCACGGCGACCATGTCGTAAGGATACGTGAGTCTGCCGACAGTTGATGTACCACTCCCCTCCGGCGGCCGGGGCCGACAAGCAGACCAAGGCGACAACATGAACCGAACCAGCACCGTGACGCGCGATCGGATGACACGATCGAGGTGCGCCATGTGTGATGGTGGCTCGACACGACACGGCACACGATGTCGCCGAGATACCGTTGCCAGCCGGAGCACATCGCTTATATCCCAGCGTTGTCTTGCCGGGCGTGGTTCGATAGAAGCAACGTATACGGCATCGGAGAACCATGCAGCCAGGCAGCGAACGTGAGGTAGTTCTGCATGCGCTGCGAGGGGAGATTAACCGTTGCGCAGCGATCATGGACGGCGGTGCAGCAAGGTTCGGACACATCGTCCACGCGGCGCCCAAGGCCCTGAAGCCTGGGGGACGCTCCTCCGCTGAGTTTGCCGAGGAGCTGCGGGTTGCCGCGTTACGTGGTGCCGAGGCCGCTGCTCGCCACGATGCCGATTCAAGCCCGTCCGTCTGGATACCCAACGACCTCGCCGGAGAGATCTCAAGGCTACAGGATCCTAGAGGTCAGCTAACGGGAACCGCGTTCGTGGTCGGGTATCTGCACCGCCTCGATCCCGATGAGCTGTTGTCAGCGATGCGGCATGCAGCTGATCAGAACACCGATCGTCTGCTGTTCAGCAACGTACACTTTCCTCCCGCTATTCGAGCGACCGCGTTTGGCCTGACAGGCGTTGAGGATGCGGCCGCCCCGCTGGCGTCGGCCGTAGCTGCGGCACAGCAACCCTATTTTTGGCTGCCGGACGAGGAAAAAGGTCTGCTCGGTATCACGACGCAGGACTGGGGACAGAACATCGAGAACCTAACCTGGACAGTTCCATACCCGAAAGGTGACAAAACCGACGACAAGATGGGGGCCACCGCACTCATTAACATGATCCGTAACGCGCCTGGCCTTCGCAACACAGCCTTCATCTCGCTTCTGGGCGCCTCGGGCTCCTCCCGCCCTCTGGCGCCGAATCTGGCCGCGGACGTCAACGAGCTGCGCTTCACGCAAGGACTTCTCCGCGCCCAAACCTGCTATGCCGTGTACTCAGGCGGGGAACAGCCGCGACAGCTGATGATCACCGACTGGCAAGGCCTCGCCAAACGAGTCTCTGCCGACAACGGCTCGATGGTAGACCACGTTGTGCTGTTGAAACCGGTAAGCGGCGGCGGTTACGTCGGTGAGCTCACCTCGCGCGGACGAATCAGCGAGATCGCCGTGCCACCGGGGGATGCATTCCCTATCGGCGGCATAGACCCAGCGCTGCTCCTCAATCGCCTCAAAAACAGAGAACGACATGACGCGCCGCGGACCGGGCTGCGCACCATAGCCAACGTCGTACGCGGCGTGACACATCGAACGCGAGGCCGAGGCAAGCGAGGTCAGAGACGATAGCCCTCAGGCGGCGGACGTGGGGCCCACCGCGCCTACCTCCGCCAGCCGCAGCACCTGCTCGGTGACCGCACCCAGTCCCTGGAACGCATACTGTCCTCGGCCGTGACAAAACAAACTCAGCGGGAAACCAACCGTCGTCGATGAGCGCGATTCTTTCAGCGTTCGAGCATGTGGAACTGGACACCAACCGCTTGGTAAGTGGGCCATGCACGAGCGTCCAATGTCAGGAGCCGGAAGTCGGATACCGCGGACGTAACAGCGATGAGGGCGTCATACACCTGAGCACCTCGTAGACCTGCCTTAGCGATTAAGCCAGGTAGGCGCGCATAGCCAGCGGCGTCCAGGGTTAGCGGAGAACCCGGAAAACCGCTGCTCAGCAACTGGGCAGCGGTCATGGTGGACAACGCAAGCCCATGTGGGAGGCGGGTCAGCACGGAGAAGGACTCGAGAACCACATGCGCAGGCAATCGGCGAACCGCTCTCACGGCCTTACGGGCGATCGCGTGGTGTTCGTGCCAGTCCGCAAGGGCCGGTACCACCACACTGGTATCGGCGGTCACAGCAACATCGACTGCTTGCTTCGTCACCGCCGTATGTCTTCGACGAGCTGCCGAACATCCTGCGCCGTAAGCGGCGGGACGTCACCTATTGCTCGTGCTACCGGTTTGCCTTCCGCCAACTCGATGTGAACGTGGCGTCCAGCAGGACGCATCTCGATATGGTCGCCGACCGCTTCAAGTTCCACAGCGGTTCCGGCGTCCAGGCCAAAGCGTCCACGGATCTGTTTGGGAATGACTAAGCGGCCGGCGGAATCAATTGTCACCTGCATGGCAGAATTCTACCATGGGAATGGGATACGCATACCATTGGCCACCCGCGGCAAACCGTGGACGAAAGACCACTACCAGCACTGTTACCCGGCCTCAGGCGGTCGCCGTGGAACTCACCGGACCTACCTCCGCCAGCCGCAGCGCCTGCTCGGTGACCGCACGGGCGATGTGCTGCGGGGTAAGCCCCAGATCGGTGAGCAGCTGCGCCCGGCTGCCGTGCGGCACGAACTGGTCCGGCACGCCGAAGCTACGCACTGGCACAGTGAGGTCTGCGTCCGCCAATGCCTGAGCCACGGCGCTGCCCACGCCTCCGGAGCGGAGACCGTCTTCCACAGTGACGACGAGCCGGTGCTCGGCAGCCAGCTCCACGATCTCGCCCGGCACGGGTAGCACCCACCGGGGATCGACAACGGTGACATCGATACCTTGCTCGGCGGCCCGCTCAGCCACCTGCAGCCCCAGCCCTGCAAACGCACCCACCGCCACCAGCAGCACCTCGGTGCGCTCCCCGGAGTGCAGCACATCCACCGCTCCATGGCGTTTGACGGTAGGGATATCGGGCGGGGCGCTACCGGTGGGAAAACGCAGCACGGTGGGTCCGTCAGCCACTTCGACCGCTTCGCGCAGCAGCTCCCGAAGCGTGGCGGCGTCACGTGGGGCCGCCACGCGCAGCCCCGGCACCGTGGAGCAGATCGCAAGATCCCAGATTCCGTAGTGACTGGGGCCATCTGGGCCGGTGAGCCCGGCACGGTCGAGCACGAAAGTGACCGGAAGCCGGTGCAACGCCACGTCGAGGAGCAGCTGATCGTAGGCACGGTTGAGAAACGTCGAATACAGCGCGACGACCGGATGCATGCCGCCCATGGCCATGCCGGCGGCCGACGTCACGGCGTGCTGCTCGGCGATCCCGACGTCGAAGGCTCGGTCGGGGTGGGCACGCATCAGTTTTTCGATGCCGGTGGGTCCGGCCATGGCCGCGGTGATTCCCACGATGTCCTCGCGCTCGGCAGCGATGCCCACCAGCTCGGTGGCGAACACCGAGGTCCAACCGGTTCCGCCGCTGCTGGAGACGGCCTTACCGGTTTCAGGATCGAAAGCCGACGAGCTGTGCAGGCAGTCGGCGGTGTCGCATTCGGCGGGCCGGTAGCCGTGACCTTTACTGGTGATGGCATGCACGATTACCGGATGACCGTAGCCCGCGGCTTGGCGCAGCGCGGTCTCCATCGCGTGCACGTCGTGGCCGTCCACCGGGCCGAGATACTTAAGCTCTAAGTCTTCGAACATCGCTTGACCCAGCAGCGCGTCCTTGAGGCCGCTACGGATTCCGCGCAGTACATCGCGGACGCCGTGTCCCACCAGGGGCGTACGCTGCAGTGCCCGGTGAATCGCGCCGAGCACCCGTTCGTAGTTGGGGTGAAGCCGCAGCGACGACAGGTGAACAGCAAGGCCGCCGATAGTCGGCGAGTAGGAACGACCGTTGTCGTTGACCACGACGATCACCGGCCGATCCGGGGCCGCGGCGATGTTGTTGAGTGCTTCCCAGCACATGCCGCCGGTGAGCGCGCCGTCGCCGACCACGGCTACCACGCGCCGGTCCCGCTCGCCCCGCAGCGCATAGGCTTTGGCGAGTCCGTCGGCATAGGACAGCGCGGTCGAGGCGTGGGAATTCTCCACCACGTCATGCGCCGATTCGGCGCGATTGGGGTATCCCGATAGCCCGCCCTGCTGGCGCAACCGATCGAAGTCACCTTGGCGTCCGGTGAACATCTTGTGGACGTATGTCTGATGACCGGTGTCGAAGACGAGCCGATCCTTGGGCGAGGAGAACACTCGGTGCAGCGCGATGGTGAGTTCCACGACGCCGAGGTTGGGTCCGAGATGACCGCCGGTTCGGGACAGTTTCTCGATCAGGAAATCGCGGATCTGCGCGGCGAGATTGTGCAGTTCGCCGGAGGGTAGCTGTTTGAGGCGCTCGGGGGAATCGATGCTGTCTAGCAGCGGCCAGGCCGACGAAACACCCAGGGTGTGGGGCGTCGGCTCCGCGGCGGGCTCAGAGGGCATACCGTCTAGGCTACTACTCCCGCACTACTCGGAACCCCTATCGGTGATCTTGAAAACCTCGCCGTACGTCACCCGGCCGGGGGCCTTGCCCCTCACTGTCGATTCGATCGATGCGGCTCTCGCTGGAGCGCAGCTGGTAGGGCACGCTGGTCACCATGACACCCGGCTCGAACCGGAGTCGACTCTTCAACCGCAGCGCGCTTTGGTTATGCAGCAGGTTCTCCCACCAGTGCCCGACCACGTATTCCGGGACGAAGACCGTCACCACATCGCGCGGGCTCTCCCGACGGATGTTCTTGACGTAAGAGACAATCGGTTTGGTGATTTCGCGATAGGGCGAGTCGACGACGGTGAGCGGTATCGGAATTTCACGCTGCGCCCACTCTACTTGCAGCTGCGCGGTGGCGGCGCCGTCGGTGTTCACAGTGACCGCAGTGAGAGTGTCGGGACGTGTCGCCCGCGCGTAGGCCAGTGCCCGGAGCGCGGGAAGGTGCAACGTGGAGATCAACACGATGGTGTGGTTGCGGGAGGGCAGTAGTCCCCGCTGTTCCGGCGGCGTGAGCTCTGCGGCTACCCGGTCGTAATGGCGCCGTATCGCCAACATGATCACATAGATGACGGCCATCAGCAGCAGCGCCAGCCAAGCTCCCTCCCTGAACTTGGTCACCAGCACGACCACGAGCACGGAGGCGGTCATGGCAAGTCCGGTGGCGTTGATGACCTGGCTGCGGCGCATTCGGCGGCGAGCAGGCTGGTCTCGCTCGGTGGCAAGTCTGCGCTGCCAATGGCGCACCATGCCGAGCTGACTGAACGTAAAAGAGATGAACACGCCCACGATGTAGAGGTGGATCAGCGCTCCGGCGTCGGCGTCGAAGACCACAAGCAACGCACCGGCGGAGATCGCCAGAAACAGGATGCCGTTGGAAAACGCCAGTCGATCACCACGAGTATGGAGCTGGCGGGGCAAGTATCGGTCCTGCGCAAGGATGGAGCCCAGCACCGGAAAACCATTGAAGGCGGTATTGGCGGCGAGTACCAGAATCAGCGCTGTCGCTAACACCACGAGGTAGAACGCGGGACTAAATCCGGAGAAGACAGCGTCGGCGAGCTGCGCCATCACCGTCTTCTGGTGGTAGTCCTCCCCCGTGCCGTCCAACTGCTCGACCGGGTCGTCCACGTACTGCAACCCGGTCTTGCCTGCCAGCAGCAAGGTTCCGGCGATCATGGCGACGGCGATACCGCCTAGCAGCAGCAGCGTTGTGGCGGCGTTGCGCCCCTTAGGCTTACGGAAAGCCGGAACACCGTTGCTGATCGCCTCCACCCCGGTGAGCGCGGCACAGCCAGACGAAAACGCCCGCAGCAGCAGAAAGGCCAGCGCAAGGCCGGTGAAGGAGCTTTCGGCCACGAGTGAAAACCCGGCGCTCTCGGTTCGTACCTGATCGCCGAAGACGTAGATCCGGAGCAGGCCATAGCCGATCATGCCGAACACCGCGATCATAAATCCGTAGGTCGGGATCGCGAAGGCTATGCCGGACTCGCGCATGCCCCGCAGGTTCAAGGCGGCCAGCAGCGCCACAACGCTGAGGGCGGTCGCTACCGGATGATCGGCGAGCCACGGTAGCGCCGAACCGAGGTTTTCGACCCCGGCGGCGACGGAGACAGCGACGGTGAGCACGTAATCCACCATCAGCGCGCTGGCCACCACGAGGCCGTAGCGAGCGCCAAGGTTAGTGCTGACGACTTCGTAGTCGCCGCCCCCGGATTGGTAGGCCTGTACGTTCTGCCGGTAGGAGGTGACGACGGTGAGCAGCACCACGACGACGGCAAGGCCCACCCAGGGCGACATGTGGTAAGCGGCCAGGCCGGCGATGCTGAGTGTGGCCAGGATTTCACCGGGTGCATACGCCACCGAGGAGAGCGCGTCGGAGGCGAACACCGGCAACGCTACGCGTTTGGGAAGCAGCGTTTCGCTGAGTCGTTCGGTGCGGAAAGGTCTACCTAGCAGCAGGCGCTTGACCAGTGTCGCGGGCGATAGCACGCCCTTACCGTAGTAGGCGGGGGCGCCTACTACGATGCGGCGCGGCCGCTATCCGTCCGATATGCGTATGTCAGGTGCATTCCCGCGCGGCGATCCGCTAGCTCACTGCGTGTACCGTGCACCTGTGCATGTGGTGATCATGGGGTGCGGCCGAACCGGGGCAACACTGGCGCGGAGCATACTGGGGCTCGGGCATTCCGTTGCCATCATCGACCGCGACGTCGCGGCCTTCCGGCGGCTGGGAACCAGCTTCGAGGGAAACGTGGTCACCGGCAACGGCTTCGACCGTGGAGTGTTGTTACAAGCGGGCATCAATGATGCCGAAGCGTTCGCCGCCATCGCGCACGGCGACAACTCCAACATTATCGCCGCACGCGTGGCCCGCGAGACCTTCAACGTGCAGCGGGTGATCGCACGCATCTACGACACGCAGCGCGCTGAGGTCTACGAGCGGCTGGGTATCCCAACTATCGCGACGGTGCGCTGGACCGCGCATCGGATGCTGCGCGCACTGTGCGTAGGCAGCGATCACGAAATTTGGCGCGATCCGACCAGCTCGGTGGCGCTGATCGAGCCACCGCTGCACCCGGGCTGGATTGGACGGCGCCTCACCGAATGGGAACGCGAAGCCGGATGCAGAGCCGCCTACGTCATCCGGTTTGGCGCGGCAAGACTACCGACCGAGTCGATGATGCTCGCGGACGGCGATCAGATCGCCGCTATGGTCGACGACGACATCGCGGAGCGTGTGGCGGCCACGACCACCAGCCCGCCCGCCGACGCGAGCAAGTCGGGAGGCGCGTGATGCGCATCGTTGTCGCCGGCGCCGGCAATGTCGGACGCTCCATAGCAAGCGAACTACTGGACAACGGCCACGAGATCCTGATCCTGGAGCGAAACCTGGCTCAGATGCGCGCCCACCTGGTACCGGGGGCACGTTGGGTGCTGGCCGACGCTTGCGAGGTGTCGTCGCTGCATGAGGCCAACTTGGAAGCCTACGACGTTATGGTCACCGCGACCGGCGACGACAAGGCCAACCTGGTCGCGGCTTTCCTGGCAAAGACCGAGTTCGCGGTGGCCCGAGTAGTTGCCCGCGTCAACCGCGCGGAGAACGAGTGGCTGTTCACCCCCGCATGGGGCGTCGACGTGGCTGTGAGTAAACCCAGGTTGCTGGCCGCTTTGGTGGAAGAGGCCGTGACCGTGGGCGACGTAGTGCGGCTGATGACACTGCGACGCGGCCAGGCGAATCTCGTCGAAATCACACTACGTCCGGACACCGACTTTGCCGGCACCTCCGTGCAGGCGTTGCAGCTGCCACACGACACCACACTGGTAGCGATCGTCCGCGGACCTCGGGTGATCACGCCGGGCCCGGACGAACCACTGGAGGCCGGCGACGAACTCATGTTCCTGTGCTCCCCCGACTCCGAAGACCTCCTCCACGACGTGTTATCTCCAGAACGGCGATAGCGAATCGCTGCGAATGGTGTTGACGCTATGGACCGTTCGCGGCACCCTTGATCGGGTGCCTACAACTCCAGAATGTTGCATGTAACGAAACGTTGCGGTAAATTGTTTCATGTAACAGGACCTGGTGGAGGTTACGGTGGGTACGAGCGTCAATGAACGAGTACGCAGAAGCAGGGAGAAGCTGCGTCTGGCTGGGCTGAGGCCGGTACAGATCTGGGTCCCCGACACCAGGCGGGCCGGTTTCGCAGCGGAATGCCGCCGGCAGTCCCGGCTTCTCAACTCAGATCCCCACGAAACCGAAATCCTGAACTGGCTCAGTGAAGTTTCCGACCGTGAGGGATGGGAGTGAAGCGCGGCGACATAGTGATCGTCACGCTTCAGGGCAGCTATGGCAAACCGCGGCCGGCGCTGGTAGTTCAATCAGACCTATTCGCCGACCATCCCTCGGTCACGGTTCTTCCCGTCACGGGCGAGCTTCGCGAGGCACCTCTTTTCAGAGTCCCGGTCACACCATCTGCCGACAACGGTCTGGCCAAGCAGTCACAGATTATGGTGGACAAGGCACAAAGCATCCCCGCTGAGAAGTTAGGGGCGGTATGTGGTCATCTCGATGACGAGAACATGCTCGCGATAAGCCGGGCGCTGGCTCTTTTCCTCGGAATCGCCTGACCGGAGCTCAGCATGGGCCCGATCTCACGCGCGATGACGAGAACATGCTCGCGACAAATCGGAGGTTGGCAGGCTTAGAGTGTCCGCCAATAGGTAACTGTTCTACTGCGGCGCCCCCTGGCGCTTCGGCTGGCTGCGTTGTCGTCGTCGCCCATGCATCCGCACATGGACTCCTTCTCCGCCTTGCCATCCTCGACCAGGAACCACCTCGCAACGAACGACCTATTGGCGGACACTCTAAGGACGTGCGGTTAATGAAGACAGGATCAGCGGGCAAGGTGGACGCCGTGCGGGTCAGATCGGCCGAAGCGGGCGACGCCGGATGTGTGTTTGCGTTGTTGGGTCAGTTCGCGATGAGCTACCGGCCGCTCCGGGCGGTGTTCGATCAGAGCTATCCGCGGTTGCTAGAAGGGCCAGCCTCCGACGGAGCGGAACTGCTCGTAGCTGAGGTCGATGGTGATGTGGTCGGCTACGCTCTGGCCTTTCGACTCCTGACGCTGTACGCAAATGGGCCGATTGTCGAACTCCATGAGCTGATGGTGGAACCGACTTTCCGAGGTCGTGGCATCGGTGGACATCTGGTTCATGCCGTCATCGATCGGGCGCGGGCGACCGATGCCGTGGAGATTACGGTGCCTACGCGGCGGGCTCGGGACTACTACCTGCGGCTAGGTTTCGAAGAAACGGCTAGCTATCTGAAGCGAAAGCTGACCGCCCCCATCTGACATTGCCATCGTGTACTCACGACGCGTTCTCATGCCCGGCTTACCGCTGCCGCGGGTCGAGCACAGCCTGCACCAATGCGTGACTCCCGTTCACGCGCCAATCGGCATCGGCGTCGTCAAGCTCGCGGACACGGTCAGGACTAAGCCCAACGATCACCTCGGATTTGAGGGTACGCAGCGCGGCCGCGGGCCCCGGCAAGTACGAGGCCGCGGCGTGGAACGGCGTCGTCGGGTCCCAGGCGCAATCTCCTACTATGCGCCGGTAGTTGAGATCTCCCTTGAAGATGGTCACCCCTGCCCCGAGCTCGTCGGCGAGGTCTTTGGGCAAGTGGTGGAAGGACAGAGGGGCGCAGTGGAAGGCATGGGTGCGTACGCGCACCCATGCCTCAGCCGCCGCCTGATGGACGCGGCGGCCCGCGGCCCCAGGCTCGCCGGGCATCTCCGCAAGGCGCCGCAGGCAGTCGCCGACGTCAGCGGCGGTGGCATCGGACACGTAGTACGGGACGGGTTTGGTGTGCAAGACCACCGTGCTGGCCAGACCAGTCTCGAGCAGATGGTCGACGAGGATGAGGTCGGACAGCAGCTCCCGACCAGCGTTGTCCAGCACAAAGGTCATCCGGACCGGGGCGTGCGCGGCCAGGAACCGCCACAGCTGGAGGCTGTCGTCGGCGACAAGCCGCTCATGCATGGGGCTAGTCCCGCCAGCCGTAAGTCCGAAGCCGAGATCAGCGCGGTTGCCGTATAGCGACGCGGTCAGCGCAGCGTTAAACGAGGTCTGCGGGTCAGCCGATGGCGGCATGTCGTTCAGCCAGGCGAAGTCGGCATCCAGCGCGGGATCACCGAGTTCGGCGGTCTTAAACGGCGCGAACGGATCAATCCTGTTCCAAGCACCTGAAGCGAAGTAGCCGATGGCCTCCAGGAGACGTCGGTAGAAATAACTCTCCGCCCAGAGGAAAGGGGCTCTTGCCCAGGGTGTGCCGATGTTGCCCCGATCCCACTCCCGCCAGAGCGCGCGATCCGGGACATCCGCGGGAAGGCCGACGATGACACCGTGGCGGGACTCCTCCACCAGCGCGCTGAGTGCCTCACGCTGCTCAGGCCCATAGGGGTGGGCGCGGTTCAGGCGACGGATGAGTTCGGGGTGCCGCTGATGGAAGACGCGCCATGCGAAGGAGTCCTCATCTT
>JBGTNI010000054.1:0-12688 GCA_041743105.1 Mycobacteriales bacterium | reverse complement strand
CCACCGACGCCCCCCTGGCTTCCGCCGCTGCCGCAGGCGGTACTGCTGGATGAGCTCCGCGCCCGCAGCGGCGATGGGCACAGTGGCGACGGCGCGCCGGTCGGCCTGCATGACCTACCGCACGAGCAGGCGCAACGATCTTACCGGATCGACCTGGCCGCTACCGGGCACACCGCACTTGCCGGTGGGCCACATAGCGGACGAACCACTGCGCTGCGGGCAATCGCCGCTGGGCTGGGGTTGGAGTACTCGCCGGAGCAGCTTCGCATGTTCGTCTTCGACACCGACGCAGAGCTGAGTGCGCTGTCGGAACTACCGCATTGCGATGCGGTCGTAGCCCCAGGCGACGCCGAGCACTGCCAACGGCTACTACGACGGCTTCGCGACGAGCTCAACCGGCGGCGTGCCGTGCGTAGCCTCACGAGGGCGCGGGCAACGGAACCGTCGCCGGAGCCGTGGTTGGTGATCTTGCTGGACTCCTGGGAGACGTTGCGACACAACTTCGACGACATCCGCCACGGCGCCCTGGTAGCGGAGCTGATCACGCTGTTGCGCGACGGCGGCGGGGTAGGGCTGCGTGCTTTCGTCACCGGCGACCGACAACTGCTGTCGTCTCAGTTGTCCGGCGTATTCAGCCAACGTCTCATACTGCGGATGACCGAGGCCGACAGCTACGGACTGGTCGGCATAGCGGCACGGGACGTGCCACAACACATGCCGCCCGGCCGGGCGCTACTGCCAAATCTTCCTGTCACACAGCTGCAGTTCGCGCTGTTAGACGCCGACGTAGCCGTTCATGCGCAGCGGGCGGCGCTCGTCGAATTAGCCACGTCTCTAGCCGACGCGGCACCGCACGAGATCCCCGGCACTCTACCGGTGGATGCGCTGCCACCATGTGCGACGCCGACAGAGCTCGCCCCGGCGACCCAGCCGTGGTTACTGCCGCTAGGTCTGGGAGGCGACCAACGGCGGACAGTGGAACTCGATCTTCGCCACAGCACGAGCGCCGTGATCGCCGGGCCACCGGGGAGCGGAAAAACCACGGCTCTGCGCGCCGTCGAATACGCCGCGCTTGGCCAGCACATACCGGTTCTCATGGCCATAGCTGCATCCGGCGGAGGATGTGAACTGTCCAGGGTTGCGGTGGCCCGTGGGGCCGACCAACTGCGCAAGCTGGTCGCAGGACTCGCCGAACCCGGCCTGATCCTGGCAGATGACGTCGAGCTGTTGGCCGATGGCGATCCTGAGCTCGATCAGGCAGTGAGTGAACTCATCAGCGCCGGGGAACATCGCGTCGTACTGGCAGGTGGCATCGATGAACTGCTGTCGCTGTATCGCGGCTGCGCGGTAGCGGCTCGACGTGCACGCACTGGATTGTTGCTAGCTGCTCGACCCGGCGACGGTGAGTTGTTCGGACCAACTCTTACCACCGGAAGTGTGCTCAGCGGCGCCGGACGCGGGCTGCTGCTGCAGCGGAGAACAACAACTACCCTGCAGGTTGTCCAGTACTAGATGTCGTTGTAGATCCTGCTGCCGTGTCCCACTTGATGACTATCACCACGAGTTTGCCGTTACGGACTTCGTCAGTAATCCGACACATCGCGTGATCCCCCTTGGGAGCGACCGCAAGCTTGTGGAGAACCCACGCCGCTGCCTTTAGTCCAGGGAATCTGGCGTTTATGACACCAAGGAGGCACGATGGCAACCATGACCGCAGTCACCAGCTTGGTCTATGGGCAGCCGTTAACAATTCGGGATCTTGCGGAGATGCCCGATGACGGCCAACGGTACGAGCTGCTGGACGGGGTGCTGATCGTGACCCCCGCCCCAAGTTGGCCCCATCAAGCGTCCCAGTTGGACCTCGCGGTGCGGCTGCAGCAGGCGTGCCCAGCTCAGCTGCGCGTGTTGACCGCACCGTTCGCGGTGCGCCCAACCGGAGACACTACCGAGTTACAACCCGACGTCCTCGTTGCTCGGTATAACGATCTCACCGATGCGTGCCTACCCGCCGCGCCGGTACTGGCGGTGGAGATCCTCTCCCCCAGCACCGCGTTAGTGGACCTCAATCTCAAGAAAGCAGCTTACGAACGGTTTGGAGTAACGTCCTACTGGGTGATCGACCCGAAAGCGCCGTCGTTGTTCGCCTACGAGAGGGACAACGGTCGATACCGACAGGTAGCACACGTCATCGAGGACCAACCCTTTCACGCCACCGCACCGTTTGCCATCACCATCGTCCCCCACGACCTTGTTGCGGGATTGCGCATCAAGGAGCGTTAGCGGCTTGGTAGGACTCCAGTCGGTCGACGCAATAGCGCCTCCTCAAGGCTCGCCCCGCCCAGCTCGTCCACTGCGACCCTCGCTTCAGCCCATTGCACGGACTTTTCTCGACCGCTGCGGCGTTTGCGGATGCCCAGACTCTTGAGCGTGTGGGATGCGCACGACGGCCCTGACGCCGTGATGGTCCGATCCCGAATTGGTGACCACGTTCGCTTCGAGAACCTGCGCTTCAGCCGGCACGAGGATGTGATCAAGTTGTGCCACAGGGAGTGCAGGCAGGGAGGGCGGTTTACCCGCGAGCTTAACCACGAATTGCGGCAGGCCCGGAATGAACATCCTGCCGATAGGCCAGGTGCGTCCCTTGACGGCTCGTTTCTGACCACGTCTCTTCGCGGTGCTTTCAACGACGAACCCGAACTGGTTTGCGTCGCTGGCACTGATGGTCGGAATGTCACTTTTTCGCTGAGCGCTGACCATGGCCAGCAGCTGCCTGTAGCCGTGTCGGGGTTTCCATATCAATGGGGTCAGTTGCGTAGCAATGAAATTAAACGGCCTGCCTGATTGTGTTCTGAGGCGAATCTGAAGGCCGTGGCGTTCGATGGGGTCTCCGGGCGCCTCCCCAAAAGGGTGCTTCGTATCTTCTTCAATAGGTAGATTTGTCAGGATCGCGACCCCGTATCCGGGCTGCGTACGATCGTCGACGGCGCTGCCGAGCTTGGGGCTGTAGTGCTCGGTCAGTTCGAGAGCTCGGTAGTTGCAGCCGAAACGCTCAGCCAACTGCTCGGCGATGCTGGCGGTTCCATCCTTGGGCGTAAGATGCTCGGTCAAAGCCAGCGCCCACTGCCCCGGGAGCTCGGTGGAGGACTCGGCCCCCTTCGAAGCATTAGTCAGAACACGCACGACCGCGTCGCCGAGTTCGGCAACGTCACGCGGCTCGTTGCCCGCGTTAAAGCCATACCGGATGTTGAGTTCGCCGAATGTGACATCTGAGTCTCCATCAGCTTCCACAGATGCTGTGCTCACCTAATCGGCACCCAATTCTCTGTGCGAGGCCTTCATATTATCGGCCACCCGAGTTCGTAGATGGCATAGGTGAAAAATCACCGTCGAAATCCTCGGCTCCGCAAGTGTGCCTACCCCATGTGCGGATAGCGGTGATCACTCGGCGGAACGAACGTCTCTTTGATCACTCGCGGTGACACCCAGCGCATTAGATTGAAAATGCTGCCCGCCTTGTCGTTGGTTCCGCTGGCCCGTGCGCCACCGAAGGGCTGTTGCCCGACCACCGCGCCGGTCGGCTTATCGTTGACGTAGATGTTTCCGGCCGCATATCGCAGCGCCGCCAGCGACGCGTCGATCACGGCTTGGTCGTTGGCCCACACCGCACCGGTCAACGCATACGGAGCCGCGTCCGCGGCCTGCGCTACAACGTCATCGTATTGCGAGTCGTCGAAGACGTGCACAGCCAGAATCGGTGCGAAGTACTCCGTCACGAAGACCTCATGGTGAGGATCGTCGCACTCCACGATCGTGGGGCGCACAAAGTAGCCGATGCTGTCGTCGGCGTCACCACCGGCGACAATCCGACAAGCCGGATCGACCCGCAGCGCGCCCAACACTCGGCTAGCACGATCGAACGCACGCCGGTCGATCACCGCGCCACCGAAGTAGGACATGTCGGTGACGTCGCCATAGCTCAGCTGCTCGGTGGTGGCGATCAGCTCCTCGCGCAGCGCATGCCAGATCGAACGTGAGATGTAGGCCCGCGAGGCCGCCGAGCACTTCTGACCTTGGTATTCGAACGCTCCCCGAATCAAAGCCGTACACAGCTGCGGCACATGTTCGTCGGCACTGGGGTGCACGATCACGAAATTCTTACCGCCGGTCTCGCCGACCAGACGCGGGTAGCTTCGGTAGCTACCGATGCTGGTCCCCACCGTGTGCCACAGGTGTTCAAACGTCGCGGTGGAACCGGTGAAATGGATTCCGGCAAGATCACGATGCGTCAGCGCGACCTTCGATACCGCATCCCCATCGCCGGTGACCAGGTTGATTACTCCCGGTGGCAAGCCCGCCGACTCCAAGAGTCGCATGGTGTAGTGAGCGGCCAGCGCTTGCGTTGGCGAGGGCTTCCACACCACGGTGTTGCCCATCAGCGCCGGTGCCAGCGGCAGATTTCCCGCGATCGCGGTGAAGTTGAACGGGGCGATTGCCAGCACGAAGCCCTCTAACGGTCGATGGTCGAAGCGGTTCTGAGTTCCCGTCGGGCTGAGCAGTTCCTCAGACAAGATGCGCTCGCCAAAGCTGACGTTGAATCGCATAAAATCGATGAACTCACATGCGGCATCGATCTCGGCTTGATACACCGACTTGGACTGTCCCAGCATGGTGGCGGCGTTGAGCGTAGCCCGCCACGGCCCGGCCAACAGCTCCGCCGCGCGTAACACAATGGAAGCACGGTCGGCGAAGCGAAGGTCACGCCATGCCGGTGCCGCCGCCAGCGCGGCATCCACGGCGGCCGCAACGTCGAGGGCACTGGCTTGGCGCATGGTGCCAAGCACCCATGCGTGGTCGTGTGGCTCCACGACATCGGTGGGGTCTCCGCCGCCGAGCCGCTGGGCACCAGCAATGGTGAGCGTGAGCTCGACACGTTCTGATCGCAGCCGTGCCAACTCCGGTCGCAGCGCAGCCAGCTCGGGACTACCGGGTTCGTAGTCGCGCACCGACTCGTTGCGCGGGGTGGGAAACTTCATCGCGCCATCCATACCGCCATCCTGGCACGGCTGTGCCGACAAAATTGTGGTGCCGACAAGCTATTTCAGCAGCATGTCAACCTCGGAGACGCCGTACCACTCTAGCTCGTAGCCGAGTGCGGCATCGACGGTGAACTGGGCATCGGCGTCGCCCAGATCTGCCGGGATCACAGCTGCGACAGCGGAACGGACGACGTCTTGTGCTTCCACACCATCGACGTGCACGCACGCCCACCACTGCATAGGCACTGGTTCACGCACCCGGACCACCGATCGATCTAGCTCGGGTCGGGCCGTCACCAGCTCCTCGGATATGTCCGCGGAGATCACGACCCGTCGGCGCGCCGCCAACGGGTCGGAGTCCAGCAGTCGCAGTGCGCCACGCGCTGCCTCGGTGAACGCGGCGTACTCCAGCTCTTCGGCGTCGTCGGCATCGCTATCGATGTACCACTCCCGCAACGCCGGAGTGACCGCAAAGCCGGTCAGCGGCGCCGGGCCGTGCTGCTCAACCGCCACGGCCTCGGCCAGCGACGACAACGTCGCCGGAAGGTATACCCGCATCGCACTCCCAGTGTCATTGGACTTCGGAATCGTAATCACCCTAGCTTCTAAGGACGATCGTTACGCCACAATGACGTCGGCCTGGGGACAAAGACATCGAGCAATACACCCGAGCGCCGATGGGAGCGCTCGCCCGCTATGTTCGCCTCCTATGCATCCAGTGAAAATTGGCTCACCGCGACTCGCTCTGCGCGAGTTCCGGCTAGACGATGTAGACGCCACGCTCGGGCTAGTGAGTGACGACCGGGTAACCCGTTGGTTGTCCTTCGACTCGCGCAACCGCGACCAGACCAGTCGCATGATCGAGGGGGTAATCGAACTAGCGCAACGCGAACCGCGCACGGAGTATTATCTCGCTATCACGCTCGGTGATGACACGCTCGTCGGATTTGTGCGCCTCGCCCGTGGCGGCGTCCAGGCCGCCAAGCTTGGATACGCCATCGCCGCCGATTATTGGGGGCGTGGCTACGCATCCGATGCTACCAGACTCATGGTCGATTTCGGGTTCCGAACGCTGGCTCTTCACCGCATATCGGCAGCGATCGGACCGGACAATGCCCCCTCTATTGTGGTGGCCCAGCGCCTTGGCATGAGTTACGAGGGGACCCTACGCCACCACGTTTTCACAAACGGTGGTTGGCGCGACAGCCTGCTCTACTCAGTGCTCGAAGACGACTGGATCGCGAAGTAAATCCACGCTCAACAACCCCGGTGAAGCCCATACAGCATGCTGGCGTATAGCACGCGTTGGTTCACTATTTTCGACACGACCTGTTCTCACTTTCCGCATATGTACGCATCAGCGCAACGGCACACCTAAGAGCATTTCCAGCTCAGCGATGGTGGTCTCGACGGAAGTGTGGTGCACCCCAACCATGCCGACCGCGGCGGCGGCCCGAACGTTTTGCAGCAGGTCGTCGACGAACACACATTCGCCCGCCTGCGCGTCCAGCCGGACAAGGGTGTGACGGTAGATCTCTGGTTCGGGCTTACGCATCCCCACCTCGCCCGAGATCACGACAACGTCGAAGAGCTGATCCCAGTCGCTGCGGTCATACCCCATGCCCCACGAGTTTGACAACAGCGCCGTACGCACGCCATGTCCACGAGCGCGGCGGAGCACACCGATCATGTCGGGCTCACCGGTAAGCGGCGCCCATAGCCGCTCCAGCAGACCCTGGGGCAGCACCGGCTGACCGTCCACTCGGCGCAGCTGCTGCGACAGATAGTGCTCTAGCTCAGGCTCAGTGACGATGCCCAACTCCACCCCCGCGCCGAACTCGGCGTCGGCGCCGCCCTCGCACAGCTGCGCCATGACGTGCTCGAACAGTGCCACGTCGAGACCTTCATCGCGGGCCCAGATCCGCCAGCTGTGCCCAATCGGGGTAGTGAGCACACCACCGTAGTCGCTGATGAGGCAGCGCACCCGCGTCACGGCCGCGCCAACCCTCCGCCGAACGGGATCGGTTGGGCCGGGGCACTGAACAAGGTGACAGTCAGCTCGGCTAAGGCGTTGCGTAGCGGCGAGCGAGGTGTCACGTCGCCAACCGTGCGACCCACAGATGTGGCGCGGTCTACGCTCGTTCGATCGTAGGGAATGAACGCAATCTGCCCGACCCCCGCGAATCGCCGCATCGCCTGGCTGACCTCGCCGGCCGGATCTCCCGGCATGGCCGTATCGCGCAGCCGATTCATCACTACGATCGGGCTACGTGCGGCAGGCGTGGGGACCGACTCCGCTAACTCGGCAAGACCACGCACCAGTCGGGCAACACCGGTGGGGTCGGCCGAGCCGACCGCGACGACCCGATCAGCACTGCCCAGGGCCGCTAAGGTTGCGGCATTGCGACGGGGCGCGGCGGTGTCGTAGGAAAGTTCTTCGTCGTCTTCCAGGCAGAAGCCGCAATCGACCACGACCAGCCGCGCCAACTGTTTAGCCTGCTCCAACACTCCGGCCACTGCCTCGGCTCGCAGCTCCGGCCAGCGGTCGGCTCGGCTAATTCCAGTGAGAACGGCGAGATTTCGACCAGTTTGACGCGCATACCCAGTCAATGAGATGGCATCGAGGGCGCCGTGATGATGTGCACGGCACGCGGCGGCTAAGCCCGGTGCTTCGTCCAACATCCCCAGCTGTTGCGCGATCACACCGCCGTAGGTATCGGCGTCCACCAACATGGTGGGGACTCCGGCGCGGGCAGCTTCGTCGGCCACCCCGACCGCAACGGTGGTCCGTCCGGGCGCGCCGGTGGGGCCCCATACCGCGATGACTCGGCTTGTAATCGGGAAGCCGTTCGATGGAGGTGCCGGCGACGATGTTCGGGGTTGCTGCACCGGCTGCGCCCAGACCGGAGCGGGCCCAGCCGAAGGGACAGGCATTGGTGGTGGACCAGGTTCACCGTGTGACTCAGCGGGAGCTCCCGAGGCGGGCGAAACGCCCGCAAGCCCATTCGGTGAAACCGGGCCGGGAGGCTGGGCTGCCAAGGCCACCAGCACGGCGATCACCCGATCGGCTGTGACATCGGCCGCGAACACATGTCGCACCCCAAGCTGCCGGATTCGACGCTCGATCTGCTCACTGCCGTGTGGCACCAAGGCGATGATATGCAGTCCCGCCGAACGCAGCTTGGAGAGTGCGGTTGCGTCGAGGCGGCGCAGGTCGGCCGAGAGCACTACCGCTCGCGACGTGCCGGTGGCGGTGGTTGCCAGCAGGTCAGCAAGGTCCACGCAGCGGCGTACCACCCTGATCTGGTTCGCGGTCCGCTCCACGGCTGCTACGAACTCTGTTTCCCAAGAGGCCGTACTGACCGCGGTCACAATCGGCAGGCTCACCACGGTTCAGTCCCCCTGGCGCGCAGGCGACGCCGGTTTATCGGCTAGCTGTTGTTCGTCTGGTGACGTCGACGCGCACGGGTCGTTGCTGGAACCGGCCGAGGCGACCGCGGCAATGTCCACCACTTTTCCGCGCAACGCGCTGATCACCTGCTGGGCACTGTCGGCGCTCACCCTGACGCCTACCGCCCATTCGCCGCTAGTCGAGGCTGCGCCACCGCCGGGTTGGTTCACGTATTGCACCACGGCCCCGCTTAGCAGCTGCTCGGCCTTGTGCTGGCTCTTGTCCCCGCCGTCTGGGGTGGCATAGACGTCGATGTGCGCGCCGCGGCGCAGCGTGAACGGTAGATGGCGGGGCGCAACGGGAATGCTCACCAAACTGCCGCAGGCTGGTTTGCGCAGTGCGGCAACCGGCAGCAACTCGCCTTGGCCGACGTCGCGGGTGAGCGTCTTGCCTACGACGTCTTCATCGGCCTGGACATACTTGTCTTTACTGTCGGTCAGCCGGACATCGACGAGCACCAGGTCATCGGAGCTTAGCTGGGTGCCACGGGGCAACGCGGTGCGCAGGGACCACACGCTTTCGGTTGCGCCCGCGGCGGAGACGATCACGGCGCCGCCTCCGATAGCCAGCATGACGAGAATCGCACCGATCACGAACTTCGTGTTGACGAGCCGGAGCTGCTGTAGCCGGCGGGCGGGCGGAGCCGCTGACTGGGCTGGCATCGGCGGTTGAGGCATCTCCGGCAAACCCACGTTCATCTAGTGTCCCTTCACAAGCAGTCCAACCGCCGCAGGCTGAGACTAATGGATGTGGACTCTCGCGTGTCAGCACACCAATACAGCCTGTGGATTACGAGCGTCTGAGCTCAGTCAGTGGCATACTCGAGCAGAGTGGGTTATACCAACGCGGGCAGGATCAATACATCGCAATCAACGTTGATCGGAGCAAAACATGAGTTCCGAGCGGTTTCTGCAGCTGAATGAGGTTGCCGAGTTGCTCAACATCAGCGCATCTCAGACATATGCCCTCGTGCGCAGCGGAGACCTAGCCGCTATCAAAGTCGGCGGTCGTGGCCAGTGGCGCGTCGAACGAGCCGAGCTGGAGGGCTATATCGAGCGGATGTACAGCAAGACTCGTGACTTCGTGGAGACGCAGCCGCTGCTCAAACCGCGTGACCTCTAGTGGTCGACGGATCGGGGGTCGAGTTAGGCGAGACGCCGAGGTAGGTGGTATGGCCAGGTGGGTGGCAGGGCGGAGGCGGAATTCGATCAGACCAGCCTGACCATCGCCAGCCCCGCGACAGGAATAGTGCGCAGCCGATGCTCACCGCGGAAGCGGCGTGCTTCGCCTAGCTCACGTGGCATCACATCGAGAAAATCGGCACCCGCGCGCTCCAGCACACCATGCACCACTTCACCGGTACGCAGCGTCAGTGCGGCACTCGCGCGGTCGCGTACCAGCCGCCGCAGCACCATCCCGACGTCGTAACGAGCCGCCACATAGCCCTCGCTTCCTGGAGCTGTCGCAACGACCGGCAGCCCTCGAAGCGCCATCACGGCACCCAGTGGCAGCAACAGTCGTCGGCCCGACTCGGCGCCATCGGCGTCACTGACAGCACCTTCACCAGTCAGTTCGTTGTCGAAGCCAGGCACCCCGGCGGCTCCCACGGCAGGTGGTCGGCCGGTCAGCATCAGCCAATCCGGTCCCATCTCCAGCAGAGTTCCCGACACGACGACAGTGCCGCCCGCATCGATGCTTGCAACTAGCTCCGCGCCGACCGCCGATCGCAATCGATCCACCAGACGCACCGCGGCGAACTCCCGGCGGGTGCGATCGGCCACTTCAGCGGCGAACTCCGCATCATCGGCCGCCACCAGCTCGGACTCCAGGTCGGCGAAAAGGCGGTCCCATCGGCCCGCTCCGGTCGATGACGAGCTGAAGCCAGCAGTGCGCCACGGATCGAGTTCGGCCATGGATCTCACTGTGTCATTTTCACGGATAAATGAGTAGCCTATGTCAGCCAACACAAGCAAACTAAGGTATCTGCGGTGAAAAGTAGCTCAACGAAAGATATTGACTACAAATAAGTGAAGGGTATAGAACTTAAACGTAGGTAAACAAGGCTTGGGGTATCTAAGTGACACTCGTCGGCAGACTGATTCGGTTGGCTCTCGCCATGACTGGCTGCGGAATCGTGGCCGCGGTATCGCTACCCCATCCAGTGACGGCATGGCGACAGCTCGACCAGCTCACCGGTCACAGCACTACCGATAGCCGAGCGACCAATGACCTCACTATGGCGGTGAGCAGCCTGACAGTGTGGATAGGAATCATCTGGCTCACAACGACACTGTTGATGCTCGCAGCTACGCAGCTGCCGGGCCGTCTCGGCGCCGCGGCCCGAGCAGCAAGCTGCTTAGTGATCCCAGCCATCGTGCGGCGTCTGGTCTGCAGCGCGCTGAGCATCTCGCTAGCCGGCGGGATGCTCGCCGGAACGGCGCAGGCGGCCGGCGTCGGCCACTCAGTAGTCGCGAACCAGCCCACGCCAACCAGCCAACAGGAGACTCCGCTCGATTTGGACTGGCCGCACCCCGGCGATGGGGCCGGTGCCAATCGACCCGACTCTCACACCGGCGAGGGCACAGTCACGGTGCAACCCGGTGACTCGTTGTGGAAGCTCACCACGCAATCGCTAGGGGCGACGGCATCAGACCAAGCGATCGCCGCGACATGGCCAGCATGGTGGGAGCGCAACCGCGATGTCATCGGCGACAACCCACATCTGATTCACCCCGGTCAACAGCTTCATCCACCACAGCCGCCTGACTAGCAGTCTTCCGACTAACCTCACCTACCTCAAGGAGTCACTATGACCGCTGCCACCGCTGCGCTGAAGGTAAGTTCCGCACCGCTACTGGAACCGCCCTACGACGACGAGCCGATCCGGCGTCACACCGCTGAGCTCCTGGACACGCTGGATCAGCCGCTACTACCCTGCTTCGGCACCGCTAACTTCGGTGCCGCTAACTTCGGTGCCGCCAGAAAACCGGCAGCGGTGAAGGCTGATCCCAGTTACAGCCGCAAGGTTGCCGGGGATCACGGCGGTTTCTGCCGGCAGCGCACGTCCGGCTCACAGTTGCCCGAGCCACGTAGCCATGCCCGCAAACTGGTCCAAGCACTCATGGAGATGTCCTCTGGTGTACGACCGCTGGGCCAGCTTGTGCCTTGGTTGCACGAAACGCTGTACTTCGAGCTAGCCGACCGCTATGGCACGGTTCGTGCCGCAAACCGACATGCGGCGCTTTACCGGAGCCGGTCCGGTTCATCGAAGCCCCGCTCCGACCAGATCCGTACCCGGGTGGCCAGTGTCCACACCTGCGAGCCCGCGGATGGCATCGTCGAAGTCAGCGCTGTGGTGCACGACCGTGGTCGTAGTTACGCAGTAGCGCTGCGGATGGAAGGACTGGACGGCAGCTGGCGCTGCACCAACTTCACCGTAGTCTGAGCCGAGCAAGGAGTCAGGCTGCGGTCTTAAGCCCGGCCGCGCGCAGTTCATCTCTTACGAGACCACGAACATGCTCAGTCAGCCTTTTATCAAGCGTTCCGTCTTCGGAATCGAGACGTTCTATGACCCACTGTCGCATTAACGCGGCAGTGGACATCTGCCTGCCGTGAGCGACCTGGCGCAGCTGATCGAGTCGATCAGCTGGGATCCTTAGTGTGTACACCTGCGAGACGACCTGGGACCTTGCGGATCGGAAAGCCTCGCCATCATCATCTCGGAGAGCTTCTGCCGCATCGCCGATTCGAGTCAACCGCGCTTCAATGCTCTCACTCTCAGACATGGTCATCCTCCTCGTTATACCGCTTGGCATCCGCACTGTTAGCCGGCCATGAATTAGCTCCCCACCACGAACCGTCTAAAGGCGGATGATTTTTCGCTACTACGATCACTACCAAGAGCCTGTTCGCGCCCGACGAAAACCCGACAATTCGAAGTCCTTCGTTTGATTTGAAGCCGGGTCCAGGCGCTTAAGACGGGCCTGTTTCTTAAAGGGTGTTTCTGGCGGTTTCTTTTAGTAGGTTTCGGCGGCCGGCCAGCGGTCGCTGAAGGTGACGGCGAAAGCGTTTAATGCTGGCTTCCACCGCATGGTCCATTTAGCTTGTCCGGTTCCCTTCGGATCGAGGGAGCGGGTGACTAGGTAGAGGCACTTTAACGCGGCTTGCTCGGTGGGGAAATGGCCCCTAGCTTTGACTGCTC
>JBGTNI010000053.1:0-30177 GCA_041743105.1 Mycobacteriales bacterium | reverse complement strand
AGGTTGGGCGGCAGCGAGCTTCCGGGAGTCGAACTAGCCGCACCCTCGGCTTTATCGGGAGGTTTGCGGCTGCGCTTTCTGGACCGCTTGGCCGGATCACGTTCCCGCCGTGTCTGCTGCTCCCGCAGTGCAACGGCCCGGCTCAACGCCGCGTCCAGGGCATCGACGGCTTGTTGGGCGCGCACCGCATCGGTGCTGCCCGGCCAGCGTTTGAACTCCTCGGCGAACCGGCGGCGCGCCTCGTTGCGCTGCTGGGCCAGCAGCTCCAGCAGCCGGTCCAGGTCCGCATCGACCTCGGTGGCATCCAAAGTCGACAGTGCCTGTTTGGCGGTTGAGATCGCCTCGGCGACAGCGCCGTGCGCTTGCTGCCACGCCTCATCGCTCGCGCTGCCGGTGGCCAAACCCGCGAGACGATACGCCTCCACCAGATTCGGCGCCTTAATCCGAACGCCGCCACGCCCCTTGGAGCGCGCAGCGGAGCGCCGGCGGCGCTTCTTCGATGTGCGCGTGGCAGCAGCCATCATGCGGCCATGACCGGTGCGCTCGTGGCAGTCCCGGACGGAGCCACACCTGTGGCTGTCGCGGTCTGAGCCCGCAGCGCCCTCGGACCGTTGATGGGATCGCTAGGATTGTCTATTGCAACCTGGTGCTGTTCACTAGCTGTTGGAGCCGGGCCTAGGCGTGACTCCCATACAGTAGGAGTGCCAGATTCGTACGGTTTCCACGTTGTTACCGGGCGGGTACTCGGTGCCAGGATCACATCCATGCGTTCGATGCTCGACGTGGGCGCCTCCGTCCTACCGGCCGCCGGGTCTGGGTAATCCACACTGACCAACGCCGAATCAGCGGGCGGTGAGATTCCTGAGTTACTCGCGTCGGGACCAGCGGGCGCAGCAGCGGGGTCAGGTTGCGAAGGGGCTGCGGCTACAGCTTGAAGAGCGGGAGCGTCATTGTCGAGCGCGTCGGCAAGCGCTACACCACCAGCAACGGCTGCGCCCCCTACAAGTACGCCCGTGCCGAAAGCAGAGCCGGAGCTTTCTCTCTGAATCAGCTGCGGCGACTGCTCGGAGTCAGGTTCACCGACTAGGCGCTGACCACGGTAGGTGGCTTGTCCAAATCGCCCTAGTCGCCCCGCCACACGACTGATGGCCGGTATAACCCGCCCGGCCAACAAGGCGACGCGGCCAGCCGCGGCTGCGGCAACTACCGGCACAGCCATGATGAAACCTCGCTCACAGTCAGTAGACTCGGCACAGTGCCGTAGCGCCTAGTCTACGTTTCCCACACCCGTCCGAGGCAGGAACGAGCGGACGAGATCAAAAGCACCCTGCCAGTATGGGCAATGAGTGTCCTACCCCCGGCTGTACTAGGTGAGATGGACGATGAGTTCCTCCGCTTCAACCATCAGAACCGGCATGGCCGAGCCTTAGACGGCGCCGAACTGCCTGTCTCCCGCATCGCCAAGTCCGGGCACGATATAGCCCGCTTGGTTGAGCCGCGTATCGACGCTTGCGGTGACGACTCGGACGGGCCACCCGCCGGCACGGAGGCGGTCCAGGCCCTCCGGTGCCGCCAGCGCACAGACCACGACGATGTCATCCGCGCCCCGTGACGTCAGCAGCCTGAGGCAGTGCTCCAGCGAGCCACCGGTGGCCAGCATCGGATCGAGCACCATGACGGTGTGCCCGCTCAGATCGGCGGGAAGCGATTCCAGGTATGCGCTGGGTTGCAGTGTGGTTTCGTCGCGGGCGAGGCCGACAAATCCCATCGCGGACTCCGGTAGCAGCTGCAACGCGGCCTCGGCCATCCCGAGACCGGCCCGCAGCACCGGCACCAACAGCGGAGGCTTGCCGATACGCACACCGGTCGTGGTGACGAGTGGGGTCGCGATCTCGATCTGCCGCGTCGGTAGCCTGCGACTAGCCTCGTACACCAGCATGATGGCCAGATCGCGCAGCGCGCAGCGGAACTCCGCGGCGGTGCTATTCAGATCTCGCAGCACGGTCAGCCGGCTGGCCGCCAATGGATGGTCCACCACAGCGAGTTCCATGGCCGCTCACGGTACTCGATACAGCGTAATCTCAGGACAGACGTAACAGATGTCGGCTTCCGGCGGCACAGTACACACCAGCCGCGGCGCGAAAAGGATGGTGAGATCGGTGGATAGGGCGGAGTCGGCAAGAGGCCGCGCACGCGTCACCGCGTCCACAACCGCGTCGGACAAGCCCTCCGGTCGGGCCAAAGTTCCACCGCGACCAGTATCGACCCCACCGACGCCCCCGCAGCCACTGAGCGCGATGGCGCCACCTATCGCGGTTCCGATGAGTGCGCCGGCGGTGTGGCGACCAGAGCGCAGTTGGCAACCCACGTGGCAGTCCGACGCCCTCCCTCGGTCGTTCGGAAACCCGGTGGTGTCGCTAAACGCACCAGGTACCTTCACCACGATGCCGGCGTTACCAGCGGACCCGAATCTAGCTAGCACGGCGGATGGCGCACAGTCCGGCGAGATGCCACGCACCCTGAAAGCAGCATCTGCGCTGCTCGGCGTAAATCTGCTGCTGTCGGTGATAGCCGCGTTGCTGTCCATCGTGATCAGCGACGAACTCATCGCAATCACCCTGGGACGCGAACCCCTCGCCTCGGATCGGGCCGCGGTGAACCAGCTGGAAATCACATTTCTGGTTCGCGCCTGGGGCAACGTCGTTGTCGCACTGATCTACGCATTCTTGATCTGGCAACTCCATAACGGCAAGCGCAGTGCGTGGCGGCGGCTGGTCTGGCTGTCGGCCTTCGGTATGGCCGGAGTGGCCTACCTACTTTTCCTGCCATATCCGCTGCTGTTCCACATCGGCCAGCTGGCTCAGATTCTGGTGCTGTTCGCCATGTTCGCACTCGCGGTGCACCCCGAATCGCGCACCTGGTGCCAGCGGAGAACTCGCTAACCCAGTGTCGCGTACCCTGGCAAAAGCTCAGTAGCGACATCCGCAACGCCGGAGGACCACGTGGCACAGCGATCTAAGCAACGCGCACAGCAACAAGCCGCGGAACGGCGGCGCAAAGCGTTGGCCGAGAAAGCCGATACGGCGGCGCTAAGCGCCGAAATCGAGCCCGGTACGCCGGGCACGTTTACACCCGGCGATGAAGAGCCGGACTATGAGCGCACCGATGAGGTCGTGCGATTCTGGGACGATACCGACATCGAGCTGGTGGAGATCGCGCTGCCCGGCGGCGCGGGCGGCAATGCTGGAGGGCATGTCGGCTTCACGCTACGTCACTACCGCATGGCGATGTTCTACCCTGAGCCAGAACCCGAGCCGGAACCAGAACCCGATGAGTTCGACGACGAGCTTGAGCTACCCGAGACGGTGCGAGTTCCCGACGACGAACCCGATGATCCCCCTCCGTCCAAGGGATCGAGCTCCCAGGCCGACAGCCACGAGCCCGAAGAGCCCGACTTCGACTCACCCGAGGAAGAGCCGGTCGGCGAAGAACGCGAAGAAGCCGTGATGTTGGCCCACGAGGGCACGCTGCACGTGTTCCGCACCGCGCGCGCACTGGTTGACTTCGTGACTTCGGCGGCGCCGCACGACCTGGCCGAGGTTGAGGCATTTACCCAGATCAAAGAGGCCCTAAAACCGGAGTTGATCGCGCCGGCCGACGAGAATCGCTATGAACTGGACCTGGTGGTGCGTAACCTGCGAGGCGGCCGCGACGTATGGGATGCCGACCTGCTGATCAGTGCCGCCGAGATCGCCAGAGACATCACCTACGCTTGCGGGCTCCGCGACGCGCTTGCTGCTCTGAGCCCAGGATCGCCACTGGACACCCTCGACGATGCGCTGCGAGACGGAGGATTCTGGGCTCGACGACGACTGCGTAGCATCAAGCCCGAACAAGTGGCGCTGGCCTGGCGAGGCGTGATCGGCAAGATCGCTGGCGCCGTGCAGTGGCACGGCTGAACCCATACCGCTGAGGCGACACAAAGTACAGCCGTAGAGTGCTACCGTCCTGCTACGTCCAGGGCGCGAGCGGCCGCATAGCCGGGAATGATGCGCTCTGCGATGATGCTGTGCCGCAGCGCCTGGGGCACAAACGCCCCCCTCATGGCTACTTTTGTCAGTCGTTCGAGCTCGGCCAAACCATAACCGAACTGCGTGCTGAGCCGACCGAACTCCTCGGTCATGGAGGTTCCGCTCATCAATCGGTTGTCGGTGTTCACCGTCACCGGTACCCCGGCGCGGTCCAGCACATAGAACGGGTGCTCAGCGAGTAATGGCACCGCGCCCGTGTCCACATTGGATTTAGGGCAGAGTTCCAAGGTGATGTCGGCCACGGCTACCCGCGTGGCAACTGGTCCCAGCAAAGTTCCACCGCTTACAGCATCGTCGGTGGCGGTCAGGTCCGCCGATAGGTGCACGCCGTGCCCCAGCCGGTACGCACCCACGTCCAGCGCATCGGTGATGCTGTCCAGCCCGGCGGCCTCCCCGGCATGCACGGTGAACGGCACCCCGGCCTCCCGCAGCACCGTGAACGCATCGGCATGATCGCCCGGCGGAAAACCCGCTTCGGGGCCGGCGATATCGAACCCCACGACTCCGGTGTCTGCCTCGTAGTAGGCCGCGGTGAGCTCCGCGATCTCTCGGGAGCGCGACTCCTGGCGCATCGCGCACAACAATGCCCGCGCAACGACGCTGTGTCCGTTCGCTTGCGCCTGTTGCGTCCCGCGTTGCAGACCCTCCAGCGCCGCCTCCACCACGTCTGTCAGACTCAGCCCCGAAGCGGTAGACAGCTCGGGAGCAAACCGGATCTCGGCGTACATCACGCCGTCCGCGGCAAGGTCGAGCACGCACTCGGCTGCTACACGTGCTAGTGCCTCCTGCGTCTGCAGCACGGCGACGGTGTAGCCGAACGGCTCCAGGTAGCGCACTAGCGAGCCCGACGCCGCGCCGCGTTGGATATGCGCTGCTAACTCACTGGGGTCAGTGCTCGGCAGCGCGACATCGTGCTTAGCGGCAAGCTCCACCAACGTGGCTGGTCGCAAGCCGCCATCGAGATGATCGTGGAGCAGGACTTTGGGTGCGGCGCGAAGCGCCGCCTCGGACGGTGTCGTTCCCCGCAATGAAGTCACCGCTACACACTAGAGGGCACCGTTATTCGACCTTCCGCAATGTCGGCTTGCACCCGTTGGAGCTCATCGAGGAGTTTGAAATTAGCCAGATACCCGCCAGAGGTGGCAAAGCTCATGCCGCCATCGGCCAGAGTGAACCGACGAAGACCAGAGTTCACGCCTCCGTCGACATAGTCGGCGACAAACGCATACACCGCGTTGTCCACCCGCTTGACCATGGAGGTCAGGATGGTCTCTTTCTGCGCCGCGGTGGCGACGAGATACTGATCGGTATCCGAGCCGATCGCCCACACGCTGCGATTGCCTCGGGCACGTGCGCTGACAACCGCCTCGAAAACCCCGGAGCCGCTGTTGCCGGCAGCGTGATACAGCACGTCGGCGCCGCCTCGTAACAGTTGCTCGGCCTTCTCTCGGGCAACAGTCGGCGAGTTGCGGCCCAGCCGGCTAGTCTGACCGATCTCAACCGCTGTCTCCGCGACAAAGCGTACGTCGACCTTGGTGGTGGGCGATACTGACTTAACCCCGGCGACGAAACCCACATGATAGCGGCGTGTCCGCACATCGTTGCTGCCGCCGATAAAACCCACACGATCGGTGATGCTCTGACGCGCGGCGGCGACGCCCATCAGATAGCTGCCCTGTTCTGCGGCGAAGACAAGGTTGACGATGTTACCGCCGCGAGGCTCCGTGGAGTCCACGATCGCAAACGTCGTGCCGTTGTGTTGGCGAGCCACTCCGGCAAGGTCCGCGGCGTAACCTTCCCCGACGGCGATAACGGGGCTGAGACCATTCTCGACGAGCCCGTTCAGCCGTTCGGCACGTTGGTCACCATGCTGAGGCAGCATTGCGCTAGAGAAATCGACACCGATCCGGCGCTGCGCACGATGAAGGCCGCCAGAGGAAAGATCATTGACCCCCTTGTCGCCACGGTCACCCACAGCCAGCGCGATACCGACGTCTACCCCGCTGTCGGAGGCGGTGGGGATGGGGCTGCCACACGCACTGGTAGCGGCGATCCCGATCACCGTGGCAAGCAGCAACCACCGGGCGGAATTCACGATGTATGACCTCCTCGCCAGCGTCGTCGCTGGGCACGGCTCGTTTGGGCAGCTCGTTGGACACTGTGCAGCGTAGTAGCGGCACCGACACCATTCGCAGGCACATCGCGTGGCAATAGACCCGGGCCGCGGAACGCTCAGTAGGTAAGGTCAAGGTCATGGCCATGTCGGGTCCGCCGCTCTCCAGCGTTGCACGCCCAGCCAACCACGCTCCCGGCGGCTGCGTGGAGGGCGCGGTACTGCGAAACAGCGTGACTGCGATACCAGCACCGACATGGTTCACGTTGCGGGCGCACGCGATGGATCAGCTTCGTGTGAGCATGCAGCGGGTGCTCGCCGGATCGGCCTGGCGGGAGCCAGACGAAGTGTTACGTGACTGCGCCATCGTTCGCGAAGGTCTCCACGAGACGGCCAAGCTGATCGTGATGGCGCTGGGGCGGCTCGACGCCCACGCCCGTCGGGCCGGTCTCGGCGGCATCGATCGCAGCGCGACTACCGCGCCGATGCCTACGCCACAACCGGTACCTAACCTCCCGAGAACGCACCGCCTAGTCGACATCGCGGTATTCGGCCGGCAATGCGTGTCGCTCTTGGATCCCGCGACGCTGCATCCCGGTATAGACCAGCTCGAGCGTGCCCGAGTCGGCATGGCCAATGTGGCGATGCGCCAGCACGGCTCCCTGCACTGGCAAGCTCAGGAGCTCAATGTGGTGGCGGGCCTGCTCGGGCAGGCCAAGCAAGCCCTCAGCGGCGCGCTGGAACGACTCACCAGCTGCCATTCCGGCCTGCAACGCTACCTGATCGGGGCAATCGGAACGCCACGTATTACGCAACGACCGCATCGAAACCCCCATAGGCGGGCGCGCTCGGTCCGGGTCGGCAGGCAGGTCCGCGCCGCGAAGGATGCGGCCCGGACCGCGACGGAGAAAGCCGATCGGGCTAGCGCGGCCACTCGGCGCATCGAACGCCGCAACGCTAAGCAAGCCAAACAACGCACGAAGCAAGAGCAATAAGCGAAAACGTATGTCTTGCTGCCCGAGCTGAGCTAGACACTAATGGGCTTGGAGTAACACGGCAGTATTATCGCGGCGTACGCTGTAGGCATGACAGTTCGCAGACTATCGATTTCCTTACCAGCCGACACCGAACAATACATACGCGCGGAAGCAGCCCAAGCTGGCATGAGTGTCTCCGAGTGGATCGCCGAGGCCAGTGAGCACGCCGCACGGGTTAAAGACGGTCGCCGAGCCGTCGCCGAGTTCGAAGCCGAACATGGACCCCTCACAACGCAAGACCGGCGTCGCGCTCGTAGCGTTCTAGAAGAGGCCAGGCTGGGAATACCCGAGTCGATAGCGAGCTAGTGGCCGGAATCGTCTACGACACCGGAGCGTTATTGGCGGCCGGAAAACGAGACCGGAAACTCTGGGCATTACACGATGAAGCTCTAGCCTCCGGCGAGCTAATCCTGGTGTCCGTCGCGGTACTGGCTCAGGCATGGCGCGGTGGTCCACAAGCCGAGCCTTCCCGCCTATTAAGAGGCTGCAAAATCCTACCTCTCTTCGAAGACGTCGCCCGCGAGGCAGGCAAAGCATGTGCGGCATCTGGAAGTAGCGACATCGTGCACGCCACCGTAGTCGTTACCGCCGCGAAGCTGGGTGGGCGTGCCTTAGTCGTCACCAGCGACCCCGATGACGTCGCTCGTATCGCCGATGCCATCAAGGCTCGCATCCACATACACCGCGTCTAACCAACGTTGCCTAACGCTTCGCTTCGGACACGGCAAGACCGGAACTCAGTTGCGTTTACCGGCCCGCTTGGCTGCTCGTCGTATGAAGCGCCACCCGTGGAAGGTGGGCACCGGCTTATCGCGAACCACACCGATCGTGCTCGTAGCTGTTATCGCCGCGCAGAACAGCAACAGCCGGTTGAAGAAGTTGAAGAACAGCAACAGGCCAACCGCCGTTGCCACCAGCGCGTACGCGGGGTTAGTTACCGCATAACTGACGAAAAGCTGCGCAAACTGCTTCAACGCCTCTAGGGCCAGTCCACCTAGCAAAGCCGGCACCCACAGTCGGCGCAGCGGCATGATTAACCGCGGCACGAAGCTCAGCAGTAACGCCACCAACACCACGTTGATGCCGATTGCCAGCATCACACTGACCACCTGAAAGCCGACGCCTCGCGCCGGAACGCCCACGAAGGCCAGCAAAGCGGAGGTCACCGCCGTGAAGGCGAATGTTGCCACAGCGGAGATGACCAGCACCACGCCGAGCAGGACCATGACCAGCACATCTACCAGCTTGGCCAACCACAATGAGCCGGGATCTTGTTCTCTGCACCACATGGCCCGCACCGCGGCGCGTACCTCTTCCACCCAGGACAAGCCCGCGAACAGCACCCCGATCAGTCCGATGATCCCCGCCGTTAGCCGCTGCTGGGCGATAGACTCCACCCGCAGCGTGGGAAGGTTCTGCTCCAGGTAGTCAGCAACCTCACGGGTGGCGTCGGCGTTACCTTGCAGCACGAATCCCAACACGGAGAACGCCAGCAGCAGCACCGGAAACACCGCAAGGAAACTGCGGTAGGTCAGCGCGGCGGCGAGACGGTTGCCCTTGGCTTCGTTGTAGCGAACTCCGGCCCGCACCGCGTGACCAAACCAGGGTCGCTCTTTCCGCACCCGGGCAAACCACGATTCACTTCGCTTCCATGCCCGCCGCGCGGCCCTCCATGTCGCCGCCGCCTTACGTGTGAGCCATGCCACCGCGCATGCCCTTCGGCTAGAGCTTTCGAAATTCCTAGAGCTTCGGAAATTCTCTGTGGGCCGGTAGAAAACCGACACGGTCATAGACCGCCGCCAGTGTGCCTGCCGCAACGGTGCGCGCTTTCGCCGCGCCGTCTGCCAACACCGCGTCTAGCTGAGCGGTGTCTTTCAGATACTGCCGGGCACGCTGCGCCATCGGCCCGAGCACCTCCACGATTAGCTCGGCAAGGTCGGATTTGAGCTCCCCATAACCCCGGCCGAAGTAAGCGGCCTCCAAGTCCGGAACGCTCCGCTGCGACAACGCGCTGAAGATGGTGAGCAGGTTGGAGACGCCTGGCTTGTTCGCAGGCTCGAAGCGCACCTCCCGCTCAGCGTCGGTCACCGCCGAACGGATCTTCTTGACGATGGCCTTCGGGTCGTCCAGCAGGTCGATTATGCCCTGCGGGCCGGAAGCCGACTTGCTCATCTTCGCCGACGGATCCTGCAGGTCGGTGATCTTGGCAGTGTCTTTCACGATGTGGGGTGCCGGGACAGTGAATGTCTGCCCGAACGTGGTGTTGAAACGCTGCGCCAGATCCCGCGACAGCTCCAGGTGCTGGCGTTGGTCTTCGCCGACGGGTACCGCATCGGCCTGGTACAGCAGAATGTCGGCCGCCTGCAGCACCGGGTAGGTGAATAGACCTACGCTGGCCCGCTGGGCCCCGCCCTTAGCGGATTTGTCTTTGAACTGCGTCATTCGGCCAGCTTCACCGAAGCCGGTGATGCAGCCCAGCACCCATGCCAGCTGGCAGTGCTCGGGCACGTGACTTTGCACGAACAACGTGGAGCGCTGTGGGTCCATCCCAGCGGCGAGCAGTTGCGCCACGGCGATCCGGGTGCGGCGGGCCAACACGGACGGATCGTGTGCCACCGTGATCGCGTGCAGGTCGGGGATGAAGCAGAACGAGTCGTGGGTTGCCTGCATGCTGACCCAGTGCCGGATCGCTCCCAGGTAATTGCCGAGGTGGAAAGAATCGGCGGTGGGCTGGACACCCGAGAGTAAGCGTGGGCGCTCTTTTTTCGCCCCAGTAGGGTCGACGACGGGTTGCGTGTTGGCCATACCGCGCATTCTGTCATCGTTGATACGTGGCGCCGCACCCGTGGTGAGGAGTCACCAAGCCCGTCGAGGGTTCCGCGTAGTTGCCGGAGCCTAGCTTAGGAGCAAAGGCAATGAAACTGCTTGTCACCGGAGGCGCCGGATACATCGGCGGCGTCGTGGTACGCCAACTGCTGGCTGCTGGGCATCGAGTCACCGTGCTCGACGATCTGTCCACCGGTCATGCCGATACGATCCCCGACGGCGTCCAGCTGATTGAGGCGCCCATTCACGAGGTGGCAGCACACCTGCCGGCCGACACCGAGGGTGTGTTGCATTTCGCGGCCAAGATCGCTGCGGGCGAGTCGGTGATCTCCCCCGAAAAGTACTGGCAGACCAACGTGCAGGGCTCACTCGCGCTACTGGAAGCAATGCGCAACGCAGGTGTGCCGCGGCTGGTGTTTTCCTCGACCGCCGCGGTCTACGGCACCACCGACGAACCGATGACCGAGTTGGCGCCGAACAAACCCTCCAACCCGTACGGTGCGAGCAAGCTCGCGGTGGACATGATGATCACCGCGGAAGCGCGAGCACACGGTTTGGCGGCGGTGAGCCTGCGCTACTTCAACGCCGCTGGTGCGTCGGGTCCGCTGGGTGAGCGGCACGACCCGGAGACTCACCTGATCCCGATCGCGCTGCAAGCCGCCGCCGGAGAGCGCGAGAAACTCCAGCTGTACGGCGACGACTACGACACCCCCGACGGCAGCTGCGTACGTGACTACATCCATGTGGAGGACCTAGCGACCGCGCATCTGCTGGCGCTAGACGCGGCAACGCCAAACGAGCACAAGATCTACAACCTGGGCACCGGCTCGGGGTACAGCAACAAGCAGGTCATCGACGTAGTGCGGGCCGTAACCGGTGCGCCACTTGAAGTGGAGATCGGTCCCCGCCGCGACGGGGACGCGGTCACCGTAGTGGCTTCGGCACGCAAAGCCATCGCCGAACTAGGCTGGCGTCCCGTTAAGGCGAGCCTGGAACAAATCGTCACCGACGCCTGGGCCTTCCACCGCAGCCACAACGCCGAGTAACCAGAATGCCTCGCTAAGGAACAGTGTCGGTGGGTGTCGGTATTGCTAATCAGTACGAAAGTAGCTAGACAAGTACAGTCTTCTGACCTGCGAATTTAGCTACTTTCGGGCTGACTTAGTAACGATCTGCTCAGTAGCATCATGGCAGGCAACATAGCGGCTTTGTCGTCGAAGGTAACGGTGTGGGTGCAACCGGCCATCGTGCCCAGCTCGCTGATCAACGCATCGGGAAAATCGATACGCTCGGTGAGCTGTGCCAGTGCCCGGTGTACAGCTTCGGGTTCCTGCAGCAATAATTCTTCTGCATTGAGTAGCTTTCCGATCACGTCTGCGGCATCTACTCGGCTGACGTGGTACGCCCGTCGTAGCACCCAATGAAGTTCCACTAACACAACGATGCTGACGAAACCCTGGTTCTCCGTATCCAGGCTCTCCAGTAGTTGTGTCGCATGTTGTGATTGCTCCGGGTCGTCCTGGGTCACGTACCGGACCAGCACGTTGGTGTCTAAGCCGATCACCGCGATTGCCTGCCTAGGACCGCATCAGCGATAGCCGCGTCCATCTGCTCCACCGCGACCGGAGTTGCAGGTGCGGCGATAAAGCCTTTCAGCGACTTCACCGTGCCAGTGGCGGGTACCAGCTCGTAGGACCCATTATCCATGGGAACGAAGTTGACTCGAGATCCTGTTTTGAGCCCAAGGCTCCTTCTGACCTGCACGGGGAGCGTAATCTGGCCCTTACTGGTGACAGTTGAGGCTGACATGCAAAAAGCTTACCTCAGGCGGGTATTCCTTACAAAGGGGTAAGGAATATGCCACTGATTCCTCCTGCCAGCGGCCGGATTCGGACCACGCTTACAAGAACGACATCGTGACGTTCGTGAAGCCTGAAGCAGCTAGACGGGTTCTGTCACTTGTCGCTGGCGGCGGGTGGGAGCCAACGGCGGCGGCCCTTGTGTGTTTTCGACACGTAATTTTCAACACATAAGCGGTCGACTATCTAGGCATACGAACTGATCATCCGCTCCCAGCTGAACAAAACGCAACGTTGCGAGGGGTGAGCGGCACGACCCGGAGACTCACCTGATCCCGATCGCGCTGCAAGCCGCCGCCGGAGAGCGCGAGAAACTCCAGCTGTACGGCGACGACTACGACACCCCCGACGGCAGCTGCATACGTGACTACATCCATGTGGAGGATCTAGCGACCGCACATCTGCTGGCGCTAGACGCGGCAACGCCAAACGAGCACAAGATCTACAACCTGGGTACCGGCTCGGGCTACAGCAACAAGCAGGTTATCGACGTAGTGCGGGCCGTGACCGGTGCGCCGCTTGAAGTGGAAATCGGCCCCCGCCGCGACGGGGATGCGGTCACCGTGGTGGCATCGGCCGAAAAGGCCAAGGCCGAGCTGGGCTGGCGTCCCGTTAAGGCAAGCCTGGAACAAATAGTCACCGACGCCTGGGCCTTCCACCGCAGCTGCTACAGCAGCCGCTGAAGTCCACTTATCCGCTCTGCAAGCCGGTGGGCAGCTGCCCTCTGCGACGTGGTGCCAATCAGCGTCGGTATGAGCTTCATGGTGTGTAGCGTGCAAGGACTGCGTGGGATCGTCTTGGGTCACGTAGCGTACCAAAACGTTAGTGTCTAGTCCGATCACCGCGATTGCCCACTCGTCGCGGCATCGGCAATGGCTGCATCCATCTACTCCAGCCTGACCGGCGTTGCAGAAGCAACAACCGAGCCCTTCAATGACCTCACTGTTCCCGTCGCCGGAACCAGCTCGTAGGCCCCGTTATCCATAAGCACAAAGCTCACTCGCGATGCCGCCTTAAGCCCAAGGCTCCTTCTAACCTGTGCAGGAATAGTGACCTGGCCCGCCCTTGCTGATAACCGTTGAAGCCGTCATGCCCCTAGCTCACCTCCACAAGGCCTCCTTACAAAGAGGTAAGGAAGAATCTAAACAACCTACATTTGAGCCGCTCAGTTTCACGAGGCAAAAAGATGCCGTTATGGGTACTGAGCTGCTCGTGTTTCTGTAAACTGCTTTGCGCGGGCGATACCCAAGGGTCGCCAGCGCGCGCGTAAGTTGGCATATTCTGGCCGCTCACTCGTCTGGGTGTTCCCCCATTTGCGGTAAAGCAAGACGGTCTGGTCAACGGCGAACCCGGCGGTAGTAGCACCGAGGGCGACCGCCAGCGCGATATCCTCAGTCACCGGGAAGGGCGGCCAGCCGCCTACCGCTCGTACTGCCGCTGTCTTAGTAACCATGACACAGGGAAGCCAGGGGAGTAAGCCGTGCTCAACTAAGCTCAGTACTTCGCCGGATTCAAAAAAATGATTTGGAATGTAATTTTCAGGTCGGTAAGGATGGCGCCCAGCAGATGTAAGCTCATCGCTTCGCCCGACTGCCCAGCTCACATTCCGGGAAGCAGCAGCGGCCAGCAACGTATCCATACCGCCCGGCAACCACTGATCGTCTGCATCCAAAATTGATAGCCAAGGAGTTCGTACCGCGGTCAGAGCTACTGTACGAGCTGCAGCCGCACCAAGAGCAGGCCTCCCGGTAGCCAACAGGGTGGTACGTTCACGCAACTCTGCCGGCAAATCAGCCATGTGCTCAGCAGCCATCGCAGTGTCGTAATCATCTGCTACGACAATCCATTGCAGCGGCACCTCCTGTTTCAAGAGCGAGTCGCCAGCCTGAGATAGCCAGCAAAAAGAGGTGGGATGTACTGCGGTAATAACTGATAACAATGAATGAATCATGGTTTTAGATACATCTTCCGCGAGTATTGAACATTCATTCTGTGCAGAAAGTTGTTCGGCAAAGCATGCAACAAAGAACCTTATTCTTGGGACGTTTTCCCTGAAAACCTCCCAAGTAACTCCCCGTTGTAAATAAACCACAAACTGAGTGATCGCTTACGGCCTGTCAACTCCCACCCGTCGGCTAAGTGCTCTTGCGCTAGGCTAACGAGTCGTAACAAGTTGCTCATAATCCAGCCCTGTAGTAGCCTGAGTACGCAACGGCCGTTGTTCATACGAGCAAAAAACACCCTTATGAATAACCTTCATAGCCTGAATAGCTCACATGCTCGTCCAGTTAAACACAACTAGCCTAGCAGCTAATAATTCTTTGGTTCTAAGGATTACCGAGAGAATTTCTAGCCGCATGCTTGCGATACATATCTATTGAACACTAAATAACCTCAGAGATCCTTGTATTTTTTAGATTGGCTTGACTAATTCTGTTGATTAGTTTGGCATAGGAAGAAATCATATGTGCTTTATCAAATCTGTCCCTATCACTAGCGATAGCGGCACGTAGCTCATAGCGCCTAGCATACGCCTCACTCCATGCGGCAGATATGAACTCAGGATCAGAGATTGTAATAATTCCATTGCCTCGAAGTATAGCTTCGCTATCTAAAATTTCCGTGGTCACAGGTACCGCGCCACACATCATCCCTTCAATTAGAGCCAAAGAATATGTCTCACCAAAAGAAGATGTCAAGGAAACGATATCTGAGGCAGAATATACTGCCTCCATATCCTGCCGAATCGATAAAAATTTAATCCTTGCAGTAGCTTCTCTACTATTGCCAAAAATTTCTGCTACAAGACACAGCAGTTCAGGGTTCTCTAGACTCATTCCAGCACCACACGTAACTACATATGCTCCAGGCGTTTTTTCTAAGTAAAGTTTTGCGCTACGCAAGAAAAGCGGCACATTTTTCATGGCGTCATACCGAGCAGCTAAAACTACAACTGGGGAGTTTTGGGGAATGCCAAGCTCATGTCGCACTTGCGCACCACGAACGGGATCGGGCCTAAAACGTAGTAAGTCAACACCATTGGTAATGACGTGAAGTTTGTCTTCTGGAATTCCCGCATCGAGATACGCCTTTTTTGCGGATTCGGAACAGCATATGCAGGCCCTTACCTTACCAGATAAAACCGCCTGCTTTAGCTCACCTAATGCAGGTCCTTGGTTTTCGGGATCTGAGCGGTGAAGGCAAGTTATTACTGGCTTATCTTTCGTATCAGCTTGATTAATAAGGTGCAGCGGCTGCTCTTTAAGAGAGAGAATTACATCCGCACTCTGAGCATGCTGCTCAAAACGCATCAGCTCTGACGGTGTAAAACGCGTAGCATCGCGCTTTCTGGAGTAGGGACGTAAAGAATCTACTACTACCCCAGCTTTCGTAAGGGCACGGTAGCAAGCATCGCTTTTCATTTGCTGAACAGTAGACTCTCGATGTGTGATCTCGTTAATACTAAGGACAAAATTTCGATTCCTTCTCTTTTGGAGACCTGCGAGAACTTCGCTGTGGAGGATCCTGGCTCCGCCAGTGAAGAAACCCTCATATACTGAAAAAATGCGCAACCTTCTTGCCATGATCCACCCCCGAAACTGTTGCCTACCGGTCAGTAGTTGGAGCACTCTATACCGCGCCAGACAGCTGCGTCACCTAGTTACACACACTTTTTTTCGGAGTCGAATACGCCTCGGGCTCTTGCGATTTCGCTAATCAGCGATGGGTTCAGCCAGATCAGTCGATAATCCTTACAACTTGCCGGATTCGTAACTGTTATATGAAACCTCCGACCGTTGTAGCATAAACAGGCAATCCATTTCAGGAAACGGAAATGGTCATTGAACCCGCGGTCAGACGGCGGCTGAAGCAGATCATCACCGACGCCTGGGATTAGCAGCTTCTACGGCAGATAGCCAGGTAGCGCGAAGCACGCAGGCTTAGGTGCCCATTAAACCGCTTCCTCCATGCCCCATCTGATACCTTCGGGACCGATGTGGGGAAGGCGCTCACCGGTCGTGATGAAGTGGTGAATCTCCGGTATCGCCATCTCCGCCAAGCCCAGACTCGACAACGTGCGTCCCACGGACCTGTAATCCACACCGTGGATCGCGGAGGCAAGGTTGATGAGGGAGTCGATGGTCGGGGTGGGCACGCCGGCAACCGTGGCCAGCTGTGACAGCGGAACCAGACTCATCGGAATCTCTTCGTGGAGATATCGATGGTCCAAGCTGGATGGAGCTGGGATACCCCGATAGCTCGGATTGGCGACTATAGCCTCATACAGCGTGGGTACGTCGCGGGCGTAGGAGTCCGACAACCACTCCGAGGCGCTGCTCGTGGCAATTCCCAGGGCCTGACCTATGGCTACGCGTTCGGCATCGGCAGCCGACATCACTTGGGCTACCCCGGGCGTAAGTCCCTCGACGTAGAACTGAAAGTCACCCCGGCCGCTTTCTATCCGGCCGGCGTTAAGCAGTGTAAGCACCGGATGGAAGATCGCGCCTAGATTCTCCATGCTGGTGTCGAGCACACTCGGCGCCGCCGTGAACAACGAAAGCACGGGTGGCAGGGCAGCCATCAGCTTGGGTGTATCTATCGCGGGTAGCGCGGCAACCGGTACCACCTTCTTGACACCGTAGATACGAGCACTTGCAGCGTCAATGCGCCGACTAGCGAACATGAACGTCGCGGTCTCACCGACGACGCAGCGCGCCCGACATCGCGCATGGGACAAGGTGCGGCGAAACTCCAGCGCACCACCCGTACGACCTGGATTCAAGACCACTACATGGTCGTCGGTCAGATGACCAGCGCACCACATCGCGATATCGCGATGCGCCGAAGCAGGCACCACGACCAGAACCAGGTGCGCACCACGCAGGACCTTGGCCATCCGGGTGCTGACCAGTGCTATCGGACCGAACGTTACCGAACCGTCTTCGTGATGCAACTCGATGCCGCCGGCTCGACGCACCGGCAGCAAAGTCGATGCCGTGCGATTAAATAGATGAACCCGATGCCCATGCACCCCAAGATGCGCCGCGAGCGTCAGGCCGCCGTGGCCAGCACCAATCACGGCAATCGCAGGACCCGTTACAACCATGACGCCTCCCCACAGGTATACCCCGGACACAGAATGAACTTCATATAATTACGCTGCCGCTACAGCAGGACTGTCGCCAACGTGCGAAGCCTTTCGGCCTCGGAAGTCGGCCGTCCGGAGGCTGGATCCAGAGCAACGCACGCACCACCGACGATGCCAGTCGTGATGTGGCCACGACCGAAAGGATTGCTACGAAGTTGCGGCGCATCCATCAAGCCCAGCTGTACGGCTCGCGCCAGTGTTGCCGCGTCAGCCCATGGATCTTCTACCGAGGCCGGAGCCAGCTGCGCGATCTGATCTAGCAGGTACTTCGTCTCCATGACGAGTTGCTCACGTCGGGCTCGTACCGCAGGGTCATAGGTAGGGTCAGGCTGTCCGTGCAGCGCGTTATCAATCGCTCGCCGGGCGATACCGCATCCCTCGACGATGTCGGCCGACGTTGCTTCATGATCTGCCTCAGAAAAACCCACCACGTGCACCACATGCGGGCGCAGCGCCATCTGCAGGTACACGGACGCGGCGAGCTGTCCCCTGGCTTGCGCCAGATCCGTCGGATAGCTCAACAGGCCCGTGCGAGTCTGCCGATAGATGCGGAACGGGCGCTCAACCCCCTCCGACAGCGGCTCGATCAGATCTAGGCATGCCAGCATCTTCGCCAGATCCATCGCATCAGAGGTACCTGGCGGACTGTTGAACATGAACTGAGCGATGTAGTCGGTGACACCGTAGCTTCGCGCGTTGTAGGCGGCGAGGAATGAGGCTGCACAGAACACCACGTCGGGAGCGTCTCGCATCCCCCAGTGGTGCGGCTCGTTAAGTTCGACGGCGATGCCGCGAGCACCGTGCCAGGCCATGGTTTCTTGGCGGGCACGGATGGACTGCTCCAATGGCATAGGTCCACGCCCGTCCATGGCGTTGAACCAAAACAACGGCACCGCGCACCAGGCGTTCTTGATCGTGTCTTGGTACAGCTGCGCGAGCCGAATCAGATCGCTGGTTCCGGCATAGGTACGGATCAAGGGAAAGTTGCCGACCCGGCTTGCCCGGTAGATCTGGCTGAAATCTTCCGCACTACGCACCGGAACGCCTCCAGCGCCGGCGCGACGGAGATCTTGCCGCTCAGGATGAAAGAAGTTCTCCTGCGCATCCTGGTCGGTGCCCAGCGAGATAACGTCTAACGCATTCGACGCCGCGATCTCCGCGACTCCTTCGATGGTCGCCGCAACAGTGGGACGGCCAAAGTGGTGCCGGAGCAGCGGCCGAGGATAGGCAGCCGTGACGCGCGTTTGAAACGTCTCGGCGTAGCGGGTCTGCAGAACTTCGGACACCCCACCGCGTAGGTAGTCGGCGAGTTTCTCGGGAGGCTCAGTACCATCGAAACATGCTTCTATCCAGCCCAAGCCCCGAGCCCGCTGCACCACCGGCGGAGTGCCACCGAAACAGAACCGGTACTTTGACAGTCCTTCGGCGACGACCAACTCACGGAACGAGCAAAGCAGCGCCTCACCGGTCTGTGGCGTGAGCCGATAACTCAACGCCACCAACGCGGGCTGATGTTCCGCGATAGCCGCCACGAACGTGGTTACCGGGACGGCCGGCCCTAAAAATACGGTCTGCCAACCGTGCTGCTGCGCCATGCGCATCACCGCATGAACACCAGCGACATGAACGCATTCGCCAAGTGCCCCAGCCAAAAGTACGGGGCGTACGTCGTCGTACCCAGCCGGAATCGGCTGCGCGCTCGCTACCACCATGGCTCCACGGCGCAAGCAAGCCGACGAACACCGCCCAGGTGTACTACTGGGATAAGAGGGAGAATGCAGGTTAGAGCCAAATTCATAATCCTCACCCCTGGAATTTCGCTTACTGGTCAGTAGTCCGGAGAACTGTATACCGCGCCAGGGGATTCCGTCACTTGGTTACACGTACTTTTTCGACAGCCGAACAAACGTCGATTTTAGAGGTTTCGCTGCTCAGCCATCGTCGACCACATGCGCGTCGAACCGGTGAAGTTTGCGCTTAACCCACGGCTTTACGCAGCTTCTCCGCGAGCGAGGCAAGGAAGTCTTGCGTGCTCAACCACGGAGCGCCTCCACCCACCAGCAGTGCAAGATCCTTGGTCATCTGGCCGCCTTCCACCGTGTCGATGCAGACCCGCTCCAGCGTCCTGGCGAACCGCGTCACCTCGGGGGTGCCGTCGAGCTCGCCCCGATGGGCCAGGGCGCGGGTCCACGCAAAGATGGATGCGATTGGGTTCGTGGACGTCTGCTCACCCCGCTGGTGCGCGCGGTAATGCCGCGTCACCGTGCCGTGCGCGGCTTCGGCTTCCAGCGTCTTGCCGTCCGGAGTCATCAGCACACTGGTCATCAGGCCCAGCGATCCGAAGCCTTGGGCCACCACATCGGACTGCACGTCACCGACGTAGTTCTTGCACGCCCAGACGAATCCGCCATCCCACTTCAGCGCGGCAGCGACCATGTCGTCGATCAGCCGGTGCTCGTAGGTTAGACCGGCGCGTTCGAAGTCGGCTTTGAACTCGGTCTCGAAGACCTCGGCGAAGATGTCTTTGAAGCGACCGTCGTAGGCCTTGAGGATGGTGTTCTTGGTGGACAAGTACACCGGATAGTTGCGCAGCAAACCGTAGCGCAGCGACGCGCGGGCAAAGTCACGAATGGAATCGTCAAAGTTGAACATGCCCAGCGCAACGCCCGGGCCGTGAAACTTTGCCACCTCGAACTCGATCGGCTCGGCGCCGTCGTCCGGGGTATAGCCGATGGTCACGGTACCGGGACCGGGCACCGTAAAGTCACTGGCTTTGTACTGGTCGGCGTGCGCGTGACGGCCCACAATGATCGGCTTGGTCCAGCCTGGGATCAGGCGCGGCACATTCGACATAATGATCGGCTCGCGGAAGATCACACCGCCAAGGATGTTGCGGATGGTGCCGTTAGGCGAACGCCACATCTTCGACAGTCCGAACTCGGCCACTCGCGCCTCGTCCGGGGTGATTGTGGCACATTTGACACCCACATTGTGCTCGACAATCGCGTTCGCCGCGTCCACGGTGACCTGGTCGGCGGTGGCATCTCGGTGCTGAATCGACAGGTCGTAGTAGTGCAGGTCGACATCCAGGTAGGGCACGATGAGTTGCTCTTTGATCAGTGACCAGATGATGCGGGTCATCTCGTCGCCGTCGAGCTCCACGACGGGTCGGGCAACTTTGATTTTGTTCATCTGTAAACCTTTCTCCCAGTCACCGAGCTAGTGCCCGAGCACGTCCGCCTGCTTGGCACGCACCGCTTCGGCAGCCTGGCGCAGCGCGGCCAGCTCCGACTCGCTCAGCGGGGTATCGACCACCCGCCGTACACCAGAGGCACCCATCTCGACCTGCACGCCCAGATATACCCCTGAGATGCCGTACTCACCGTCTACCCACGCACAGACTGGCATCACCGCGCCGGAGTCTTCGATGACCGCGCGGGCCATACGCGCCGCCGCCGCTGACGGTGCGAAGTACGCTGACCCGGTTTTCAATAGCCTGATCACCTCAGCGCCGCCGTCACGGGTACGCGCCACCAACTCCTCAATCGCTTGGGCGTCCAGCAGCTTGCTCAACGGCTGTGCCGAACCATCGACCGTGACCGTGCACTGCGACGGCACAGGCACCATGGTGTCACCGTGGGAGCCCAACGTCAGAGTATCTACGGCAGCGATAGGGAGATCCAGCTTCTCGGCCACGAAGTGGCTAAAACGCGCCGAGTCGAGCATGCCTGCCTGCCCCATCACGCGTTTGTGGGGAAAGCCGGTGACGGCTGAGGCTAACGCTGTCATCTCGTCGAGCGGGTTGGAGACCACGATCACCACCGCCCCGGGGCAGTGCCGTGCGATCTGTTCACTGACCCCTCGAACGATCCCGGCGTTGACTTCCAGCAGATCCATTCGACTCATGCCGGGTTTGCGCGGCACGCCGGCGGTGATGATCACGACGTCGGAGTCCGCGATGGCTTCGTAACCGCGGCCGTCGGTGCCGGTGGTCACCCCAACCACCGTAGTCTCGAAGCCCTCGATGGGACGCGACTGGTTGATGTCCAGGGCGAGGCCCTCAGGCTTACCGTCAACGATGTCTGTGAGTACCACCGTGTCGAAAACGTTGTACTCGGCAAGCCGCTGCGCTGTGGTGGAGCCGTAGGAACCGGCTCCGACAACTGTGACTTTTCCACTCATGCGCCGAAATCACTCCTTGAAAACGTGGGCAGGTATCTATCTCACGCTCGCGCCCCAGCCGATTCTGTTGCCGCAACCCGTTGTAGTCCGCGCAGCGCCAGGTTACGCGCCGAGGGTTAAGCCAGTACTCCAGGCCGGTCTTTGAAACGGTGCCCGCGGAAGGCGACTCGTGCGGCACAGCTCGGTAGCCGAAGCAGCCGGTGCAGGTGGCGTGCGGACCCGCATGTAGCATGACGATGAGCTTTTTCTGGGCGTGTGGTTACCAGACAGTCGCAACAGTGCGGCAGCACCGCTGCGATGGGATCACACAACTCCCACACCACGTCATACAGGCTTCGGGGTTCGCACTCCGGATCACATTACTCATCGGAACGAAAGTAGACAGGCTAGAACAGCCTTCAGACCTACAAGTTTGGCTACTACTTTCGGGCGGACTTAGTATCAATCAACTCAGCAGCATGGAGAAGTAGTGGCAGCCAGTAGCACGAAATCCAAGGGCCTGCGTCGGCGCAAGCAGGTTAAGCGCTCGCGCGCGCTCAACACGCCCTTGACCCCCAAGAGTGTCAAGTATTTCGAGAAGCGACCGTACCGGCCGGGCCTGCACGGTCGGCGTCGCCGCACCGCCAGCGACTACAGCTTGCGGCTCCACCAGAAGCAGCTGCTGCGCGAGCAGTACAACATCAGCGAGAAGCAGCTTCGCCGCGCATTCGACGAAGCTGTGCGCATGGAAGGCAAGACCGGCGACAACCTGATCGCCGTGCTCGATAGCCGCCTGGACGCCACCGTATTTCGTGCCGGATTCGCCCGCACCATCTACCAGGCACGCCAGCTGGTGAGCCACCGTCACTTCACTGTGAACGGGCAGCGAGTGAACATTCCCTCCTACCGGCTCGAACCCGGCGACGTGGTCGAGGTGCACTCCTCCAGCCGCACCAAGGACCCGCTTGTGCTGGCCTCCCAAGGCGCTTACGCCGGCGAAGGTGTAGGAGTGCCCTACCTCGATGTGCAGCGCGAGTCGGTGCGCCTCGTCGTGCTGCGCGCGCCCGCCCGCGAGGAAGTCCCGGTGCTCTGCAACGACCAGCTCGTGGTGGAGTACTACTCCCGCTAGAACACAATCGGACCGTTCAAGGACCGACCGGATCGTGCGGCGCTTGCTGTGATCTAGGTCGGTCCTTGTTTTTTGTGGTTGTTGCCCTTTCGCCTTGGAGCACTCCGCCTGGCGTTAGCCACGTGGACGATGGTTCTGCCGGGCACTACGACCCGTTGAGCGTTCTCCGGCCGGGCGAGCAGCCTTTCGGCCCCAGCCCATGCTCTGGCCTGCACCTCCCGGGGCGCGCGAGCCAGTCCGGCGAGGCTCCGAAGCAGCTGGCGGAGCTGCTCAGGCTCCATGGGTGTCGGGTTTTGGAACACCTTCGGTCGATTAGAACGGTAGCCGTTCCCGAGCTTGAGCCGGCCACCCGCGATCACATCTTCGGTCATCGGATTGTCGTCGAGCACAGAGGTCAGCTCGTGGTGGATGAGCCGGTGATAGTCGCTGTCGGGTTCGTGCACACTGTTGAGCGAGATCAACGCACCCCCCGGACGCAGTACTCGCAGAACTTCTTGCGGGGCTTGCTGCGGATCGCCCCAATGCAGCGAGGTGCCTAGCAGCACGGCGTCGAAACTACCGTCGGCGAACGGCAGCTGGCTGATACTGGCTTCCACGGGAGGCACGTCGGGATGGGCTTTACGAAACTCGATGAGCATGGGGTGCGAGTTGTCGAGCGCAAAGATCTCCACCGGAATGTTCAGCGCTTTCACTGCTTCGGTGAGCTGACCGGTACCGACGCCCGCATCCAAGATGCGCAGCGGAGTAGCTACCTGATTTTCCCCCAGTTCTGTGTGAAACCGCGCTCGATATGCCGCGCGGAGCGCATAGCGGACCGCATCAGGGTGATAGCCGACACGCGCCCCGTACAACGCCGCCGTCGATCCGAGCTGAAAATGATCGGCTGGAGATGGGGACGACTCATCCTGAGACATACAGGCAGCCTATAGCGGGGGCGCCATCGCGGGCCCTCAGCGAATACGCCTCAGCTCCTCGTACGCTCCGCGGCTTCCACCGCGTTGGACAGCAGTATGGCGCGGGTCACGGTTCGCTTTCCTCCGCGCTCATTTTCTCGCTGATCCTCGCACCTGCCGCTGAACGCTGCCTACGCTCCGGATACCCAGAGCGGTACGCCTAACGGGAATACCATCCGCTCTCGCGATAGCGTCGGCAATCGGCGCAGTCTGAGCAAAAGTTTGTCCCGGAGCAGCGCCCCAATCAGGCTCGGGAGAACCCGCACTCCATGATCTAGATGCCAGCCACGCCGCAGTCATGACCGCATCGTTAACAGATGGCCCAGGGTCTGACGTAAGGTCCGACTCCGAAGAATGCCCGTCCTTAACATGTTTCCATTGAAATTGTCCATCCAAGTTCGCCGGGTAACCAAGGCTCAGGTGACCACCCACACCGTCCGCGACGAGAACGCTGAGTTCGTACGGCCCAGGCGCCGGGACTCGGATGGCTTCAGCTAATTGTTGCTCGACCTCACTCCAGCTTCTGTGAAGATCGAGGCCCTCTAGCGATAAAAGCTTCGTTCCTTTGGCCCCAAATACGACACCAACATCGGAGCCAACGCGCGAGATCACGTGAGGGGCTGGGGCTTGAGGATGCTTGAACGTCAGAAAAGCCCCGCGTTGCAGCATTTCAGCGACCCCAGGGTTCTCCGCCGGCTGCATCAGTTGGGCGGCCGGTCCTAGGATCTCATGCGCGCGCTGGCGCCACTGCCAAGGAGGTAGCTCAGGATTTTTTTCTACCGCATTGAGACCTGACGAAACCATGTGTAGCGTTGTTAGGAATTCCTTTTTATCGTCTGGGATTTCGGGTAAGGTGACGCCCTCAGCGAAGCTGAAGTGGTGGCGGTGGGGGAGCTTCGTCCCAGGAGGCGTTCTCCAGACTTCGCGATCCAGTAGAGCGAAGACATCGCCCCGGGAGCTGACATATACATCATATATAAACGGTTCCATTTCTCTATCATTGGAAAAGTGGAACCCGTTGCGATCCGTTTGGCCAGCGATCGGCTGCAACTCATCGCCGAAACCTAGCTTTGCCCACCACACTCCATCAGCTAGATCGAATACCCCAATCGGGTAACGCGGGAGTGGCCCGTACTCAGCAGTGAATGCCATTCCACGTACGAATGACATCCGATCTGCGCTATGCAGGAGCCATGGTTCCATCACGCACTGTCCTTTGCCCTACGTCAAGGACACAGTAACCACTCCGGAGGTTCCAATAGGACGGAATCAGACGAACGTGCTGGAATCAACCTGACGTTCGGCGGCCTCCACCACGTTGGATAGCAGCATGGCGCGGGTCATCGGGCCCACACCGCCGGGCACCGGGGCGAGGAAACCAGCCCGCTGAGCCACGTCCGGGTGCACATCGCCCGCTAGACCCGCATCGGTCCGCGTGATTCCGACGTCCAGCACCGCGGCACCGGGGGCGATCGTCTCCGGCGTCAGGAGTCCCGGTCTGCCCGCGGCAACCACCACGATATCGGCGGCGCTGGTATGTGCGGCGAGGTCGCGCGTGCCGGTGTGGCAGAGCGTGACCGTGGCGTTCTCGCTACGGCGAGTGAGTAGCAGGCCCAGCGGGCGCCCGACCGTGATACCGCGCCCGATCACGACCACATGGGCGCCTGCAATCGGGACGTTGTAGCGACGCAGTAGCTCCACGCAGCCGCGTGGCGTGCATGGCAGCGGAGCATCGAAACCCAATACCAGCCGGCCCAGGTTGGTCGGGTGAAGGCCGTCGACGTCTTTGGTCGGATCCACTCGCTCGAGTGCACGCTGCTGATCCAGCCCGTCCGGCAACGGCAGTTGTACGAGATAGCCGGTGCACGCCGGATCGGCGTTCAGCTCGTCGATCGCGCTGTCGAGCTCGGACTGCGCGGCGGTGGCGGGTAGATCCACCCGGATACTGGCGATGCCGACTTCGGCGCAGTCGCGATGCTTTCCGGCGACGTAAGCAACCGATCCCGGGTCCTCTCCCACCAACACGGTGCCCAGACCCGGCGTCACGCCACGGGCGCGCAGTTTTTCTACCCGCGCCGCGAGGTCTGCTTTGATCGCCGCCGCGGTGGCCTTGCCGTCCAGTCTGGTCGCCGTCATGGCGATCATTCTCCCATTCAGCTGGCCGTGGGGTGAGTGCTAGGCGTGTTATTGCCACGAGCGTGACACCAGTGCCCATTTTCGGGGTAAAAGCGGCCACCTTGTCACGCTCATGGCAGAGAGGGGTCAGCCGATCGGCGGCAACCGGCGGGGTTCGATGCGGGTTTCCACAGCCCGGCCCACCGCGTCACGCGTAATCCGATACGCAGCGGCGTCGGGACATTCGCTCAGCGCCTCCACCAGTTGCGTTCCCCGATACAGCAGACCCACCCCGTCGTCGGTGGCGTAGGCGTCCGGTAACGTGCCCTCGGCCACGAGACGCTGCAACAACGGGCGACGCTGGGTTTGGCTGTCGTAGTGCACGCCGTTGGCGTACGGCAGCAGCCCCAGCCCGTTGGTCACCGTACGCAACGCGGGCCCGAACGAGTCGGTGACGCCCCCGGTGTGCCAACAAATCGAGCCCGCCGAGACCCCGCCGAGCACGACACCCGCCTGCCACACCTCATGGAATATCTCGTCTAACCCATGCAACCGCCACATCGCTAACAGTCCGGCAACGCTGCCACCGCCAACCCAGATCACGTCTTGGGCCAGTAGGTGCGCCCGCATATCCGCCACGTTCGGCATCGGGAACAGGTCCAGGTGAGTTACCCAGACGTCCGTGCCAACGAAAGCGTCGTTGATCCAGGCCTTCCAATACTGCTGGTCCCCCGACGCGGTACCCAAGTGACACAACTTCGGCCGCCGCGGCGCACCGGCGAGATCGATGGCCGCGTTTAGTAGGGGCCCGGGCAGCAGCTGGGTGCGTTCACCACGGCAAAACCCGCCGGATGTGGCAAGAATCGTCGGGAGGCGCTCAATCATGCGAGCATGCTAGTCGCGTCGTCTCTGCGTAGCGCTCTCGCCGCCCATGAGTGTAGCTCATTATGGGCTACACTCATGGGCATGGAAAGTATCGGCATCCGCGAGCTCAAACAGCACACCAGCAGATACGTCAAAAAAGCTCATCAAGGCGAGCCCATCGATGTGACAAGTCATGGGCGACTCCTAGCCCGTTTGGTCCCAGCCTCCGACCCGGACGACCCGATAGCCGACCTTGTAGCAGCCGGCATCATCCGCCCCCCGGAGGAACCAGGTGACATTCTCGATATAACGCCGTTGCCACAAAAGCCAGGGCGCCCATCCATCTCCGAGGCCCTGCAGCAAATGCGCGAAGAAGAACGATATTGATCTACCTAGCCACCTCAGCGTTGGGCAAGTTAGTGCTTCCAGAAGCCGAGAGCGAGGCGCTCACCAGCTGGTTAAGCAACAGGCTACATCTGATACGCACCAGCAGCGAGATTGTGCACGTTGAGCTACTGCGCGCAGTATTGCGTACGGATCCCGACGGTGTGGCAAAAGCTCGCCAACTTTTGCGTAAACTCCACAAAATTCCGCTTACCCTCGCCCTGTTGGAGCAAGCAGGCACCACGCAACCGCCACAGTTGCGCTCCTTGGACTCGATTCACCTGGCAAGCGCATTGGAGGTGAAACCAGAACTCACTGCCTTCGTTGCCTACGACAGACGTTTAACCGCCGCAGCGGAAACTCATGGGCTTCCCGTGGTCGCGCCGGGCTAGTGCCAGCCTCAGCGGGTGCGCTCAGTGCGCAAAATGCCTCGTGCCGGTGAGATACATCGCGATACCAGCCGCGTTCGCGGCGGCGATGACCTGCTCGTCGCGCACGCTGCCCCCCGGCTGGACCACTACACGTACGCCCGCGTCGATGAGCACCTGCAGTCCGTCGGGGAACGGAAAGAACGCATCCGAAGCCGCGACGCTCCCGACGGCACGGTCGCCGGCCCGGGTGACCGCGAGTCGCGCCGAGTCCACCCGGTTCACCTGTCCCATGCCCACGCCCACCGTGGCGCCGCCCGACGCCAGCAGAATCGCGTTGGACTTCACGGAGCGGATCGCCCGCCAGGCAAACACCGCGTCGGTGAGCGCCTCCGGTTCGGGCGGTGCGCCGCTGACCAGCTGCCATGTCGCCGGATCGTCTCCCGGCGCGTCGACGAGATCGGTGCATTGCGCCAACACCCCGCCAGAGATCACGCGGGCGTCACTGTGGTCGCATTCGCGGGGCTGGGCAATTAACACCCGAATCGACGGCTTAGCCGACAGTAACTCAACGGCGCCGTTGTCGTAGGACGGAGCCACAATCACTTCGGTGAAGATTTCAGCGACCGAAGTCGCCATGGCAACAGTCACCGGACGGTTCGACGCGATCACCCCCCCGAACGCCGACACCGGATCACAGGCATGCGCTTTACGGTGGGCGACGACGATATCGTCACCCTCGGCAGATACCGCGATGCCACAGGGATTGGTGTGCTTGATGATCGCCACCGCCGGCTGGTCGAAGTCGTACGCTGCTCGGTACGCGGCGTCGGCGTCTACGTAGTTGTTGTACGACATCGGCTTTCCGTGGAGCTGCTCGGCCTGCGCAATCCCGGTCCCGAGCACGTTGCCAGTGGACGCCCCGACAGCATCGGTGCCCGCGGCCACATACAGCGCAGCTTCTTGATGCGGGTTCTCGCCATACCGAAGCACCTCGGCGCGCTCCAACGCGACACCGATGAACGGCGGCCACATCTGCTCGGTCTGTGCCGCAACGCCGCGACCGAACCAGCTCGCCACGGCGGTGTCATACCGCGCGGTGTGAGCGAAAGCCTTCGCGGCGAGACGGTGTCTGGCAGCAGCGTCGAATCCGCTGCCCGCTGCCGCGGCGACTGCGCCATAGTCGGTGGGATCCACCACGATCGTGACACTGCTGTGGTTCTTAGCTGCCCCCCGGATCATGGCGGGCCCGCCGATGTCGATCTGCTCTATCGCACGGCTAGGGTCGACCACCCCCTCGGCTTCCATGGCGGCGATCGTCGCCGAGAACGGGTACAGATTCACCACTACGAGGTCGAAGGCCGCGATGCCCAGCCGGTCCAGTTCATGCACGTGCTCGGGGTTGGAGCGGTCGGCCAAGATCCCGGCGTGAATGTGGGGATGCAACGTTTTCACTCGACCGTCTAGGCACTCGGTGAAACCGGTCACTTCACTGACGGACGTGACTTTGATACCGAGTTCGGCGATGCGTGCAGCGGTGGAGCCGGTGGAGACGATCTCCACTCCAGCCGCCGCCAAAGCTGTAGCAAGCTCGCCGAGGCCCGCCTTGTCGTAGACACTGATTAGTGCCCGCTTGAACGGAGCTGCGTGCCAGCCTTCGTTGGGCTCTTCCACCACTTTCTCTCCCGCGACATTGCCGATCGTACTCATTGCAGCGTTACTTTCCTTCCGGTGATATTCCAGCCGTGACGTGCCAGACGCCCGACGACCTCGACCAGCATCGCGCGTTCGTGCTGCTTAATGCGCTCATGCAGGCTGGTTTCGGTGTCGTCGGGGTTCACCGGGACCGCCCGTTGCTCAATGATCGGGCCGGTGTCGGTGCCCTCGTCGACGAAGAAGACGGTGGCGCCGGTAACGGCGACGCCGTAGGCCAACGCGTCGCGCACCGCATGGGCACCGGGGAAAGCCGGCAGCAGCGACGGGTGGGTGTTGATGAATGCTCCGCTGAACCTAGCCAGGAACGCGGGACCCACGAGCTTGAGGAATCCCGCCGAGATCACGAGATCTGGTCGATAACCAGCCACGCGCGTCGTGAGCCTGGCATCCCAGGCGGTCCGATCGGGGTAGTCAGACACGCGCTCAACAAAGGTGGGTATGCGTAAGCGTTCCGCCCGGGCTAGTCCTTCGATCCGGGTCCTATCGGCGCCCACCGCCACCACCTGCACCCCGTAAGTCGGATCCGCGACGACGTCCAGTAACGCCTGAAGCAGCGAGCCGGTGCCGGAGATCAGAACCACCACTCGCACGACCTAGCAGCTCCTTCGATGGGCACATGCTGCGAATAGACCAGTGCTGTAGACGGTACTTCATGGCGGCATCGAGATGGGAACAGCATAAGAGGCAACCAAGGATTAGCCGTGATTTCGTTGATGCAGATAAGCTGTCATCATGCGCACCACGGTGGCGATAGACGATAACGTACTTGCAGCCGCGCGTTCGGCCGCGCGCCGTCGCGGCTTGACGTTAGGTGAGCTCGTGTCCGAAGCCCTTCGGCGGGAGCTAAACCAACCGGTAGCAATGCCAGCGCCACCCATACCGGTCTTCCGAGGCGGCGGAGGCCCGCAACCAGGGGTTGACCTAAACTCCAATCGGGCACTCGCAGAGTTCCTGGACTCAACCGATCACAGTCACGATGAAGCCGCTTGACGTCAACGTTGTTTCTCGCGATGCAGCGGGATGACCACCCACATCACGTGACAGCGAGAAGGTGGTTTACCGACCTGTTAGCTCGCCAAGATGCATTCAGCGTGCCATGGCTGGTGTGGTGGTCGTTTCTTAGGCTCAGCACCAACCGACGCGTTTTCAAAACGGTTACACCTACCCATGAGGCGTTGAAGTTCATCTCGGCGGTATGTGCCCAACCCAACCACGTAGCCGTCAATCCCGGATCTCGCCACTTTCAGTGTCTACAGATTGTCTGTGAGAACGCCGAAGCTAGCGGTGATCTCGTGCCCGATGCGGTGCTCGCGGCCATCGCCGTAGAGCACGGATGCGAGGTGGTGAGCTTTGATCGTGACTTCGCTCGGTTTAGCGACATTAAATGGGTAAGACCTACCGCCAGCTAGACT
>JBGTNI010000052.1:0-21058 GCA_041743105.1 Mycobacteriales bacterium | reverse complement strand
CAGCAACGCCAGCGCTGAGTACACAGTCGACGATCAGCGCGGCTAGGCGTCGGCCAAAGCTCGCGGTCGTGAACCGTTCTGGCAGAGCTGCTGTTGCGTGAGTCACGGTTTCACCTTTAGTGGTAACGCTTGCTTGACCTTCTTTTCTCGTCGCCATTACGGTGAAGGTCAGCCGCGGGGAAGTCATAACAATGCGGAAACACGAATGACTTCGCACCGCAATCCGATAAGGCTACGCTGAAGCGCCCGCGCGCTCGTCGCGGCCCGTTTTGCCACCGTTTTGCCAGTACGCGTCGTAATGCAATGGAGGATAAATGTTCGCCGGTTCCGATGAGTTGCTCAGCTACCTCTCCCGCGAGGAGGTGCGGTTTTTAGATGTTCGGTTCTGCGATCTTCCTGGCGTGATGCAGCATTTCAACGTACCGGTGGAATCGGTGACCGACGACATCTTCACCGAAGGGCTGGCTTTCGACGGCTCCTCGATTCGAGGATTCCAGCAGATTCACGAATCGGACATGCTGCTGCTGCCCGACGTGACGTCAGCCTACATCGATCCGTTTCGCGCCGAGAAGACCCTGGCGTTGAACTTCTTCATCCATGACCCGTTCACCCACGAGCCGTACTCCCGCGATCCCCGCAACATCGCCAAGAAGGCCGAGCATTACCTGGCTGGCAGTGGTGTGGCCGACAGCGCCTACTTCGGTGCTGAAGCAGAGTTCTACGTCTTCGATTCGGTGCGTCACGACACCAACGCCCACAGCGCCTACTACTACCTCGACTCGATCGAAGGTGCCTGGAATTCCGGGCGTGAGGAAGAAGGCGGAAACCGCGGTTACAAACCTCGCCACAAGGGTGGCTATTTCCCCGTGCCACCGACCGATCACTTCGCGGACCTGCGCGATGCGATGGTTCGCAACCTGATCGGTGCCGGCATCGAGGTGGAGCGGGCACACCACGAAGTGGGCACTGCCGGACAGGCCGAGATCAACTATCGCTTCGACACTCTGCTGGCGTCGGCCGACAAGCTGATGCTGTTTAAGTACATCGTGAAGAACACCGCATGGGCCGCGGGTAAGAGCGCGACGTTCATGCCTAAGCCGCTGTTCGGCGACAACGGTTCTGGCATGCACACCCATCAGAGTTTGTGGCGTGAAGGTACACCATTGTTCTACGACGAGGTGGGATACGCGGGCCTCTCGGACACGGCGCGCTGGTACATCGGGGGGCTGCTCATGCATGCGCCATCGCTGCTAGCGTTCACCAACCCCACGGTCAACTCCTACCGGCGACTAGTGCCAGGGTTCGAGGCGCCGGTGAACCTGGTGTACTCGCAACGCAACCGCTCGGCATGCACCCGGATCCCGATCACCGGTAGCAACCCTAAGGCTAAGCGGATCGAGTTCCGGGTCCCCGACCCGTCCGCTAACCCGTACCTGGCGTTCTCGGCGATGCTGCTCGCCGGCCTCGACGGGGTAAAGAACAAAATCGAACCACCGGCGCCAGTGGACAAAGATCTCTACGAGCTGCCACCCGAGCAGTTGCTGGACGTGGCCCAGGTTCCCAGTTCGCTACCGGCGGTGCTGGATTCATTGGAAGCCGATCATGAGTTCCTGCTCGTCGGCAACGTCTTCACGACCGACCTGTTAGAAACCTGGATCGACTACAAACGCACCGAAGAAGTCGACCCCATTCGATTGCGGCCCACTCCCCACGAGTTCGCGCTCTACTACGACCTGTAAGCAGACGCGACGGGCTTCCTGCCACGAACGTGACAGGAGGGCCGGTTTTTGCACCAAAAAGCGGCCGTGGTGTCACGCTCATGGCAGTGGGCTCAGCGAATTTGGCGCAGCTCAATTCCAGCGTCGACGTCCGCCCACGCCCGATCGGCCGTTACCGCAGGCGCGCGTAAGCGGTGAGCAAGGGCAAGGCAGCAGCGGTCACCTAGTGAGAGGCCGGCTTCTCGAGTCGTTGGGTAGAGCTGCGCGGCACGTTCGGCATCTACTCCGGTGAGCGGTTCGACAGTGAGACCGAGCACCATCAGCAAGCTTCCTTGCCGCTGCGAGTCGCCGCCGTGGAAAGCGATCTTCTGCAGTGTTTCAGACCAGTTGGCTGCACTGATGCGCCCCTTGTCGAGGAGGGACTGCACCGTTTGGTGACCTGGCTCCGCGTAAAGGAATGCGAGAACGGCGGAGGTGTCGAAGACGATCACCGGCTAGCTTCCGTTTCCGCTTGCTCGCGCTTGGCTTGGCCCCGGCGATCGGCAATCAGGTCGTCTACGACGCTGCCGGCAGTGGTTCGCGAGGCGACGGCCTCGCGCTGAACGCGGGCGGCCAGATGGTCGCGGTCCTCCAGAATCAGACGGCCGTCCTGGACATAGGCGACAACGGAGGAACCGGCCCTGATTCCAAGCTTCTGACGTATATGAACGGGAATAGTCACTCGGCCTTGATCATTGACCAGGAGCGTTGCATGTGTCATATCTCAAGCATAGCTGACACATTCGTCAGTTTCCAACGTTTCGATCCGCTTCCCGAGCAGCTGACAGTGTCAGGAGGATGCGCGTCGCGGCACTCATAACTTCTCAGGCAGTGGAGCTGTCGGCGTGCCGCGCATCTCCCGCTTGAGCTGCTGCGGAAGCGAGAAGATGAGCTTCTCCTCCGCCGTCGTCACGGTCTGCACATCGGAGTAACCGCACTCGGCAAGGCGCCCAAGCACACCGTCCACCAGTTCCTCGGGTACCGACGCCCCGGAGGTGACTCCTACCGTCTGGACACCGTCCAACCAGTCGGGCTCAATCTGGGTCGCGTAGTCGATCAGATAGGAGCTTGCCGCTCCCGCCTCTAGCGCTACCTCCACCAGCCGCACGGAGTTAGAGGAGTTGTGTGAGCCCACCACGAGGACTAGGCCGCACTCTGGAGCGATCTGTTTCACGGCCTGCTGTCGGTTCTGGGAGGCATAGCAGATGTCGTCGCTGGGCGGGGACTGCAACAGTGGGAACCGCTGTCGCAGTCGGCCGACCGTCTCCATGGCCTCGTCCACACTCAGCGTGGTCTGCGATAGCCAGACAACTTTGGACTCATCGCGCACCGTCACCTCGGAGACCGCGTCCGGAGTTTCCACGACCTGGGTTTGCGTGGGTGCCTCGCCGAGGGTGCCGACGACCTCCTCGTGTTCCCCATGGCCGATCAGGAGAATGTCATAGTCGGCGGCGGCGAAGCGGCGAGCTTCGTTGTGCACCTTGGTGACCAGCGGACAGGTAGCGTCGATCGTGCGCAGATTCCGGGCCTTGGCCTGCTCATGCACCTCAGGCGCCACGCCGTGCGCGGAAAACACCACCACCGAGTGCTCGGGAACCTCGTCGGTTTCCTCCACGAAGATCGCGCCGCGTTTCTCCAGCGAGGCCACCACATGTCTGTTGTGCACGATCTGCTTACGGACATACACCGGTGGGCCGAAGTGCTCAAGGGCCTTCTCCACCGTTACCACCGCACGGTCGACACCAGCACAGTAGCCGCGCGGAGCGGCGAGCAGGACCCGTTTGGACGCGGTGCTCGTCTGAGCTGCCATACCGCTCTGCGTCGCCATGGTGCCCATGATAGTGCTTACACCACGTATGCTCGTACGCCGTGACTGATACCACTGCCCCAGCCCGCGTCGAGGCGGCACGCTTATCGACGGCACAGTCCTCGACTACGCGTTCAACTGCCGAGAGCCCGTGGCCGGTGCGGGTAGTGAGCCAGAAAATTGGCGGGTGGATCTCTCGCCTGGGTGAAGTCTGGGTCGAGGGGCAGATCACTGAGCTAAACCGTCGTCCGGGTTCACCCACGGCCTTCCTCACGTTACGCGACCCGGCCGCGGAGATAAGCCTGCTCGTCACCTGTCGACGCGACGTGGTCGATGGGCTCACCGAAGGTTCCCGCGTCGTGGCGCGGGCGAAACCGGACTTCTACGCCGCCCGAGGCACGCTGTCACTGCGAGCATCCGAGTTCCGCGCGGTCGGAATCGGTGAGCTACTGGCACGCCTGGAACGACTTAAGGCACTGCTGGCCGCCGAGGGCCTCTTCGCGCCCGAACGCAAACGTCCACTGCCGTTCCTGCCGCATCGGGTGGGCTTGATCACCGGTCGTGCCAGCGCCGCCGAGCGCGATGTACTGCAGAACGCCACCCGACGTTGGCCAGCGGTGCGATTTGAGATACGCACCGTTGCGGTGCAAGGCACATCTGCCGTGCCGCAGGTTATGGCGGCGCTGACCGAACTCGACGCGCATCCCGAGGTGGATGTGATCGTGGTAGCTCGCGGCGGGGGCTCGGTGGAGGATCTGTTGCCGTTCAGCGACGAAACACTCTGCCGGGCCGTGTTCGGCTGCCGCACGCCGGTGATCAGCGCGATCGGACACGAACCCGATTCCCCGCTGTTGGATCTCGTGGCAGATGTACGCTGCTCCACTCCCACTGATGCCGGTAAGCGCGTGGTTCCCGACCTAGCCGAGCAGACACAGCACTTGATCACACTGCGTGACCGGGCACGGCGCTGCATAGTCACGTTCCTGGACCGCGAATGGCAGCGGCTCCACGCGGTGCGCAGTCGCCCAGTGTTCGCGCGGCCGCTCACTATGGTCCAGGTGCGCGACGACGACGTCAGCAACCTCATCAGCAAGGCTCGACGATGTGTGACACACCGGCTCGACATGGCCGCGACTGAGCTGACCCAGCTGCGAGCTCGGGTAGGCGCGCTCTCACCCCAGGCCACGCTGGACCGCGGCTACGCGATCGTGCAGCAAGCCGGCGGTGCGGTCGTCCGGCAACCCAACGACGTGGACGTCGGAGAGCGCGTGCGGCTGCGGCTGGCGGGCGGCGAACGTAGCGCACGCATTGAGTAAGCACACCGTAGAGTGATCGAGTGCCGAAGAAATCAACGACAGAGTCCTCAGAGACAGATCCACTAGAAACAGAGTCGCTAGCCAGCACCGATGAGGCTGACGCAGCGCAGTCCTATGAGCAGGCACGCGACGAGCTGGCCGCCGTGGTGACCAAGCTTGAGGCCGGCGGGATCACGCTTGAGGAATCCCTCAAGCTCTGGGAACGCGGCGAGCGACTGGCGACTGTTTGTCAGGAATGGCTCGACGGTGCCCGTAAACGCCTCGCGACCATCACTTCGAGACGAAGCGAAGAGGCATAGGCAGTAGGAGCTTACCGACTCTCACATCCGCTGGGCGGTGGTGAACCTGTCTCTGCCGGTGAAATCGGGGTGGGTGAACGCGTTCTGCCACGTAGCGGGGCACAACAGCGCACGGACTCGCTCACCCTGGCTTTCACCGTGCTCCACACCGAACCAGCCACCGGGTCGCAGCAACGCGGCGGCCCGAACCGCCACTGCCGCGACCATGCTCAAGCCATCGTCATCGGCCCAGAGCGCGCTCGGCGGATCGAAGAACTTTCCTTCGTCGGCCACATCCTCATCTCGGGAGATGTACGGCGGATTGGACAGCACAAGGTCAACGTTGCCGTCAAGCTGCGCCAAGGTGTCAGCGGCGGTAGCGTCACCGCGCACCATAGCGACACTGGAACCATCAGCCGGTTCGCAGTCGACTAGATTGCGCTGTAGCCACACCAACGCCTCCGGCTCGCACTCCACCGCGTGAACGTTAACGTTGGCGGTCTCCGTCACTACCGCGAAAGCGATCGCCCCCGACCCGGCGCAGAGATCGACTACCTGAGCGGGTGCGATGCGTTGCAGGCAATCCAGTAGCTCGATCCCCCAGCCGGCCAGGAGTTCGGTCTCCGGGCGTGGCACGAAGACGCCCGGCCCCACGGCGAGCTCCAGTCGCCGAAACGGTGCCACACCGGTGAGATGCTGCAGCGGCACTCGTCGCGCTCGCTGCACTACTAGGCCAGTGAACCTATCGCGCTGAGCAGGGGTAACCCACGTATTCCCGAGCACGATGCCGCGCAGCAGCTCGGCTCGAGAAATCTCAAGTACGAAAGCGGCAAGCAGTTCGGCATCATTGCGAGGGGACGGCACACCTGCGGCTGAAAGCTGCGCAGCCGCAGCGCGCACTTCGTCTCGTACCCCTGCACGACGTGCTGGCTGAGTCACTGCGTGCCGAGCTCACTCAGCTGCCAGCTTCGCGGCAGTGTCGGCCACGCGCAGCGCGTCGAGCACCGCATCCAGATCACCGTCGAGTACCTGATCGAGGTTGTAGGCCTTGAAGTTCACCCGATGGTCAGAGATCCGGTTCTCGGGATAGTTATAGGTACGTACCCGCTCCGACCGGTCCACGGTACGGACCTGCGATCGCCGCGCATCGCTCGCGGCGGCGTCTGCTTCGTCCTGCGCGGCAACCAGCAGGCGCGCCCGCAAGATACGCAGCGCCTGTTCCTTGTTCTGCAGTTGGCTTTTCTCGTTCTGGCACGACACCACGATGCCGGTGGGGAGGTGGGTAATGCGCACAGCGGAGTCGGTGGTGTTCACGCTCTGCCCACCTGGACCCGACGAGCGATACACGTCGATGCGTAAGTCGTTCGCGCCGATGTTCACATCCACATCTTCGGCCTCAGGCATCACCATGACGCCGGCGGCCGAAGTGTGAATCCGACCTTGCGATTCGGTCACCGGCACCCGCTGCACGCGATGGACGCCACCCTCATACTTCAACCGCGCCCACACGCCGTCGGGTGAGCTACCGGCCTTGGACTTCACCGCGACCGCGGCATCTTTGTAACCGCCAAGGTCGGATTCGGTGACGTCGATGATCTCGGTCTTCCACCCGTGTCGTTCGGCGTAACGGGTGTACATGCGCAGCAGATCTCCGGCGAACAGCGCGGATTCCTCGCCGCCTTCACCAGCCTTGATCTCCATGATCACGTCTTTGGAGTCATTGGGATCGCGGGGCACGAGCAACTCGCGCAACGTACTTTCCAGCTCGCCGATACGAGCGGCGAGCTGCTCGACTTCGACCGCGAAACTGGCATCTTCATCTGCAAGTTCGCCGGCAGTCTCACGGTCGCCGCGAGCCGCATCCAGCTCCCGCACTGTGGCAACGATCGGGCCGAGTTCGGCGTAGCGACGACCTAAGCGACGGGCACGCGCCGCGTCGGTGTGTACCGCCGGATCGGCTAGTTCACGTTCCAGGTCCGCATGCTCTGCTATCAGACCGGTGATGCGATCTGTATGAGTGTCGGCGTGCGCAGCATCGGCAGTCGCGCCGGTGGTACTAGACGTATTGCCAGACTTCGTCACCGTTACTTGGCAGCGCTGTCGCTGGCCTTGCCGTAACGACGCTGGAAGCGCGCCACGCGACCGCCTGTGTCGAGGATCTTCTGCTTACCGGTGTAGAAGGGGTGGCACTGCGAGCAGACTTCAGCGTTGATAACGCCGTTTTTGGCGGTGCTACGCGTGGCAAAGGAAGCTCCACAGGAGCAGTTCACCTGGGTGTCGTGGTAGTCGGGGTGAATGTCGGGTTTCACGAAAGTCTTCCTTATCTCGGTCGCCGGGTCGCCCAAGCTCTGCTACGACTACTCAGAGCATGAGCGTGAACCGGTACCGCATGGTCAGCGGGATTACGGCAAGGGCCAAGCCCTACGGCTACAAGTCTGCCATGGGGCAGAAATATTCCTCAAGTGGCTCGTAGCTCTAGTCGCCGTTGCCTGGCGTGGAGTTCTGAATCTGCATCAAGAACTCCACATTGGTACGGGTCTTCTTGAGCTTGTCCAGCAACAGATCAAGCGCCTGCTGTGATTCCAGTGCGTGCAGCACCTTGCGCAGCTTATAGATGATGGCGAGCTCGTCGGAAGCAAGCAGAAGCTCTTCCTTCCGAGTGCCAGAGGCATCCACGTCCACGGCGGGGAAGACCCGCTTGTCGGCGATGCGCCGATCAAGCTTCAGCTCGGCATTGCCGGTGCCCTTGAACTCTTCGAAGATCACGGTGTCCATCGTGGAACCTGTCTCGACGAGCGCTGTGGCCAAAATGGTGAGCGAGCCACCGTTTTCGATGTTGCGCGCGGCACCCAAGAATCGCTTCGGCGGATACAGGGCAGTGGAATCCACGCCGCCGGAAAGAATACGACCAGACGCCGGAGCCGCCAGGTTGTAGGCGCGGCCCAGTCGGGTGATCGAGTCCAGCAGCACAACCACGTCGTGTCCCAGCTCCACCAGCCGCTTCGCGCGTTCGATAGCAAGCTCGGCCACCGTGGTGTGATCGGTGGGTGGGCGGTCGAAGGTGGAGGCTATGACCTCACCCTTCACCGAACGCTGCATGTCGGTGACCTCTTCGGGTCGCTCGTCCACCAGCACCACCATCAGGTGACACTCGGGGTTGTTGGTGGTGATCGCGTTCGCGATGGCCTGCAGCACCATGGTCTTGCCGGCCTTGGGCGGCGAAACGATCAGCGCACGCTGCCCCTTACCGATCGGCATCACCAGGTCTATAACTCGGGTGGTGAGCTGATACGGCTCGGTCTCGAGCCGCAGTCGATCTTGCGGATACAGCGGCGTGAGCTTGTGGAACTCCTCGCGACGCTGCGCCTGCTCCGCTTCGACGCCGTTGATCGTGTCCAGTCGGACCAGTGGGTTGTACTTGTTCTGCCGCTCGCCGTCCCGGGGCTGCCGTACCGAACCGGTGACGGCGTCGCCACGTCGTAGCGCGTACTTACGCACCTGCGACATCGCAACGTAGACGTCGTTGGAGCCCGACAGGTAACCGGACGTGCGGATGAAAGCGTAGTTGTCGAGAATGTCGACGATGCCGGCTACTGGCAACAACACGTCGTCTTCGGTAACTACTGGCTCACTGTCACCGCGGTCCCGCTCTCGACCTCCCCGCCGATTGCGATCACGGTCACGTCCACCGCGGCGACGGCGCCCGTACTCGCCGTCGTCTTCGGGCCGGTCGTCATAGCGGTCGTTCGGGCGGTCACCGGAACGTTCAATGGACCGACCGTTTGGGCGATCGCTGGAGCGGCGCTGTGACGAACGGTTGGAGTCGCGCCCACCGTTACGACCGCCGTCTCTACCACCACCGTCTCTACCACCACCATTGCGGCCACCGTCCCTACTGCCGGTGTGGCGCCTTCCGGCATTCCCATTCCGGTCAGAGCCGGCGGTGTCGCCCTCACGAGGGTCACCGTGGACTGGTGCCGATTCGCTGCCCTGACTCGACATGGCCGGTTCGAACGCCTCCACCACAGGAGTGCCGGCCTGGCGGACGGCGCGACGACGCGGCCGGGCCGTCGGGGCACTCTCCGCTGAAGCATCGGGCGGCGTATCCGCTAGGCGCGTGCTGGCTACTGCATTCTCAGACATTGGATTGGCCTCCCCTACAGGCAACTCAACCTGTTCGGCGCTCGCCGATACCACGGCCGCACGGCGTGGAGCGTGGTTCTGGCTCGACAGGCTGCTCTGACTTGGCATGCTGCGAGAAGTTTCAGATGTGGCCCCGCCGTTGGACGAGCCGTTAGCCCCGCTCGCTCGTGGGGCGGTATGGGTATCGATGACATAGCCTGATTGGCGTTTGCCGATGGCCTCGACGAGTTCGCTCTTACGCATTCGCCCGGTGCCGCCGATACCAAGCTCAGTGGCAAGCTTTTGTAGCTGGGCCAGCAACATGCCGGTCAGACCAGCTTTGGTGGAGCGGGACTTGCTAGCGGAGCCGTTACTGCTCCGGGTGTCTTCCCCCGATGACGCGAATACGTCAGATTCTGCGGGAAGAAGACTGGATGTGTCGCTCAATGGGTTTCCTTACTCTGCGACGGGCCACGGGTACAACCACGTGACCAGATTTCACTACGACGGCTACGAACTGCCCACTCGTTACTGGTATTAGTAAAAGTGGACGCAAACGCAGCTCATCGATTAGATTGCCGCCGGCATGCGTGACTCATAGTTGCTGTGGCAACACGTCTGATCTCGATCATCACCGATAAGAGCACGCTCGCACCGGTACAGGCTGAACGCATGATCGCGCAACTGGCGGCTAGGTACCTACAAGCGTAGACGTCGTAACTGGCCGAACGCAACAGGTTGGCTTATTAGCGCTGCGGCGTGTCTTCGGCATGTTCTATCGCCTACCAGAATTATTCTAGCGCGACTCGTGTCCAGCTAGCACGGGGGTCACGGTAGCGCCAACCCGGTCGACATGAAGCCGGTGCGCCTCGAATAGTACGTGCGGCGCGAGCTCCACAGCTCCTTCATCGCAGGTGAGCGCGAGCACAGCGGGGCCGGCACCGCTCAATACGGCAGAAATTCCCGCGGCTCGTAACTTCTCGATCAACGCCGCGGACTCCGGCATAGCGTCGGCTCGAGCGTCCTGGTGCAACCAGTCCTCAGTAGCCGGTAGGAGTAAACCTGGCTCGTCACACAACGCATGCACAAGCAATATGGCACGGCTCACGGTTGCGGCCGCGTCGTTGTGTGGCACCTCAGATGGGAGGATCGCACGGGCGTGCGCGGTGACACCGCGTTCACTGGGGATGTACACCACCGGGGATAGCTCTTGCACCGGCCGACAAGTGACCGCACGAGCCCCCAGCACATCACGCCAAGCGATAACCAACCCACCGAGGAGGCATGCGGCCGCGTTGTCGGGATGCCCCTCGAGTTGATCGGCCAGAGTCAGCACGCCCGCCTCGTCTAGCAACTGATCCCCGTCGGTTACCAATGCTCGGGCAAGCAGGATCCCGGCCACGATCGCGGCGGAGGACGAACCAAGGCCGCGGCTTTGCGGGATGGCGTTCCGGCAGTGGAGTCGGAGCCCAGTGGGCTGACCACCCAGAACGTCGAATGCCGCTCGAGCTGCCTGGACCACAAGGTGCTTCTCATCTCGCGGCAGTTCTTCGGCACCTTCGCCGTCAACCTCAACGATAAGACCGCTGGGCGTCACCGCGGCTTCTATCTCGTCGGCGAGAGACAACGCGAGCGCTAGGCAGTCGAAGCCTGGCCCTAGGTTGGCACTACTGGCTGGGACTCGGACCGTTATGGGGCTCGACATGAAGCTACACATAACCGACAGCGTGGCATATAAGCATTGTACGGCGGATACTGGCGGAGAAAATCTGGCCATTTCCTCGACGCTGGTACAAGTGCGCCCTTCAGCGGAAGGTATGTCGGTGGTAGCATACGTTGATGGCCATGAAACGAACGACGGTTTTTGCCGATGAGGACGACCTGGCGGTCCTCAAAGCCACGGCCGCGCGCAGAGGCATCACCGAAGCCACGCTCCTTCGAGATGCTATTCATCTGGCGGCGATGAACAATCGAACCTGGGATGAACCGTTTTTTACCCGCTCTTACACCCCACAGGACCGCTCACGCCGACTCGGCGAAGGTGAACCTCTTCAGGCCGTCTGGGCAGAGAAATCCGAAGCATACGAGCAGAGCAAGAGACCCCGGTAATAGTGACGCTGCCTGTGTTCTCGTCGCCTTGCCTACCAGGCGGCGGCTCCCGCGGCCCTTGGCATCCTCCCTATTACCGGGCTCTGTGAGAGGTCGGCTGATTGATCATCGTTGTGGCAGACACGTCCGGGCTACTAGCCGCCCTCGACGAGACCCACCCTGATGGCGAGGCAGCTCGCACAGTGTTGCGCGACGCCGGAACACTGATCGTCTCGCCGGTACTGCTCAGCGAGCTTGATCACGTCGCCCACCGTGTCCTCGGCCGCGATGCCGCACACCAGGCGATCGATGACATCCGGCGCTGGGTGCGGGCAGGTCGTGCCGTGCTCCCCGAGATCACAGCCGACATCCTCGATACAGCACAGGCCGTTCGAGCCCGCTACCTCGACCTGCATCTCGATCTTGCTGATGTAGTGAACGTGGCGTTGGCATATCAGTTCCGAACCAACGCCATATTGACGCTTGACCGTAGAGACTTCCGGGCCATCCGTCCCCTCACGGACCACCGCGCCTTTCGCCTTCTACCTGACGACGCCTGATGCTTCCACGTACACCAGAGGCCTTCCGCAAGACCAATGTGCCGATGATCAGCCATCCGCCGTGCCGGCCACGGCGACGCAAGCGGCGTGACTGTGGCCTACAGCTCCAACGCTGCGGCCACCGCCTGCACGTCGGCGGCCACCGTGGTGGCCGGCGGGGCAGCGCGTACTGCCCACTCCGGGTCCTTGAGCCCATTCCCGGTAACCGTGCAGACCACTCGTCGGCCATGCAACACGTCGGCCATCTGGGCGTACTCCGGGTGGGCCACATGCTGGGCAGGGTCGGTAAGCGCCAGGAGACCGGCGACGCCAGTCGCCGACGCCGGCTCCACGAACACCGCTTCTTCTCGCGACAACATCGTATGCACGGCCAGGATCTCGGCGTCGGTGACGGCGGAGATGAGTCCGCCGGATTCGTCCCGGGCGTTCACCGCGGAACGCCATGACGCCGGGTTCCCGATCCGGATTGCGGTGGCCACCGTCTGGGGGTTGGTCACCGGCGATCCGGTGACGATCGGAGCGGATCCCGCTGCTTGGAAACCGCACATCGCAGGGCGACTAGGAGCCCAGCCCAGCTCGTGCGCTTGCTTATATCCCTGCCAGTAAGCGGTGATGTTCCCGGCGCCGCCCACGGGCAGGAAATGCGCCGCGGGCGCTTCCCCTATCTCGTTTACGATCTCAAACGAGGCGGTCTTCTGCCCAGCGATCCGGTGGGGGTTCACTGAGTTCACCAGCGCCACCGGGTAATTAGCGGCTAGCTCAATACTGAGCCGGAGGCAGTCATCGACGGTGCCCTCCACTTCCAAAATCTGGGCGCCGTAGGCCAGCGCCTGCGCGACTTTCCCCGGAGCGACCGCACCCTTGGGAAGCAACACCGCGCATGCAATGCCGGCCCGAACAGCGTATGCCGCCGCCGACGCGGCTGTGTTGCCTGTGGAGGCACATAGCAACGCGGTAGCGCCGGCCTCTACGGCCTTACTCACGGCCAGTGTCATCCCCCGGTCTTTGAACGAGCCCGTGGGATTGGCTCCTTCAACCTTCAGGTACACCTCGCAGCCGGTCCGCCGCGAGAGCCGCGGCGCGTACAGCAGTGGCGTGCCACCTTCGCGCAGCGTGATCACGGGCGTGGTATCGGTGACCGGTAGCTGATCGCGGAACTCTTCGACGATTCCACGCCAGTCGGTTGCCAGGGCTGTGCTAGTCATGCTTGCTCCCCTTCTACGCGCATCACGCTGACGACGTCTCGCACCGCATCGAGTCGGCGAAGGCTGTCCACCGTTGCCTCCAGGGCGGCTTCGGGTGCGGCGTGGGTCACCAGCACCAGCGACGCATCGTCGCCTCGACCTTCCTGCCGCACGATGGCGATGCTGACCTCGTGGTCGGCGAACGCCGACGCGACAGCAGCCAGCACGCCCGGTTTGTCGTTGACATCTAACAAGATGTAGTAGCGGGTGACCGCCTCGTCTATGGCCATCAAGGGCAACGCGGCATAGGTCGACTCGCTCGGCACGCGGTTGTCGGTAAGCCGATTTCGCGCCACCGCCACCAGGTCACCGAGGACCGCGCTTGCGGTGGGCGCGCCACCTGCGCCTTGGCCGTAAAACATCAGCGAACCCGCCGCCTGTGCTTCCACAAAGACCGCGTTGTAGGCACCGCTCACAGCCGCTAGGGGGTGGGTGCGCGGAATCATCGCCGGATATACCCGCACACTGATGCTCTCTTGCTCCCCTTGACCGGGGACGCGGACGCGCTCTGCGAGGCAGAGCAACTTGATAGTGCGGTCAAGGGCCTTGGCCGAAGCAATGTCGGCGGAGGTGACCCCGCGGATACCTTCGCAATAGACGTCTGCCGCACTGACGCGGGTGTGAAACGCCAGCGAGGCGATGATCGCTGCCTTCGCGGCGGCGTCGAAGCCGTCGATGTCTGCGGCAGCGTCGGTCTCGGCGTAGCCGAGCTCGGTGGCCGCGGCCAAGCACTCATCGAAGCCAGCACCGGTTTCGTCCATATTGGACAAGATGTAGTTGGTGGTGCCGTTCACGATTCCCATGACGCGGGCGATGCGGTCGCCATGTAGTGACTCGCGCAGTGGGCGCAGTAACGGAATCGCGCCGGCTACGGCAGCCTCGTAATACAGGTCAGCGCCACCGGCAACCGCCGCATCGTGCAGCGCGGCTCCGTCGTCGGCCAGCAGCGCCTTGTTGGCGGTGACAACGGACTTTCCCTGCGTCAGCGCCGATGTAAGCCAGTCGCGCGGCCCGTCGATGCCGCCGACCAGCTCCACCACGATGTCGACATCTGGCCGAGTGGCAAGGGATGCCGCATCAGAAGTAAGTAGCGTCGGATCCAGCGGCAGGTCCGGCCGCGTGCGATCCGGGTCACGCACCGCAACGCCAACGAGCTCCAGCGGCGCACCGATGCGTACTGCCAGCTCGCCGGCCTGTGCGTATAGCAACCGCACCACATGGCTTCCGACGGTGCCGCAGCCCAGCAGCGCCACCCGAAGCGCATGCTGGTCTCCGGCGATGACGTTATCCTCCACGCTTGCGATCCTCATTCCGACGGTTATTTCGCGTTACTTCCACGAAACGGACACCGTACTCGAGTGGCCGAGAAGCTCTCCGATCACGGTGAGCTATCGGATGATCACAGGTGATCGGCGACGGTTTCGAGCTTTACGGCAGACTTGTAAGACATGAAAATCATCGGCTTACTCGGCGGCATGAGCTGGGAATCATCGGCGGTGTACTACCGAATCATCAATGAGCAGGTCCGGGACAGGCTCGGTGGTCTCCACTCGGCTCAATGTCTGATGTATTCGGCGGACTTCGCCGATGTGGCGCGAGCGCAGCAAGAAGCTCGCTGGGAAGACGCCGCGGCCAAGCTAGTGACTGCCGGACAAGCGCTTCAACGAGGTGGTGCGGACTTTTTGGTGTTGTGCACCAACACGATGCATAAAGTCGCGGAGCAGCTAGTCGCCGGAGTGGATATTCCACTTCTGCACCTGATCGATACGACTGCTGACGCCATCGGCCGCGCCGGAATAGATCGCGTGGGCTTGTTGGGCACGAGGTTCACCATGGAACAGGACTTCTACCGTGATCGATTGAACAGCCATGGGATCAATACCCTGACACCTGGCGCGGCCGACCGCGAACTGGTGCATCGAGTTATTTACGAAGAGCTCTGCCGGGGCATCATTCGTGAAGAGTCCAGACAGGCATATCGAGAGGTGATCGACCGTTTAGCCGCGGCTGGGGCCGAGGGAGTAATCCTCGGCTGCACCGAGATCGAGCTACTCATCACCGCTCACGACAGCGCCATCCCGGTCTTTCCTACCACCGTGCTACATGCGGAGGCTGCCGTCGACTTCGCGCTTACTTAGACCAACCCAGGCTCAGTCCCACTCAGCGCTCAGTCTCACCCGACGTCGAGCTGGAGCAGGTCGGCCACTGTCTCGCGGCGTACCAGCGTGCGGGATACCCCGTCGACCACTGCAACGACCGGCGGACGAGGGACGAAGTTGTAGTTGCTGGCCATGCTGCGGGTATAGGCACCAGCCGCAGGTACCGCCAACAGATCCCCCGGGCCAACGTCGGCCGGGAGCCAAACATCTTTGACCACGATGTCCGCGTTTTCGCAGTGTTTCCCTACCACGCGTGACAGCATCGGAGGCGCATCGGAGATCCTATTAGCCAGCACACAGGTGAAAGAAGCGTCGTACAGCGCGGTGCGAATGTTATCGCTCATCCCCCCGTCGACACTGACATACGTCCGAATGCCGTCAACATTCTTCACCGTTCCGATTTGGTACAGGCTGACCCCAGCCGGCCCGACAATGGTCCGCCCCGGCTCAACTGTTAACCGAGGTACGGCTAAGCCGGCCGCTGCACATTCGGTTGTGACAATGGAACACAGCTGAGTTGCGACATCGTTCACATCGGCGGGATCGTCGCCTGTGACATACGCGATTCCCCATCCCCCGCCTAGGTCTAGCTCTGGAAGCGCAATATTGTACTTATCCCGGACAGCGGTGAGTAACCCAACCAACCGATGAGTGGCCACTTCAAAACCGGCGGTGTCGAAGATTTGCGAGCCAATGTGGCTGTGCAGCCCAACGAGCTCCAGCGAACTTTCGCTCAAAACTTTCTCGATCGCCCGCGCCGCGGCATCAGAAGCCAGCGAGAACCCAAACTTCTGATCCTCGTGAGCTGTGGCGATGAATTCGTGAGTATGGGCTTCCACGCCCACGGTAATCCGGACCAGCACTCGGGCCCGGACGTTATGGGCGGTCGCGAGCGCTGCGACTCGATCGATCTCTGTGAATGAGTCTAGGACGATTCGGCCCACTCCCGCTGTGATTGCCTGCTTCAACTCATCGACGCTCTTGTTGTTGCCATGCAGCGTGATGTGCTCAGGTTGGAATTCCGCCGAAAGCGCCACCGCCAGCTCTCCGCCGGTACACACGTCGATACCGAGGCCTTCCTCACGGACCCAACGGGCAATCCCCCGACAGAGGAAAGCTTTGCTGGCGTAGGAGACATCCGCACCGCCCTCTCCGGCTGCGCTACTGAAGGCTGCAACGTATGCCCGAGCACGGGCTCGAAAGTCCTGCTCGTCCATGATCAACGCCGGGGTGCCATGTTCCTCGACCAGTTGCGTGACAGCTATTCCGCCAAGATGGAGTGCACCGCTTCGGCGTTCGGCGGTGACTGGCCATATCGCAGGGTCGATGGCGGATAAGTCCTCCGGAGGCGCGGGTGTGTTTGCGGCAGGAACAATTTCAGCATGCAGCGGTCCGGCTGGGTGGGCTCTCACTCGGGCCATGCTAATGCGGCCGCGAGCCAGGGTACCTACGGAGGTGCAGCGCAGGCATCGCTTCGGTCCGTTGCCTCTCTCCCCTGGGCGCTCCCAGGGATTAAATGGGCAATGCATTTACTACAGCCAGTCGATTCTCGTTAACCCAGGTAGGTGGGCAGGTTGTCGCCGCCCTCCGGCAGACGACTACGCTGGGGCAGCAGCTGTATTCGTGTAGGAGAAGGTTTTACATGGCGTCGAAATCTCATCCGCAACGGGGATCCGGTCCCCGTCAGCCGGTTGACAAGTCCGGTAATGGTGCGGAATCACAACCAGCAGGCGAAGTCGAACTGGATAAGGACGAGGTAAGCGCGGAACCTACGGTAACTGCCGAGGAGACCTCGGCCGAAGCTACCGCAACCAACCCCACCGCGGACGTCGCTACCCCGAGCGGGAAAGAGGAGCGCCAGGTTCCTCGCGGCAGCACCGGACCTCGTCGGGGACGTGGCGGGAAGAAGGTCACGTCGTTACGGTCCAGTGGCGGCCCGGGCCGTAAGCGCACCATTACCGCGGCCAAAGCGGGTCGCATGGCCACCAGCACCATCGTGATGTTCGTGGTAGTGGGGATCGTTGCCTTGTCGATAATCGGGTATGCCATCTACCAAAGCTATGACGCCAATCGGCCCTTCGGGCAGCAGCGCGCGCAGCAGGTAGATGGCATGACTAACTATCGACAGGAAAACCCCAAGATGCTAAGCCGCAAACATGTTGCCGGCAACGTCGACTATGCGGTGACCCCGGCTGTCGGCGGCGACCACAACGAGCAGTGGCAAAACTGCGAAGGTGCCGTTTACGGCGACCAAATCCCCGATGAACACGCGGTACACAGCCTCGAACACGGCGCGGTGTGGATCACGTACACATCGGACCTGCCCAAGGGGCAGATCGACAAGCTGGCCAAGAAGGTACGCGGGCAGGACTACATGCTGATGAGTCCCCACCCGGGTCTGAAGTCGTCGATCTCGCTACAGGCATGGGGCTTCCAACTCAAGGTCGATTCCGCCGACGACCCGCGCATCGACGAGTTCATCGTCGCGTTCCGTAAGGACGCTTCCGTGGAGCCCGGCTCCAACTGCGCGAGCGAGCTCACCGCCACCGGGGATCAGCCACTACCCCCTCAGCCCGGTGGGGTACCCGGGGTGCCTCAGATACCAGGCGGGGCGCAACTTCCTGGCGGAGCGCCGCAGTAATGCCGAAGCCTGAGGAGCCCGACACCACTGAAGTCACCGCCGCCGAGTCGTCGCCCGATATTCGACGGCGTGTCGCCATCGTCGCTCTGGCGACCGTAGCCGCGCTGATCGTGGCGGCGGTGGGTCTTGGTGTCGGGCTCTGGATAGGCACGCCGAACCATCCAGACAATGACTCCGCCGAAGCCGGATTCGCGCGAGACATGTCCACGCACCATCACCAGGCAGTGACGATGGGAATGATCGAGTACCGTAGCGGCGGCGAACGAGGCTTGCGCAGCATCGCCTACGACATCGCGCTGACCCAGCAAGCTCAGATCGGCATGATGGACCAGTGGCTCAACCAGTGGGAGCTAGCGAAAACGGGCACGCAACCCCGCATGGCGTGGATGAGTAATGGTCACCACAGCATGCTGCTGCCAGACGGCCGTATGCCCGGCATGGCGTCGGATGACGAGCTGGCGCGGTTGCGTGAGAGCTTAGGACGTGACTCCGACGTGCTGTTCTGCCGGCTCATGATCGCCCACCATGTGGGGGGAATCCATATGGCCGAAGCAGTGTTGGAGCGCAGCGATAACGACACGGTACGCAAGCTGGCGCAGAGCATGAAGGACGGCCAGCAGTACGAGATCACGGCGCTGCAGAACAAGCTGACGGCCCTGGGCGAGAAGCCGTAGGTCGATTGCCACGATCGTGGCATGGAGCTAATATCGACACATGGCAACCAAACTGCGACTTTCGGCATCGGTGGATGCCGACCTCATCGCTGCCGGTCACGAGGCTGTGTCGGCCGGGAACGCCGAGAACCTCAGCGCCTGGGTGAACGAAGCGCTCACCAGACAAGCCGAGCATGACCGGGGATTGCAGGCGCTTGCCGACTTTGTCGCTGAGTACGAAGCAGAACACGGCGAGATCACCCAAGCCGATATGGATCGGGTGGATCGAGAAGACCGAGCGCGAGCGATCATAGTGCGAGGCGGCAAGATTGCGAAACAACAGAGTCGCGCCGCCGCATGACGCTGGTGCTCGATGCGGGCGCATTCGTCGCGGTGGAGCGACGCGACAACGATGTTGCCACGCGCATCAAAAGAGAGCTGCTAGCCAGTCGTCGACCCGTCACTCACGGGGGCGTCATCGGTCAAGTTTGGCGTGGCGGAACCGGCCGAAACACGGCGATAGCGCGAATCGTGCCGGGCATCGACGTAGCGCCGCTGGACGGTGAGCTGGGCAAGCAAGCCGGCGCTCTCCTCGCCAGCGCGGGCGGCAGCGATGTCATCGATGCCGCAGTACTGCTATTGGCTCAGGATTTCGACAGGATCCTCACCTCCGACCCCCACGATCTTGCGGTGCTTGCAGACGCCGCGGGCATCGATGTCGAGATCGTCGAGGTGTAGCCCGGCTGATAGGCTCGGCCGCGCAACACCGGCCGTGTTATGCGGCGGCCATGTACGCCGCTACGAACAAAACGGCCCCCGTAGCTCAGGGGAAGAGCACCGCCCTCCGGAGGCGGTGGCGCTGGTTCGAATCCAGCCGGGGGCACCAAACTAGAGCCGTACCCCAGTTGTAACAGCCAGCTAGACGGCATGAGGTTTGCGGTCCGTCTGCTACAAAGATGAACATGCGTATCCAGCAGTTCTCCGATTCTGTCGGTCCAGCCGCCCATCTCAAGATTGCTCTCAACGGAAATTGGGAAACCGCTCTCATCATTGGATCGAAAGACCTTTCAGTTGCCGATAGCACCGTGCGTTCATTCATCGAGTCAGCTGACGACGTGGCGTTTGAGGTGTTTTTCGAGCAAAAAGACACCGGCGTGGCGTTCCTTGGTGTTCGGCTCAACGGGATGAGTGCCAAGACCCGCACAAGAGTCATCGTGCGGTGTCTCGAGGAGGTTGCAGGCCCCGAGCGGCTGTCGCTGTTCGATGTCGTCGAGCACACACGACAACACATTCACGCAACACTGTTCGTCGCCGAACCCACACTCCTCGAAGTCGGGGTGGAGGGATTGTGGAAGTCCGTCGGATCTGTTGTTCTATGGCGACAGGGAGACGATGCGCTCAATCAGCCAGCGGTGGTTGAACGTTTGCGGAGCAATCCCAGGCTGTTTGATATCCAACCCCATCCCCTCGGGCTCGAGTTCGGATTCGATCAACCCTTACCGCACTGGATCGCCACCCAGTGCTCACGTTCATCAGGAGACGGATTTACGGTTGACGTCGATACGGTGTATGACAGAGTTACGCAGTTCGCCTTTGGCGATTAACCATCCTGTCGGCGGCATGTCCATGCTTCAACGTCTATACCAAGTCGTATCGGAGTTTTCTCGTCAGCAGCGATGGCAACTATCTGATCTAGGAGTGCTTCCTGTTCCTCCGGCGGAAGAGCGGCAACGTAACTGTGCGTTGAGAACATTGCACGAAGGCGGTCAAGTTCATAACTAAGTTCGTATTGCACGTGATGTTCAATAAGGGGCATGAACATGTCGGGCGTCCAGCCGAGTTTCCATTTACCGCCAATCTCAGATGGTACGTCTGCTTTGACGGGCTGAAGTAGTTCATAAACGCGCTCTTGCCAACCAGATTCACTCTGCCGGTGAAGCCATACGAGTAGCACGACGCCTCCTGGCCTGAGGACTCGGTGAATCTCGGACCAAGCCGCCTTCGAATCAAACCAGTGGAATGCTTCGGCTATCGTGACAGCATCAAAGGACGACGCCTCTACCGGCAGGGCTTCAGCAGCTGCGTTCAGACACGAAACTTCCGGGAAACGCCGACAGAAAACTTCTCTCATGCCGGCCAACGGCTCAACTCCAGTTACATGTGCTCCGGCATCCAGTAGTAACTGTGTGAATTTTCCTGTGCCTGCACCGATGTCGAGCACCGAGCGACCAGAGAGAGCCATTTCGCCCTGAAGCGGATTCAAACTCTCTGCTGGAAAAGAAGGTCGCCCCCACTCGTAGAGTTCTGCGACTCCATCGAACCAGGCAGCAAGACTGTGGACTTCGATGTCACCTGAGTGAGGAACTTCTCGTTTCGGCATTCGCCAACTCTAGAAGCCGACCCGGAAGGAATCGTGCAAGACGCTCTACCCCC
>JBGTNI010000051.1:0-2610 GCA_041743105.1 Mycobacteriales bacterium | reverse complement strand
GGCGAGCTGCCGAGCGAGGGGGTGCTGCGCGGCGCGGTCCAGGTCCCGCCCGGCGGCGAGCCCGTCCTGTTCCTCGCCGATCATCCGGTCACCGGTGGCTACCCGGTGGTCGCCGTCGTGCTGGACGCCGACACCGACCGCGCCGCCCAGGTACGACCCGGCCAGGGCGTCCGCTTCGTACTGGTCTCACCGCCCTGGACGGACAGCCGATGACCGCCCCACCGCCCCACCGCTCCCGCGGCCAGCGGCACGACCTCCACGCCGTCCCGGTAGAAGCTCTTCTCGTCTGCGGGTCGGTCCACACTCGGTTGGTCAGGCTCTTCCCGCGCAGGTGGACGATCTTACTGACCTGCTCACCGCGCCGATCTCATGCTCCTAGGTGAGATAGCGGACGAACGCGATAGAGAGTAGGCGATGGGCAAGGCTCACTGGCAGCATGAGCAGCACTGCTCTATGACCGAAGGAGCCTTGATCGATGACGCTGCGGAGTAGCTCTACCACCGTTCGCACCCTTGATGGCCTACACTTGGCCGGCTCGCTCGTCACGCCGGGCAGCACCGCCGACCAGGCTGTCGTCCTCGTCCACGGTGGCGGGGTCACCCGCGAAGAGGGCGGTTTCTTTACGCGGCTCGCAGCCGGGCTTGCCGAGGCTGGCGTGGCATCCCTCAGATTTGATCTTCGAGGCCACGGTGAAAGCGAGGGCTGCCAGGAGGAGATGACGCTCTCCGCGCATCTCAATGACATCCGTGTAGCTATCGAACACGTATGTAGAGCAACCGAACTGGTGACGGTCAGCTTGCTTGGTGCTAGCTTCGGCGGCGGCCTCTGTGCCTATTATGCCGCCAAGCAGCCAGATGGGCTGGCAAGGCTCGTGTTGCTCAATCCCCAGGTTGATTATAAAGACCGCTACGTTGACCAGAAGCCGCATTGGGCCAACGATCGACTGAATGACGAAGCTGCACACAAGCTCCGTGAGCAGGGCTATATCAACCACTCGCCGACCGTCAAGCATGGGCGAGCGCTCCTGAACGAGGTGTTCTGGATGAAGCCCTACCAGGTGCTCGGTGAGATCACGACTCCCACGCTCATCGTGCATGGCACGGAGGACACATTCGTTTCCATCGAATCCTCACGCGCCGCTGTCCAACAGCTGACCATCGAGCACAAGCTCGTTGAGATCGAAGGGGCCGAGCACGGCTTTGCCGTCCATGACGACCCGGAGTACGCCCACCCGCAGAGCCAGGAGTGGCAGGCCTTAGTTATCCGGATAGTTGTGGAATGGGTAACAGCTTCCTGAGCATCTCAAAGTGCGACCACTGTCTCACTTAAGGCACGCGGACCTGGCCGGCGCTCCCATGGCTTGAGCGTAACGAGTGACCGCCTGAGCTCTCGCTTGGTGCGCTGCGATCTGGTTGCTGTCGCCAGCTCTGCCGCTTCCAATCCGGCTTCTGCCGAACCATCAGGTTCCCCGGCAAGTGCCAAGGACGATGTCAGTCGGGCCAGGAAGTACCCACGATCGCGGCGGGAGAGCACGCCGTCAGCCAAGACTTGTACGTAGAGCGCCGCGGCTTGATGTGGCCTACCAGCCTCGATGTAACAGCTCGCGTTACGAAGCGTCAGCGTGCTTTCGTTAAAATAGCTGCCGAGTTGACTCTGCTGGTCATCCAGCGTGGCGGCGGTCAGGAGGTGCCGAGCGGCATCAAGCTTCTGCTCGACAAGGCTCATCGGTTCACCGATCATCGCCAGGCCACGTGCTTCTTGCTGCGTTACTTCGGCACGGACATGATTGGGCAGATCCCAGGGGGCCGTACTGTGCTGCTTGGGCCAAGGTGAGTACGCGACGCGCATCGCGGTCGTCATATGCCATCTGTGATCTCTTCAACAAGATGTAGCCCTGTGCGGCAGTGTCACCGGCTTCCTGCGCCCACTCGGTCCCGCGGCTGTACCAGAAGGTTGCACGCTCAAGATCATGCATGTCGCGGTAGAGCCAGGCTGCAAACTCGGCGCCACGCGCGCCAGCAGACAGCACCTCCCGAAGGACACCGAGTGGTACTTCACGCGCGCACTGCTCGACAGCGCCGAGGATCCCGAGCACAACCGGCAGCGTCTTGGTAGGGCCGTGGCTGGCGTCTTCAGCCATGCAGGCATCAAGTTGACGGTGGAAGTACCCCACGACCGAGCCATCCACATACCGACGAGCATCTGCAAGCGCCACGGCGAGATGGTGTTGCTCGTCCACGTCGAGGCCTCCGCGTACCTCAGCGGCCAGCGAGCTTGACTCCGCCGCTTCGGCTTCGCCTTCCTCAACCGGCGGATGAAAGCCGGGCACTCAGACGGCCCGATCCTGGTCGTTGTCGACGACCGGCGAATCGTTGGCGCGGTCGGTCCCATGAGCACCCTGATCGACGCCGACGGGGCAACTATCCAGCCGCCCCAATACTTCGCAGTTCACCCTGCCTACCGGCAGCGGGGCCACGGCCGGGTGCTCTGGCGCGCGGCAATGGCTTGGGGCAAGAACAGCGGCGCAGAGTGCAAGGTCCTCCAAGCCTTATCAGGCAGTCCCGCGGAACGCCTGTACCTCTCCGAAGGCCTGAAGACGCTCGGCTTCGT
>JBGTNI010000050.1:0-118393 GCA_041743105.1 Mycobacteriales bacterium | reverse complement strand
GGATACATTGACCGTCTCGACGTCACGGCGGGTGGGGACGTGCGGGTCGTGGACTACAAAACCGGAGCGACTCCAGGCGAGAGCTACGAATCTAAAGCGCTGTTTCAGCTAAAGTTCTACGCGCTGCTGGTATGGCGGACGCGCGGTGTCGTGCCCAAGCAGCTTCGGCTGGTGTACCTGGCAAGTAAGCAGTTGTTGGATTACTCTCCCACCGAGCAGGAGCTGCTCAGCTGCGAACGAATGCTTGCGTCGCTGGCACGGGCCATCACGTCCGCACGTGAATCAGGGGAATTCGCACCGCGCCCGAGCCGGCTTTGCGGCTGGTGTCCGCATCAAGCACTCTGCCCGGCTCATGGCGGCACACCACCGCCCTACCCAAACCCAACGAAGATTCTGATGCTGAAAGTTCATTCGGGTTTCCCTGATACTGTGGGCGGCGGCCGCGAGACCAACAGCCAATGCCGAAATGAGCCGCCGAGCAGACCATGAGACTCGGGCCACCTCCGTGACCACCCGATGCCTATCGACCCCCAATTAGACCCTCATTCAGGAGATCATGCCGTGACCTCACCGAACTCAGACCTTGGGACCTCCGCTAGCGCCGTACGGGCGATAGACCTGTGGAAGGTCTACGGAGACTCCGAACAGACCACGGTCAATGCCCTCGCCGGCGTCTCGGCCGAGCTGGAGAAGAGCAAGTTCACTGCCATCATGGGGCCTTCGGGGTCGGGCAAATCCACGTTCATGCACTGTCTTGCTGGCCTTGACAATGCCACATCCGGCGAAGTGTGGATCGGTGACCGCAAGGTCAGCGGCCTTGGCGACCGAGGTCTGACCAAGCTGCGCCGCGAGAAGGTGGGTTTTGTATTTCAGCAGTTCAACCTGCTTCCTACGCTAACTGCGAAAGAAAACATTCTGCTGCCGCTCGATATCGCAGGCCGCAAGCCGGACAAGGAGTGGTGGGAGCGAGTTATCACAACTGTCGGTCTCGCCGACCGACTCAGCCACGTTCCCTCGCAGCTCTCTGGCGGTCAACAACAGCGAGTGGCTTGTGCACGGGCCTTGGCTTCGCGACCTGAGGTCATCTTCGCCGACGAACCCACTGGCAACCTCGACTCGCGTTCCAGCACCGAAGTGCTGACATTCCTGCGGCAGTCGGTCGATGAATTCGGACAGACCATCGTGATGGTCACCCATGATCCACGTGCGGCCTCCTACGCCGATCGGATCATCTTCCTGGCCGACGGCACGGTGCAGGCCGAGCTAGCCAACCCCACTGAAGAGCGGGTGTTCGACCAGATGAAGCACCTCGATAGCGTCAATTCAGACCGTGCTGACTCGCAGGCAGACGACCCAGCTGGGGTTACTCCCGCTTCTGCGTCTACCACCGCCAAGGAGGCCTGATGCTGCGGGCAACCCTCAAGAGCCTGCTCGCCCGCAAACTTCGCCTTATACTCTCTGGCTTTGCCGTAGTACTGGGCGTCATGGCGGTGGCAAGCGCGCTGATTCTCGGCAGCACGTTGAACAAATCGGTGGACCGGCTATTCGGTGACGTATACGACAACATAGATGTACAGGTCAAAGGCAAGACTTTCGTCGACGCTGAATCCCAAGGAGGTGTCTCGGTCAGCCAGCCGATTCCGGCCGACCTTGTGCAGCAGCTGAGTTCCGTGCCTGGAGCGGCGAGTGTCGACGGTGCGGTTGTTGAAGACGGCGCTCGGGTGGTCGGCGAAGACGGCAAGGTCATCACCAGCAGCGGTCCGCCGCGACTCGGCGTGAACTGGACGGGTGAGGACGAGCAGACTCGTCTACGTCAAGGGCGTGGGCCGCAGGCCGATAACGAGGTCGCGATCAATGCGACGTTGGCCGAGAACGGCGGTTTCACGGTCGGCGACAGCATTGAAATTCTCACCCGGGAACCCAAGCAGACGTTCAGCGTGGTGGGGATCTACGGCGCCGGCGGCGGCAAGGCGAGCCTCGGCGGCGAGATGATCGTCTCATTCACCGAGCCGATTGCCCAGCGACTTATGCTGGGAGCAACTGATATTTTCTCGACCATCGACCTCACCGCCGAAGACGGCGTAAGCCAGGAGCAGCTGCAAGAACAGGTGCGCTCGGCGGTCGGCGGGGACTACATCGTCCAGACCGGCGAGCAGGCCAGCAAGGAAGACGCCGACGGGCTGCAAGACTTTGTTTCGCTGTTCCAGAACGTGTTGCTGGGCTTTGCCGCCGTGGCATTGTTCGTCGGCATCTTCCTGATCTTGAACACTTTCTCCATCATCGTGGCGCAGCGCACCAAAGAACTCGCGCTGTTTCGGGCGATGGGCGCGAGCCGAGGTCAGATGATCCGGTCAGTGATGCTGGAGGCAATCGTCGTCGGCATCATTGCCTCCACACTGGGCCTCGCAGCTGGAGTCGGCGTCGCCAAACTGTTGCTGGGGCTGCTAGGCAGCCAGAACGGTGGCGCGGAGCTGTTTTCCGGTTCCTTCACTATCCCGGTCAGCGCGGTGATCGCCTCGTACGTCGTAGGTATCGTCGTCACGCTGATCGCGGCACTGGTGCCTGCCGCTCGGGCTTCTCGCATACCTCCGGTAGCTGCGCTACGGGAAGCCGAACTCACAAAACGGCCACTCACCAGACTCACCGTCATCGGCGCTATTCCCACTGTGCTGGGTGTCGTGTGCATCCTGTTGGCGCTGTTCGGCGATACGAGCTTGTACGTGTTATTGGCCGGTGTGTTGCTGGCCTTCATTGGCATCACGATGCTGACGCCCGCGATCACCCGACCGGTCGTCGGTGCCGTGGGGCAGCTCTTCGCCTGGTCACTTCCGGGAAAGCTCGGCCGTCGTAACGCGGCGCGCAATCCGCGCCGCACCGCCATTACGGCGGCGGCGCTGATGATCGGGCTAGCGTTAGTCACTGGGGTCAGCGTGGTTGCCAGCTCACTGACGGCCACTATCGAGCGGATCGTGCAGCAGGACATCAAGGCTCAACTGTTCGTCGCCGGCGATTCCTTCGGGGGTGGGCCGCTGGCAACCTTCGATCCGGCGGTGGCCGAACAGGCCCGTAAGCTGCCCGATGTAACCGCGGTTGCCGAATACTACGGCGACTTCGCCGAAGTGAAGAATAAACCGCAGTTTGTGACCGCGTTCGACCCCGACCAAAACGCCAAGGTCTCGGACATGACGGCTACCAGTGGTCGACTGGACGCCTTGGATGATGGAAAAGTCCTCATCGACGATGAATTCGCGAAATCGAATAACCTCGAGGTCGGTGAGAAGTTCGAGATCACGACCACGAGAGGTGGCCCACGGGACTACGCCGTAGCGGCCGTCTATGAGCGGACCGAGGTCTCGCAAGGGACGGTCATGTCGGTAGCCGATGCCCAGCGGTACTTCAGTCGCCCGGAGCCGATTCAGGCACTGATCGCAGTCGGAGACGGCAGCGACGTCGCTACGGTGAAGCGGCAGGTCGCGAAGCTGCTGGAGGACAACCCCGAGATCTCGGTGCAGAACCGGGACGAGATCACCAAGCAGTTTTCGTCACAGGTCGATCAATTCCTGCTGATTCTGTACGTGTTGCTGGGGTTGGCGATCGTGATCGCGATACTCGGCATCATAAACACCCTCGCGCTGTCCATTCTGGAGCGCACCCGAGAGCTGGGGTTACTGCGCGCGGTCGGTCTGTCTAAGGGCAAAACGCGCTGGATGATCGCGGTGGAATCGATCGTGATCTCGGTCTTCGGGTCGCTACTGGGAATGGTTGTGGGTTGCGGTTTGGGTGCGCTGATCGTGACGGCGCTCAAAGACGACGGGTTCAGTGAGCTGGCTTTTCCATGGGCACGCCTGGCGCTGTTCTTGGTGCTGGCAGTGATCGTGGGCTTACTCGCCGCCGTCATCCCAGCGTTGCGCGCATCGCGGGTGAATGTGCTGCGGGCAATTGCCTACGAATAGGTCCCTATCTAGTTGGCGGGATTTACTCGGCTGGCTGGGGATCGCTGTGCAGCACGGCCATCAGCAGCTCGTCATGCCACTGGCCGTCCCAGCGGAGTACCTCACGCAGCCGACCCTCATGGCTGAAGCCGCACTTCTCGTAGACCCGCTGGGCACGAGAGTTGGAGTCGTAGACACCGAGGCTCACCCGGTGCAATCCAACGGTGCTCAGCGCGTAGTTAACGACCAGGCGGGTGATCTCGGTCCCGTAGCCTTGACCGAACAACTGCGGCCCGGCAAGCCAGACGCGATAGTTAACTGATTCGTTTTCCGAGTCGAGCTCGTCTAAAACTGCCTCGCCCATGAATGCGCCGTCCTCTACCCGGATGGCAGCCCAATCCGCCCGATCGTGTGCTCGTGTCTGGTCGCGAGCCAAGTCTCGATTGTGGTTCGGTCGAACATCGCGTGGCTGCCGGTGAGGCGGCTGATCTCTGGGTCCGCCTGTGCCGCGAGATAGTCCTCCAGGACAACCAGAGTAAGGGGCTCCAGCCGGACCCGATGGCCGATCAGGACGGGCTGGTCTTGAAACACGTCAGGTGCAACCATGAAATTACTCAACCATCTCCAGCTAGGCCTGGCTAGCTCAGTGGCCAAAACCACTGGTGATCGCGTTGGTGACGGTATCGACGTAGCGGGTGAGCTGGTTCCCCGTGGGGTCGTGAGTCGGGTTGACCTCCGTGAGGATCAATGCGCTCGCACCGGGGGCGGCGAGCAGGTCCTCGAGCACCTGCCCAGCCGTGATGAGCGGCACACCGGTGCCGTAGTGGGGAAAGTCCGCCAGCGGAAGATCGCGGGAGTCAACGGCGTCAACATCGAAGTGGACCGCAATGGCAGCGTCTGCGCTTGCGAGGGCGGCAACGGAGCGCCGCGTGACGCCTACCGGATCTGCCCTGAGAGCGGCATCGGTGAAATGCTTCAACAAGGGCCGTGCGGCCAGTGCGGCAGCATCGAAACTGTCGGGGTCGGTGGGGTCATACCCGAAAAGGACCAACTGGTGGTCGGCGAGCATGGGCACTGTCCGCCCAATACCGGCCAGCGGCGTGTCGGCGATTCCCAGCAGGTGCGCGACGCCGGTTGCGTCGAGAATTCCGCTGCGGGTTCCCTCTGGGGAGTTCAGATCGGCATCGCCGTCGAAGTACGCCAGACGTACATCGTCGCGGACGCGCTGAAGTCCAGCTACCACACCGATAGTGATCGTGCAGTCGCCGCCCAGCACAATCGGCACACGCCCGGCTCGAGTCTCCCGCTCAACCGCGTCGGCGACGCCGCGCGCGACACGGACGACCGCCTCGATGTTACGGGCCGTCGCACCTACAGCGTCGACTGCGAACACCTCACCGGCGACATCGCCGACGTCGGTCACCGAGAACCCGGCCGCCCGCAGCTTGTCGACGAACCCACGCTCACGCAGTGCCGCGGGCGCCAGATCCTGGCCGGCGTGATGAGCCCCCGCGCTCGTCGGTACGCCGAGGACAGCTAATTCAACGGGCATGAGCCCATGCTCGCACAGCGGCGGCGCCTCGGCCTGGCGTCGCGCCATCCCGTCACGCCATCCGGTGCACTGTCCAGTCACGGTGGCTAACCGGAACGACGCGGAGTTCGGCGCTGGCGACTGGACCGGTCATTGTGAGCCGCAGCCAGCACCGCGTTCGGCGATTCGATCTCGCCGTGTCGCTGACCCGGTATAGGTGGTGGCGAACCGCATGGCCCGATCCGCACGCGCGTCGGGTCACCAGTGGCGGCGGTAGTAGCCGCCGAAAGAACCTCACATGCTCCGTTTGGAGTCTCGTCAGTCCTAGCTGCATTCCGCGGCTGAACTGTACTCAGCTCGGAAAGCACATAATATGGGTCACGGGACAGCGCTGGTGTCAGGTTGTAGACCGCGACATTCACCGGAAACGTGGGCAGCTCTGGGTCATCGGAAGTCAGGGATCGGGTCGCAGCGGTGCAGGTGATCGAGGTAGGTCCGGTGCCAAATACCTGCTGTTGTTGGTTGACTTCACGCATCACGTAACGCCCGTTACTCCCCCAGAATGGAGATTGGATTGAGTATCCATCTACGCGCTGGCGGGCTACCCCGGGAAATAGCTCAGCCCCAGATCCAACGGTGGCACATGCGATACCGTCCAGCGCGCCACCCGAACCCCCGTTAGGAAAGCGAACGAGGATGGCTGATTGCCCATCGGAAGAGACGATCGTCTTGCTGTCCCGGATCGGTGCCGCGTTACCGTGTACCGCTTGCGCACAGGAGGTAGTCAGCCCCGACAGCGCAAGAATCGGAACGAGGTAGCGCCAGCCGCAGCTGAACTTTCGCGGGCGATCCGTAGCAATCGGCATAATCCCACCTTGATCGGAGCTCTAAGCCTAATCTTGCGCGGTCCACATCATTTGGCATATGTCCTAAAGCTGTACAAACGGCTGAGCTGGCGCTACTTGCGTCGGGTAAAGGTGATAGGCGGCGGGGATACCACATCGCGCTGTGACTGCTGGGCCCGCGCTGGGGTCGCCAGGCGGGGCGGGGTCCCAGGGCCCGAATGCACGATCGCCGGTTCACCGAACGCCGGGCCAGCGTGGGGGTTGTCTACACGCCACAAGCTGGTACGGCTACCTGCCGGTTGCTTCCCTGCAATTCCTGATAACTCCACGCCTTCGGGTGCGACGACAGTACCGGTCCCGCAGTTCCAGTCTCCAGATGAGGTGCGGAACACCGATTCGGGCCCTAACTGCGGCGGCACCGCTGTACCGTCGGACGTCACACCGATGAGCACCAGAGCCTGCTGCTCTGCCATGCCCCTATCGCCATTGCCACAGCCCACGATTCGCGCCGTCGTCGCGTCCATGAATTCAAGGGTGGTGATCGACGTTGCGGTGCCGCCGGTGGAACCGCCAACGATCACGGCGGTGGCGGGTTCCGCTGTCGCCGAAACAATACCTGCCGCGGCTAGCAGGGTCAGCGGGATAAATCTGACAACGCGTGTGAAGGCCGCGATTCCCGTGCGCGCCGGTGTCGCTCGATGGACGTCGAAGACTGCCGAAGATCGCCGAGTAGCGGCGTGCCGTCCTCTGGGGATAAACCAGGCGGCATGCCTTCTAAGTACGTGCTGCCCCGCCATATTGGCCCCTCGTGTCGCTCTCCCACTCACGACACTAACGCGCAGCGAGGTACTTTGCCCGGGGACGGCGCGGTCAATCGCCTATATAGCACCCGTAGTGGGGTTTACCGTGTTATCGGCATGGCTTCAGTGTTAGCTTGGCTGGTGCGCCGGCTAAGCGAGTGAGCTTGCTATTCATCGCCTGACATGTGTTTGCAGCAGAATTTTGCACTCTCGGTGTAAATCCAGCCGGGTCGTCGTGCTCTAAGCGTTGTGCCTGCACTGGACCTGCGATGGACACTAGGATCTGGGTGTTCTCGTCGACAAGCATCACGCCAGCCACCGGTCGACTGCCCCGATCAGACAGCGTGCGGCCCACGCATTTCACGTCACCGAAATTTGCGCTGTCATGGTCTCTGATCAAGGGATCTAGCAGAGTCTCCACTACCATTTTGGTAGCGTCCGGATTGTCTTGAGAGACAACCTGGGGTGCAGCACCGGCCCGCGCCCCAGCTTTACCACAGGTCACCGCGAATACCGATCTTTGGTCAGGACTGAAGGTAACCATTCCCACGGTGCCGCTCTGCGGAAAATCGATGATGTAGCTGGTGTTCTTCGCAGCCGGATCAGGCACAGGTCCGTTGGACGGCAAGGTTTCCGATGCCGGTGGCTCGGCGTTACTGTGCGTCGGTTGAATCGGCGTCGGTTGAATCGATGTAGCAGGGGGTGAGGCACAACCCATCACGGTAGCGCTCGCTACCGCCAAGGTAGCCAGTACGCGACCCGAAGAGCGAAAGCGTGAACCGGGCTTACGTGTCATGGTGACAAGTGTAAGAAGCATGGCCCCACCATGCGGCCGTTTCGCCAGAACCAGGCTTTGCTGTGCTCTTGGCTCGGAATGGTGCACGATCAGGTCGGACATGGACCGACGGACCGGCTGGTCTACTCCGAACGTGGCTTGTGTCAATCGGTGCGCGGGGAAGGTCCATCGCCGATGGGTTGGCGGTCGAGAATGACCTGGGGCTGCAGTGCTCCGGTGACGAGGTGATGGGCGATCTCGCTGAGACGAGCGCTGGTGCTGCGGGCGTAATGGCGCAGGCGCTGAAAAGCTTGGTCCATGTCGAGGTCGCCGGCGTGGGCAAGGACGCCCTTGGCTTGTTCGATGGTGATGCGATTGTTCAGCGCGGTTTGGAGTTGTTCGGTAAGAACCTCGCCGCGCCGGATTGCGCGTTCCTGCAGGATGCCGATGGTGGCAGTGTCGGCCAGCGCGCGCGCGACGCGCAGGTCTTGTGGGTCCATCGGGCCGGTTTCGGTGTCGAAGAGGTTCAGCGCACCGATGGTCTGGCGACGCAGCTGGAGCGGTACCGCATGCACGGAGCGAAATCCCTCGGCTGCGGCTCGCAACGCGAACTGCGGCCAGCGATCTGCTGCCGCGGCGATATCCTCCACCACTATCAGCTCCCCGGTGTGGAAACAGTCAACGCACGGCCCCTGGCTGCGCTCCAGCTGGAACAGCTCGAGAAGCCGGGTGTTTTCGCTGGAGGACGCCAACAGCGCCAGGTTTCCGCGCTGGTCAGAAAGCATCAGCCCGGCCGCGTCGGCGTCCAGCAGCTCCACACAGTTTGCGACCAGTTGGTGCAGGACATCGGCAATGTCGTAGTCAGCGACCAAGGTGTCAGTTAGCTCCACGAACGCCTGCAGCAACCTTGTCTCCCGGGTTGCGCCTGAGTATGCTAGATGATTCATCCGACCATTCCTCTCTTCTACCTCAGGGTAGTACCTCGACTGGAATGATCCAACCGCGAAGACGTATTATGCCGCGTTCAATTGTCGAGTTCGGCTAAGTCGAGCCGACGGGTGGTGATGTCGTGGGCGACGTCCTCGATGACGACGCCGGTGACAAACGCGTAGCCGCGTAGCCGCGATAGTGCTTGCTCAGCGGTGATGCTGAACTTGGCGATGAGCATCCCGGTGGCTTGGTGCACCTCTTCCCGACTGTGCGGTAGGTGCGGCAACCACGCCTCGAGGATCGCACCGTCCGCACCATTTGACTGTCTTCCCAACAGTGCCACCTCGGCCAAGTCCACCAGCTGCAGCGCGGTCGCCAACTCTTCCTCCGACAGCCAGCCGGGGAGTCGACGGTAGAGGTCTATCGCGCCGATACCGATCGCGCCGTGCTGGATCGGGAAGGCGAATATGGCTCCGATCGGTAGGTCGCCGATCTCCGAGGCGAAGATCGGCCACGCTGTTATCGAGGTCTGTGCCAGCTCGGGTACCAGCACCGGGCGATGGGTGTGGAACGCCTCGAAACAGGGGCCCTCTCCGAGGGTGAACTGTAGCGATTCGACCCGACTGATAATTTCGTCGCTGGCGTAGAGCGTTTCTCGATGCTGGGTGCTGCTGATCACCGAGATCGAGACCCCGTCTACATGCAACAACTCCATGCAGGCGCGACACACTCGTGCCACTGCGTCCGTCCCACCCGAAGGATCTCCCAGCGCGGCGAACACATCGGCCCGCAATTGGCTCATTCCAGCGACCGGATTGCCACGGTCAACCATCCTGAGTCACCGCGCCAAGCGAGCGTTTGGCCATTTTCACCCGCAGACCCCCGTCGCGTCGACTATCGCGGCATCCACGCCGCGACAGGCTCAAGGACCATATCAAGGCGTTCCACTTCACACCGTTCAATGCGGTGCAGCATACTCCCAGGGCTACGCTCACCCTTACCCCGTGGGGAATGAGAACCATGTGACAAACCGGTGCTCTCAAAGCTCACAAAAGGGGGCTTTACAGACCTGCCCATGGGTGCTATTCAGTAATAGCAGCTTGTTCCCGATGATCGTTGATTCGGGGGCGGGCGTTAGGCTGGATTAGACAATTTCTGTCCGTGACCCCGGCAGTCCACTCGTACACGTGCGACTAGCAGCACAGGCAGGCAGCTATGCGGCAACGCCCAACCCACTATCGGCCACGTCACACGGATAGTCCCGCGCAGCAGGCGGCGATCGGCGAAACAGGTGTGTCGGCGCTCAAGCTGCTTCCGGCACCGCAGTTGGCACAGGCGATGAGCCAGCTAACGCGCCGGCTGCGTGATGAGCCCAACACAGCGAGCATCCTAGACGTTATTACCACCGCGGCGGTGGCTGCCGTGCCCGCCGCCGACTATGCCGGCATTACCCAAGCCAACGGCCACTGCGTCGACGCGCTGGCACCCACCCACCAGATCGTGGACATCCTCGACGAAATGCAAGCCAAGCTACGCCAAGGACCTTACTTAATCGCTCTGCGTGAACAGCACACCGTAAGTATCCCGGATATGGGCGTCGAGACGCGCTGGTTACCTTTCACCGCCCGTGCCCTCGAACTGGGAATGGGCAGCATGCTCTCCCTATACTTATTCACCTGCGATGACACCGCGGCCACGCTCAACCTCTACTCGCGGGACCGTGCCGCGTTCACCGAGGATGACGTGATCCTTGCCGGAGTGTTCGCGACCCATGCGGGGATCGCAGTGCACAGTGCTATCAAACGTCAGCACTTGGACCAAGCTCTGGTCAGCCGGGACCTGATCGGACAGGCGAAGGGCATCCTGATGGCACGCGGAAACATCACCGGTGACCAAGCGTTCGACCTGCTCGAGCGCGTCAGCCAACGTACTAGTCTCGCCGTCGTCAACGTGGCCCGGCAACTAGTCACCGCGCACAGCCGTCCCAAGACCGCATCTCGCTAGCCCCCCTTTATGCCCAGGTGCCGCATAGTCGCGCGCAGCGATGCCCGTGCCGATGCGAAGCCAGCTGTGCATGCGGCATGCTGCCTGTCAGCTCCTGCAGATGCTGGGACCCCTAAGCTAGAGGGGTGAAAAGGTTCGACGCATTGCCTACGCTGCGCTCGCCCATCGCCGTGGCGGCGTTCGCCGGCTGGAACGACGCCGGCGAGGCGGCCAGCGCGGTTTTGGAGCATCTCACCGAACAGTGGGGAGTAGAACCTGTCGCGGCACTCGATCCTGACGAATATTACGACTTTCAAGTCAACCGGCCCACGCTGACGCTGGACGAGCACGGCCAGCAACGGACGATCGAATGGTCGACGACTCAGGTGTCGTACTGCTCTCCTCCCGGAGCAGACCACGACATCGTGCTAATTCAAGGAATCGAGCCGAATCTGCGGTGGCGCAGCTATTGCGAGGAACTGCTCGATCTGTGCGCGGCACTGGAGGTAGAACGCACCGTGATACTGGGAGCGTTGCTGTCCGATACCCCTCACACCCGGCCGGTCCCCATTATCGGCTCCGCCACCGACGAAGAGATGATTAAACGCTTCGAGCTGGACCCTTCACGTTACGAAGGTCCTACCGGCATCGTTGCGGTGCTCCAGTCAGCCTTCGCGCGAGTCGATGAGCCTGCGCTGTCGCTGTGGGCACAGGTGCCGCACTACATCAATCAGCCGCCGTGCCCTAAAGCCACGCTTGCGCTGCTCAATCGACTGGAGAACATTCTAGATCTGCGAATTCCCGTTGGGGACCTGCCGGAAGAGGCAGCCGAATGGGAGTCGACGGTGAACGAGGCTGCCAGCGATGACAGCGACATGTTGGAGTACATCAACACCCTGGAGCAGCGTGAGGGTGAGCCCCGCCTGATGCAGGCAAGCGGTGAAGAGCTGGCCAGAGAGTTCGAGAAGTTCCTGCGCCGTCCGGGAGCCCAACCTGAATAACAGTGGGCGACGACACCACAGCAGGCAAAGCGCCAGTGAACACCGCGGTAGAACAATCCCGAGTGCCGGGCGCTCTTAGCAGACGATGAAAAAGGATCCCTCGATGAATGTTGCTCCACGGGTAGTGATTTTCGGGCTGGGCGGCACAATAGTTATGACCCCGACGGGGACCGGTGGCTTGACGCCGGCTCTCTCGGCGCGGCAGCTGATCACCGCGGTCCCCGGTCTGGCCGAGGTTGGCATCGATGTGGAGGTTATAGATTTTCGTCAGGCCCCTAGTCCGTCTTTGACCTTTGACGACATAGCTGCGCTTACAGTCGCGATCAACGAACAGCTCGCCCAAGGTATCGAGGGTGTGGTCGTCACCCAAGGCACCGACACCATGGAAGAAACCGCGTACACCCTCGACCTGAACTATGCCGGAGCAGCGCCAGTGGTGGTTACCGGAGCTCGACGCAGCCCCGCGCAAGCCGGGGCCGACGGGCCGGCGAATCTGCTCTCGGCGATTGTGGTAGCCGCGAGCAAGCAAGCTCGTGAACAGGGAGTCTTGGTGGTGATGGAGGATGACATCCATGCCGCCCGGTATGTCCAGAAGACTCACACACTCGCGACTTTTCAATCACCTAACTTCGGACCGTTGGGATACGTAGTTGAAGGGCAGCCGCAACTATTCGGTACGGCTGGACCTCGCATGATAGTGACCCAGACGGTGACCATGCGGAATCCTCGGGTATGCCTGCTCACCATGTCTCTTGGAGATGACGGTCATTTGCTGCGAGCTATAGACGACAGCGTCGACGGCTTGGTCATCGCGGGATTCGGGGGTGGAAACATACCCAAGGACCTAGTTCCTTTGTTGAGCGATTTGGCCGAAACTATGCCGGTTGTACTCAGCTCTCGGATTTCCACGGGACCAGTGTTGAAAAACACCTACGGATACCCAGGTTCGGGACAAGATCTACTCGGCCGGGGCCTCATCTCGTCTGGTTTTCTACACCCGCTTAAAGCCAGGATTCTGTTGCGTGCTCTGCTAAGAGTAGACAGTGATCGGGACGCGATCGCGGCGGCATTCGGTGTAGCCGGGGGGTATGCTGATTCATCGACGTGGCCTATTCAGAGCACCATTTCGTCGATCTGTTAGGGCTTTAATTCATCTATCGCGTGTCTACCAGCCAGTCGACCGGCATTATGAACGCCAGAAGTAGTTGGCTACTCGCGAGCTGGGACAACACCGTTCCCGCTGGCCCAGCTCCTAGCCAGGTCTAACCATTCATCCTGAGGATCCGCTACAGTCGCATAAAATCCAGCTATGCGCGCTGCATCAACGTTTATAGGACGATCATCGATGAACAGAATACGGTCGTCCTCTTTAATGCCTGGCACAGCAAAGACGTCCATAAAAGCGGCTAAGTCTGGCTTCACATGGGTGGTTTCCGACGAGATTAAACACTATCGATAAGGCTCTTCTTCAGCGGTACCTCTAGATGAGGTCTAAGCCAGTGTGAGAGATGATTGCTTAGGATAACCATGTGGTCAGCATTACGCAACTGATCCAACTTCGTCATTGCTGCGGTTGGCCGGAGATGATTAGTGAAAACCGACTCCCAATATTCATTGCCCTGCCAGGCACCCGACACAGCCCGCAAATTCGTCCATAGTTCTTCCGTCGTCAGCTGCCCGGACCAAAGCGGATGGTAAATGTTGCCATAAAAGAATGATGTCAACGCTTCAATGTCAGAATTCCCGCTGTTGGCCATGTGAGCCAGCAAGTGAGGCGCCGGCTCTGTCACCAGAACTCCGCCTGCATCTAGAACTATCACGCGGTTACCCAATATTACTGGTCACCTCAAGAGGGGTCGGTTAAGACTACGCTGGCGGGCACAGCTCCACCCCGAGTAATGCGTCTATCGCCGTGGCGGTGAGCGTTGCGTTCGCCGCGGCTTCTGCCGAGTTACGGCTCCCCCGTTGTGTGGGTGCGATAATCACAGCCTCGGCCCAGGCATCAACGGCGGCGAGCGCTTTCGGAGTATCTAAGTCGTTAGCCAGGTGCTCTCGGAGTTGGCAGATGAGTGGCGTTGAATCGACGGTGTTCGCCGTGGGTGACGCCGCGGCGGAACTCCACCGCTGCAAGCGCTGTTGCGCAACGGTGAGATCAGCGGTAGCCCATTCGCGATATCCGTGGTAGTGGTGCGCGAAAAGTGCTAGGCGAAGTGCCGCAGGATCGACTCCGTCAGCGAGTACATCGGAAGCGAAGACAAGGTTTCCTTTGCTCTTTGACATCTTCTCACCTTGCCAGCCCACGAGACCGGCGTGCACATAGTTACGTGCGAACGGGTAGTCCCCGGCGGCGACCTCGGCGTGCGCGGCCGACATTTCGTGATGCGGGAACCGAAGGTCTTCTCCCCCGCCCTGCACATCGATCTGCATGCCGAGGTGATTCACCGCTATCACCGAACACTCGATATGCCAGCCTGGCCGCCCCAACCCCATAGGCGATGGCCACGACGGCTCACCATCGCGGGCACCACGCCACAGCAGCGGATCCAGCCGGTTGTGCTTGCCTTCACGATCGGGGTCGCCGCCGCGTTCTGCGAACAGCTCCGCCATCGCGGTTTCGCCCAACCCGGACTCGTATCCGAAGTCCGGCGCCGCAGACAGGTCGAAGTAGATGTCACCAGTACCGCCGGGCATTCGATATGCCGCGCCGGCGGCCAGTAGTTTGTCCACCATCTCCACTACGTCGGGCATCGATTCCACCACGCCGATGTACTTCTCCGGTGGGATCACCGACAGCGCCACCATGTCGGCGGCGAATCGCCGGGTCTGGCGATGGGCCAGTGAGGCCCAATCTTCGTTGTCTCGTTTCGCCCGCGCCAATAGCGGGTCGTCGACATCGGTGACGTTTTGTACGTACCGCACGGCGTGCCCCGCATCGCGCCAATACCGCTGCACCAAGTCGAAGGTGAGGTAGGTGGCGATGTGCCCTAGATGCGCGGCATCGTAGGGCGTGATGCCACAGACGTACATGCGGGCCGGGTTGCCGGCGCCCGGCGAAGCAGGTCCGACGGGGTGCAGCTGCTGAGAGGCGGAGTCAAACAGCTTCAGCGGTGCAGACGTTGCGGAGGCAGGCAGGGCAGGCAAGGACGGCGAAGGCCAAGAATCCATGCCCATCAGGCTAACCGCCGATCACCGCTATCCACGCATATTTGTTTCTAAGAGTGACGCGATCGACGACGCGGTCACACTCTGGAGAGCCGCTAGCTCACGCCAGGGCCAGAACCCCCACCGGAGGGCTTCCACTCCGTACCTAAAGTCCCAGGTGGAACTATTTGAGCAGCTGTTCTCCGAGGTGTTTCGGATGAGCTGCCGGTTGTCTGAAGAGTAACTTCTCGAAGGGCGCGATCCGGATTGTCCTCACTCCATTTTATCCGCGCAGCGGTGCATTGCTCGGCATACTCTCTAAGCTCCGGTGGGAGACGAAATATTAGGGCTGGATTGGGCGCGTGTACAGCCAGTGCCATAAGCGCATCGAGCAACGCGTTCGGGGTGGCTTCATCATCGGCTGGCGGCTGGTCAAGCACGACCATCAACGCGCCGACCTGAGTTCCAGCCCCGCTCTGCCCCGGCAAAGTGGCTCGGAGCTGCTCATGCGCGTCGGGCGCGATGATCACGTCCTCCGGCCGTTCGGCGATTTTCACATACGCGATTAATTCCCGGACCTTCGGATCGCCCAGCAAGGCAGTTCCGTAGACCAAGCCGTCTCTTGCCCGTAGCACAAACAGATCTTCGGGCCATGGCGCCAACGGTGATCCAGGGGTTCGACCCACCTCCCGCTGATGCTGCCGGCGATTTGCCGCATTTCTACCCATGGGCGGCAGAGCAGCCAAAGGCCCACCGAACAAAATATCCGAATACGCCTCATGCCTATCGAGCCAGCCGATGGTTTTAGGATCTAGAGTCCTATGTATCCCTTGCACGGCATTTGCGATCATTACATGATCCTCTGGCGTCACGGCGTCGGGCCAAGCCGAACGAAGCGTGGCCTGAATCTCGGCTAATCGACGTTCCAGCTCGGCCTGCTTTCTCGCGGCCCTGCCACCCTTTCCCGCCTGATCGTCACGTCCCCACCATCTAGCCATACGTAGAACCTACCGAGTTCCGCTGCCCCGGGTTCAGCGACATGGAAATAGCCATGACACTAGAACAGAGGATACGGCAGCACCGGCCAGCCCGGGGTCGGTTGGGGAAATCGGCGTTGCCGTAGTAGCCACCGGACGCGATCAGTTGTCGCCTGAAGCTCCTCGGGGTCCAGATATAGCTCTAGTTCGGCGCCGAGTTCACCTTGTAGCTCCTTCTCGAGCCGCTTGAGTACGTCGACGGTATCGTCTGGCAACGGCTCTCCCGCCCATCCCCACAGCACCGTGCGCAGCTTTGGCTCGGGGTGAAACGAGATGCCGTGATCGATCGCCCACAGTCGGTCGGCGGTGTCGGTGAGCACATGCCCAGCCTTACGATCGGAGTTGTTGATAATCGCGTCGAATACCGCCAGCCTCGCCAAGCGCGGATCGGAGGCGTGGGCTAGCACCACCTCGCGCTCGGCAACGGGATCGGTGTCGTCGGGTGCGGCCACGGTGCCACGTGCCACGACTTTCCACCCTTCGATCAGCTGGTCGGGGCTTAGCACGTCGAACTGCGTCACCGCATCGTCGGAGTCAACCCAGAGCTGACACGATCCTGCGCCCAGTGGACCGTCGCGCAACACTGTCGGCGGGACGACGTTCCAACCAGCGGCCTGATCGATCAGGTACGCAGCCACCTCGCGCGGAGCCAGTCTCTTGCCGGGAAAGTCCCACAGTGGTTGTTCGCCGTCGGCAGGCTTGTACACGCACCGCAGCGGCTCAGAATCGCCATTGACTTCGGCGGCCGCCACGTGAGCCAGGAAAACCGCATTGTTGCCGGTGACGATCTGCGCTTGGAGTTCCAGCACGCCGGTAGACAGCTGCCGCGCAATGCTCATCTCCGCAACACTTATCGACCACGTGGCCGATAGCCGTTGCGTCGTGGACAGATATGTCCGGAAGCGTCAAGGGGTTGGCCACAAAGTGGACACGGCGGGCGCCCCGCCATAATCACTTGCGCCGCGCGCTCGATAAAGGCTCGAGCCTGGGCCGGAGTCAGTCGCACTCGCAGTAGATCCCGGTCCTCGTCGGGCACATCATCGTCGGCAACAGCTAGGGCCTCCACCAGCACCGACTGGTCAGCGGTATCCCAGACCAGACCTAGCGTGCCCACCCGGAACTCCTCATCGATCGGGCTCACCATCGGCTCGTTATCGATCAGATCGCTCACATCGTCGGGAATCTCGGCTCCCAGTCGCTTGCCAGCCTCGCTCAGCAACTCACCTAGCCGCCGCACCAGCAGCGCAACCTGCACTTTCTCCAGCGCGACGCTGACAACGCGCTGCTCCTGCACCGCCTGTAGGTAGAAGTCACGTTCACCAGGCTGACCGACCGTCCCCACGACGAATCGGCTCGGTTTGTCGAACGTGAATACCTGACGTGCCATACATGGACCCTAACGTGGTGATGTGCACGTTTACTAAGCAGAACGAGAATAGCTTGACCAGTACGGGCATGCGACTAGATGATGACTACTCTCGGGCTGGCTTAGTAACAAGTGACTCAGTAAGTAATGGCGAGCCGGTGTCGCCCAGTCGCAACAAATATGGGCGCTCCGCGGTGAAGCGCACCATGGTAATCGACGCGTTGCTCACGACAATGCGTTGAAACATGTCCAAGTGCAATCCCAGAATATCGGCCACGATCACCTTGATCACGTCTTCGTGGCTGCACACTAGCCAGACGGCGTCGGCTCCGTGGCTGTTGTGCACTCGCTGTCGCCAATCCCGGATCGCCGCAGTGGCCCGGGACTGCACATCCGCTAGGCCTTCGCCTCCCGGAAACACCGCCGCCGACGGATAGTGTTGCACGGTTTGCCACTGTGGCTCGGTTTGCAGCTGCGCCAAGCTTTGACCGGTCCAATCGCCGAAACGGCATTCGCCTAAACGATCGTCCAACACCGGCTCGGGCGCGTCCACTCCCGCATCTGCCAGGGCCTCGACGGTTTCACGACAGCGTTGTAGCGGGCTGGTGACCACCGCGGCGAGTGGAACTTTCACCAGCCGGGCCGCCAGTTGCGCAGCCTGTACCAGCCCTGTCGGATCCAAACCCACACCGGGTATCCAGCCTGCGAGCTCGCTGCGTGAATTGAACTCGGTCCGGCCGTGGCGTGCGAGCAGCAGTATGGTCACGTGGCCGACATTACGCCGGCCGCTAGCAGCCCAGCCAGGAGCAAGCCGACCGGAATGCGGTACCAGCTAAAGGCCGCGATGCTGTGGTGAGCCACGAACTTCAGCAACCACGCCACGGAGGCATATGCAACCACGAAGCTAACTGCTGTTCCCACAGCGGTGGGTATCCATCCCACGCCCGCGCTGATCGCATCGGCCTCATCGACGGCCTGGAAGATTCCCGCAGCCGTGAGCGCGGGAATGGACAGGAAGAACGACAGCCGAGTAGCTGTGACGCGGTCGAAATTGAGCAGTAGTCCCGCGCTGATGGTCGCACCGGAGCGCGAAACACCGGGGATCAGCGCGACGCATTGCGCTAGCCCGACCAGCACCACATCACGAAGTCCAAGATCGCGTTCCTTGCGCTGCTGGGGTGCTGCTCGCTCAGCGAAGATCATCACGCCGCTCCACAGCACCAGTGCGGCAGCCACTACCCACAAGCTGCGCAACGGCCCGGCAATGAAATCTTTGGCCAGCAGCCCCACCACACCAATCGGCACTGAGCCGGCGATGATGTACCAGCCGAATCGATAGTCGAAGCTGTTGCGATCGGCCTTGGCGAACACACCGGAGCACCAAGCCTTTGCGATACGAAATAGATCGGTTCGGAAGTACACCAGCACAGCGGCTATGGCGCCGATCTGGATGATCGCGGTGAACGCGGTCACCGATGGATCATCGACTTGCAGCCCCAGTAGCTTCTCTCCGATGGTGAGGTGACCAGTGGAAGAGACGGGCAGGAACTCCGTCAGACCCTCCACAATGCCCAAGATGACGGCATCCAATATGTTCACACGCACCACTCCGGGAGTTAAGGCGACAACGTGTGCCATCTTGTCTCAATGGATGACCTCCCTGACCATCACCCCTGGCGACAAGATGGCACAAACTACGGCCGTGCCGTGGGTTCAAGGAGACGGCCAGGGTACGGTCTGCGGTCATGAGCATGGCACGCCGCACGATCGGCAACAGCGGGCTCAGGGTCTCCAGACTCGGCCTTGGCACCATGACGTGGGGAACAGAGAACGATGCCGATGACGCAGCTGCTCAGCTGGTGATGTTCACCGAGACGGGTGGAAACCTTATCGACACCGCCGATGTCTACACCGAAGGCGCCAGCGAAGCTTTGTTGGGAAGCATGATCGGGTCACATCGCACGGCAGTGGTGGCACGCGACGCCGTGATACTTGCTACCAAGGCCGGCGTTGACCCGACTTTGCCGCGCCGTCGAAATTGCTCCCGGGGTCATCTGCTGCGGGCGCTGGACCTTTCGCTACAACGCCTTGGCACCGACTACATCGATCTGTGGCAGCTGCACGCCTGGGACGACGCGACGCCACTGGCTGAAACTCTTTCCGCGGTAGACATCGCGCTACGCAGCGGACGGGTTCGCTATGTGGGTGTCTCCAACTTCTCTGCCTGGCAGCTGACTGCTGCCGCGACCCGGCAGCAGCTCACCGGTGAAAGCCCGTTCATCGCTGCACAGACCGAGTATTCGTTGCTGGAACGGAGTCCGGAGGTCGACCTGCTTCCTGCTGCGACGCACCTGGGCGTGGGCCTCCTGCCCTGGTCTCCGCTAGGCCGTGGGGTGCTCACTGGCAAGTACCGCGACGGCGCGCCTCCCGGATCGCGCGGCGCTTCGTCGCAGCTCAAGCCGTTTGTAGCACGTTTTCTCAATGATCAGTGCGCAGGGATTGTAGAAGCGGTTGCCACCGCCGCCGATGGCTTAGGTGTATGTCCCGCGGTGGTCGCACTCGCATGGGTGCGTGACCGCCCAAACGTTGTGGCCCCAATTGTCGGTGCCCGCAACGTGACACAGCTCAAAGCCACCCTCGCCAGCGAGGAGCTCACGCTGCCTGAGGAGATTGCGACCGCCCTCGGCGATGTGTCAGCTGCCGTGGAATAGGGCGGCGGCCAGTAGGTCATCTGCCAAGGCCGCAGGAGCCGCCGTGTACGAAAACGAAGCGAAGCGGAGTGGGTACACAAGGCGACGAGAACGCAGGCAGGGACCTACTGGTGGCGCTCTAGCTGTCGTCTGACATGACCTCATCCAGCCTATACAACAGCTTGTCGGCTGGGCTGAGCGAGAATGCCAGCTCGGGATCGCTGTCCAGCTCCGCTAACGGCACCGGAGTACCAGTCTGATTCACCAGCAGCACACCGTTAGCGGGCTCGATCTCATCCACATCGTCCAGCGCCGCCAGCGTGCCGTCACCCGCCTCGACGAGCGCATAGATAGCTTCACCCAGTCCCGTGACGTCCGCGGCGTCCTGATCGGCCTGAGTGATACCGGCCCGAGCCGTACGAGCGGCGACGACTACCGCGTCTACGTCGTTGATCACATAGTCGCGTCGTTGCCGGACGCATACGAGCAGCTCTCCATCGTCGCGAGTATCAGCGGAATCTGCGGGCAACAGGCTGGCACGTCGGCTCGGTGACACCTCGTGGCCATCGAAGGAAACATCCTGCTCGCCAATATCGTCGTCGGTGAGCAGCGGCGCCATCACGGTGTGAGACGCCACGCCAGCGCGCCCGAGCGACGGGGCAGCAGTCTGCGCTGCCTCATCGGGATCGATGTACTCACAATCCCACGGTGTCACCTCGTCGTAGGTCTGATTAACCAGATCGTCGTACTGCACACTGGCGTTGTTGAGCGCGGTGTAGGCAGCCCAGATCTCCTCGTCTGTTGCGACTTGAGACTTCAAGACGGCCCGATGATGGCGCGCGGCGCGAACCACTGCCTCAAGCGCAGCATCGATCTCAGCATCCGTCGACATGGCCGGCCTCCGAAGGTCAACTCGCGGTATCGGTGACTGCACTACAACTACCAGCTGTTATCGGCACATGGAAGCCGCAGCCATGGTCGAGCCCAGGCGAGACGAGTGATGTGTAACTAGCAGCGTGCCAGGAACTGGTCCAGCACGCCGACACCGAAGCGTAGCGCCTGCAGGCTCACTCGTTCGTCCACACCATGGAACAAGGCGGTGAAATCCAAATCTGCCGGTAGTTGCATCGGTGAGAATCCGTAGCAGGTGATGCCGAGCGTTGCCAACGCCTTGGCATCGGTGCCGCCTGAGAGCAGATACGGCGCGACGGTCGCGCCAGGGTCAGCCTCGGTGATGCACTCGGTCATGACGTGCATCAGCGGCTGGTAAGGATCGATCTCCAACGGTCTGGAGTAGATGATCCACTCACGAGTCACGTCGGGGCCAAGCAAGGTGTCGAGCTCGCGCTCGAATTGCTCTTCGTGCCCGGGAAGGATGCGGCAATCCACCACGGCGGTGGCACTGCCGGGGATCACATTGGCTTTGTAACCGGCGGCGAACATGGTGGGGTTGGCAGTGTCGCAGAGAGTGGCGCCGATTATCCGGGCGGCTGGACCGAGCTTGGCTACGATCGCTGCCGGATCGGATTCATCGAACTCCACGCCCAATACTGTCGCGGCTTGCTCCAGGAACGCGCGGACCGTTGGACCCAGCTGGGTCGCGAAGGTGTGGCGCCCCACCCGCGCCACAGCTTCGGTGAGCATAGTGATGGCGTTGTCGGTAGATATCATCGAACCATGTCCGGCTCGGCCCTGCGCACTCAACTGGGCCCATGCCAGACCTTTTTCGCCGGTCATGATCGGGTAGATTCGGCGATCCTGCGCCAGCGTGATCGAGAATCCGCCGACCTCTCCGATAGCCTCCGTACACCCTTCGAACAGCTCCGGGTGCTCGCGAACCATGTACCACGCGCCGAGTGGCCCCCCAGCCTCCTCGTCGGCGAAGAAAGCAACCACGACGTCACGCGGCGGCTTGCGGCCTTCGCGGGCCCATTGTCGGATCACGGCGAGGATCATGGCGTCCATGTTTTTCATATCCACCGCGCCCCGACCCCACAGGTAGCCGTCGCGGATCTCCCCGGAGAAGGGCGGCACCTGCCAGTCGGCCGCGACGGCAGGAACCACATCGAGGTGACCGTGCATCACCAAGCCACCGCGTGTGCGGTCCTGGCCGGGGATTCGGGCCACAACACTGGTGCGACCTGGCGCGCTCTCGAACAGCTGCGATTCGATGCCCACTTCGGCGAGCTTGGCCGCCACGAATTCGGCGGCGACACGCTCACCGGCGCTCGTGGCGCAATCACCGGTGTTGGTGGTGTCGATGCGGATGAGTTGTGCCGCGAGTTCAGCGACCTCGTCTGCCGCGGTTGGCGGGGCGACGCCTGATGTCGTGGCTGCACCTAACGTCAAGGGAGTGCCGTATGTCACAGAAGAACACTATCCGGGGACCTACTCCACTGGAAACCCGCGGTGCGAGTGATCCGGGCCAGCTCCGCTTGACCCTTTTGGTTAGGGTGGAAGAAGTCGAAGTTGCTGAGCATCTGTGCGCTGAACCTTTGATTAAAGACCGCATTGCCATCGAATTTACACTTAGCGCCGTATTCGCCGCACAGCTTTTCCAGCGCGGAATTGTAATCGACGATTCGTTGCCGTACCTGGTCACGACGCTGGTTGTCGGCAGGGGCATCCGAGGTGGGATTGGCTAGCATGCTTTGGCAGATATTGCCGACGCGCCAGGCGGTGCGGGCAGCGGTGTTGCCGCGACTGGTCTCCCACACCCGCTTTACGTCCGGGATGCTGGCGATAAAGACTTTTGCCTTAGGTAGGCCGGACTTGACCGCGTCCAACGCAGTCTTTATCTGACCTGAGTAGGTCTGTACCGACGTCATCTGCTCTTTGGTGGGTCTACACGCGTCGTTCGCGCCGACCAGCAACGTGACGTACTCCACTTGCTGCTTCACAGCCTGCTGTGCCTGACCTGCCATGTCCGCGGCAACCGCGCCGCTTTTGGCGTCATTGAAGTTCTTGCCGTGGATAGCGGGGTTGAGCTGCCGCAGGCCAAGGTAGTGACTGCCCACCTCCGCCGAGTCACCGGTGGACCAGGAGCGGGCGACACAATCGAAATAGAAGCCACACGCGTTGAATCCCCTGGTGATCGAATCGCCCAACGCGGCCATGGAACTAGGCACCGCTAAGGACTTGCCAGGGGTAGATTCACCCAGCTGTTCAATATCGTGCTGAGGTTGCTCGATAGCCGGGCGCTCGTTGGGAGCGCCGCCGGAGCCGATGTCGACGACAGAGTCCGCGCCCGACCTGTCCGTCTCATGAGAGGACGCCACCGCCAACGGTGTTACAACCACCAGCAACGCAACCATTGCCGTTATAAGGCGGAGCAGCATTTTCGCATCCTCTTTGTGCCGTCACGCGAGAGCAGGGGTCAGAACACCAGCACGCCGATCGTCAGCGATACATAACACCGTATGTCGCCGCGACCCAAGCCACCATCGGATTGGAGTATCGCGACTACTCCCCCGTTCGCACAAGGAGACGGCTGGTTTTAGACCCAAAAGATAACGTGGGTACAGTAGTCCACCGCAGGTCCGGGTGGCGGAATGGCAGACGCGCTAGCTTGAGGTGCTAGTGCCCTTTACAGGGCGTGGGGGTTCAAGTCCCCCCTCGGACACAACGGCGTGGCATCCCTGCCACATCTTACGTACCAGTGGGCCCCATCCGCTCACGTCGACCTGAAAGAGCGGGAAGAGCGCTCGTGTTCGCCTGGTTCACCGTGAAGCCCCGGGCCCTCAGGTGTGCGCGTCGAGCAGGATTGCCCAGGCAGTGGTCGTCGGATGTGTTCAGGCTGCGCGCGCAGTGCGGATGGCCCAGGCGAGGACGTAGTCGGCGATCTCCTCCCAACCAGGTGCGGCCGGGAGTAGGTGGGGTTTGCCGCTGAACTCCACGACCTCGGTGAGCGTCTTATTCGACTTGTAGTGTTTCGCGTTTGACCACTGCACCTTCGGCGGCATGATGTTGTCCTCGGTACCCGCGACGAACAGCAGTGGAGCGCGATCGTCGTTGCGGTAGTTGACCCAGGTGCCCTGGTGTCCCGGCGTCAGGTTGGCCAGTGCGCTCTCGAAGAGAATCCGTCCCGACACCGGAACCGCGTAGCGGTCGTAGAGCGCATGAGCCTCCTCCTCGGGCAGGGTGTTGGTGAACGCATAGTTCCACTGCTCGAACGAGTAGCCGATGGCCTTTGTGCCGGTTGGCGGGGTTTTTCAGCACCGGAAACGTCGACTTGATCTGGCTAAGCGGCACCACGGGCACGCCTTCGGTTGGCGCCGAGTTCAGGGCCACTCCTGCGGCTCCGTAGCCGTGGTCGAGCAAGATCTGGGTGAAGGCACCGCCTGCGGAGTGACCGATGAGGATCGACGGTAGGCGCTGCCGCAGTTCTGGGACTGCACCTGGTGCGCTTACTGGAAACACCGACTGAGCGGCCACAGTAGGTCTGAATGGGCGCCCGCTGGGCAGTTCCGCCATTGTCTCTTCTTCAGCGGTAGAGAAATAGTCTCATTGCGCGAGAAGCCCACGGAGAATCAATGCACGTCGTATAGTCGACGTATGCTCGATACCTGGTTATCTCAGCCTGATTTCGATAGTAAGTGTTTGACATTTCTGGTCTTGCACGGTTCACAGCCGGGCGTTGAGGGCGAAACGGTGCTCCGTCGTGTCGCGCAGACCTATTCTCTTGAAACCGGATTAGTTAGCTGGCGCCACCCAAGCCAGCAGCCACACGTCCCGATCTTATTGCGTGGGAATAGCCGATTAGCATCCTGGGAGCCAATGACCTCGCAGAAGTTTGCGCTCATGGCCCTAGACCGGGGCAGCGCAGGCGAAGCCAAAGATATGCCTGGCCGCGTCGCCTGGCCCCAAATAGCAGCCGTCGTTGTGAGTCCGCAAGGCTTTGTGTTCCGGTGGGAGGATAGCTCGCTATGCATTTCTGATGTGAAGCGACTAGCAAACATCTCCGAGCCGTTAGCCAATGGACAGGAAGGGTGGAACGAATATCAGATCACCTATACCGACAAAGGGCGCATTGTTGTCGGACCAGGTTTTGGTGAGACTGCACTCGACAGAGCATGGGTAGGCAACGGAGAAGCCCCCCTTCCCAATGGACCTGACAACTTCAAGGTGCCGACCCTCGCCGCATATAACAACGTGGCAGCCTTACCTATTCTTGAATCAGAAAACGACCCATGCGGCGACTACGCACCCGAGGCTGTGGCATTCGTCGGACAGCAGTTTGGTGTAGATCCCAACGCTGTTGACTGGCAGGCCGCCAACGCCGCACGTTTTGCCAGCGAACAGTTTTCTCACTCTGCTCCGTTTGATCCGGTAGCGGCGTGTTCCGCGTTGCGATTGGCTGGGGTTAGTAGCAAGATCCAGTCGACCGCGCCCCCCGCGATTAACCGAAAAATTCCTCCGGCGATTGCTGCCCAGGTACAACGACACCCTTCACCGAGACCCACACAGTAGGGGCGTATACGCGGCGCTTACGAGCGTCGACGCCGATGCGTACCCTCTGGCGATAGCAGGCCTGGTATCTGCAGTGGGCGGCACAAGGGGCATCCTTGGCCAATTTAGCCCAACCGTGGGAAGCCCGAGCAGCGAGCGCGACATCAACAGTCACCAGCTGGCCCCTTTCGACAATGCATCGATTCGTGCCAAAAGCAGCCTTAGCTGCAGCTCCAAAGCTCCCGACCCGAGTGGACATCACAGGCACTATGCGTGCCACACACCAAGTCGATGACGCTATCCCAGCCTCCTGCCTCGACACTGCCGGGGAAGCCCAGCCCAGTGCGTCGTTGTCGCTCGTTACTGACCGATCATGCGACCCCGACTTCCGCACCCGCCCATCCGGCGGCACGACCATTCTGGTGGTCTCCAAAGGCCCGCTAGAATGCCCCATCGCTGTCGGGTCATCTTGCCCTCGGATGGCAAGCCGACGCAGCTACTTCCATTCAGTGAGGTCGAGCATGCCGCAGGTTCTCGAGGTTGCTCTTGTTGGAGCAGGTTTCGGTGGACGGATGCATATACAGGCGTTGCAGCGGAGCTCTCGGGCACGAATTGCAGCAATTTTTGATATCGATCGATCGCGCGGCGAGGCTCTCGCTGCAGAGTTTGGTGTGGAACAGGTGCCACAATCCTGGTCAGAAGTGCTGGCCAGCAGGGCAGATTGTGTCGCAATCGTAGTTCCACCACCCTTGCATGAGCGGATGTCTATTGAGGCATTGTCCGCTGGCAAACATGTTGTGTGCGAGAAACCGCTAGCGGTTGACGCGCAGGCATGTAGTCGCATAATTGCCGCTGCTAAACACGCTGGTCGTCGGCTATTTCCGGTACACAATCGGGTGTATATGCACAGTGTCGAAACGGTTGGGCGCATTATTCAGGATGGCCTTATTGGTCAGCCTTTCCTCGTTGAGTCCCATGGCATTGAAGGTTCTGATTTGTTGAATCAGATCTCCTGGCTGCGCACCGATCCGCTCGCCGGTGTGCTGCGGTCTCAGGCGATTCACCCCGCATACGTATTGCGGTGGCTCTTCGGCGAGGTGGCACAGGTGAATGCTCTCATCGCAGATAGACATGTACAGGGAGTATCGAGTGACGAAACCGCGCTCGTAACGTTACGTTTCACCTCTGGGCTCTTGGCGCATATGACGGCCACCTTTGGCCTCGGACGAGGGCCCTCGGACCACACATTCACTGTGTATGGGAGTCAGGGTTATCTCCACAGCACGTGGCGTGACAGGGAAAGCGGTGATACAGAGCGTGTGGTTGCTGTGCTGAAGAACTCTAAGGGCAATGAGCCGGAAGAGCTCCCGCTTCCCGACGGGTTTGGTCAGGTTGCGAGCCTTCGAAGCATGTGGGAGGACTATGCGACGGCGATGACTACTGGACGTCAAGCACGGGTGACTGCCGAAGACGCGCATGCCGCCCTTGGGTTGATCGAGGCGGCGTATCGCTCAGCGAACGCTAACGGGGCACCGGTGGTCCCGACGCAAGTTAATCGTTGAAGCGCCTAGGTCCTTTACCGTACAACCCTTTTGCGTGCCGACGCTACCCTACCTGGCACTTCAGGCGCACGTAGTGGTCGTCGTTGCGCCGCGAGATTCCTCAGATTATCCGTGAGGGCTAGGCGCCCCGACAGGGTCACCTTGTAAGGCTTCTGTTAGCCACTTCTGCTCTATGCCTAAGCTCGTTGCTAACTCCTGGGGATCGCCCGAGTAAGGCACGCGAGGGTTAGGCAACTGATCAGATACGCCAGAGATGCCAAAAAACCATCGCAGCCTCGCATCCGGAAAAACACTCGCCTGATGTGGGGCTAACCGAGCTAGAACTCCCCCGATCTCGTCTCGAGGTACAAAATCGTACAGCGTTGGAGGTGTGCGGGTTGAGTGAACTTCCCGACGTAGATCACTGGCACCTCCGGGGGAATACCCACTCCAGCCATCGCCGCCAAGCCCATTAGAGGGCATAATAGTTCCTCTCCTGAGACCTAGTTTCGAGCTAGTATAACAAGATAAGTCATAAAGATTCCGGGCCAATTGCAGTTCCGTCCGCTAACGTGCGGGCTATGCACATTCGGGATTTTGTTGAGGCTGACTGGCCTCAGGTGTGGCCGATCGTGCGAAGCGCCGTACAAGCGACAGAGACATTTCCGTTCGACCCGTTCATGACCGCCGCGCAGGCGCGACCCCAATACCCAAAGGCAAGGTGTGGGCACCGCGTTGTGTCGATTCGCGCTGGGCTGGGCCCGCGAGCACGAATACGCGGGAATGCAATTCAACGCCGTGGTTGAATCGAACCACTCAGCCGTCGAACTCTACCAGCGATTCGGCTTCAATGTAGTCGGAACAGTTCCCGGCGCCTTCGCACATCCGACGCTGGGCCATGTGGGCCTCCATGTCATGTACCGCGCGCTCTAAGCAAAGACCAGAGGTGGGTCCCCCACCGATATCGTTCGTCATTAAACCAATGACAGTTCTCTGCCACTGCGGAACAGCCGCAATGCCATGATCCTTATGCTTTGCCGCAATCCCAAGCAAGCTACTACACCATCGATAGGAAACCTCGTGGTTACACAGAAGGAGCGCATGCTCGCCGGCGAGCTCTACGTGGCTGCCGATCCCGAACTCGCTGCCGAGGCTCTACGTGCCGCGCAGTTGAGCGAGCGCTTCAACGCCTCCAGTGCGGCCAACCCGGCGAAACGACACAAGGTGCTGGTCGAACTGCTGGGTGAGATAGGCAAGGATGTGGAGGTGCGTCCCCCGTTACGAGTGGACTTCGGCTACCAGATCAGCATCGGGACCGGAACGTTCATCAACTACGGTGCCGTGCTTCTCGACGTTGCAAAAATCTCCATTGGCTCCGATGTACAGATCGGCCCTAACGCGCAGCTCCTGACCCCCACGCACCCCATCGAACCGGAGTTGCGGCGCGCCAAGTGGGAGGCCGCACAACCGATCGCCATCGGTGACAACGTCTGGCTGGGCGGTGGCGTCATCGTCTGCCCCGGTGTGACGATCGGCGAGAACGCAGTGGTCGGCGCCGGGGCCGTCGTCACACGCGACCTGCCCGCCAACGTGGTCGCTGTAGGCAATCCCGCCCGAGTTATCCGCGAAATCTGACCCACGGGATCCACCCCGCGCCGATCGTGCGGCAGCTGAATAGTTAGGGTGCTTAAGGATCCATTCGACACGTATGAGGCTTGGCTTCACGACCCACTCGTAGGCTCCGGCTGGCGCTGCGGATACAGCCCGGCAAGCACGGACGCGGTCTTGGCGTCGGCGGGAAGGAAGGCTTCGAGTTTCAGCTCGGCGACAGTGACGTCGAGAGCGGTAGCGAATGTAGCGATCGTGGTGATCAGCTGGAGCGTGCCGAATGGTGAGTCGAGCAGCAACGGAACGGCGAATCCGAGGTCGTCGGGCACTGTCTCTGGACCAGGAGCCGATACGTATCCGTTGAGCTCTTCGAGTAGCGACTCGAGCTCCGGAGTCGGATTCCGCAGCGACTCCTGGCGCAGCCCAGCGCGGACGTGGCGAACTAGCCCAGCCAGGTTGCGAACCCGAGACGCCATTCCCAGCGGATGCAGCGCCAGTCGGTACACGTTGATCGGCGGTTCCAACAACTCGGGCAAGACGCCGTCGGTGAGCACGTCGAATGCCTGATTCGCGGCTATTAAGGTACCGACTCTGTTGATAACAATCGCTGGATAGGGAAGGTGGCCGTCAAGGACGTGCTGCAGGGCGCCAAGCATGAGACCCAACTTGGGATCTTGCAGGCTAGTTTCTGGATAGCCGGGGGCATAGCCGCCGGCAAGAAGCAGATCGTTGCGGTCCCGCAAGGGCAGATCGAGGGATTCGGCGAGGCGGACCACCATGCCCCGACCAGGCATCGAACGGCCACTTTCGATGAAGCTGATGTGACGCTGGGTGGTCCCGGCGAGCGCCGCGAGTTCGAGTTGACTGAGTTTGCGCCGAGCGCGGAGCTGGCGCAGGGTCTCGACGAAGCCGTTGCCGTCCACCCTGCCAGTTGTACTCGACGTTGCCGCGATTGACCATTCCCTCCAAGGAATTGCTAAGCACCTCTCGGGCAGCTGAGGATAGAGCCTGTCGGGATCATGGTCCGACGGGCAGGAGTTGCCCGACGTGGAAGAAACACCACGGGTTTCGATCAGGATCGGTAGGTGGACATGGACCGCGGCAAGAAACTTCACGGGAAGTCAGTTCTGCTCACAGGCGCGACCGGCGGCCTCGGGCAGGCGATTGCGCGGCGGCTTCGGGCTGAGGGCTGCACGTTGATCCTCACCGGGCGTCGAGCAGAGATGCTCGAGCCCTTGGCCGCTGAGGTGAACGGCCAGGCGCTGCTCGCCGATTTGTCTGATCCGGCGGACGTCGATCGGGTTGCGCGTGAGTGCGCTGAGGTTGATGTGCTGGTGGCCAACGCTGGTCTACCCGGCACCGGGCGGCTGGAGGAATACACGATCGAGCAGATCGACCGGGTGCTCGATGTGAACCTTCGGTCTCCGATCGTGCTGGCCAGGGCGATCGGAGACCGGATGCTGGCCCGCGGCGAGGGGCATGTGGTGTTCATATCATCGTTGGCCGGCAAGATCACTCTGCCGATCACCTCGCTATACCACGCGACCAAGTTTGGCCTGCGTGGATTTTCCCTGGCGTTGCGCGCCGACTGGGGCCCACACGGGGTAGGGGTGAGTTGTGTCTACCCCGGCCCCATCGCCGGTGCCGGCATGTTCCACGACGGCGGCGGAACGCTGCCGATCGGAGTCAGGGCTCGCTCGCCGGAGGACGTCGCGGCGGCGGTGGTGCGGGCTATCGCGGGCAATAAGGCCGAGATCGACGTCATGGACCCCCTCACCAAGCCCATGGCCGCGTTGGGGCTGTTCGCTCCCCGAACCAGTGCCCAGCTCGCCAAGCTATTCGGCGCCCAGCGGATCGCCGACCAACTCTCGGAGAACCAAAAGGGGAAGCGTTGAGAACAATCGCGGCGACCAACCGAATAGGAGGCTGGCTCATTTACTCCAGCGACACCTGTTCTGCTGTGGGAACCGATGTACATTTCCGGGCATGCGAACCGTACGGTTCTAGAAAATCTGGTCTCCTGGACTGGTCTTCTCGGAAACGAACAGTGGCGTTGCTTGCGCCTGGTCGGCTGGTCCATCTGGATGGGGGGCGCCAAGAATCAGAGCTTCGGAACGGTAAGAGCCCATCTCCCGCGAGCCGAGGTTAGCGCAAACGACCACGTGTTTCCCAATGAGATCATCCTCGGGCAACAAAGCATACTGCCCGACTGACGTGCGCTCCCCCAAGTGGCCCACGTCCAGGGTGATAACCCGGCAAGGCGATGTGGTCCCTTCCGCAAGGGGGGCAGAGACAACCCGCGCAACCCGCATATCGACATTGTCGAACTTGCCGAAAGTGATTTGAGCCTTCTGTGGTTGATCCTTTTTGGCGGCCATACGTGTCTCTTTCGTGAAGGGATACTGGGTTAGTAAATCAGCTCTAGAAGACAACTAGCTGTTTGCGATCGACAAAACTAAGGTCACTTGACAGCTTGCTGTACTGCTCTCGCAGATAATCGGTACCGTCTCCGATCTTTGGATCGAACATAGCGCCCGCTGTTGCGCTCGGGAACAGACCGATAATCTCAAGGGCCAGCTGCCGGGTTCGTTCATAGCCCTGCCCACGAATTATGGCAAGTGCACGACTAACCTGTGGACGCGACTCGATCTCGTTTACTGGGCGCTTCGAATCTTCCCGCGCCCCATCAGGCAAACCGCTGACATGAAATTGCCACAGCGCCTCAGTCAGAACCACGGCAATTTCTTGGGTCCGCATCGCCCGAACAAGCATGAGGAGCGCAGCGGAGACTCGGCATGCGCCGCGGGCGATGAGTTTTCCCGAGGGGCTCACGATACTCACAACATCGCCTGCCCTGAACTCACCGTGCACTTTCTTGATGCCGGACGCGAAGAGACTGGAACCCGCGCGGACACTGTCCTCCGCCTGTCGGTTGATGACGAGAGCGCCATGGCTCACAGCTATGCCTGCGATCCACCGATCGTTCGCGGCAAACCGTGTTCTGGCCGCGGAGATTCTGGTCCCGATTCGCTCTCCTTTGACGCATCGAGTGATCACGTCGGAGGTCCGCGCATCGGCGATATGTGTCTCTATCCCGTTGTACGCGGCCAGTTCCGCGGCGCGCAGTTTGGAGCCCATGCCCCCGCGTCCCGTTCCGGTTTTCGATATCTGAATGCTTCCCAGGCCATCGGCAGGCAGATCGGTCAACAGATCGGATTCTTCAGGGTGCCCGCGATAGACGCCGGGAACATCGGTGAGCAGTAAGAGCTTGTCGGCGCCGCTGGCGACCGCGATGCCCGTCGCCACAGCGTCGTTGTCCGAGCCGAACATGTCAGTGACGTCGTTACCGTTGAGGATTGGAACCACCCCCGCTCGCGCGCACTCGTCAAGGAGGGACGCAAGTGCTGACATCGCGGCTGGCGAGTGGAGGTCACTTTCGGAGATGAGTATCTGACAGACGTGCGACCCAGATATTTCCGACACTGACCGATAGATGTCCATAAGAAACGGCTGGCCCACAGCGGCGGCTAGCCGTTTTGAGGGTCTGAGTCGGAGGGTTCGGGACAGATACACGCTCCCCGACGACACTGCTCCAGAAGAAATGAGGGCGACATTCCACCCGATCGAGCGCGCACTGATCGCGGCATCGAGCGCGGAGGTGAGCAGTACAGGATCAGGGCCCGTAGCACGGGTTACCGAACTAGAACCGATCTTCACGACGATGGAACGCATTCCGACCCTGTCAAGAACGAAGTTGGATGTCACGGTTGAGAGTTGTCGTTGTTATCGCCATGCCGACTCGATCCCCCCGCTCGTTTGCGTGCAATCCTGCCATGGATTGACCTGGCACCAACCGAGATGGCGACCACGATAACCCGCCCTACATTATGTAGGGCGGAATTTCTTGGCTGCGTGGAACGAGCATGGCCCGAGCAAACCTGGCGGTAGTGCCGCAAGGACACCGACACCGAGAGCGGGACGCGGCGGGGGAAGTGGCCTCCGGGGCTCATCCGGTGCTACGTGCGTTCCTGACGGGTGGGTAAGCCTGGCACAGCTGCCGTCACAGGCCGGGGCTGACCTCCACGGCTCAGCAGAGTGCCAAGCTTGAAGCTGATCAGCGAGGCGAGCACCAGGTCGATGACTGCTACATATACCGGAAACCCGCTGTGGGAAAGATTCCAGTGATCCAATGTCAGCATTGTCACTCCCGCGCACGAAGCGCCAAGCCAAAATGCGCTACTGTTCTCGGTCTCCGGATAGCTATACGCTTTTAGCAGCGTTGGTATGCTGGCTATAAAAGCCGCGGCTATAGCGAAGACCATCGCGAATGCGCTGGTATGCGTGAGCACCCATAAACCCAGCCCGCCCAGCGCAAGCCCGCCGCAGATAATATCGAACCGGCTGATGCGCCATGAAGCATGAGGGCTGATGAACGAGACCGCTACAACTACAGCTGGACCAAAACCGGTTACAAAGGTCATCAAAGCTGCGATACCAACGCCGTCGGAAATCTCAGCCGCGAACGCAATGAATGCCGCGATCGTCCATATAACCCAGGTCACGCGATGCGGCTTAGCCTGCCCCCGTAGCGTGGCGACAATGTAACCACTGCCACCGATCAGATTGAGCGCGGCGGCAAGGAAGACAAAGTTCTCAGGAAGCATGCATTCCTCTCAACGTGCATTCAGGTTCGGGCTGCCATGGTGAGCTGCATCCGACATTGGCCTGCTCCGATTACCCAGGACTAGAGGAAACATCATGAAGCACCAACCTAAGACCAGGCGGGGGGATCCAAGTCTGACGCGGCGCACTACCACCACAATGCTCGGCCTCGGACTGGTTGCCGCGCTCCTACTAAGCGGGTGCGGCGAATCCAAGACTGTGAACGAGGCCCACGTCAAACTCGCCCCGGAAAGCGCCCGGGTGGATCGTGCAGAGCCCTCGTTCTCCAACCCCACCTCGATTACCAACCCGCTGTTCCCGATCAGCAAGCTCAACCAGGTCATCCAGCTCGGCGAGGAAGCCGGCGATCGACTGCGCTTCGAAGTCACCCTGCTGCCCCAGACCAAAACCATCACATGGAAAGGCAAGCAGATCGAGAACCGGGTCTCCCAGTTTGTTGCATATAAGAACGGCCGTGTCCTGGAAGTCGCAGTCGACTACTACGCACAGGCCGACGACGGATCTGTCTGGTACTTCGGCGAGAATGTTGACAACTACGAAAAAGGTGTCATCGCCGATCACGACGGCACCTGGCTTGCCGGCAAAGACGGCCCTCCCGGGATGATCATGCCCGCTAAACCCAAGGTGGGCGACGTCTACCGGCCCGAGAACATTCCTGGCTTCGTATTCGAAGAGGTCACTGTCAAATCCGTCACCGACGCCGTTGGCGGACCACGAGGTCCCGTCGAGGGAGCGATCCTGATCGAGGAGAAACTCATGGACGGCACCATCGAGGACAAGACCTTCGCCCCCGGCTACGGAGAATTTCGAGCACGAGTCGCATCTGAAGATGAGCTCTACACCGCCGCCGTCGCAGTACCCGTGGACGCGCGGTCAGAGGCGGTACCCGATGAGCTCTCAAGCTTGTCTACCGGCGCCGACGACATCGTCAATATGGCCCGATTCCAGGACTGGAACAAGATCTCGGCCACCGTCGGGGCCTTGGTCAGCACCTGGGGCAGCTACCGGAAAGATGACGTGCCCGCACTGCTCGACCAGCAGATGAGCGACGCACTCAACGCCCTCAAGACAGCCGTTGGTGTCCGCAAGGCCGCCAACGTCAGCCAGGCCGCCCTCGATGTGGACCGAGCCGGCCTGGAAATTCAACTTCAGTACCGGTCTGTCGCCAATGTCGATCTAGCTCGCTTCGAGCTTTGGACCCGGCAACTTATCGTCGACAAGGGCGCCGGCGACAAGGCCGCCGTGACTGGTGACGTGGCCATACTCGAAACCATCTGGAACCGAGTGGCGCACGAAGTCGATGACTCAACCGGCAGGCGCAAGACCATAGAGGCCCACCTGGACCAACTCCGAACCGCGGTAAACACTAAAGATCTCAACGCGGCAGCTGACGCCGCTTCGAAGATCCAGCAGGTCATCGGACGTACATAAAAATCCGACATCGATAGATACTGCCGTGAACGCCACTCTTATCCCCTGCACTACGGTCCTCTGGGTGACCCTAGTGCGCGACGGCTGGAACCATATGCAGGCCGAGCGATGCACGCTCGGGAAAGAAAACTCAAGGCCCGCCTCTGGTATGTCCACAAAGGAATAGAAAAGCTGTTCGAACAGCGCTCCGCCGGCGAGCGCGTTTGCGTTGGCGGAACGAATCAGCGGCGACACGGCCATCGGGCACTCCCTCGCCTACAGCCTTGCGGTCTAAGACGCCTTCGCCTACGCCGTCCCGCATGAGGCACATCGGATGGGGCAGCGCTGCTGGAACTGGAGCGTCTGCACAACCACGTCGCCGATATCGGCGCGCTGTGCAACGACGTCGGCTACGTCGCTCGTGCCAGCGGTCTTTCCGGGGACGCGCGAGCTGACCATGCGTTCACCGACCTCGGTGACGCGTTGCGTGTCGCGACCCACACCGATGGTGACGTCCTTGCCCGCTTGTGATCCGTATTGCGGAGATCGTGGCCTCCACGGCTATCCTCCGCCGCTTGCTTCCGGAGTTGTCACCTGGAACGGTCGGCGACCGGGCCACATCGCAGCGAAGCTCCGAAACTGTTTCTGGCGTCGAGATAGTGGAAGGCTGGCGTGGCACGATTACCCACCGCGTCGAGCTGGGAGCCAGCGGCATCCTCACGCGGGTCAAGGTCGTAGATCGGTCCTTTTTCAACTGGCCGGCTTTGCCGGTAGCGCTGGCGGACACGATCGTCCCCGACTTCCCGCTCACCGACAAAAGTTTCAACCTCTCCTACGCCGGTAACGATCTGTGAAACTGGATGGATCGCACGAACGTGCGGCGACAGCCGCCCGAGGTGCCTGCCGCGTCGCGAGTCAGTAGGCGACAGTGATGCGGCGCCGCAGTGCCGTACCTTTCTCCAGCTCGTCGATGAGAGCCACCGCATAGTCCTCGGCGGAGATCTGACTGTGGCCCGCTGCGTCGGTGAGAAGTTGGTCGTCGCCCAGCCGGAACCGCCCGGTGCGCTCCCCCGGTTCGATGATCATGGCCGGAGAGATGTAGGTCCAGTCGAGGTCATCAGCCTGCGCTCTGATGAAGTCGAACAGGCCGGTCTGGGCGAGCGCATTTCGCCTGTGGATGTCGGGAAAATCGGGGGTGTCTACGAGCCGAAGGCCGGGGGCAACCTCGAGACTGCCCGCACCGCCGACCACGATCAGTCGTCGAACACTCGCCTTGCGTAGCCCGTCAAGCACCGCGCGTCCGGCGGCTAACAGCAAGCCAGTCGGCTCGGAGCCGTCGTCCTGCGGGGAGATCGCCAGCACCACCGCGTCGTGGCCGGCTGCGAATGTGGCCACTGTAGCGGCGTCGGCCGCGTCCGCGGGTCTGGTGTCCTCGTTCCCACTCCGGGTGACGCCGGTGACCTCATGACCGCGCCCGCGGGCCTCCGCGGCTACCCGGCTTCCGAGCATTCCGGTGGCACCGAACAACACAATTTTCATAGCGAGAACCTCCTGGGAACGTCCTTGTGAAGCGACACTATCCATCGGGTACTGGTTACTTCAACGTACTATTGATACCCTTAGGAAACTATGTGGACCGGAGACGCCTTCAACCCGAACTGCCCCGTCCGGACGCTGCTCGACCGTATCGGCGACAAGTGGTCGGTGCTGGTCGTGCTGAGTCTGCTCGACGGATCGCGCCGGTTCACTCAATTGCGGGACATGATCGGTGGCGTCACCCCAAAAGTTCTTACTCAGACGCTACGCGCGATGGAGCGCGACGGCCTGTTGACTCGGCATGTCTATGCCGAGGTGCCACCGCGGGTCGAATACACATTGACCTCACTGGGCCAGTCCCTCCACACCCCGATCCGGGCGATCGCGGACTGGGCAGAAACCAATATTCACGCGGTCATGTCCTCCCGCCATCGCAACGCCACGGTCAAGGCCTGATAAGTCATAAATGCCTGACGACTCGCCCACTGCAAATCGTAGACGCTAGCTGCGGAGACCGAAAACGTTTTTCGTGCCGGGTCTTCTAGCGGCCGCAATGGCTTGAAAACCGTGAAATACGGGGACTTCGATAAGCGATTGCTGCCCGCGTTTCTGCCCACCTTCGTGTGAGTTTGAGTAACCGGACATCAATTCTTCCAGCTCGTAAGGGAGACGCTCCCGACCTTGCTGTATACCGCACAACCACATGGCATCCCGGTCAGCCCATGTGAGGTGATGTCCCTGTAACGCGCTCCATCGAGTCTGAGCGGTGACTTCAAAACGGACCGTACGACCATATGGCATCCGTCGCGTATCACGTTCTTGTTGATAACTACTCAACTGGCGTCGATTTTGCGCCAAACGAGGATTAATAAGCGGTAACGATACCGGCTTTCCATCGTTGAATAGGCTGGGCTGGTTATCGATATGTCCGCCATCGGTAAGGAAAATAAGCTGAAGCGTTTCCGGATCTTGTAGGACTGTAGAAAGGCACGCCGGCCATTGGCTCATCGAGACCCGCGCCCACCAAGCTGGGCTATGGTCATCAATCTCGTCGGCTAACCATGGTAAGTGCTCCCCGACGGTGTCTGGCACCCACACCTGGCGAAACTGTTTGAAAGGGAATTGACGCCCAAAGAAAGCCCAACGAAATGCCTGATGAATAAACGATGGATCGCGGAGTTGTTCCTGAGTACACCTGCTCGGAAACGACAACCTCGTCCGCCACATGATAACGCTGATACCGGCGCGGTGTGTTACACCAGCTGGCCGTGGCTCGCCAGGTTGATACCGCAGGTCGCGAAATGTGGTGACGCCGGCCCACGCCAGCCACGCCCCCAGCCATTTCTCGATCTCGCTAAGGTCGTAGATACCCGCAAGATCGAGATTCTTGCGCTCAAACCACCGTAAACCAGGAACTCGGTGCAAAACCTTATGACTTGGGGCTCCAGCGTTCATGATTCGCCGCCAACGTTGATTGATGCCAGCAGCGCAAGCCAGCCCCGGGATCGTGCCACCAGAGGCTACATCCCAGCGCACGGGGTTAGCCAGTTGTTCCAGAACCTCACACACTCCGGCCTGCCAACTCCCCTTGAAACCACTGGAACCCAACACACAGATCAGCGGCGGGCTACCAGCTGGTAATGGGTCAGGAACGTGGATCTCCGAAGGGGGTCGCTCCCACTGCTCGCCTCCAGAGTAGGAAAGCTGTTCAATCGGACGAGTCCATGTTGTGGGTAAGACGATCATGGCTCGGGCCACCGGACTCCGCGTCATGAAACAAAGCTATCAACCACCAGACGCTTGGTGCATTTGAAATTATCCGTCATTTCGGCGGCGCTTCCTCAGCGGTGGCCACCCATCCCGATATCGACCGCGCCTCCTCGACGCCGGGTATGCTATTGCTCGTCGAACAACTAGCAAGCAGCGTTGGACTAAAGGTGTCCGACCCCATCCGGTCCAACCGTGGATTACTTCATCCCACAGAAATCCCCCGTGACTCCATCACTTGCCGATCTCACGATCCGACTGCCTGAGCTGTCGCTGCGCGACGAACGTAGACTTCGTCGTCGTCTCGACGCGGCTGGACGCCAGAGCGATCAGGCCAAACAAGCCGTTCTGCTTCGCGGACTCGGCGCCGAGCTCGACACCGCCGCACAACGCTCCGGTCTTCGACGCGAAGCTTTAGCGGCGTTGAACCCGATCGACTATCCGGCAGAGTTGCCGGTAAGCGCGCGGAAGGATGAAATCGCGCACGCGATCAATACGCATCAGGTAGTGATCGTCGCGGGTGAGACCGGATCCGGAAAAACCACCCAGCTACCCAAGATCTGCGCCGGACTGGGTCGCGGCATCCGGGGTCGGATCGGACACACTCAGCCCCGGCGTCTCGCGGCCGCAACGGTGGCCGAACGCATCGCCGCCGAGCTTCAGGTGAAGCTGGGTGAGCAAGTCGGGTACGTCGTACGGCACAGCGACACGATTAGTGACGAAACGCTCATCAAAGTGATGACCGACGGCATCCTGCTGGCCGAGACTGGTCGAGACCGGTCGCTGTACGCCTACGACACGATCATCATCGACGAGGCGCACGAACGCAGCCTCAATATCGATTTTCTGCTCGGTTACCTGAAACGACTTCTCCCCCAGCGACCTGATCTGAAATTGATCATCACCTCCGCCACCATCGACTCGGAGAAGTTCTCCCGCCATTTCGGCGGCGCTCCAGTGTTAGAAGTGTCTGGGCGTACCTATCCGGTCGAGCTGCGGTACCGGCCGCTGACCGATCCGGACGAGCAAATCGACCGCGACCAGGCGCAAGGCATCTGCGACGCGGTGAACGAACTGACGGCCGAAGGCCCCGGTGACATCCTCGTGTTCCTCAGCGGAGAGCGTGAAATTCGCGACACAGCCGACGCTCTTGCCACGATGAACCTTGCCGCCACCGACGTGGTTCCGTTGTTTGCGCGACTCTCGGTGAGCGATCAGCACCGCGTCTTCAGGGAGCACTCCAAACGCCGGATCGTGCTAGCGACCAACGTGGCGGAAACATCGCTGACGGTGCCGGGAGTTCGGTACGTCATCGATGCGGGGACGGCCCGAATCTCACGATTCAGCAACCGCACAAAGGTGCAACGGCTACCCATCGAACCGATCTCGCAGGCATCGGCGAACCAACGAGCCGGCCGGTGCGGCCGGGTCGCCGACGGTATCTGCATCCGGTTGTACTCCGCGGCCGACTTCGAGAAACGGGCTGCCTTCACCGATCCCGAGATCGTCCGCACCAACTTGGCGTCGGTGATCCTGCGCATGATCGCGTTCGGCTTGGGAGATATTGCGGCGTTTCCTTTTCTGGACTCGCCAGATCGCCGAGCCGTCGCCACCGGTATCGCGCTGTTGACGGAGCTGGGCGCACTGGAAGATCCCCACGACAGGAGCCTCACCGACATCGGGCGTCGCCTGGCGCGGCTGCCGGTCGATCCTCGGTTCGGCCGAATGATACTTGCGGCACAGCAGCACGACTGCGTGCGAGAGGTGCTCATTGTCGTGGCGGGAATGTCCATTCAAGACCCCCGGGAACAGCCGGTCGAACATCAGCAGGCCGCTGCCGCGCACCACGCCCGGTTCGCCGACCCTCACTCAGAGCTCATCGCCTACCTCAACCTGTGGAACCATCTTTCGCAGTCGCGACGACAGCTGTCGTCAAGCCGGTTTCGCAAGCTCTGCAAAACCGAGTTTCTGCACTACCTAAGGGTGCGCGAATGGGAGGACGTGTTCGCCCAGCTACGCCACATCGCCACAGAACTCGGTTTGACGCTGAACGACGAAGCAGCTGGACCACAGCAGATCCACCGTGCAGTACTGGCCGGGTTGCTGTCCCACGTCGGCCGGTACGACAGCCAGAAACGTGAATATCAAGGCGCACGCGGCGCCCGATTCGCGTTGCCGCGCGGCTCCTCGCTATCGAAAAAGCCACCCACATGGATCATGGCCGCTCAATTGATGGAGACCTCCCGGTTATGGGCGCGGTCCGCGGCGTCCATCGAACCAGAATGGATCGAGCCTCTGGCTGGCCACCTGGTCAAACGGCAGTACAGCGAGCCGCATTGGAGTAGTAAGCGGGCCGCGGTGATGGGCTACGAGCGGGTGACGCTGTACGGGCTGCCCATCGTGACACAACGCCCCGTCAACTACGCCACGGTGGATGCGCCGTTGGCTCGAGAACTGTTCATCCGGCACGCACTAGTAGAAGGCGACTGGTCCACTCGACACGAGTTCTTTCACGCCAACAGGCGGCTACTAGCAGAGGTCGAGGAGCTGGAGGAACGAAGCCGGCGCCGCGGCCTGGCAGCCGGCGAGGACGTGCTGTTCGATTTCTACGACCAGCGTATCGGCGTCGACGTAGTATCGGGCCGCCACTTCGACAGCTGGTGGAAGCGGGTGCGCCGGACTGAGCCCGAGCTCCTCACGTTCGACCCAGAGTTGGTACGTGATCCGAAAGCCGACGTCGACCCCGACGACTTTCCTTTGGTGTGGTCCACTTCCAGCGGAACAAACGTGCCAATGTCCTACGTCTTCTCCCCCGGAGATGCCGATGACGGCGTCACCGTCGACGTGCCCTTGGCCGCGCTCGGTGAGCTACGCAGCGACGGGCTCGCATGGCAAGTGCCGGGACTGCGGCACGAAATCATCACGACCTTGCTGCGATCGTTACCGAAACCGATTCGACGCGGCTTTGTTCCAATCCCCGGCTACGTGTCGACGCTGCTGGATAAACTGCCCGACGAACCCGGTGCAGTGCTTAGGGAGATCGCCGCTGAGCTGTCCGCCATGAGCGGGACAGCTATCGGCGAGGATGCTTGGGATCTCGATAGCCTGCCGAGCCACCTTCGTACCACGTTCCGCGTGTGTGGCGATGGCGGTGGAGTACTGGCCGAAGGCAAAGACCTCGCAGAGCTTCGGCTCCGACTACACGACCGGGTGAGTGAGGTGCTGGCTACGACGCTGGCTAATACCGCCGGCGTCGAGCGATCGGAGTTGCGTAGCTGGGACTTCGGAGAGCTGCCGCAGCGGGTCGAACACGATCGAGCCGGGTTTCGTCTCACGGGCTTTCCGGCTCTGATCGATAACGGTGACAGTGTCGCGATCGAAGTTTTACGCTCCGAAACCGAGCAACGGAAAGCGATGTGGGCGGGGACGCGTCGGCTGCTCCGCCTTGTGGTGCCGGCTCCCACCAAGCCGGTTGCAGACCAGCTGGGGCTCCGCGAGAAGCTGCTACTGAGCAGCGGCCCGCACCGCGGCGCTCAAGACTTGCTGGAGGACTGCGCAAGCGGCGCCGTCGATGTGCTGATGGCCGCGACACTTGCACCGGTATGGAACGAGTCGGACTTCGTCGAGCTCTGTGACCAGATTCGGACGGGCTTGCCTGATGCACTGAAACGGGTGGTGCACGCCGTCGTCGCGGTGCTGACTGCTGCGAGTGAGCTGGAATCCGAGCTCCGCACGCAACCACACGCCAGCCTGAGCGCGGCGCTCGATGACATTCGGGCGCAACGAGACCGGTTGTATTACCGCGGTTTCGTCACCGAAACCGGGCTGGCGCGTCTGCCCGACCTGGCGCGTTACCTGAGGGCCGCCCGGCATCGGTTGCAGAAACTCACCGATGCTCCGTACCGCGATGACGAGCTCATGGTGCAGCTCCATCAGCTCGAAGCCACCTATCGCAACGCTCGAGCTACCGCTTCACCCGAAGCCGCATCGCGGCTTGACGAGGTGCGGTGGATGTTAGAGGAGTTACGTGTGAGCTACTTCGCACAAACCCTGGGAACGAAGTACCCGATCTCGGAGAAGCGAGTGTTACGCGCCCTCGACGCCGCGATGGAGGTCTAGGCCCGTGGCGGACCGCCGTTCAACGGCGCGACTCGAGCATACAGAGGACATTATTGGCGGCAATATCATCCGGGGGATCTCATTGTCGCTGCGAGGCGACTGCCACTCAGCACGTCGAAACCACGGCGTGAATCCCCGCCGTGGTTAGGAGGTGGCTAATGTCACCAGGATCACTTGTCACAATGCGGTCTCCCGACCGGGCGATCAAGACCAGCGTGGCGTCGATCGGATCACTGGTACCCGCTTTGCCGATAAGAACCCCCGCTTGACGGCCCCGTTTTTCGTCCACCGTGCAAACGTCCATGCCACGCAGCAGCCGAGCTAAGTTAGCTTGACGACCGCCACTTTCTCGCCACACCTGAGCCACGACCACAGCGTTACTCCGCAACTCCACGCCATGCTGCTGTGCGGCACGAAGCTTGGCTAGCATCCCCCGGTCGTGACGATCAACGGCTACAAAAGCGCCCGCGTCGAGGATGAGAGCGCTCATGCGGCCTTGTTCTCATGCTCTGCATATAGACCTAGTTCGTATTCGGCTCGCGCAAGTTCGGTGGGAGTAAGCGGTCCGTGAACACGTTCCCAATCATCCAAAAATTCACTCAACGCCTCGGCACGGAGCTTTGCCGCTGCGGCCTGCGCTAGCCACGTCGATAGCCCCACCCCAGATTTACGAGCAGCGCTCCGCACGGCGTCCCCTAAGTCATCCACCAACGAAATGCTCATCTTGTCGACCTTCATGGGGCAATCCTACCTCAGGATGTACCTACCGCAGTAGGATTTAGAGCGACTTCTTATTTGAGTTACCCGGCGGAGCAAGCTCAGTCGCGTTTTCTCAACGTCAGCAGGTCGCACCCGGGCTGACTATCTCCATGCCTGCCGCGCGAGCTGCCTCAGCCAACAGCCTGTCGTAGGTGAGGATGACGTCTAGAACGTCTCCGAAATCCAGTGCCGTCGCTAAATGGATCGCGTCAAGCGTGCGCAACCGCCGCGGTGGTAGGCGGGTAGCGTCTTCGAGTATCGGGGGCGTGATCTCGACGATATCGACATCTGCTGCGAGAAACGACTCCGCAGCCTTCACCACCGCCGGGTTGACCAGATCAAGCAGTCGAATCAGCTCCACACCCAGCAGCGCGGACGACACCAGATGTGGCTCTGGCTGCCCGGAGAACCACTGGCGTAAATCCGGTGTCTCCTTTTCGGCGAGGAAGAACTTAGCTACCGCCGACGTGTCGACGTAAATACGTGTTGGCATCAACGCTCGCCACGTAAGTCGGCGAGCCATTCCTCCGAAGCTCGGCCGGTCGGGTTCGCCGCAGGCTCCGGAAGGTGCTTCGGATCAAATGGTCGTTTAGCCTGTCGGACTATTCCCGCCGCCACTAACTGCTCGTAACGGTCGCTCGTGGCCGGCACAATTCGTGCCACCGTCTTGCCTCGATCGGTGATCTCCACCGTTTCACCGGCACGGACCCGCGCCAGAACTCGCGCGGTCCGCTGGGAGAGCTCCCGCATCCCTACGTTCGAGCGACCATGCTCAGCGACAGCTGTCATGTAGCACATGTTACTACATATACAGCGTTATGCTGTTGTAGCTCCATCCGTCCTTACGGACAGGTCCGGGAGCTGTCACGGGTTTGTCGAAGACGACAGCCTCGAAGAGAAGGAGGCACTACTGGCTCCGAACGGATTCGTGGCAGCTCACAGCACCGAAGCGGATGCTTGACACCTTCGAAGCCGATCAAATGTAGATCGCGGGGTCGATCCATTCGGCCGGGTCGACAGCGAATTGGTGCTGTTTCTCGGATCGGGGTCTGATCACTGCTGGCACGCCTACTAAGAAGGAATCCTGCGGTGCATCCTTGACAACGACCGCATTGGCGCCGATAGCGCACCCGGCGCCGATACGCACCGGCCCCAGAATCTTCGCACCGGCACCGATAGTAACGCCGTTCTCAATCGTCGGATGCCGTTTCGTGTTCGCTGTGCTCCGGCCCCCCAGACTTGCGCCCCCTAGCGTGACTCCGTGGTAGAGCATGACGTCATCGCCGATCTCCGTGGTTTCTCCGATAACGACGCCCATAGCGTGATCGATAAAGAACCGTCGCCCGATAACAGCACCCGGATGAATCTCGACACCGGTAAGAAACCTGGTGAATTGGGAGATGAGCCGGGCAGGCAGTCGTAGGCGACGCTTCCACAAGGCATGCGTCAATCGATGCGACCACATCGCGTGCACCCCGGCATAGCTGAGAAAAACCTCGAGACCGCTGGGTGCGGCGGGATCGTTGTTGCGAGCGGTCTCGAGGTCTTCCCGCAGGCGAGAAACGAGCCACATGTCAGTCGCGGATGTGTTCGTAGAGCACGGTGGAGATGTATCGCTCGCCAAAGTCGCAGACCACCGCGACGATAAGCTTCCCGGCATTTTCGGGACGTTTCGCCACCTCAAGCGCGGCCCAGACGATCGCGCCGGAAGAGATACCACCCAGAATGCCCTCAGCGGTGCCAAGTTTGCGGGCAACCGCGACGGAATCGGAGATACTGACGTCGATGATTTCGTCGTAGATCTTGGTGTCGAGAATGTCGGGCACGAAATTAGCGCCCATGCCTTGGATCTTGTGTGGGCCCGCCTTGCCCCCGGTAAGGATCGGCGAGTCTAGGGGCTCAACGCCCACAATCTGCACCGACGGCTTGCGGTCCTTGAGCACCTGGCCAACCCCGGTTATGGTTCCGCCTGTACCGATACCGGAGACGAAGATGTCGACCTCTCCGTCGGTGTCGGTCCAGATCTCTTCCGCCGTTGTGACGCGATGAATTTCGGGGTTGGCCTCGTTGGCGAACTGCCGCGCGCAGATGGCGTTCGGTGTGTTGGCGACGATCTCCTGCGCCTTCTCCACCGCCCCGCGCATGCCGTCCGGTCCTGGCGTCAGCACGATCTGCGCACCGTAGGCACGCAGCATCACTCGACGCTCAGTGCTCATGGTCTCTGGCATGGTCAAGATGACGTTGTATCCGCGTGCCGCACCCACCATCGCCAGCGCGATGCCGGTGTTGCCGCTTGTTCCCTCGACGATCGTGCCGCCGGGCTTGAGCGCGCCGGAGCGCTCCGCCGCATCGACGATCGCTACCCCGATTCGGTCCTTCACGCTATTGGCGGGGTTATAGAACTCCAGCTTCACCGCTACCGTCGCGCCCGAACCAGCAGCGAGTTTATTCAGTCGAACCAGCGGCGTGTTGCCGACCAACTGCGTGACGTCGTCATAGATCCGTGCGCCCATGAAATAACCGCCCTGTTGTAGGTATGCCGTTGTGGACGACAACACCGCGCGCGTCGCCTTTCATCCCTCCATCTCACACTAATCACATATGAGTCTGCTGCCCCCTGTCGCTGCTCTTACCTGAAGCGACACGATGAATCGCCGGATTGCTGACCATTGCGTTCATACTCCACAATCGGCCCATGGCATGCTTCACATCACTTGCAGGAGGCGTGACTGCCGCCGCTGCCGCCGGCCGCAACCATGCCCATCGATTCCGCCGGTGAAATTCCGCAGCGAAAGCTCTTACTCGCGCCGTTCCCCCGTTTACCTGTGTGAAATAGACGGGTAACATGCCAGTGACGCGACAACGATATTTACCATCCGGTAGCGTCTGTCGCCGTGATGGGATTGCCGGGCGGCATTACCGCCTGCCTCTTCGACCTTGATGGCGTTCTCACCAGTACCGCGAGTGTGCATCGCGCTGCCTGGAAAGAGACCTTCGACGCGGTGCTTGCACAGCACGTGGGTCCGCAGACGGCTGAGTTCACCTACGACGACTACGCGCGCTACGTCGATGGTCGGCTGCGCGCCGATGGCGTACGCGCGTTCCTGGAATCACGACAGATCGCGCTCCCGCTGGGATCCCCCGACGACCCACCGGACTCAGAGACGATCAACGGAATCGGTAACCGGAAGAACCAAAAGCTGCTCGAAGTCATCAGCACCGACGGCGTGGTGCCCTACGCGGGCTCCGTGCGATATCTGCATGCGGCGCGGGACGCCGGTCTAGCTATAGCCGTAGTGACCTCGTCTGCCAACGGCGAGGTCGTACTAGCCGCCGCTGGGCTCGGCAAGTACGTCACAGTGCGCATAGACGGCATCTACATTGCCCGCGAAGGGCTTAACGGTAAGCCCGCGCCCGATTCCTTTCTCGCCGGCGCAGCGGCACTCGGAGTTGCCCCACAGCAGGCCGCGGTGTTCGAAGACGCACTCGCCGGCGTGCAAGCAGGCCGGGCGGGTCGTTTCGGTTATGTGGTCGGAGTAGATCGGCAGACCGACGAGCACGGCGAGGGCACCGGTCATGCCGCCGCGCTGCGTGACCATGGCGCCGACATCGTAGTTTCCGACCTTGCGCAGCTGCTGGAGGAACAAGCATGACCGAACATCAAAGTGTCGCCAAGCCTGGTTACGGCGTCGCTCCGTGGGCGCTGCACTGGCAGGGCCTCGATGTCGACGAGCTGGCGCGCACTGAATCCACCTTCGCGCTCTCCAACGGCCACTTGGGCATGCGGGGCAACTTGGAGGAAGGCGAACCCCGCGGGGTGCCCGGGACCTACCTCAACGGGTTCTTCGAGTCGCGGCCCATCCCCTACGATGAAGGTGGCTACGGCTATCCCGAGGCCGGTCAGACGACAGTCAACGTCACCGACGGCAAAATTATCCGGCTACTGGTGGACGACGAGCCGGTCGATCTCCGCTACGGCACCACCACGGCTCATGAACGAGTGCTGGACTTCCGCAGCGGTACCTTGCGTCGTAGCACCGACTGGACGTCACCGACCGGCCGCCGCGTCCGCATCACGACCGAACGTCTGGTCTCATTTACTCAGCGTGCGGTCGCCGCAATTCGCTACGAGGTACAGCCGCTGGATGAGCCGCTGCAGCTCGTTGCACAGTCGGACCTACTCGCGAACGAACCGATCGACAGCGACCGCAACGCCAACCTAACGCTGATCGACCCGCGGTTGGGCGCCGACCTACAACAACCGCTGTTGGCTGACTTCGCCGCCGCCGAAGACAACTGGGCGGTGTTGGTGCACCACACAGCCCGATCGGGCTTACGGATGGCGGCGGCGATGGACCATGAGCTGCGCTCCGAGGACGGAGTGCGGACCTCGGTTCACGCCGAAGGAGACCTGGCGCGGCTTACTGTCGCCGCCGATGTTCCCAAGGGTGGCAAACTTCAGCTCACGAAGTACCTGGCCTACGGATGGTCCAGTCAACGTTCGGTACCGGCGCTGCGGGCGCAGGTGGACGCCGCGCTGGCGGGCGCCATGCACTCGGGTTGGGAAGGACTACTCGCCGAGCAACGAACCTACCTTGACAAGTTCTGGGACTCGGCAGACATCGAACTCGATGGAGACGAGGAGCTGCAACAAGCGATCCGCTTCGCGCTGTTCCACGTACTGCAGGCCAGCGCACGTGGCGAGACTCGTCCTATTCCAGCGAAGGGACTCACCAGTCCTGGCTACGACGGGCACTCCTTCTGGGACCAGGAGACGTTCGTGCTCCCGGTGCTGACCTACACCATGCCCGAAGCCGCGCGAGACGCATTGCAGTGGCGACACTCCATCTTGGACAAGGCTCGTGAGCGCGCTCAACTCCTGGGCCAAAATGGCGCGTTGTTCCCATGGCGGACCATCGACGGCGACGAATGCTCCGCGTACTGGCCGGCAGGGACGGCGGCGTTCCATATCAGTGCCGACATCGCCAACGCCGTGTCACGCTATGTGGCCGCTACCGGCGATACCGAATTTGACCATGACTACGGCGTGGAGCTGCTCACCGAGACCGCGCGGTTGTGGGTCTCACTGGGCCATCACGACCCACATGGCGGCTTCCGCATAGACGGTGTCACCGGTCCGGACGAATACACCGCAATCGTTGACAACAATGTTTACACCAACCTCATGGCGCAGCAGAACCTGCTCGACGCGGCCGCGGCGTGTCAGCGGCATCCCGACATAGCGATACGGCTAAATGTGGATAACACGGAGATCGCACGGTGGCACAAGGCGGCCGAAAAGATGGTGGTGCCCTACGATGAGGTGCTCGGAGTACATCCACAGTCCGAACGCTTTACCGAGCACGACGAATGGAACTTCGAGGGCACACCGCCTGAGCGATATCCGCTCCTGTTGCACTTCCCGTACTTCGACCTGTACCGCAAGCAGGTCATTAAGCAGGCCGACCTTGTGCTGGCAATGCACCTACGTGGCGACGCGTTCACACCCGAACAGAAGGCCCGCAACATGGCCTACTACGAGGCGCGTACCGTCCGGGACTCGTCGCTGTCGGTTTGCACCCAGTCGGTGATGGCATCGGAGGTAGGTGACCTAGCGTTAGCCTACGACTACTTTGCAGAGACCGCGCTCACTGACCTGCACGACCTGCACGACAATGTGCGCAACGGCGTACACATCGCGGCGCTTGCCGGCGCCTGGCTGGCTCTGGTAGCCGGTTTCGGTGGCATGCGGGACACAGGTGGAGACGTCACTTTCGCGCCACGACTGCCCGATCAGTTGTCCCGCTATGCGTTCCGCATGGCCGTTCGCGGCAGCCGGATCGCGGTGGAGGTAACCGGTCAGGAGGCGACTTATCGTCTGCTCAGCGGCGACCCGCTGCTTCTCACACATCACGGCAAACAGATCACCGTCGAAACCGGCTCGCCGCTCACCCTGCCGATCCCAGCAGCACCACCTGCGCCGGAACTGCGCCAACCTGCTGGCTGCGCCCCGCTGGCTCGCGGCAGACGCCCGAGTGCTAACCCCGGCCAGACCAGCAAACTGCCCGGCAGGCGCGCTGATCGGCTGGACTAATCCGAGGGCCTAGGCAGACAACCCTGCCGGCGCTGGAGCAACCTGCCGGGCGTATTCGGCAAAGACAGCTAGCAGTCGCTCGTTCTGCTCTGGCCGGCCCACAGAGATTCGCACGCACCCTGGCACCGCCGAAGGACAACAGCCCGTCGTGCAGAGCTCGGAGAAGCTGTATCTCAACACTGCGCCTGCTCTACGAAGCCAAGGTGATCACAATCCCGGGCAATGGGTTCGGCCTACTGAGGAAGACGGGGTCCCCGTCGTACTCGCCGAAAATCGGGCGGATATGGCTGAGTAGGCTTCTGAGCTGGGATTCGTACCGGACAAGGTGTCCTCGGCACCGCCAGTGGTGGTGGCCCTGCTCGTCGGCAAGCTGTCCGCCTCGGGGCGGCAGAACGCGCTCGCGGCCGCGCTCAAGGAGTACGGGGCGTTACGGCGCACTATCGACGCCGCCCGCTACCTGGCCGACCCCGCCTACCGGCGCAGGATCTCCCGCCAGCTCAACAAGGGCGAGTCGCTGCACGCGCTGAGACGCGACCTGCTCTACGCCCACGAGGGCACCGTCCGGGCGCGGCACTTGGAACAGCAGACCGAACAGGCGTGGTGCCTGACTCTGGTCACCAACGCCGTGGCCGCCTGGACGACGGAGTACTACGGCCTGGCCGTGGGCTCGATGCGGGCCGCGGCCGGTGCCTCGACGACGAGGTCCTGGGTCACATTTCCCGAGCGCACAGCGAGAACATCAACTTCTTCGGCTCCATCGACGTCGACATCGAAGGCGAACTCGCCCAGCTCGGGCCCCACCGGCTACCGGCCGCTTCGCGTGCGCGACACCCTCTTCTGAACACCCACGGTTGCTCGATCCGACGTGGCGGGCCTGGTCACAGTGATCGCACCATCGCGGTCGCGAGCACCGGCGGCAGCACGATCGTCGCCGCGATCGACCAGACGGCCTCGGTGTCGACGTAGGCGGCGGTGTCGCGCACGTACTCGCGCTGCCGCTCGATCTGGCGGGTCAGCTCACGCCTCGGGCTCAACCGTTGGACCACTCTCTTCGAGCACCCCCACGAGGGCCGAGGCGATGAGGGCGACAGCCCGATCATCGTCGTGGACCAATTGTTGCAGGACGCTCAGCGCGATGGTCGCCGGCATCTCGGCGAGTGCCTGGGTCAGGCGTATCCGCACCGCGGAGTCCGCAGTGTGTGCGGCGAGCTCGTCGACCAGTGCACTCATGATCCGGTCCGCGCACTCGGGGTCCAGTGACAATGTTCCCAGGACCTCGGCCGCCTCGACGTCGTTCGTGCCCTCGACCACCATGCCGACGAGTGTCGGCATGGCTGCGGTCGCGCCACGCGTGCCCAATGCCAGAGCAGCATGTCTGCGCACCGTCGTGTCCGGGTCCCCGAGTGCGTCCGCGAGCACCGCGTTCGCCTCGTCACCGGACATCTCGGCGATCGCCAGGACCGCGCGTCGCCGGATGTCGACGTTCTCCGAATACACGCCGGACGCCACGCTCGCCACACCGTCACCGCCCGCCCGGGCGAGGGCCCACCGCAGGGCGCCGGCAACGTTCGGATCGGATTCGGCGAGGATCGCCCCAGCCAGCAGCTCGGTGGGAACCGGCACGTCCTCGGCCGGGGCCAGGACGGTCTGCTGTCGGCGCGCAGCACTGGGCGAGTTGAGCCCGTGCAGGAGCTCGACGATGCGCAGGACGCCCTGCCAGGCGAAGGGCGCCGAGGCATCGACCGTACGGAGTCGCTCGAGTAGCTCCTGCTCCCGCTTCAGTCGGTCTTCGGTCCGTCGGATGAGGTCGCCGACCATTGCGGACGGCGCGAAGGCGGGATCCTCCAGGGCGCGTCCGATCTGTCGCAGCGACAATCCCAGGGACCGCAGACTTTCCACGTGGAAGATCCGGCGAATGTCCTCGGCGGAGTACTCGCGGTAGCCACCCACGGTGCGGCCTGTTGGTCGCACCAGCCCGAGGGAGTCGTAGTGCCTGAGCATCCGGGTACTCACCCCCGAGCGGCGTGCCACCTCGCCGATCAGCACGCTGTTCCCTCGACCCGTTGCGGGCCGAGCGCGACGATCCGTTTCGCCTCCTCGACGGCTGGGTCGAAATCGGCATCCGGGTCGCGTAGGAGCCGCTCCGTGGCGCGGGCATGCGCACGCACCGTCGGGTCGTCACTCGCCAGTCCCGTCTGCAGGGCTAGCTCGATCACGTCTCCGAGTGCGACGAGTGCTCGGCTGAGACTCAGTTGCACATTCCGGTCGCCGCGACCGAGTTGTGCGGCCAGTTCCGCGGCCAGCCCTTTCAGTTCCCCAGCGGGCACGAGGACGACGGCAGCACGCCATGCGCTTCGCGCGACCTCGTCGTCGGCGTCGTGCAGCAACGACCGCGTGATCGCGGGCCACGCATTTCCGTCCCCGATCTTGGACAGCGTATGCAACGCCTGGCTTCGGGCCTGAGCGCGCTCGGAACGGAGCTCCGCACGGAGTCTGGGCACCGTGATCTCCGACGGGAAGCGGGTCAACGCCCAGGTGAGCATGTCGCGCACGAAGAAGTCCGGCTCGATCGCGCACCGTGCCACCAGCGCACCGACAAGGCCGAGGTCGGAGTGCGTGCCAACCGCCAGAGCCGCCTGGAGCCGCGTCGACGAGTTTCCGGCGCCCAACGCGTCGAGCAGGCGCGTGTCCTGTGAATTCCTGTGTGTCGAGTTGACGGGAACCACCTCCTGCACCCAGTGAAGACCTTGTCACAGTGTCAACGTCAAGTGCGTGACGCCCGCGGCGAGCAGAAGCTCGGCCCGGAACGCCCGGTAGGACATCCGTTCCCCGAGACGTTGGCGGCGGTTTCGCTGAATTAGGGATGCCGGGAGAATCAGAACAGGATTTGTCGGTAGTCGCCGAAGACAGGGCGCCCGGCGCGGCCGGTGACGCAGGATCGTGACCGTCGGCACCGACAGCTCTTCTGTTCAACAAACGATCGTTCGCCGAACACGAACACGAACGAGCATCGGCGCGACGCGACCTGGCGTTTCGCCAAAGCGCCGCGTTCGGAAATCCGTTCGTTTGCAGGTAGAGCTGCAACCGGTTTTCGAACACGTTTTCCGGACGATTGGGAGGCCGGGATGGCGCTCGTCGGGCTCGTGCGGGTCAGCTCGAGCAAGCAGGAGACCCAACGCAAGCACGACGACCTCGACCCGATCTGCGTTAAGGTGTTCGAGGAGAAGGTCAGCGGCAAGCTCAAGGTCGCCGAGCGGTCGTGCACGGCGAGGTGGCGGCCGCCGAGACCGACGCTCAGCCGCAACCTGGCTAGCGAAACTCCCGGTCAGCCATATCCGCCCGATTTTCGGCGAGTACTACGGGGATCCCAAGACTACATCCGGCTGTCGTTTGGCGATGTTGACGACATGATTATCGAAGCGATGGATCAACCAAATGGGCCATGCCAACCCGTTGCTGGTGTAGAAATCTAGTTCCGGCGGTAGACGTGACCGCGGTGCCCAACGTCAAAGACGGTGACAAGGTGTTTGTCGTTGTCAATGAGGTAGATGACATGGTAATCACCGCGCCTAGCGGCGCGTTTGCCGGCGAGCCCCCCATGCAGTGACTTCCCAACCTGGTGAGGATTCCGGCTCAGTGGTCCATTAATGAGCTCCAAGGCAGCGAATGCCGCCGCCGAGGGCAGACCAGTTGGGGGACCGATTTGAAGCTTACGAAGCGCCGTAGGCAGAATGCACACCTCCCACAACGGCTGGTGCTGTGGGTTCACGCGGCGTGTTTCCGGTCGTAGTCTTCGCGAGCACGACGTTGCGCCATCATTCGATTAAGATCATCAAGCGTATACGCCTCGCCACGTTCATACTCGGCTTGAGCTTGATGAAGATCCGCCACAGCCTGCGGATCACGCATAATCTCCAAAGTCTCCACGAGACCTTCATACTCGTCGGCCGATAACAGCACCATCGCCGGCACCCCGTTACGGGTGATTGTCACATGCTCATGGGTACCGGTCACCTCATCGGCCAGGTCTGAAAGTCGAGCTCGGGCGTCCGTCAAATTTACCGTCAACATGCACGGAATCCTACCCTGAATTCACATGAACGTACAGAATTCAACACATCACCACATGGGCTGGTAGGAACGGTTATTGCGCTGGCGTAGCCTGCCGGGCGTATTCGGCAAAGACAGCTAACAGTCGCTCGTTCTGCTCTGGCCGGCCCACAGAGATTCGCACGCACCCTGGCACCACCGCGCTGCGATCTCGGATTTTAATATGGTTCTCCTCCATGACCCGCACTAGAAGCTTGGGGTTAGCTGTCTGCAGCAGCAGGAAGTTGGCATCGCTAGGGTAAATACGCTGCACAGCCGGTGAGGTAGCTAAAGCCTGTTCGAGCGCGTCCCGATCGCGCAAGATCTGCTCGCGGAGCCGCCCGGCATAGTCGACACCTTCGACGGACATGGCCTCTGTAACAGCGCGGATAGCGGAGGCGGTTAGTGGATAAGGCGCGTGGATGCGGCCGGTGAGACTGATGATTTCTGGATGCGCGATCATGACCCCGCATCGCTCTCCGGCAAGCGAGTTCTCCTTCGAGACTGTACGGAGCACGACCACGTTTGGATGTTTCTCGATTTCGGCGCTAAGCGACGGTTGGCCGGAATAAGCCACGTATGTCTCGTCGACCACAATCATTGCCTGACCGGCCAGATGCCGGCTCAGCGCCAGCACGTCTTCTCGTCGCATCAGGTTCCCGGTGGGGTTGTTCGGGGAGCAAATGAAAACGAGCTTGATATTGGAGTCCTTCCGACAAGCGTCAAGAATCCGGGGTACATCCAGCTGGAAACTGTCGGGACGGAGCGGGACTTCGTGAATGGCGGCGCCTTGTACATGCGCAGAGTGCTCATACATGGCAAAGGTTGGCGGTTGAATAAGCACCGCGTCGACACCTTCCCGGCAGAAGACTCGCGTGAGAAGGTCGATCGCCTCGTCCGCGCCGCGAGAAAGCAACAGCTGTTCTCGGGGCACGTCAAAGTACTGAGCGAAGATGTCGAGCAGGTGGGACGGCTGCGGTTCGGGATAGCGATTGAGCCCCTCCTGCGCCGAGGTGTCCGGGTAGGGCGGGTACAGCATCTCGTTGGCGTCGTGATGCGCCCACGCCTCGTTCTGCTCGCCTTCCTTTCGGGCTGAGCTATAGGGCGTCAGGGCCAGAACCTGCGGACGAGCCAGCCTGGTGATGACGTCATGGATGTCCACGCGTTACCTCCTCATCTGTGACGGGGCGGATTAGACCTCAGGGCCTTTATCGAACTTCCTGACATCTACCCCAGTCTCCTTCTTTCCCCAAGCTTCGCGGGTGGATCGACCATTCGGGCCGGATCGTATCTGTGCTGCCGCCTGCCTATAGAGCGTTGGGTGCGCGGCGAGCACGCTGAACTCGTGTCCGCGACGTTGCTGTTCGGGACCGAACAGCAACGGATTGCCCTGGATATCAGTCACTGCCACCCCAGCGTTGAGCAGAATCGGACCGATAGCAGCGATATCGGGTAGCGTCAAATCTTGCTCAAACGCGATGTTAAACCGACCATCCCGGCCAAGCAGCTCCATGAAACCGATACAGTTCTGCCCGGTGATGACGCGAGCAGCAGCCTCCTCCAAAGCCTGGAAGGTCCCCCACTGCTCCTCTGATTTGCCGAACATCACCCAAGGGGCGGTACAGGTAAGGGTGGCTTCGGCGAGTGGGACCGCCGGACGCGCGATCACCGACGTGCCGTTACAGGTGGTCGGCACACCGGAACCGCCTGCCCACAGCCGATCAACCTTCAGGCCATCATCCTGGCGGGGCCGGAGTTCTGCCACCACTCCGGCAACGGCTTTGTCGTCGCTGACTACCCCAATCGTGACCCCGAAAGCTGGCTCTGGATCGGGAAGCTCAATGCTGTACGCCTGCGCCACAGCCGTGCGCAACATCGAGGTTGTGCCATCTACCGGGTCGAAGACCCAGCGGATGCCGGAGCCTCCGTCCTGAGACGTCTTTCCCCGCGCACCCAGCTCTTCCCCGAGTACAGCGTCATCGGGGAATGTCTGCAAGACCCGATCCCCCATTGCCTGTTCAGCACCCCGCTCGGCGGGAGTAGCGAACTCACTTCTGGCCTTATTGCGCAGCTCGACAATTGCTGAGTCTGTGCTTTTGAGCACAGCATCTATGCCTTCGTGTAGTGCTATTTCGCGGAGCTGCTTATTAGCGTGGACCGAGGCGACCAGACCGGCATATCCCTTGCTGAGTACGCCCAAGGCCTGCTCTCTGACAAACTCTTCGGCGAGCTCGATGAACCTCTGAACGCGCTCAAACGGCGGCGGGACTGACGTCATGGGTCCTATCTACGGCTGGAGAAGTTCGAGAAGTTGGCGATGCCAGATTCGATCGATATTACGGGAGATAATGCGGCTGGGAGCTACCGTGCCGCACACAATGCGGGCTATCTCACACGCGACCTCTAAACACTGGCTGAGCCAGCGCGACCGGTCCACCAGTCCATTAGGCTAGCGCCATGCGTTGTATCGATCTGCGAAAATCCTCCCGCTCGCCTCGGAGCATCCTCCCACGTGCCGCGATGGAGGTCTCGGACGCAACCGAGCAAGTCCAGCCGATCATCGAGGCGGTGCGCAAGGACGGCGCTGCCGCGGTGCGGGCCGCGACGGAGCGCTTCGACAATGTGACCCTTTCCCGATTGCGGGTTCCAGGCGAGGCCCTCAGGGCGGCCGCGGAACAGTTGGATCCGGTAATCCGGGAGGCACTGACCGAAACGATCCGACGTGTACGACTGGTCCACGCCGACCAGCGTCGCGAGGATGTCACGACCCAGGTAGTTGCTGGTGGTCGAGTAACCGAACGCTGGCGTCCAGTACGACGGGTGGGTCTCTATGTTCCAGGCGGATTGGCTGTGTACCCGTCCAGCGTGGTGATGAGCGTGGTACCAGCGCAAATCGCGGGTGTCGAATCGATCGCCGTGGTCTCTCCACCGCAACGCGAGACGGGTTTGCCGCATTCGCTGGTGCTGGCGGCGTGCGAGCTCCTCGGCGTCGAGGAGGTGTACTCCGTCGGTGGCGCGCAGTCGATAGCGATGCTCGCTTACGGGGTCGCTGACGGCGAGGAAGAGTGTCTCCCAGTAGACCTCGTGACCGGCCCGGGGAACATCTGGGTCACCGCCGCGAAACGGCTACTACGCGGCGTGGTAGGAATCGACGCGGAGGCCGGACCTACCGAAATCGCGATCCTTGCCGACGCTACCGCCAACTCGGTCTACCTAGCCGCCGACCTGATCAGCCAAGCAGAGCATGACCCCGCCGCGGCGTCCGTTCTAGTGACGCCCGATGCGGAGCTTATCGCGGCGGTTGAGGCAGAGCTCGAGCGGCAGATCGCCAAAACCAAGCACACCGAGCGTGTCCAGGAAGCGCTAAGCGGGCCGCAGTCTGCGATAGTGCTTGTGACCGACATTGAGCAGGGCTTGGCGGTAGTGGATGAATACGCCGCAGAGCATCTGGAGGTACAGACTCGCGACGCACCAGAGGTCGCCGCACGGGTACGCAATGCCGGCGCGATCTTTATCGGGCACTACTCCCCTGTCTCACTCGGCGACTACTGCGCCGGCTCAAACCACATCCTTCCGACTGGTGGGTCCGCCCGGTATTCCACAGGACTCTCGGTACAGACCTTCCTGCGGGGCACGCATGTCGTGGAGTACGACGCGACGGCACTGAGCGGAGTTGCCGGGCATGTCATAACATTGGCTGAGGCCGAGGATCTGCCAGCGCATGGCGCAGCGGTACGGGTGCGGATTGCCGATTAGTGAGACGACGTATGGAGTGGTGATGGGACGCATCGGCAGAGTGGAGCGGGTGACCGGCGAGACCAAAGTGCTGGTGGAGATCGACCTCGATGGTGCGGGGCGTACCGATATCCAGACTGGGGTGGGTTTCTACGATCACATGCTGGCGCAGCTCGGGAAACATGGCTGTTTCGATCTGACTGTTCACGCCCAAGGCGACTTGCATATCGATGCCCATCACACGGTCGAGGACTGCGCGATCGCGCTCGGTCAGACCTTTCGGCAAGCTCTCGGAGACAAGGCCGGCATCCGACGTTTTGGGGATTCCTTAGTCCCCTTGGACGAGGCGCTGGTACAGGTGTCAGTGGACCTGGCCGGCCGGACCTATCTGGTCCACGAGGAGCCGGCCGTGATGGAGACTGCGACGATCGGACCGCAATTCGCGGGCACACTGGTTCGCCACGTCTGGGAGTCTTTTGCAAACAACGCTCAGATCGCGTTACATGTGTTGGTGCGCTCCGGTCGCGACGCCCATCACATCGCCGAGGCGCAGTTCAAGGCAGTGGCTCGGGCGCTGCGGGACGCAGTCGAACCAGATTCCCGGGTGATTGGCGTGCCCAGCACCAAAGGGAAGCTGTAGTTCTCATAACTTCTCCACAGTAGGTTAAGCGTGCCACGATGTGACTCACGCTGCGGCTCTCGACGCCCACATATTGGTAAGCAGTGTGATCACAAAAGTGACGCTACAAGCAGCGAACATGGCGAAGAACATGCCGAACGCGCTCGTGGCGAGGAACGGTGCGACAACGCTCGGGACATACGCGGTCGCCTCAGCGTGTGTGGCTCCGACAGTCAGCCCGCCGACCCCGCCACCGACTAACGCACCGGCGAAAACTTTTTTATCGGCCAGCATAAAAGGGTAGGAAGCTTCGACGAAGGTGCCGAAGCCGAAATTAACCGCAGCACCTGAGGCGGCAAGAACGCGATCGTTGTTGGCTCGCGGAACGACAACGTTGGCCAAAGTAATTCCTAGACTGACCATGACCAGGGCAACCATGTCAATGGCCCCGAAAAAACTATGGCCTTTCTCGCTCATCTCCAACAGGATGATAGGGAGGAGGACGGAGTGATAAACCCCTCCCATCAAAACCGGCCACATTAGGATTCCGGCCATGGCACCGGCTAGGAGAGGATTGAACTGAAGTAGCTCAGCAACGCCCACCTTGACGGCATCACCGATGGTTTTGGTGAACGGAGCGAGAACGTAGTAGACCAGAAGACCGGGAATAAGACCAGAGACACCGCCGGCCACGATATTTGCTGTAGTGGTTGGGAAACGCCAGGCAAAAGTCCAGGCCAGCAAATAGCTAGCCAGCACCCCGGCCAGAATGCCGGCTATCAAACCCCCAAGAATGCCGCCGTCGACGGCTAAAATACCAGCGGTTACACCGGCAACCACGCCGACTTCATCCACGCCAGATACCTTGCGGGCAGCTATAGCCGCGATAACGATCGGTAAACCGGCGATAAGAACCTCGAAGACGTCCGACAAGGTATCTAAGCCAGGAATCTTGCTGAAGGCGAGGAGAATCGCCATGGCAATGAACGCTGGAATGCTACTTACCATGATCCCGGGAACACTGATCCGCTTCCACGGGTTGCCGGGAGCGGCCGTCGATCCGTCGGCAGTGTCTGGTGCCAAAGCTCAACTCGACATTCTACTGGTTAGGGGGCCTGAGTTTAGCTCGTATTTGAGGGTTCAGAGGTGTCAAACCGGGCGCTACCCCAGGCTAGAGACCCAGTTCCGCAACACTGCCATGCCCGTCTCCCCGGACTTTTCCGGATGGAACTGCGTCGCAGCAACCGCGCCACGCTCTACCGCCGCCACGAACGGCTCACCGTGTTCGGTGTACGTCACTGAATCGGCGGTACCCCGCAGCGCACCATCATCGTCGCATGCTGCATAAGAGTGGACAAAGTAGCAGCGCGTCTGCGCGTCCAGCCCCGCGAACAACGTGCTTGGCTCGTCCGGCCGCACGGTATTCCATCCCATGTGCGGCAAGCGCTCCGCGCGCAGCCGACGTACCGCGCCGGGAAGGATACCTAAGCCTTTCGCACTGATTCCGTGCTCATGACCCGAGTCGAACAACACCTGCATCCCCACACAGATGCCAAATACCGGGGCATCGGCGGCGACCCGAGAAGCAATCATTGACCCGGCGCCGGTCGTATGCAGCGCACTAGCGCAGGTGGCGAACGCGCCTACCCCCGGGACCACGAGCCCGTCCGCGGCGGAACAAGCAGCCAAGTCGCTCGTTATCGTCACCTCAGCGCCCACGCGCTGTAAGGCTCGCTGTGCCGAGCGAAGGTTCCCAGAACCGTAGTCCAATACCGCTACTCGCGGGTGGATAAGGCTCACAGCACTCCTAGCCTAAACTTCTTATTTTACCTGTGCCGGGGTGTTATCTGTAGCAGTAACGGATTCGCGACCTGGTCCCACCGGCGGCAAGACTGCCGGAGTCGATCGTAGGTCAGGCGTCGACGACCATGAGACACACACCACGTACGTCAGCACCGCAAGTAACGGTTGTAGGAACAACAATCCTGTGGCGTGTAGCTCGACGATGGGAACCTGACCGCTTTCACCCATGACCATAGCGTCGACGATGTCTTGACCGTGGACAGTGCCGATCTCCTCGCCCAGCTGCCACATCACCAAAGAGCCGGCGAAGGCTCCTAGCGCCAGTGCTAGCAGCAGCTCTGGACCACGAAACCGTCGCGCGAGCCACGCCGCGAGGCCGGCAACGACACCGGTCACTCCGACGATCAACCCGAATCGGCCGTCGGAAGAAATGTATTCTTCCGGCTGCTCATTGGCCACCAGCGCACCACGAGGGCTAGCGATGATATCCAGCTGCGGTCCCCACCACCACCAGAGCACGGCAAGCCCGGCGCCAACGACCGTCAGCACTGCGACTAAGACTCCAGCGGCGACCATTACACCGCGCCGCTGCCGCCAGGCCTGCCGCAGACGGGCGGAGAGCAACGGCTTCATCGCACTCCTGCCGGACCCAGCAACGCCTTGAGGTCGGCCATCAGCGACGACGACGGCGCGACCCGGATACCTTCCCCCAGCCGGAACACGGTCGTGCCGCGCTCGGCTACCAGTTGTACATGCACCTCCGTAGTACCGGGATGCGTGCCCAGCACCTCCTTGAGCGCCCCGACCAAGCGCGGATCGCAGCGGGCTTGCGGAACAGAAAGCACCAAGGGGTGCTCCGCGCGGTTACTCACGTCGGGAATCGACAGGTCCAGTGCCACCAGTCTCGGCGCGTCTTCGCGCTTGTCCACGCGCGCCTTGAGCACCACGATCTGATCCTCAATGACATGTGATCCCACCAGCTCAAAGGTGGCCGGGAAGAACAAGGCTTCGGCCATGCCGTCGAGATCTTCAATCGACGTTGCCGCCCAGACCTTGCCTTGCTTGGTGACCTTGCGGGTGACGGCGGACAAGATGCCGGCGACCGTCACTACAGTGCCGTCGGCCACACTGTCTTCGACCAATCGGGCAAGCGAGGTGTCAGCCGCGGCCGAGAGCACATGCTCCAAACCGAGCAAGGGGTGATCGGAGACATAGAGTCCTAGCATCTCTCGCTCGAACGCCAGCAGCTGCGCCTTGTCCCACTCACCAGGCGGAATAGCCGGAACCATGGTCGCGGCGAGGTCGGTGCCGTCATCGCCAGCAGCACCGAAGAGATCGAACTGACCGATCGCCTCGTTGCGTTTGGTGCCCATAAACGCCTCGATAGCCTCGGCGTGCACCGCAACTAGGCCCCGGCGAGTGTGGCCGAGCGAATCGAATGCTCCGGCCTTAATCAAGGACTCCACCGTCTTGCGGTTACATCCCAGCGCCTCGACCTTGCCCAGATAGTCATAGAAGTCGCCGAAGGCCCCCTTCTCGGCGCGGGTTGCGACGATCGAGCTGACCACGTTGACACCCACGTTACGCACCGCGGTGAGCCCGAACCGGATGTCGGAACCGCGGGGTGTGAACACGGCATCGGATTCGTTGACATCCGGTGGCAGCACCTTGATACCCATGCGCCGGCATTCGGCCAGGTAGATCGCGATCTTGTCCTTGTCGTCGCGAACGCTGGTCAGCAGTGCCGCCATGTATTCGGCCGGGAAGTTGGCCTTGAGATACGCCGTCCAGTACGACACCAGGCCGTACCCAGCGGTGTGGGCCTTATTGAAGGCGTAGTCGGAAAACGGGACCAGAATGTCCCAGAGCGTCCTGATCGCCTGGTCGGAGTAGCCTCCGATGCGCATCCCGTCGGCGAACGGGACGTACTCCTTTTCTAGGATCTCTTTCTTTTTCTTGCCCATCGCGCGACGGAGCAGGTCCGCGGCACCCAGCGAGTAGCCCGCCAACTGTTGGGCGATGGCCATGACCTGCTCCTGGTACACGATCAGGCCATACGTGTCGCCCAGGATCTCGGCAAGTGGTTCGGCAAGCTCGGGGTGAATCGGCGTTACCGGTTTGCGGCCGTTCTTGCGGTCGGCATATTCATTGTGGGCGTTGGCGCCCATCGGTCCAGGCCGGTACAGCGCCAGCACCGCGGAGATATCCTCGAAGTTGTCCGGCCGCATGGCACGCAGCAGCGATCTCATGGGGCCGCCGTCGAGCTGGAAGACTCCGAGCGTGTCTCCACGTGCCAGCAGCTCGTAGGCGGCGCGATCGTCGAGCTGCAGCGTCTCTAGGTCCACCGTTTCGCCACGGTTGGCTTCGATGTTGCCGAGGCAGTCGTCGAGGACAGTGAGATTGCGAAGACCCAAGAAGTCCATCTTGAGCAGGCCGAGCTCTTCGCACGTCGGGTAATCGAACTGGGTGATGATCGCACCGTCGGCTTCGCGCTTCCAGACCGGGATGTGATCGATCAGTGGCTCGGCACTCATGATGACGCCCGCGGCATGCACGCCTACCTGCCGGATGAGTCCCTCGAGACCCTTGGCGGTGTCGATGACCCGCTTGGTATCGCTGTCGGACTCATACAGCGCTCGAACTTCACTGGCTTCGGTGTACCGCGCGTAACCGGGGTCGAAGATCCCCAACAGCGAGATGTCCTTACCCATGACCGGCGGCGGGAAGGCTTTGGTGATGCGGTCGCCGATGGCGTAGGGGTAGCCGAGCACCCTTGCCGAGTCTTTCACGGCGGCTTTGGCCTTGATGGTGCCATAGGTGACGATCTGGGCGACCTTGTCCTCGCCCCACTTGGCCGTGACGTAACGAATCACATCACCGCGCCGGCGCTCGTCGAAGTCGATGTCGATGTCGGGCATGGACACGCGCTGCGGGTTAAGGAACCGCTCGAACAGTAACCCGTGCGTGATCGGATCCAGGTCGGTGATCCCGAGTGCGTACGCCACCAGACATCCGGCCGCCGAACCGCGACCCGGGCCGACTCGAATGCCGGATTCTTTGGCCCAGCAAATGAAGTCAGCCACCACAAGGAAGTAGGACGGGAACCCCATCTGCACGATGACGTCAAGTTCGTACTGGGCGCGCCGCGCACGCTCGTCGTCTACGCCATCGGGGTAGCGCCGTGCCAATCCCCGCTCGACCTCGTGACGCAGCCAGCTTTCCTCAGTATGCCCTTCAGGTACGTCGAAACGTGGCATCAGGTTCTGTTTTGCGAACGAGACATCGACTCGCTCGGCGATCAGCAGAGTGGAATCGCAGCCTTGCCGCCAGATATCGGAGGAGTCCATGGCGCGCATCTCGGCAGCCGACTTCACGTAGTAGCCGGAGCCATCGAAGGAGAGCCGGTTAGCGTCGGCCTGCTGGGAGCCGGTTTGGATGCACAACAGCACGTCATGAGATTCGCGTTCGCTGGCGTAGGTGTAATGCGAATCGTTGGTCACCACAAAGCGTAGGTCTAACACGCGTGCTATGTCAGTGAGCCCGTCGCGCACCCGCCGCTCGATATCGAGACCGTGGTCCATGATCTCGACGAAGAAGTTTTCCGACCCGAAGATGTCCCGGTAACGACCGGCCGCTTCGAGTGCTTTGTCGTACCGGCCAAGCCGTAGGCGGGTTTGCACCTCGCCGGATGGGCAGCCCGTGGTGGCAACGATGCCCTCGGCGTGCTCGGCCAGCAGCTCGGCATCCATCCTAGGCTTACGGAAATAGCCGTCGAGCGAGGCCCGCGAGGACAACCGGAACAGGTTATGCATGCCTGTGGTGGTCTGGGCCAGCAACGTCATGTGGGTATAGGCGCCCGCTCCGGAGACATCGTCGCTTTTCTGGCTGGGCTGACCCCAGCGCACCGGCTGCTTGAAAAGGCGCGACTCGGGAGCAAGGTAGGCCTCGGTCCCGATGATCGGAGTGATACCCGCCTTGTGCGCCTGGCTGTAGAAATCGTAGGCGCCGTACATGTTGCCGTGGTCGGTAATCGCGATTGCCGGCATCTGCTGCCGCTGGCACTCGGTGAACAGGTCTCGTAACCGGGCGGCACCGTCGAGCATGGAGTATTCGGTGTGCACATGTAGGTGCACGAATCCGTCTCTGCCCGCGCCAGTCACCGCCTACGACACCCCCGCCTGCTCCCGCTTCCTTGCCTAGCTTAGAGCGGGCGTTCCGCGGCGCTGGGACCCACGCCGGGTGCCATCGGCAAGGCCGAAAATGGTAAGGAGCTGAGAACAAACTTCCTGTCGGCGAACTCGACAGTTTCGCGGCTTTGGGTGGCAAAACAGCAATTCTGTCAAGTTCGTGGACGAAACCGCTGACCGTCCAGCGGAGCGCTAGACAACGATCAGCCGTAGCGTCTGGTCGATCCTCGCGATATCGATGGGATCGGATGTCACGACAGCCTTGTGCCGATATTTCCGAGCACACCACACCACTGAGACATCAACGACATCTGAGACATTCGCCACACCGCAGAGCTCTCCGACACGTTTCGCGGATTCATCGGTGAAGTGGACAACCTCGACACCGCGAAGGGCGAGAAACCGGGCAAGGCGCACCTGCTTGGCGCCGTTACGCCACACCTGCGCCAGTGCCAGAGCGGGAATTGCTATCCAGTCACCGTGGGCGAGCACGCTCTGTGCAAGAGCGGCAACCTCGTAGCGGCCCTTCTCGATGGCGATAAGTCCGCCGGCATCGAAGGTGACACCGTTCATCCGGCTTTGCCATATATCTTGGAAAGGGCGTCGACAACCCATGCCTTCTCCGCGGCGGTGGGTTCTCCGTGGTCCGCGAGGATCTCACCCAGCACGGTCTGGTCGTCGTCACGGTCAAGCTTCTGCTCGATGGCTTCGGTGATATACGCCGACACTGAGCGTGCCCTACCCTCTCCCACGCCTTCGCGAAGCTGACGCACGAGTTGACTTGGCACAGTCACGGTCACCTTGGTCACGGTATCCATATATTTATAGTACCACGTTTTGCATACTTTTATCGGCAACCTGATTAAGAACCGCAGCCAACGACCCGGCTGCGCTGAACAGACCGACTCCCGCAGAGCAGTTCGCCTGGATCACGCCATGAACGTGACAGCACGGCCGCATTTCGGTCCCAAAACCGGCCCTGTGGTCACGCTCATGGCAATAGGGTTTACATGACGATCAGTGAGTTCGATAAACATCGCTGCGATGGTATGACTACAACATCAGGCGTTGTCGATTGAGGCTAAGCGTCAGCGCGCACGATCGCTAAGGCCTGCGCCAGGTCGTCGGGATAGGGTGCCGAGAACTCCACCGACTCCCCGGTAGCCGGATGGCTAAAGCTCAGACGCCGGGCGTGCAGCCACTGCCGAGACAGGCGCAGCTTGGCGGCAAGCGTCGGGTCGGCACCGTAGGCGAGGTCACCGGCGCATGGATGTCGCAGCGCGGACATGTGCACCCGGATCTGGTGGGTGCGCCCTGTCTCCAGCGTAACCTCCAGCAGGGTGAAGCCTGGGAACGCCTCCAGCGTCTGGTAATGGGTGACGCTGGGTTTACCGGAGGCAACCACAGCAAAGATCGCGTCTCGGCGCGGATGTCGATCGATGGGGGCGTCGATGGTGCCGGACGTGGGATCGGGATGTCCTTGAACCAGCGCGTGGTAGCACTTACGCACTGTGCGCGCAGCGAATGCTCGTTTCATTGCCGAATACGCAGACTCGCTCTTCGCAACGACCATAACGCCGGTGGTACCCACATCTAACCGGTGCACGATTCCCTGACGCTCGGCCGGACCGCCGCTGGCCAGTCGGTGACCCAGCGCCACAAGGCCCGCTATGACGGTGGGACCGGTCCACCCAAGGCTCGGGTGAGCAGCCACTCCCACGGGCTTGTTCACCACCACAATGTGCTCGTCGGCGAACAGTACCTCTAGACCCGGCACTGCCGACGCTGTCACCACATCGGGCCGGGTTTGGAGTTCGGGGAGGTTCACTTCAAGCCAGACGCCGGCCGGCAGTCGCGCGGCCTTGTCGACAACCACGCCGTCTACGACTACGCCACCGGACTCCACGATGCGTGCGGCAGCCGTGCGCGAGAGGCCGAACAGTCGTGCGAGAGCCTGATCGACACGGCTTCCCGCTAACCCTTCCGGTAGGGGCAGACTCCGCTGCAAACTCATGCGCCATCGCCCCTAGAAGCTGCTGTCGGATTGCCCAGGGGGCGAAAGCCCGACTTGCGCCGGAACAGCTCCAAGGTCACAATCACGGCGACGCCGGCCACCAATGCGCTATCGGCAACATTGAACACCGGCCACGGCGGATTCGACGGGTCGGCGATGCTGATGAAGTCGACGACTCCGCCGCGTAAGGGGCCTGGAGCCCGCAACAAACGGTCAACAAGGTTCCCGGTAGCGCCGCCGGCGATCAGCCCCAACGCGAGCGCCCACGTTCCCGACACAAGGCGCCGTGATAACCACACCACATAGATCACCACCGCAATGGCCGTAATCGACAGCAGTATTGTGAAGCCGTCCCCGATGTTGAAAGCGGCCCCGGTGTTGCGCAGATGAGTGAGATACACCCATCCGCCCAGCAGCTTTACCGGTGGCCGATCGATCAACTGGGCGACCACCCATACCTTGGTGGCGGCATCGAATGCAAGGACGAGCAGCGCCATCGCGACAAATATGTCCCGTGCACGACGAGAACGCCGTTGTTCACTAGTAGGTTTCTGCCAAGGCCGCAGGAGCCGCCGCGTAAGAAAGCGAAGGTAAGGCGGCTCAAGAGCAGTAAAACGCCGGCGGGGACCTTCTAGCGGCGTTCCTGACGTTGCTTGCATCCCACGCAGAGCGTCGCCGATGGGAACGCCTCCAGCCTGGCTATCGGTATTTGGTTTCCGCACCGCTCACACTGCCCGTAGGTTTCCTCGTCGATCCGGCTGATCGCACGTTCGACTTGTTCGATACGGTCCAGGATGCCATGGGCCAACGTAAGCTCTTGCTCCCGCTGGTGGGTCTTGGTTCCTGCATCGGCCTGATCGTCGCCAGAGGCATCGGCGTGTCGATCGCGCTGAAGCGTCCGTAGCTCAGCCATCGCCAGTCGGTACTCTTCGTGCAGCTGCGTGTGGCGTAGTACGAGGTCGGACCGGATCTGGCCGAATCGGCCCTTATCGTCGGACTCAGCTGCAACAGGCTCAAAATCGGCGGGTGTGGGGGTAACGCTCTGGGGGGTTTGCTGGGCTGCGCCGCCGTGCCGGTGACCGTTACGAGGCTTGCTGCGAACGGGTTGCTTGGTACTACCGCGGAGGTTGTTACGCACCGCGGTGGAGTGCTCGGTCATGGTGCCCCCTTAGAAAGTTGAGACGGTGTTAACTTTCGATGTGCTGTGATTACCCGTCAAAACGGTGTGTGTCAACTCTTCGCCCGAAAAGAAAAGAATTGGACTGTAAGCCAAAGCGACAGAGCCCGGGACGCAGCACGCCTGCGACGGCCCGCGAAGCAGGGAGAACGGGCGGTCGCACAAGCACAGCGCTGGCAGGCGCGCTACCGGCGTGCGGCAAGCACGGTTGTCGCGGCAGCGCACAGCGAGCACGAAGTGAAGCCAAGCTCTGCTGCCTCGGAGAGCACTAGTGGCTCTCCTGCCTTATCGGCTAAATGCGGGCAGCCTTCGAGGTGGAATCGCGGCCGTCCGTCTACCACGAGGACTTCCGTGGTGCAGTCACTGAGCTGGCGCTCTTCATAGGACAACAACAGCTCCGCTGGCGGCTCATCGGGAGGGTCGGAATAGGCATCAACAGCGTCGCTATTGTCAGTGGCGGCGTTGTCGCCACCGATCGCTTGGGTAGCGGTCTGCGTGGGTGGCAGCTCCGTTCCGCTAGCTGCCGAAGGTTCGGCGCCATGAGCCACGTGATCTTCAGTGCCGGCCAATCCTGGGATTGCGCGGCCGACTGGGTCTTGCGGCTGCGCTGCCACATCGACAGCCGACACCATAGACTCGGCGACGCTCGGGCGGGACAATCCCACCTCCGTCGCGGCCTCGGGAGGTCGCTGCTGCGCTGTCGGGTCGGACTGCTGGCTAACCTCGGCGGGCTCCCCCGTCACTTGCGTCGGACCAGCTTGGACGTCGATCTGGCTAGTCGCCGGTGGCGGGTCGGTCTGGGGCACCGACTTCGGTGCTGAGCTCGCGCTCATCAATTGTGGAATCTCAGTTGCCACATCTACTGAACTCGTTCGCCGGTCGTGCATAATCGCGCCGGCATCATCTGCGGCGGTCGTGTCGGTGATGGAAGCCACAGCCGAGCGCGCCCAGGCAGCATGATCGGCTTTCGACACCGGCGTGGACCCCCGTCTGTGTTGCCGCTCAGCGGCATCGGTTGAGGCCGACGCGTTATCGTCTGACACCCGAGACGACAGCCGTCCTGGCGGTGAAACCGGATGCTCCGAAGGGGCATCCCACCTGCCGGACATAGTATTCCCGCGAACAGTGTTCTCACTCACCGGAACACTGCCCGCCATAGAAGCCTCGTCATCTGCCCACTTCGCCTCCGGCGACTGCGCCTCTAACGACTCCGCAACCGACGACTCAACATCAGGATCCCGCTGCCGCCAGACCCCGATAAACAGCACGATAGCCGCAACGAGGCTCAGCACGATCGAACCGATGACCAGCATGTCATCTCCGCTGACAATGCCGACGGCAAGCAATCCACCGGAGATCACAATGACTAGCAGGCTGAATACAACCACAACGCCTCAGTTCGCCAAACAACCACCAGCACGCATCATGCGGCCGGCCTCCTGGAGTCAGGCAGCCCGAACGATGCGCCTCCCGCGTAAGCCGGCGCATAGCTGCCTGCTCCATTGGTGGAAGGACGGGAACCGCCATCGGACTCCGCTGCCTGACTACGCACGTCAAGGTCACGAAGCTGACCCTCCAAGTATGCCTTGAGCCGGGTCCGGTATTCCCGCTCGAAGGCCTTTAGATCCTCGATGTGCTTCTGCAGGGTGCTGCGCTTGGCTTCCAAACCGCCCATTGCCTCCTGGTGTCGCTGTCGAGCATCGCGTTCGAGCTGCTCAGCTGCGCTACGTGCGTTGCGTGTGAGCTCGTCTGCTTTCGAACGAGCCTCAGTTAGGAGCTTATCCGCCTCACGATGAGCATCTGCCAGATGCTCATCGGCGGTGCGCTGTGCCATCATAAGTACTCGAACGGCTTGCTGCTCACCTGTGGTCTCGCCCGTGAGCCCGTTACTACGGGGGCCACCGGATCCCATCTCCTGCTGCACTTGCTGCAACGTCTGGTCGGCTCGTCGCTTCTCTTGACGCAGCCGGTCAAGCTGCTGCTTGAGCTCGGTGTTCTCGGCAGCTAGCCGTCGAACGTCTGGGGAGGCCAACGCACCGTTTGCGCCTGCCTGGTCCCCGTGCGCCTTGACCTCGCTACTCTCCTCGATCAGTCGGGCAAGCTCGCGCTCGACCTCGTCGAGAAAAGCATCGACGTCGTCCTCGTCATAGCCACGTTTACCAATCGGCGGCTTCTTGAAAACCACGTTGTGAACGTCAGCAGGTGTGAGCGGCATGACTCTCCTTAGCACCGCTTGATCTAATCGGCAGAGTCGAGAATACCGCTTCCCACGGAAACGGCTATAACTCCCGTCAACTTTATGTGGTCGACTCGGTCACGATCTATGCCGACAGCATCAGTCGGAAGACAACTCGTTCAAGGATCGTCACAGCCAGAAACAACAGCAGGAACCCCAGATCGAGGTTGACACGTCCCAGCCGCAGCGGCGGTATCAGCCTCCGTAACGCACGCAACGGTGGATCAGTGATACTCCACACGATTTCCAGTCCGGCCGCCGCACCGCGACCGGGCTGCCAACGACGCGAAAACATCAACACATAGTCGGCAACCAACCGCGCAAGCAGCACGATCACGAAGATGTGAAGCGCGAGAAACAGCAGTTGCAGCAGAGTCAACACGAAGGGTTCCCAACCACGGTGTCTTAGGACGTTCGTCAATAAGTTACTGCCAAGGCCGCGGAAGCGGTTGCCTGCGGTGAGTTCATAGTCGTCTCGCACACCGCGCTGGCCGAGGCGGCGGTTTGCCTAGCCCAGCCATGAGTACACCGGCAAGGCGACAGGTCCGGGCGTCCCGCGCAGTCGTGGCGCCGGCGGCGACCTCTGGTGGGTGGCCTAGCTTTGGTTGAAGAATCCGCCCTCGGCTATCCGAGCCTTAGCTTCAGCTGTAACCGTAACGTTAGCCGGCGAGAGCAGAAACACACGATTTGTTACCCGCTCGATGCTACCCCGCAGCCCAAAGGCCAAACCAGCGGCGAAGTCGACAAGACGCTTCGCGTCCGATTCGTCCATTTCCGTAAGGTTCATAATGACCGGCGTGGCACTCCGGAAATGCTCGCCGATGACGCGGGCCTCGTTGTAGGTCGTGGGGTGCAAAGTCGTGATGCGGTACTCCGAGTCCACGTCGTCGGCTATGCCATTGCGGGTGGCGTCGTCCAGGGCAGTAGAACGTTCGCGTAGTGCGACCTGCGGCGCCAATGCCAGGTTGTCCTGGGTGAGCATCGGCGAACTCGCTCCGGCAGAGCGTCCCGGCGTACGGGACGTGCTTCGACGCAGCGGAACCGCCGGCGCAGGCTCGTCGAAATCTTCTTCTAGTTCAAGGTCGTCGGCATAGTCGTCGGCGTAAGAGTCCGAGCGCCGCTCAACCCGGTCATGGGCGCGATCGTAGTCACGCTCGTAGGCCCGGGCTTCGTCGTCTTCGACTAAGCCGAGCCATACCCCCGCCTTCCGCAGCGATCCCATCGGCGGTCCCTTCGTATACGTCCGGCTTGTCATCCGGCGCAATTACTCGACACTAGCGATCACACTCGGCCAGTCCTGGCTCGATCCAAGCCCAGAAGGACTGAGTGAGAATGACACAAGTGTCATTCGCTCTCGCCACAGTATCTAACCGACTAACGAATGCCTAATAACGCGCTGCCGACACGCACGTGTGTCGCGCCGGCCGCAACTGCTTGAGCCAGGTCACCACTCATTCCCGCCGAAACCCAGCTTGCCGTTTCTTCCAGCGCACGTAGTCGATGAGAAACCTCCCTCAGCTGCGAAAATGCCGCTGACGAGTCCCCATGCTGCGGTGCGATTCCCATCACCCCGAGCAGCACGAACTCCGGGTACCGTCGAATTCGACCGGCAAGCTCAATAGCTTCACCTGGCGAAACGCCCCCTCGTCGGCGTGTCGGATCCTCCGACACACTGCGACCAGTACGTGATGTGCGACTGAAGCCAACGTGGTCGAGATCGACCTGCACCAGCACCCCTAACGGGTTTTGGCGCACTTCACCCGAAGCACGCGCCAACGCCTCGATCAGTTGTGGCCGATCCACACTGTGCACCACATCTGCGTAGGTAACGACCGATCGACATTTGTTGCGCTGCAGCTTACCCACGAAATGCCAGCGAAGTCCGGAGCCGCTTAACTGCGCAGCCTTACCGCGAGCTTCATCATCACGGTTCTCCGCCACGTCGTGCAGGCCTAGCGCGGCAAGCAGTGCCACATCGGAAGCCGGAAAGGTCTTGGTCACCGCGATCAGCGTGATCTCGGTAGAAGTCCGACCGACTGCCTGGCACGCCTGCGCTATCTGCTCCCGCACCCGAGTCAGATTGTGCGCCAGCTCGGCACGGCGAGCCGACAACGAATCCGGCGTAGGACCTTCCTCATGAACCAAGACCACGGCATCACCATACAAGCGAGACGTTCTGCCAAGCTGTCGCTTGCCGCGAACCGCATTGCACGATCAAGGGGGACAATGGGGCCCCGAATACGGCAGACTCGCAGCCATGCAGCTTGAGCAGTTCTTCCCGACAGCTAGGCCGGTGATTGGGGTCATTCACTTGCTCCCGCTACCGGGTGCGCCACGCTTCGGTGGGCCGATGGCGCCGATCTTCGACCACGCGCTCGCCGAGCTCGACGCGCTCACCTCTGGCGGGGTCGACGGGGTGATCGTGGAGAACTTTCACGATGCGCCGTTCTATCCCACGAATGTACCGGCCGAAACCATCGCGGCAATCGCAGCGATCGCTCGCGAGATCGTGGTCGCCAGCGACGTGCCGGTGGGTGTGAACGTACTGCGTAACGACGCCGGTGCCGCCGTAGCTATCGCTACCGCCACAGGCGCAACGTTCATCCGCGTGAATGTGCATACCAGCGTGATGGTCAGCGAGCAGGGATTGCTGGTCGGAGCCAGCCACGAAACGCTCCGCCTTCGCGCCGCCCTGAAGTCGCGGGTAGCGATTTTCGCCGACGTAAGCGTCAAGCATGCGGCACCGCTGGCCGACCGAGGGTTGGTAACACATGCGATCGACGCAGCAGAGCGCGGTCTGGCGGATGCGCTCATCGTGTCGGGAGAGCGCACCGGATCGGCCACTGCGATCTCCGATGTGAACCTCGTCGCCGAACACACAGCGCTGCCCGTTCTGGTGGGAAGCGGCGCCACCGCCGATAGCGTCAGTGCGATTCTGGCACACGCCGATGGTGTGATCGTCGGAACGCACTTCAAGCGCGGCGGCGTGGTCACCGAACCTGTCGATCCGCAACGCGTGGCCCGATTCGTCGCCAACGCGCGTGCGGTGGCTTAAGAGCGCACGATGCTTCGCAGCTTGGCCAGGCGTTCGGCTATGGCGCGCTCTGCACCGTGGGTGCTCGGGCGATAGTACTGCCGTTCCAGCGCCTCGTCCGGTGCGTACTGCTGCGCGACGACGCCAGAGGGGTCATCGTGCGGATAGTGGTAAGTATCGCCGTGGCCGAGCTTGGCCGCGCCCGAGTAGTGCGCGTCGCGCAGCGCGACAGGGACCGAGCCGGTGCGGCCAGCCCGAATGTCGGCCATGGCCTCCCCGATCGCGGCTACAACACCGTTGGACTTGGGTGCGGTTGCGGCATGAATCACCGCGTGGGCGAGGTTCAGCTGCGCCTCGGGCAGCCCCACCAGTTGCACCGCATGAAACGCCGCGATTGCGGTTTGCAGCACGGTGGGATCGGCCATTCCCACATCTTCGCTGGCGAAAATGACGATGCGACGGGCGATGAAGCGGGGATCCTCCCCTGCCGTGATCATCCGTGCCAACCAGTGCAGCGCCGCATCCACGTCCGAGCCGCGCATACTCTTAATGAACGCGCTGATCACGTCGTAGTGCGCGTCTCCGTCGCGGTCATAGCGCAGCGCCGCCTGATTCACCGCCTGCTCCACGGTTGCCAGGTCGATGACAGTCTCACCCTTGGCAGCCGCGGAACCAGCGGCGGCCTCTAAGGCCGTCAGCGCCTTCCGGGCATCGCCAGCCGCGAGACGCACCAGGTGCGCTCGGGCATCGGGAGAGACCGATACAGCGCCGCCTAAGCCACGTTCTTCACTGATCGCACGGGCGATAAGCGTGGCGATATCGTCGTCGTTCAGCGGTTCCAGGGTGAGCAGCAGCGACCGAGACAGCAGCGGCGCAACGATGGCGAAATAGGGGTTCTCGGTAGTCGCGGCGATCAATGCGACGGTCCGGTCCTCTACCGCGGCTAGCAGTGAATCCTGCTGTGTCTTGGAGAATCTGTGTACCTCGTCGATGAACAACACCGTCTGCGCGCCAGTGGCACGATGCTGTCGCGCTTGCTCGATCACGGCACGAACCTCTTTTACGCCGGCCGAGATCGCTGACAGCTGCGCGAACCGACGTCGGGTCGCTCGCGACACGATCTGCGCGATGGTGGTCTTACCGGATCCTGGCGGTCCCCATAGCACCACCGATATGGGCGCGTCACCTTCGACCAGCCGACGCAACGGTGAACCGGGAGTCAGGAGCTGCCGCTGCCCAATCAGCTCGTCGAGTATCCGGGGCCGCATCCGTACCGCCAGCGGTGCGCTCGTTGGCTCCAACGGCGTTGCGGCATCGAATAGATCAGCTGACTGCATGGTAGAAGCCTAAGCCGCCTACGCCACGGCCGGCAGTAGGCGGGTTCTAACCCAGATCTGACAGCCGCAGCAAACACCAGACGACCTTGCCCGTGGGTCTTCCGGTGCTGCGGTCGCGCACCGACTCACTCCCCCATCGATCCGCGATGCGATCAACGAGGAACAGGCCACGTCCGTTCTCGGATGAAAAGTCCGGCGATTTAGCCTTCGGTGCTTGAAGCGACGAATCCACCACCTCCAGCACCAGGTGGCTATCGGTCAGCATCAGCCGCATGAACTGTACAGGCGGCGCATGTAATACCGCGTTGGAAACTAACTCACTTGCGGCCAAGATCGCATCGTCAGAGGTGGAGGGCGGGATATTCCAGGATTCGAGCACCATCATGCACCAGCGCCGTGCCTGCAACGGCGGCCTGCCGGCGGCACTTAAGTCCAGCTCAGCAGCGCCGATATGCATTCCGACGTTCGGGCGACGCACGCGCGGCCTCCTAAGAAAGTCTAGTCCGACCACGGTTGGGTGAGCTGAAAGTAGCAAGCTAGGCCTATGGAACATTAGAGGCACGCGCAATACGGGTCAGAATCGCAATGCAACCCCAGAAATCGCAGTACAGCTCAGAAAGGCAGTGTCTTCGCCGTGAATCCGACGCCCAGCAACTCTGCCGGAACCACCCGCCCCCGTATCGTCATCGTGGGCGCCGGTTACGTCGGAATGTACGTAGCACATCGGCTACAGCACAAACTTTCCCGTAGCGAAGCCGAGATCACGGTCATCGACCCCGAGTCGTATATGACCTACCAGCCGTTCCTACCCGAGACCGCCGCCGGGAACTTAGAGCCCCGCCACGTCGTGGTCTCGCTGCGGCGGCTGCTGCGGCGCTGCGAATTGATCAACGCTCGCGTCACCGCAGTCGACCATGCACACCGAACGCTGTACTTCACCTCGCTTGCCGGAGAGCAGCGGGAGCTGAACTACCACGTCCTGGTGGTCTGTCCCGGCTCGATTGTCCGCACGCTGCCGATTCCTGGGCTCGCCGAATGTGGCATTGGAATCAAGACAGTGGGCGAGGCGGTGTGGCTGCGCAACCACGTACTGACGCAGCTTGACATCGCCGCCTCTACCGGCGACCCGGTGGTGCGGGAACGGGCGTTGACGTTCATGGTCGTGGGTGGCGGTTACGCCGGGGTGGAGACCCTAGCTGAGTTGGAAGATCTCAGCCGTAGTGTGGCCAGCTACTACACCAAGAATCGATGGAGCAAGCTGCATCCCACCGAGCTGCGGTGGGTGCTGGTGGAAGCCACCGACCGGATCCTGCCCGAAGTGGGAGTGCAGATGGGTCGCTACACCGTGGAGCTATTACGGAAACGCGGTATCGACGTTCGGCTAGAGACTCGGCTGGATTCGGTCACCGATGGCGTGGCCAAGCTCTCCGATGGCAGCACGTTCCCCACCAGCACGCTGATCTGGACCGCCGGGGTGAAAGCCAGCCCAATGCTTCGCGACACGGACCTGCCACTGGATGAGCGCGGGCGGCTGCGCGCCGACACCTACCTTCGGGTACCCGGTACTACCGACGTCTGGACGGCCGGAGATTGTGCCGCCGTGCCCGACCTCACCGCAGGCGTTGGAAAGTACTGTGCACCCAACGCCCAGCATGCGATCCGGCAGGCCAAACATCTGGCGTCCAACGTGGTGGCGTCCCTGCGCGGCAAGAAACTCCGGCACTACCGCCATACCTACGCCGGATCGGTGGCGGGACTTGGCCTGCACCGTGGCGTGGCCCTGATCTACGGCATTAAGCTGTCGGGGTTTCCCGCGTGGCTGCTGCATCGCACTTACCACCTCGCGAAGATGCCAACCTTCAACCGCAAGGTGCGCATTGCGCTGGACTGGACCATCGGGCTGTTCTTCAAACGTGACATCGTTGCGCTCGGTGAGATCCACGAACCCCGGCAGGAGTTCCTGCGCGCCGCCGCCGAGTCCCCGCCACGCGTCACACTTGAGTCTGCCGAGCAAACGTTGCCAGCGCCGGAGCAGACGAAATCGTCGACCGTCTAGGGCATTTGTCGTTGCCGCTGTGGGCGGCGATCAGCGGAAGCACCAGCTTGGCACGAGTGCCGTGGACGAGCAGCAGACAGCCAGCGATCGCCCTCATGGCGCAGCCGGCGGTGTGCGCGAGGTCGAAGGGTGTCCCGTCCCGGAGTGCGGTGCTATCACGACCAGTCACCACCGTCGACCTGCTCGCGGCAGGAGCCACCGGAGGGTCTGCCGGGGACCTGATCGAGGTTCCGCCGCCGAAATGTGTGGAGCCGAGCGGCTCCGTGCGGACGGAGCTACGTTTCACCCTCACACACTCGGCGCGGATGCGGACGAGTGCATGGGGTACTCGACCTCGACAGATCTGGCATGGTTCGGCCCCGCATCTACCCGATTTGGAAGAGTCACTCCGCGGTCTACTTGCCGCTAATGCGGCGCGATGCGGCCTCCCCACTGGCCGCTTGGCTGAGACGTTTACCGTCATCCGAATCGAGTAAATCGGTCCGGTGCATTGGTACGGTGGATTGAGGTTTGTCGGTGATGGGTGGGATCGAGTGGACTTTTTGACGGGCTCATCTGGAGGGTTCGAGTTCGGTTCTGCACGTGGTCATTCCTGCTGGCCCACCCCCGGTGCGATCCAGGTTCCATGAGGCGGGATTGGGATCCTGCGTTTCCGCCATCACCGCCTTGATGGTTTTGCCGACGGCGGAGGGGAAGATAAGGATACCACTGCGGAGTGGTATCTACACGGGGCTGACCATGGCCCAGGTGCTGTTACCGTAGTTCCGGCTGGAGCTTCTGGACTAACCCCTCTCACAAACTGATCACATGCTTGATGGAGAGGACCAAGGGTGAGGAATGTGGTCCCATTATAGAACATGCACTGATCATATATACACGGAACCGTAGGCATGTTCCTATCCTTGATCAAATGACCAAGACGCTCGCCATCTGGCCCACGTGAAAAAACGAATCTATATACTGGGTCTAAGATATCTTTACTAGTGGGAACGACATCTAATACAACTGCTACCGGTTCGTTTGATTCATTGTGAGTTAGCGGCAGTGGCTGTTCTTGCTGAAGTATTTCATATTCGCGACAAGCGGTGCTATTACCCCCGGGGCGCAAGGCCGTGACACGGCCCTGATCAACCTCCGTCCTGCCAGGAGAAAGTTGTCTATTTGGATCAGGTTCGTTTGGTTTATAAGCCCATATTGTGGAATGCACTCTAGGAGCATACTCAGACAATTCTGAACATACCTGGGCTTTGATTCCAGAATCCCATTTTAGAACACCTTGGATATCCGTGCCTGGAACTTTAAAGTAACTCGCCGTGCCGCGTTCCACGCTAGGCGGAGCATAGCCATGGACTACGGCAACAAGAGTCACCACAGTAACACCTGCTGTGACATGTGCTAGACGTTTCCACCGCAAACTGGGCTGATATCCCCCCCGACGGGGCCTTGGAGTTTCACGGTCACGCTTCACTAATTCCCTATCTAACCGTTTAGGTTCCGTCTGGGCTCAAGGAGGTGCTGCTTGCTGGGTAGGTGTTAATCACCAATTCACTACTTGAGACTACCCTCGCGGCGTTGCCCGCATGTAGTTTTGGAGTTGCAAGGTAGGCATTCAATCTTGGCGCCATCGGTTCTAACGGCTCACCGTCACCAGCGGCACTAACTGTTCGTTCGGTGTGAGCGAGCCGTGCATCCCCCGCAGGGCTGACTGGCGTGGCTCGGCAACGGGCGCGATAAGCGCCGCGCGCGGCCGTGCCGCGGCGACCACGTCTCCTATCCGCGCCACTACATCGGACCGCATCGCGGGACCGAACCAGTTCCGATCGATAGCCTCCTGTTTACTCACAACCCACGCACGATCGGCCAGGCTGTCCTGCCATACGGCGAGTACATCGGGCGCGGCGCCGGGCTTGGCGTACACGTGCCGCGCGCGAGCTTCTCCCCCCAGCAGCGACACGCCATCGAGCAGCCCGGGCGCAGAGTCGAGTTCCAGCTTCTCGTCGGGCGCAACGTCGACCATTCCATGATCGGCAGTGAGCACCAGCGTCGTAGCCGGTGGAAGCTCGGCAATCAGCCTTTCGACCATTCGATCCACCACCGCCAGCTGGTGCCGCCACGCGGCCGAGTCGGCGCCGTGACCGTGGCCGGTCTTATCCAGGTCTGGGTAGTAGCTGAACACCATCGGTGTGTTTCCCTCGCGCAGCGTCGCCGCGGTGACGGCAATCAGCTCGCCGGGAGTCAGCGCGCCCAGATACCGTGCGCCACGAAACGCCGCCCGGGTCAGCCCGGAAGCGGCAAAGTCGGGCGACGCAACATGAGCCGTGGCGATGCCGGCCTCGCCGAGCTGCTCGAAAACAGTGGGATGCGGCTGCCATACCGCTGGATCGACCGCATCGTCCCACTGCAGCAGCGACATCAGCCGACCCCGCTCGGGGATCAACACCCGATAACCCACCAAACCGTGCCTGCTCGGCGGAAGTCCGGTTCCGATGGAGGCCAAGCTGGCACCGGTCGTACTGGGAAAACCCGCTGTGAGTTGCCGGGCGCGCACCTCACTATCGCCATAGCTTCCGCGCAGCAGCGCGGCGAGCGCGGGTGCATCGGCCCAGTGGTCTGCCACCGCTTTCGCGCCCAGCCCATCGATGAGCAGCACGCAGACTCGCTCGCAGCTGGGCAGGTCAAGCGTGTTGTTGTAGCCTGCTACGCCGATACTGGCGGCCGCGGAAGGTAGCAGGTTGCAGAGTCCAGCTGCGGCGTAGTCGGGAAGCAAGGGCACAGTGGCATCCGCCAAGACCGTTGTAGTGGGCCTGACCGATCGGGACTGAGCCTGTGGCACGGAGTCACTCATGGCCCGACACTATCGGCCCTCTGGCGGCAGTGGCACGCGTCAGGGTTTGAGCACGATTTTCCCGCGGGTGTGACGCTGTTCAAGTTGCCGGTACGCTTCGCGGACCTCGGCCAGCGGGTAGACCTTGGCGATCGGAATCTCGAGGCGTCCTTCACCAATCAGCTCAGCAAGTTCGGCAAGTACGTCGGTGCTTGCCGCTTCGCTGTTTCCTTCGGCCTTGACGCCGTATTTCTCTGCTGCCGCGAAGTCGATGATGGTGTCGATCCGGTTGGGACGGACGCCAAGGTCCAGCGCAAGTTCAACGTAGCCGGCGCCAAAGGTGTCAATGAAGGCGTCGACCCGACCATCGGCGGCGGACCGGATACGATCGGCGACTCCCTCTCCATGTGCAACGGGGATCACGCCGTGGTCGGTGAGCCATTCGTGATTGGCTTTACTGGCCAGGCCGATCACCGTGGCTCCAGCGTTCTTGGCTAACTGCACGGCAATCGAACCAACCCCGCCGGCGGCGCCGGAAACGACGACGATGTCACCTTTAACGATCGACACGGCCCGGACCGCCGCATATGCCGTCGTTCCCGCGACGAACAAGGAGCCGGCTTCTTCCCGCGAAACGTTGCTCGGGCGATGGGTGAGATCGCTGGACTCGACGAGGACGAACTCGGCGTGGCTGGCTCGTGCGCCGGTGAACCCGAAAACATCGTCACCCACGGCGAATCTTTCGACACGTTCGCCGAGTTCCTCCACGACCCCGGCAAGGTCACTGCCCTGCCCGGAAGGGAACGTCGCGGGCCACACGTCATGCAGCAGGCCCTCACGAATGAGTGCCTCGCCCGGATTGATCCCGGCGGCTTTCATCTTGACGAGGATTTGCCCGGGTCCGGGAACAGGCTTATCTACCTCGGCTACCTGTAAAACATCGATCCCACCGTACCCATCGAATCTGACAGCTCTTGGCATCGTATGGCTCCCTCTCCACTTTCGCGGCTATGTGGCTCGGTTACCCACAGCAACTGTCGGACGTCTGGTTTTATGCCGCAACAACTCCGTCAGAGTCAACGCCGCGCGTACCGTGTATCCGGCACGTGCTGAGATGTCATAGGCAGCTGTCATGCTTGACACACCCATCCCCAACGCCAAGGAGCTACCGTTCGTGTCGCAGCGGCAGCGCAAGCGCTGGAAACTCGTCTTCCCTCGCAGTATTAAGCCGTTCGCCACCAACTGGCGCCGCTGGACGGCAATGGGCGTGCCGACGCTGCTGCTAATAGCAGGGCTGGTGTGGTGGCTCGGCGGCGAGGAGGATTCATTTCGAGCTCACGAACAGCGCCTGCGCGTGAACTCCGGCCCAGACGGAACCGCACCGGTGACTCTCGACACCACGCTATACCTGCCAGATCGTGCCGGCAGCGAGCATCGCGTCCCCGCCGTGCTGCTGGCGCACGGCTTCGGGGGGACCAAGCGCAGCGTGACCGATGAGGCAGAACGCCTGGCCACGGCGGGCTACGCGGTGATGACGTGGAGCGCGCGTGGCTTCGGTGCCTCCAGCGGCAGGGTGCATTTGAACCATCCCGATTACGAAGTCAACGACGCGCGCCAGCTAATCGATGTGCTGGCCGCCCGCGAGGACATCGCGCTGGATAGCCGCGGTGATCCTCGAGTGGCCGCCGCCGGCGCCTCGTACGGCGGCGCACTGGCACTGCTGCTAGCCGGATACGACCAGCGCGTGGACGCCGTGGTGCCCCAGATCACCTGGAACGACTTGTCGCGTGCGTTTTTCCCCAATACCGCCTCCGACACTGCCGACCCCACCCACACCGCGCAGCGCGGCGTGTTCAAGGCCGCCTGGGCGGGAGCACTGTTCGGCAACAACGCGCTGCGGGCACCCGTCAGCGTGGCAAGCGAAGGCGGTTCCTCCGATGTCGATGGTGCGGCCGATCCCACCTGCGATCGGCTCGCTGCCGAAATCTGCCAGCTGTATCTGGACTCGGCAACCACCGGGCAGGCAAGCGAACGCACCACCCAGTTGCTACAACTGTCCAGCCCTGCCAGCATCCTCGGCCGAATCTCTGCCCCGACGCTGCTGCTGCAGGGAACACAGGACACCTTGTTCCCGCTGAGCGAAGCCGACGCGAACGCGCGCGGCATCGCTCGAGCCGGCACACCGGTGAAGGTGGCGTGGTTTACCGGCGGGCACGACGCCGGCCCACCATCGGCGGGCGAACTGGATCGGCTGCGCAGCCTGACCGACGAATGGCTGAGCTACTACCTCACCGACTATGGTCGGCGTGACAAAGGCGTACACCCGGACACGTCGTTCAGTTACTCCCAGGCTTCCGGAGTGAATGTGGCGCAGCCGGGCGTGAGGACGTTGAGTTACACCGCGCCGCGCTATCCCGGACTCGGCGGGGTCGGTGCGCCGCAAGAGCTCCGACTGACGGGCGCGCCACAACAGGTCGCGAATCCGCCAGACGGCACACCGGCGGCGCTGTCGTCGCTCCCCGGATTAGGTGCCCTGTTCACCGCCGCTGAAGGTCTTGCAGACAGCGTTCCCGGGATCACTGGCATCGATCGGGAGATCAACGGCCAGCACGCCCGATTCCAGTCCCCCCGACTGTCGAGGGCGACTACAGTTGTCGGTGCGCCGGAAGCGAGACTGCGCATCTGGTCGGAGAATGGCTCGGCGGTGCTGTTCGCCAAGCTCTACGATCTGGACGAGCGTGGTGGTGCCCAGCTGGTCGGGAACGCGGCCGCGCCGCTGCGACTGACCGATCTATCGAGCACCCAAGCCGACGCGCGACCGGTGTCGGTGACACTGCCGGCGATGGCGCACACCTTCGACGCCGGACATCGACTCCTACTCGTCGTCGCCACAGCGGACCAGGCCTTCCGCGGCCCCACCGAGCCGGCGCGATACGGCATCGCACTGCCGGATACGGGGGCAGGTGAAGGAACGGACATCAGCCTGCCGTCGGTTCCAGTGCGCGCGGACGCGGTCGATAACGTGGAATGGCGCATCGCGCTGGGCGGCGCGGTGGCGGTCGTGCTCGTAAGCATAGTCGTGGCCATGATCGCCACGCGGTGGCACCGACGGCGCGGTGAACGAGTCGTGGAACCTGAGCTCGCCCAGACGCCCCTGGCGGTCCGGGAGCTGAGTAAGACCTATCGGGATGGCTTTGGTCGTGACAGCTTTGTCGCGGTGCGTGGTATGAGCTTCACCGTCGAGGCAGACCAGGTAGTCGGCCTGCTGGGTCCCAATGGAGCAGGCAAGACCACCACGCTGCGCATGTTGTTGGGCCTAATCTCGCCTACGTCGGGGGCGGGGCTCATCTTCGGACACAGGGTGGAGCCTGGCGCATCGGTGCTCTCCGACGTAGGCGCTTTGGTGGAGGGCCCGGGGTTCCTGCCGCACCTGTCCGGTCGGGAGAACCTTGAGCTGTACTGGCGGGCCACGGGACGCCCTAACGAGGATTCGCGCATGGCGCAAGTGCTGGAGATCGCCGCGCTGGGCGAGGCCATCGACCGTAAAGCACGCACCTACAGCCACGGCATGAAGCAGCGGCTGGCGATAGCACAGGCGATGCTGGGAATGCCGCGGCTGCTCATGCTGGATGAACCAACCGACGGCCTGGATCCACCGCAGATCGCGGCGATGCGGAGCGTGCTGCAGCACTATGCCACCGAGGGCCGGGCCGTGCTGGTCTCCAGCCATCTACTTGCGGAGGTGGAGCAAACTTGCAGCCACATTGTGGTGATGCACCAGGGCCGCGGCATCGCGGCTGGACCGGTGGCCGACGTCATCGGCGCCTCGCCATCGGTGCTGTTCGAGGTGAGCGAAACCGAACGTGCCACGCAGCTGCTGCGCGTGTTGCCGGGTGTGACTGGTGTGGAATCTAGCGACGAGGGTTTAGTGGTGACGCTACAACGTGCCCGTAGCGAGGTAGTGGCCGAACTCGTGGCCGCCGGGATCGCGGTCGAACGGGTTGTGCCGCGGCGACGGCTCGAGGATGCCTTCCTGGCGCTAGTGGCCAGCAACAGCACAGCCGACTCAGGCACAGCCAACTCCGGTACCGCTAACGACAGCACTCCGCTAGCCGCAGGCAGCGGAGTGGGAGGTTCGGCATGAGCGCGCAACGCGAATCGGTCGCCAAGGACACCTCTGGGCCAGCGGAGGTCCAGGGTGGTGAGGTGCGGCGCTACCGGGCGGGTGCCACGTTGTCGGTGCGCACAGAGCTGGTGCGTCAGCTGCGGCGGCGTCGCAGCCAGATCGCGGCGGGCCTTGCAATGATCGTACCGCTACTGCTGGTAGTTGCCTTCGAATTCGGTTCCTCCAGCGGGAGCAGCAGCAACGAACAGGACAGTGCCTACGACGGTCTGGTCGATACCGCTACCGCGGGCGGACTGAATTTCGCGCTGTTCACGCTGGTGGCGGCGTCGTTTCTGCTCCTGGTGCTGGTGGGGCTGCTGTTCGGCGACACGGTGGCCAGCGAAGCCAGTTGGGGTAGCCTGCGCTACTTGCTGACGGCACCAGTGCCGCGTTCTAAGCTGCTGTCCAGCAAGTGGGCGGTGAGCGTGATCTCCTCGGTCGGATTGATTCTGCTGCTGGTGGGAACGGCGTTGGCCGTGGGCACCGCGGTGTACGGCTGGCATCCGTTGGCGTTGCCGACGGGCTCGGATCTTCCCACGGGCACGGCGCTGCCGCGCCTTGGCGCGATCGCCGGGTACATCGGGGTGAGTTTCCTGCCGATTGCCGGCTTGGCGTTTCTGCTCTCGGTGAGCATCGACTCTCCCATCGGTGCGGTGGGCGGTGCGGTCATGTTCCACATCGTGACACAGATCTTCAGCGTGATTAGCGCGCTTGGGGTGGTCCGCGAGATACTGCCGAGCTTCTACAGCGAGGCATGGCTAGGTCTGCTCACCACGCCGGTGCAGACCGAGGAGATGACTAAGGGGGCATTAGTGGCGCTGGTGTATGCGACGGCGTTCTTCTCCGTCGCCTGGTGGCGGTTCCACACCAAAGACATCCTGAGCTAACCCATAACTTTTCTCGTCGGCACCGCCGCGTGGTTGGGTTTTTCTTAAGCTCCCGGTTGAACTGTGCCAGTTTCGTAGGCGAAGACCACCGCTTGGACCCGATCGCGCAAACCGAGTTTGGTGAGCAGATGGGAAACATGGGTTTTGACGGTGCCCTCTCCGACATAGAGTTCCGCGGCTAGTTCGGTGTTGCTTTTGCCGGTGGCCAGTAGCCGCAGCACTTCGAGTTCACGTTCGGTGAGTTGACTGATGGCGGCGGAGTTGACGGCGGTGGGTGGACGGCGGGCGTAGTCGGCGATGATGCGACGGGTGACCGACGGGGCGAGTAGGGCATTGCCGGCGGCCACTATGCGCACCGCGGCGATGAGGTCTTCGGGTGGGGCGTTTTTGAGTAGGAATCCGCTGGCGCCGGCTTGAAGGGCCTGGAAAATGTAGTCGTCGCGCTCGAACGTCGTCAAGATCACCACTTTGGTGTGTGTCTGACCATTGGGTGCCACGATGAGGCGGGTGGCCTCCAGCCCATCGAGGGTGGGCATCTGAATGTCCATCAGCACCACATCGGGTTGTAGTCGCTGTGCCGCGACTATGGCCGCTTTACCGTCTTCGACTTCGCCTACCACTTCCAGATCGTCTTCTGCTTCCAGAATCAGGCGGAAGCCCGTTCGGATCATGGCCTGGTCGTCGGCGAGCAGAATTTGGATAGTCATGAGGAGCCTTTCTGTAGGGGGAAGGTGGCATGTACGCCGAATCCGCCTTCTGGTCGCGGTCCCGCCTGGAATCGCCCGTTGTGTAGGGCTACGCGCTCGCGCATACCGACGAGTCCATTGCCCTGTCTGCGTTCGTTGGATCCGGCGCCGCGGCCATCGTCGACGACACCGACTTCGACGGCGTCGCTTCGGTAGCACAGGGTGACCACCGCGGCGGTCGCGTTGGCATGTTTGAGGGTGTTGGTCAGCGCTTCTTGGACGATGCGGTAGGCGGAGAGGTCGACGCTGGTGGGTACGGCTCTTGGCTCGCCGTCAATATCGACTTCGACAGTGAGGTTGGCGTGGGTCATCTGGTCGACCAAGTCCTGCAACAGCCCAAGACCAGGCAAGGGACCTAGGGTGTCGACGTCGTTGTGCTGACGCAAGAAACCGAGCATCCGGTGCAGCTCGGCCACTGCCTGACGGCTGGCGGCTTCGACGCCGGTAAGTGCCTGTGCTGCTCGATCTGGCTGAGCATGCATAATCCGGCGCGCTGCCCCAGCCTGGATTCCCATGACGCTGACGTGGTGGGCGATCACGTCGTGAAGTTCCCTTGCGATGCGCACCCGTTCATCCAACACCGCCCGACGGGCGTTCTCCTCCCGCTCGATCTCCAGTTGCGCGGTGCGCGTTTCCAGCTCCGCCTCGCGGACCCGGCGGATTCGCACAACATCGCCCAGCACCCACGCTAACCCGAAGATAAACAGGTCGATCATCACCGAGGAAACCGTAAAGAATATTCGGGCCGTTGTTATTCCGAGGTCCTCTAGCCTCTCGCTGGAGATGATTTCGTAGGCGCCTCCTGCCATCAGGGTCATCAACGCCACTATCCGTAGTGGAGTGCGCCACCGCGGCGCTCCGTAAACGCTCGCGCCGTAGACGGCAACGAGCAGTGTCACAATGGTGGCGCTGGTGATCGGCAGCTTGAATACCACCGTGGAAACCAGTTGAACCGCGCTGATCAACCCCAGCACGGTCAGTGGTGCTCGACGCCGCCACACCAACGGCGCCACCATGGCCATAGTGAGGGCGGTGATGGTAAAAAACGACGCCGTCTCGACTTGTAACCCTCTAGCTTGGGCGACCTGAGCGCCCAGTTCAACAAAGCCATAGGTTTCCGTCACACCGGCAACCAACAAAACGGCGGCGACCGCGCCGTCAATCCACCTCGGATGACGGCGCGACGACTTAGCTGTCCGGTTGACCAAGGCTCTCATGCCCAGACCATACGTCATGGCACACACACGAGTATCTGCCTCATGGCGGATCTTCATCTCTTTCTTCCGATAGATATTCCGCGCCAAAAGACTCTCATCCGGTAGAGGCAATAACGAGTCTTCTAGGAGAAGTATTAGCGGCCATTCGTTGGCACTATGTTATGTGAAAGGAAACGGCTCAATCTGAAATGATTTCAGATGGGAGCATCTTGGTTTCGTCTAATTTTGCGTGTTGATCGATTCTTGAGATGGAGGAGAATAATGTTGGCTCGCAGAAAAATTCACGTGGTCTGGCGTCCGCTCACTCGGCGCTTCTCAAGGCTTATCATCACCTGTATGGTAGGAATTTCCGCCTTGGTTCTCCCAATCGAGTCGGCACATGCATCACCTGACAGTCGTAAATTGACGACGGTATCCGACAACGGCCCGTCCATTGACGCTAGCACTTCCAACGCTCAGGCCTTCCGGAATAGGCACACCGGGGGGTGTCTGGCTGGCTACGAACCAGGCAGTAGGCCCTACACAGAACTTCCTGGCAAGCACGATCCTTGCGGCAACAACAGCACTGAAACGTGGTTCGTCCACAAGTGGCGCGATGGCACCGTCGAACTGAAGATCTACCGGAGTTTTATTGGCTACAGTTGCCTGGACGATAGCGAACACGGACTCCGCATGTGGGACTGTAACGCGCTTCCCTACCAAAGTTGGTATATCCGCACGTTCGGTTCTTACATTGAACTCAGAAACCAACACACCGGGCTGTGTCTAGACGATAGCGAACACGGACTCCGCACCTACCCGTGCAGCCATGTTCCACAAAACTATCAACTCTGGTTCTAATCCGATCTCAGAGCCTGTAACAGCAACGGTATCTCCGGTGGTTTCAACAGTGGTAAATGTTTGCAAATAGCCCGACTCCAGTCATGCTAATGACGCACGGGCGCAGCAATGTGAGGACCCTTACCTCCTACCGAACACTACGCAATGGGACTACTGAGCCGGGCCTAACGACAACCAAGGAATAAGTGTCCGCTACCAGAATGGCTAGGAGTGGGGGAGATCATGTTTCGAGTTCGGGAAATATTCACGGTATGTGCCGTGTCGATAGCGTTGATATCACCACCAGCTGGCGCGTCGGTAGCCAAAGACCAGCTACTCCCAGGACCTCAGGCATCGTCTACCCCCAGTGTTCCGGCGGCTGACAGCAGGGATCCGGCCACCGTTGAAGCGGGACAGCGTGATGCCGTACTCCCTCGGGAGTGGCGTCAATCCCAGGATCTGACGTGGACGACGACGGGTGACGCGGACGGTTTGCATGTGCTGGTGGCCGAGGCAAAAAACGGCTACACGTGGCGTACCGCGGCGACGCTGTCGGAGCCGGGGTTGGAGACTGACCTGTGGATCGGCAACGCCTGCGTGACTGGTTCCGGCAACAAGCTGGTCGTGGTGTATGCGCCGCGCACCTTCACCAATAAGGCTGAGTTGTTCTTGCGGGGCGGTTTCACCGCCATCGTAGATCTGCGCAGCGGGGCAGTGCTCAAGCTACCTATTCAGTCCAGCTTGGCGTACTACAACCCCGGCTGCGGCGTCGGTGAACAGGCCATCCTGACCCAGGCTGGCGACGAGGATCTCGGCGCGACGAGGCTGGCACGGGTGGACACCGCCACCGCGGCTCTCTCCACACCGGTGAAGGTGGCCGGACAGGTCACCTCCGCGGTCCCAGACGCCAAGGGAATCGTAGCGGCCAGTGGTTCCAGAGTGATCCGCGTGCAATCCGACGGCTCGATGCAGCCGCTGGCGCGTTCGAGTGGGACGCCATTCGCGCTGCGACCCGACGCAGCGGGAGGCGTGTGGTTTATGGACCACGCAGGAGACGCCGCCCGGGTCCGCCGGGTGGACCATACCGGTACTCGCTCCTTCGCTAAGGGCGGACTCGACGAGGTAGGACTCGCCGCCGGCGCCGGCGGGAGGATTTTCCTCACCGGCACGTCCTCATCGTTGCGGCCGCTGCCATCCACCGTGGCCCGGCTAGAGATCCCGGCGGATTCCAGCGTCTCCACCACTGGTCAAATCGCGGTGCTGCGGACAGAATCCGAGTCGGTCACATCCGCAAGGATGCTTTCCACGTCACCGAATAACGCTCAACCGGTACGAATTTCCACCCGCGTGGTATCCACCGGCAAGGACCTGGCGTTCACGGTGCACCCGAGCCAGCGGCAGTCGGAGCAGTCTCAGACTGGGCGGGAGCTCAGCCCAAACCTGGACACCCGGGCGTCAGCCGCGCCCACAGCAGCCGGAGATCCAGGCGACCCGGTGGATACCGATCGGAGCTGCTCGGTCCCGCGCGGGGACGTACGCACCCAGGTACATCAGCCGACCCCACACCAGGTGGAGTGGGCTGTCGACATGCTTGCCCAGGGACGGATGGACCTGAACCGGCCGGCCAATTGGAAGGGGTCGGGGCTGCCCGCGTACGCACCTCTGGAGATGTTTCCACTGGTTCCGCTGGCCGGCGGGGGGCGGATCCCAGCCCAGGTTCTGCTAGGGATCACAGCCCAGGAGTCGAATATGTGGCAGGCATCCCGGCACACCGTGGAAGGGCTGGCCGGCAATCCGCTGATCGGCAACTACTACGGAATTCCGTTCCGGGTGTCGGGTAAGGAATCGGAGTGGGACGTGGACTGGAAGGACGCCGACTGTGGATACGGCGTCACCCAGGTCACCGACGGGATGCGCCTGGCGGGGAGAGAGAAACCGGATGAGAAGCCCCGTCCGCCGCTGCATCAGCGGGCCATCGCCGTGGACTACGCCGCCAACCTGGCCGCCGGCGCTCAGATCCTGGCGGAGAAGTGGAACGAGCAGGCCGCGTATGGCATGAAGGTCCACGAAGGTGACCCCTCGAAGCTGGAGAACTGGTTCATGGCGGTGTGGGCATACAACAGTGGCTTCCATCCAAGGCAGAAGGCTGGTGAACCGTGGGGGCTGGGCTGGATGAACAACCCAGCCAACGCCCCCTATCCGATCAACCGAAGACCATTCCTGCACGGCAGGCCAAGTGACGCCTCTCATCCAGAGGATTGGTCATATCCCGAGAAGGTCATGGGCTGGGCCGCCCATTCGATCGGCAAGACGACTGGGAAAAACGGGGCGGGCTTCCAGCCAGCTTGGTGGCGGAACACCGATCAGCAGTTATCGGTCAAGCCGCCAAACACTCTGTTCTGCGTCAAGGCCGCCAACGACTGCGATCAAACGCAAAAATTTGTCCCAGACGACCCTTCTGTCCTGCCGACCAAGCCCGGGCAGAAACCGGAGCCGGCTAGCCACTGCGGCCACATCAACCCGGCCACCGGTAAGTACGACCTGAAATGTTGGTGGCACGACGTGGCGTGGTGGAAAGACGACTGCGAGGTCAACTGTGGCAACGAAAAGATCCGGTTCGACGCCGGTGTCCACCCCAACCCACCCGATGTTCCGGTGCACAACCTTAACTGTCAGACCGAGGACCTGCCTTCCAATGTCCTCATCGTCGACAACGTCTCCGCCGATGTCCCGGCAGTGGCCTCGGCACCGTGCCCGCGCCGCAGTGACGGCAGTTTCAGACTGGACTTCGAACGCGACGCCAAGACTGGTGATTTTTTGTCCAAAGTGGACTTTCATCAAATCGCTGGTGGATTCGGCGGCCACTTCTGGTTCTCCCATACTCGAGACGGCGAGATCGGCCAGCGGCTACGGGTCAACGGCGAGTGGCGGCTGAACCGAGAACTCCACGGTTGGGCCCGGGTAATGGTGCACATGCCTAACCATGGCGCCCATACCCAGCAGGCCCGGTACACCGTCCACACCGCGGACGGCGCCAAGCACCGGACGCTGTTGCAGCGCACCGAGGAAAACCGATGGGTGCCGCTGGGTGCCTTCCGGTTTTCGGGCGTCCCAGCGGTTGATCTGACCAGCATCACCGGCGGCAAGCCGGACGGCACCGAGGACATCGCCTTTGACGCGATCGCTTTCCAGCCCTTGCCCGGTAAGCCCCAGCACCAGATCGTGACAATCGGCGACTCCTTCGCCGCCGGTGAAGGTGCCTCCCCGGCTAGCGGCGGAAAATACTACCCCGAATCCGACCGGATGGGCCTGACGAACTACCAGAACGCCTGCCACCGCTCCTACGCGGCATGGTCACGCAAGGCGCGTCTCCCCGGCAGCCAACACACGGTGGGGTATCGCACGGACATCTGGGATCCCACGATCGACTACCACCTCCTGGCTTGCAGTGGGGCACAGACCCACAACTTGCTGCCCAGCCCGCGCCCCGGCGAGGAACCGATCCGCAACGCCTTCGGCAGAACGGCGGAAGGCAAGTTCCGCGAACCCCCGCAACTGGACAAGGGGTTCCTCGACGCCGACACCACTCTGGTACCCATGACTATCGGTGGTAACGACGCCGAGTTCACCGACGTCCTGACGGATTGCTTCGTCAGGTTCTCCTGCCAGGAACATCACGACCTTCTGGTGCGAGAAAGAATCTTGAACAGGGTGGTGCCGTCCATCAGGACTGCCCTGGAACAGGTTGCCAAGGCCGCACCGAACGCGAAGATCGTCGTCATGGGGTATGTGAAGATTTTCACCGCCTCCTGCGACCAGACCAGCCAGCCAGATCAAACCGCGTTCTTCCATCCAGAATCCAGCGAGGCCGAGTGGATGGGCCGGATGGCGGTCTTCCTGAATGACCAGATCGCTGCGTTGATCAAGGACCTACAAGCCAGTCCGAAGATCGATGTTCATTTTGCCGACCCGATCGCATCCTTCGAAGGCAAGAGTGTTTGTGGTGACCCCGAAGCGGTCAACGCGGGCGTACTGAAGATCACCCAAGGCGAGGGAGAGAAGGGCGGTTTTCCCGGATTCAATCCGGTGATCAGCCAGCAATCTTACCACCCCAACGAGATCGGAACCTCGATCCTGGGCGATGTGTTAAGCGCTCGCCTGCCCCAGATCGGCTACGGGCGCTCTGGCTGAGACCGCAACGTCAAAGAAACGAACCAGACGCCAGAAGAAAGGAGACACAAACGCACATGACGCCAACAAGTAGTCCAGTTTCTTGTTTGTATGTTGACCGATTCTTGAAATGGAGGAGAACGATGTTAGCTCGTAGAAAATTCACGTGGTCTGGCGTCCGCTCATTCGGCATTTCTCAAGGCTTATCATCACATGTATGGTAGGAATTTCCGCCTTGGTTCTCCCTGTCGGGTCGGCACATGCATCACCTGACAGTCGTAAATTGGCGACGGCATCCGACAGTGGGCCGTCTATTGAAGCTAGCGTTTCCGGCTATCAGATCTTCCGGAATAGGCACACTGGGGGTGTCTGAATGGCACCTCACCAGGTCATGTGCCTTTCACGGAACGCCCTCACAAACACAATCCTTGCGGGGCACTCACCCGTCAAGCGTGGTATGTCCACACGTGGCGCGACGGTACCGTCGAACTTAAGGTCTACGTGGGTGGTGGTATAGGCGGTTTTCTGGACGATAGCGAACACGGACTCCGCACCCACCCGTGCAGCCATGTCCCACAAAACTACCAATCTCTGATTCTAATCCGATCTCAGGGCCTGCAATAGCAACAGTATTTCCGGTGGTTTCAACAATGGTAAATGTTTGCAAATCGCCGACTCCAGTCACGCTAATGACGCACGGGCGCAGCAATGTGAGGACCCTTACGTTCTAGCGCACGCTATGCCATGCGACTACTGACGCTCGGCACCTTATCCCTTTTGACAGAGCAAAGAAATCATTCCTGTGAGAGAGGCGCGGGCCGCAACCTCCGGTCAATATTAATGCTGCACGGACGAAAAATCGTCCGAGTACCTCAACGAAGGAGATCGCGATGATCGTGAATCGTGGTAGCGCGACGGTCCTGGTCCCGCTCCTGGCTGTAATGGCCTTGCTCCTGGTGGGCACTCCGGCATATGCCTACCCCGGAGACACCGATTGGACGCGGCTGGTCAATGTGCACAGCGGCAAGTGCCTGGAAGTGGCCGACTCCCGAATGGACGATGGGGCATCGGTCCAGCAGTGGAGCTGTGTTCCGGGACTGAAGAGTCAGGTATGGCTGTGGATCCAAAAAGAGGACCACGGGAACTACGGGCGCGATTACAAGATCATTAACGTCCATAGCGGCAAATGCCTGGAGGTCGCCGACTCCGCCACCCACAACGGCGCCCGACTCCAGCAGTGGCAATGTGTCGACCACGCGCCCGGCCAGTTGTGGCGATTGCCGTACATCGACCACCCACCCAATCCTCGCCGCACCTGGATATTTAGTCCACACAGTGGCAAGTGTCTAGAAATCCCCGATGGGCGCACCAGCAACGGCGTCCGCGCCCAACAGTGGGAGTGCGACGGCCCGCTCCCCAGGCACATGGTCTGGGACTACTGACTCAACCTGTTCATACGGAGGAACCATGACGAACAAGCGCATTGCCCTCAGAAAGCTGGCGCTCAGCCTGCTAGCTCTGGCGCTGCTGTCGTGGACGCCGTTGCCGGCACAGGGCAACTCCAGTTACACCGACGTGCTGGCAAGCCAGCAAACCGCCCAAGCCAACTCCGATGCCGCCGATCCGCAACAGGGTGTCGACTTAGCCACCGTCCAACCCAACTGGTGGCGGGGCTCGGATTTTTTAGTCACAGGACGAGGTGACGGCGATGGCTATCACCTGTCCATTGGCTGGGAGAAGGAGCGCTACGCGTTCCGTCCGCTGGCTACTGTGCAACCAGCCGGCTACGATGGCGACGACTGGCTAGGCAGTCAATGCGTCACCGGGGACCACAAATCGGTGGTTGTCTCGGTGCTGCCTCGCTGGGCAGTGAACCGCTCCGATCGGCTGGATCGCGGTGCCCTGGCTTACGTGATCTCGGTCGACTCCGGGCAAGTTCGCCCGCTGATCGGCGGAGTTGCGTTCAAGTATCACTCTTTGCGCTGTGGCGCTGGCTCGGAGGTGGTTCTGCTACGGCATTTGGGCTTTGAACAGGAACGCACTGAGTTGCTACGTGCTGACGCGGCCGCAGCACGGATTACCGCCCGAGCCGAAGTTGTCGGACAGCTGACCAACGCCGTCCCAGTCGGCAATCGGCTTTTCGCTCTGCGGGGCGCAGAGGTGATCGAGGTTGCCGGTACCGGACGCACTACCACTGTGCGGCCGGTCGCCAGGACCGCCGGAGAACCATTTTCGCTCACCGCCTCAGGTTCCTCGGCGGAGGTGTTAGTGCTGCGAGGCCAGAGCGTGGCCCTGAACAGGTTGGAACTCGAACGTTCCGGGCAGCCACGGCTGCGCCCTATGGGTGAAGGACCTGTTCAAGACGTCCAACTGCTGTCAGCCTCCGGAAAGCGCACCGTCACGGTCGGGCTTACGCGCGCGCAAGCTGATACCGCCACAGTCAAAGCACCTCGGCTTCAATTACCTGACCGTCCCGAACGCAAGGTGCCGGTGGAGGCGGTCAGCGCGGAGGGCAAGGTCATATGGAGCAGTACCACTGAGGTTTCGTCTTCCGAATCCACCCAGCCAAAAGCTCCCGCGACAGCAGAGGACACTTCAACCAAACCGTTCCGCCCCATTAAGCGACTGTTCTCTGCCCGCAGCGGCGAGCTGCTCACCGGAGACGCGACCGTCCCTCCAGGTACACCGGCGGTTACCGCTACCCCGCGTTCGGCAGACCCGGCGGGACAGCCCAGCCCGCACGGACGGGCCAACTCGCGCGAAGCCGCTACGCCCTCATGTGCGGTGCCACGCAATGATCCACGCCGCACCGCCTATGGCGCAACCAACAAGCAGATCGCTTGGGCGGCGGAGATGGCCCCGCGCAATTTACTGGTAGGCGCCAATGCTCGCCCGTCGAACTACCTATCCTCCGGCCTGCCCGCATACGCACCAAGCAGCGATTTCTCCCTGCCGAAACTACAACCGGCGGGAGGTTATATTCCACCGGCGGTCATGAACGGAGTGCTGGCGCAGGAAAGTGCTTACCGGCATGCCTCGCGACGCACCCTACCGGGTAGTGGTGGCAATACGGTGATCGGTGACTATTACGGAGCACGCGGGACGCTGGACAAAATCGATTACACCAAAGCTGACTGCGGCTATGGGGTGGCTCAAGTAACTACCGGCATGCGAGTGACCGACAGCAGCATTTCTCCCAATGGTAAAGCCAAGATAGCCATCGATTATGCAGCGAACGTGCAAGCGGGGGCGAACATTCTGGCTCAGAAGTGGAATCAGCTCTACGCCGCAAACATCCGGCTAAATGATTCCAACCCGGCATACGTAGAGAACTGGTATCTCGCGCTGTGGGCCTACAACTCCGGAGTACAGCCGGATGCTCGGTTCGGCAACCCTACCGGCTGCACCCCGGGACCATCGTGTACCGATGACGGTGGACGCTGGGGCTTGGGATGGACCAACAACCCGCGCAACTCCGACTATCCGCCTAACCGTGCGGTGTTTCTACGGGATAGCTACGCCGATGCCGAACATCCGAACTGGTGGGCATATCAGGAGCGCATTTTGGGATGGGCGGAGACACCGATCCGTAACTATCGGGGGGAGCCGTCTTACTTGCCCGCTATACCCGGCCCGGGCAGCGCCGGTGGCGCGGCGGTGCGATACCCATCGCGTACCGCGTTTTGCTCCACCGCCAACTCCTGCGATCCCACGACTCAAACGGGCCAGGGTTGTACCCGTGCCGACTTCCGATGCTGGTGGCACGAGTCGGTGGAGGTGGCCAACTGCTCGTTGGATTGCGCGCGCTCACCGTTTAACCAGCCGCCTGGGGCAAGTGAGCCTGCTGGAAACAACCCGTGGAAGCCGGAATGCGACTCAGACTTAGGCCCGCGCGCCGTCATCGTGGACGACCTGACCGACCCGAGCGCGAACATCTTTTGCCCTAACCGGAACTGGTCCAACTCCGGCACCTTCAGCTACGAGGTGGGAAACGATACGACCGGCGCGCCGTTGGGTATCATCGACTTCCATCAAGTGGCCACTGGTTTCGGCGCCCACACCTGGTTCACCGGGAATCGATTGGCGCGCGACCCTGCGCACCGCGTGACCGGAACCTGGCAGCCAAATGCCCTAACGCCAGGTCCATACATAGTCAAAGCGCATATTCCAGTGGCCGGCGCCGGCGCCGAGTCTGCCGTATACCGGATCACCACCGCGAACGGCGAGGTGAAACAGCGCACTATCAACCAACACGAGCACTACAACCATTGGAAGTCGTTGGGCGTCTACCAACTGGGATCCAACGCCAAGGTGGCCTTAGACAACGTCACCGCGCTGGACAAAACCGAAGGTGTCGGCACGGTGGCGTGGGACGCGATAGCTTTCGTACCGGCGCCGGGTCGCTACGTCGAGCAGACCATGGAGGCCTATGCGCATTTCGACGAGAACACCGACCTGGACACCTCGTTCCCAACTAGCTGGTTGGCCGGTCCGTTAGCAAGTCGACAAGCGTTATACGACTGGGCTTTGGAGCGTTCCTCCAGCGTTGCGGATAAGAGTGAGTGCATATCGGGTCCCCATGAATCGTGCACGATGCCCCAGACTCGGGCGGCCATGCGACGGTGGAAGGACCAAGTCGTGGCCGCCGGTACCGATCCGGTGAACCACCCGCTCGGTCAGAGCATTCCAGCGTGGATGCTGTTCTCCAACGACTGGCGGGACCGGCCGACCTCAGCTGTAAAGCCGCCCAACCTGGATTCCAACGACCACGTGTACAAGATCAAAAGCAAAGTCGTGGTGTCGTATGTAGTGGGCGAGGACGGTCGGCTGGTCGAGGGCAGCGTCGACACGGTGGGGACCCATCGGTCCGCTGACACGATCATGCCCACCTTCGTCCGTGAAACATTCACCAGTGTCCACCGAGATTACGGCATCGTCCCACCACTGTTGTCCTACACGACAGAGGACCTATATGTACACAATCACCAGCCCACCGCCACCCAGCCGAACGAAGACGGCATATTTCCCGGCCGTGCCTATACCCCCGCGGCGGCAAAGCCGGTGATTTACAAGGAGCCCAATACCGACTGCATCGAGACCTTCTACGCCTCGGGTGGCTCCATGGGATACAAGCCCATGCTCGGTGTCCGATACGTAAGCGCTCGGGTTGATGCCTGGCTGCAACAGGTGAATTCGCGACCGGAGATCCCGCAGGGGCTCAAGGAGGTGGCCAACGACATCTATGAGACCTTTTTCCAGCTAGGTGTCGTACCAGGTTCGTTGTTTAACGGGGCGCCGCCTATCTGGCAGGAGCTGAACTTCCGGGTATGTCTCAACGGTGACCGACCCTTCCTCGGTCGAGGGAGTGAGATCCTGCGGGCAAGTCTGATGCCGAACCAATACCTGTACTACAACGGCCGGGCCATAGAACAGGACGGCCATCCGCGCAACACCGCGCAGCCGCTGCTTACCGGTGACTTTAATGCCTTCAGCAATATGCCTCGCCATCCTGGCGATGACCCGTTTAACGAGTGTGATAGAACCTCGGGGCGGGCCGGTAACCCTTGGGATATGAGTGCGACGGACGGCGCGGACACTAATCCCACCACAGTTCACTTCTGCGTCGATCCAGACATTCCGGTCAGTGGAGATCACGGTTGAGGTAACCGCTGCGGAGGCTTAAGGCGGCCAAGAAACGACCCATCCTTCCAAAAATCGATGGGCGGGACTAGTCGTATCTACCGGCGCTTATCGACGTCCTGTCGTAAGTTCATTGCCGCGTACGGCCCATAAGAATTTGACCGCCAGGGTCGTGGTGAGGGCTCTCGCGCCAGAACCATACGTCAAGGCGCACACGAGTATCTGGCTTGCGGCGGATCTTCAGCTCTTTCTTCCGATAGAGGTGCACGCGCCAAAGACTCTCCTCCGGTAGACGCAATAACGAGTCTTTTCGGAGAAGCATTAACAGCCATCCATTGGCACCATGTGATGTGAGAGTAAATGGCTCAAATCTGAAAGGAGAATCCAATGTCGAAAATCATGAAAGAGAAGAAACCAGCGCGACAACTGGGAAAATTCCGCCAAAACTCGATCGTGGTCGCCGTACTAATCTTGGCCGCGCTGCTGGTTGGGAGTTCTACACCTGCCGTCGCCAGCGAGCCACCCAACGGTGGCCTGCGCTTTTATGACACCAACCATTCACCGGTTAACTCTGAAGGGTTCACCGAGGTGTGGGCCGCTATCAACGAAGGACACTGCGGCACCGGCGCCGCGTCGGGGGTCACCCACATGTACTTCGAGGGGAATTGGCGCCCGGGAGGGTCCTTTGTGCGGCGAGTCCGGGTGTATAACGGCGCCGGGCAGCCCATGGAATTCGGCAGGATCTTGCACCATGACGCAGGAGGAGACTTCCCGCTGCCAGGGCTTACGGTCTACCCACACCAATGGGGCACCCTGGAGATAAATCGGCACATCACTGGCGGCTACTCGGTGTTCTACTTCACCGCGATCCGCGGTGTCAATCCCTGCGGGGCGAGTGGAAGCAATAGTTGGAAGTTCAGCTCGGTCGGCTGACGAGGGATACTGCCATCCGGCGGCTGGCAGCCGGGATCCGTCCACCTTCGAGGTGGTACAGCGTGAGGCTGTACTCCTCGAAGGTGGCGTCAATAGCAGGACCACCCCAACGAGATCGGAACCTCGATCCTGAATTCCTGCCGTGGTTTTCCCAATCGAGTCGGCACATGCATCACCTGACAGTCGTAAATTGGCGAAGATATCCGACAACGGAGCGTCCATTGAAATTAGCGCTTCCAACACTCAGGCCTTCCGAAATAGGCACACTGGGGAGTGTCTGAATGGCAACTAATCAGGCGAAAGGCCCTACACAGACCCCCCTTACATACAGAATCCTTGTCGGAGCCTCAGCATTCAAGCGTGGCGCGTCCACAAGTGGCGCGACGGTACATTCGATCTGAAGATCTACCTGAATGGTGTTGGCAGTTGCCTGGACGATAGCCAACACGGGACTCCGCACCTACCCGTGCGGCCACGTTCCGCAAACTACCAACTCTGGTTCTAACCCGATCTCAGGGCTCAGGACATTTTCAGGGAAAACGCCGTTCAGGAGGGTAATTTAGCAACGTTTTCCCTGAACCTCCTTTCAGGTGAGCAGCTCAAGGGGGACCAGGACCGCGACAGCCAATAGCACCAGGGCGGTACCTACCCACCCGACGACGATTCCTGCCGTCGCTAACCCTTTGCCAGTTTCATTGCGCTCTCTTATCTGCCTATGGGCGATATGGCCCAGGACGATACCCACCGGGCTAATCAAACCCATGCACGACACCAAGCTCGTAATGGAGGTTATGAGCGAGCCGAGCGCGCATCCATTGAGCGGTGGCGGCGGAGGCGGGTAATACTGCGAACCGTAGCTCGGATATGCGGCTGCGGTCGGATATTGCGGACTCGCATAAGGCGATGCTCCCGGCGGTTGGTCATAGCTCATGGATCTCCCGTAGCTCCAGCCTGCCGTGCTCGGGCGGCTGATGCTTATCCTAGCCCACCTCGCCCGCCCGGGTCGTGCAATGCCGCTACGTAGCTCACGCGTAGCGTTGCTCAGAGCGCGACCTATGGCCTTCTCAGCCTCAGCTCTCTCACTAGGTGTTCTTGCTAGGTCGGGACGACGCAACCGGGGCCTTTCTGCGGTGGATGCAGCTACGTGGCTCGGACCAGCCCAAGTAATGCACCGCGGGCACCAAAAGGCGGGGCAGACGGCACTCCAAAGCTAGGGGCAGGGCCATGGTCGCTTCTGCTCGTGTATCGCCATAGGCGCCAGTTGTACCTACTGCAACCTCTCATCGCATGCTGGTCGCATCAGTTGTTCAACGAATTTCACGCCGCACTCAACCCTCCGATATCGATCCGGCCCAACGTCGATGCCGACAGTTTCACAATATGTAGCAATATGTAGCACGAGATGCTAAGCTTGCGACATGACGCATACAATTACGCAGCGAGAGCTGCGCAATGACAGTGGGAAAATACTTCGTGATGTCATTGCCGGCGAAACGTACATCATCGCTAGCGGGAAGGTTCCAGTGGCCGAACTCCGCCCGCTGGAGCATAAGAAGAAAACAGCATCCCGCGACGATTTCGCCGCGTACGCGGCTACCGCGCCCTGGATAGACGCGGCTCGTTTTCGTGCAGACGTCGACGAATACCTTGATCCGGAGCTACCGTGACCACCAAAGGCATGCTCGATACCTCGGTCATCATCGATGCGGCAAAAGTCAATGTCTCGACGCTGGCCGACGAGCTGGTTATCAGCAGTATCACCTTGGCTGAGCTGGCGGCGGGACCACTTGCGACGAGAGATGTTGTGGAGCAGGCCATACGTCAAGAGCGTTTGCAGTGGAGCGAGTCAACCTTCGACGTTGTGCCTTTTGACTCGCGTGCCGCCCACGCTTACGGCCGCGTGTACGCCCTTATTCGCAAGGCGGATCGGAAACCGCGCGCGCGCGTTGCTGATGCTCTGATCGCAGCTACCGCCCTTGCCTATGAGGTACCGCTCTTCACCCGCAACGTCGATGATTTTAAAGGCTTAAACAAGGTGCTCGACATTATCGCCGTATAGGAACTTGGCGAAAGTTTACCGACCCACAGTTTCCTCCGGCTTGGCGTCGATGCCCGCTTCTTTGCGCTGCGAGGCGGGGATCTGTGTGGGCGCGCCCGTGAGTGGATCGCCACCGGAGGCCACCTTCGGAAATGCGATGACTTCTCGAATGGAATCCACACCCGCCAACAGGGCAACAATGCGGTCCCAGCCCAACGCGGCTCCGGCATGCGGCGGTGGTCCGTAGGCGAAGGCATCGAGCAGAAATCCGAACTTGGCCTCGGTCTCGTCTTTCGTTAGCCCGATAACGTCGAAGACCCGTCGCTGCAGCTCCGACTGATGGATCCGCACCGAGCCGCTCATGATCTCCGACCCGTTGCACACAAGGTCGTAGGCATCGGCTAGGGCATGTGCGGGCTCGGCGTCGAAACGATCTACCCAGTCCGGCGTCGGGGCAGTGAACGGATGGTGTTCGGCGGTCCAGCCGTCGTCGGTCGGGGCGAACATCGGGAAGTCCACCACGAACAACAGGTTCCAGGTTGTCTCGTCGATCAGGTTGCAGCGCCGACCGATCTCCAGCCGGGCCGCGCCCAAAAGCTCCAGCGCGCCCCGGCGATCGCCGGCGGCGAAGAAGATCGCGTCGCCGGGAGCGGCTCCCACCAGAGCCGCTAGTCCGTCGCGTTCGGTCTCTGAGAGGTTCTTGGCCACCGGGCCACTGAGGCCGCCGTCGGCGTCCACCAACACATAAGCCAGGCCTTTCGCGCCGCGCGCGCGGGCCCACTCCTGCCAGCCGTCGAGTTCGGCGCGGGTCTGCCTGGCGCCCTGGGGCATCACCACCGCACCCACGTGCGGAGCCTGGAAAACCCGGAAGGTGGTGTTAGCGAAGTACGACGTAGCGTCGGTGAGCTCTTGACCGAAACGTGTGTCGGGCTTGTCGGAACCAAATCGCCGCAGCGCTTCGGCGTGCCGCATCCGGACAAAGGGGCGAGACAGCGCGACTCCCGCGATGTCTTGCCACAGTGCGCAGATCACATCTTCTGCCACGGCCAATACCTCGTCGCGGTTGACGAAGCTCATCTCCAGGTCGAGTTGGGTGAACTCAGGCTGCCGGTCTGCCCGGAAGTCTTCGTCCCTAAAGCACCGGGCGATCTGGTAGTACCGCTCCATCCCGGCCACCATAAGCAACTGCTTGAAAAGCTGGGGCGATTGTGGCAGGGCGTACCAATGTCCCGGTTGCAGGCGAACCGGGACGATGAAGTCTCGGGCACCTTCTGGCGTCGATCGAGTGAGGTTGGGGGTCTCGATCTCGGTGAAGCCGTGACGATCCAGCACCGCCCGGCCTACCTTGTTGACCTGCGAACGCATTCGCAGCGCCGCCGCTGGTCCGGCGCGTCGCAGATCCAGGTAGCGATGCTTGAGCCTCGCCTCCTCCCCTACCTCTCCGGCACTCTGACCGTCGATCGGGAACGGCAGCGGCGCAGCCTCGCTGAGCACGCGTAGCTCACCCGCAATGAGCTCGATGGCGCCGGTGGCAAGTTCTGGGTTCTCGTTGCCCGCCGGGCGCGCTGTGACCTCACCGGTGACCTGTACGCAGAACTCGGCTCGCAGCGAGTGGGCAGTGGAGTCCTCGCGGAGCACTACTTGGACATAACCGGAGGCGTCACGCAGGTCGATGAAGATCATGCCGCCGTGATCGCGCCTGCGCGCCACCCATCCGGCCAGCGTGACGGTACGGCCGACGTCGCTGGTTGCAAGCTCACCCGCACGCGCGGTGCGGTATTGGGGCAAGGTCTGCTCGGTACTACTGACAATCACGAAAGCTTCTCCCTCAGACGAATCACAATGTCGGGCAGCGCGACGGAGTGTTGCTCTCCACTGGCTAGGTCTTTCATAGCGACGGCGCCGTCGCGCAGATCCCGTTCGCCGAGCAACAGAGCGTACGAGGCGCCAGAACGGTCCGCGGCCTTCATAGCGCCTTTGAGACCACGATCGCCGTAGGCTAAGTCTGTGGCGATTCCCGCCGAACGTAGCGTCCCTGCGAGCTCCACCGCAGCCGCCTTCGCCGCCCCCAGCGGTACCACAAACACCTGGCATCGAGCACTGTCAGTAGGCCCAATACCCTCCGCCGCTAAGGCAAGCATGTAGCGGTCTACCCCTAGCCCGAACCCAACGCCGGAGAGCTCAGGTCCACCAATATCGGCTACTAAGCCGTCGTACCGACCACCACCACCAACCGCGGCTTGAGCACCTAAACCGTCATGCCGAAACTCAAACGTGGTCTTGGTGTAGTAGTCCAGGCCCCGCACTAACGCAGGGGCCTCTTCCCATTCGACGCCCAGTGAAGTCAGGGCTGACCTCACCGCGTCGTAGTGCTCGCGACATTCCTTGCACAGGTAATCAGTCATCAGTGGTACTCCACTGAGTTGCTCGGCGACCTCGAGGCGCTTGTCGTCGAGGACTCGCAGCGGGTTGATCGCCGCCCGTGCGCGGGTTGCCTCGTCCAACTCACAACCGGCCAGGAACTCCTGCAGGCGTTCTCGATATACCGGACGACAGTTAGCATCGCCCAGTGAATTGAGCAGCAATCGAACCTGCGACAGCCCTAGCGCCCGTTGCCCCGCGACCGCGACCGCGATCACCTCGGCGTCTAACGCAGGATCATCGATACCGACCGCTTCTATCCCCACCTGCACATGTTGGCGGTATCGACCAGATTGCGGCTGCTCGTAGCGAAAGTTCGGACCGGTGTACCACAACTTCACCGGGAGTTGCCCAGATAGCAAATTGTGCTCAACAATGGCGCGTATCACGCCCGCGGTCCCCTCGGGCCGCAGCGATAGCGAACGCCCGCCCTTATCGATAAAAGTGTACATCTCCTTAGTGACCACGTCGGTGGATTCGCCGACGCCCCGCTCGTACAACGCGGTGTCTTCGAACATCGGGGTCTGGATGTAGCCATAACCGGCGCGCCGCGCGGCGGCGCTGAGGGTGTCCACCACCTTCAGAAACGTGGTGGAGGTCGGTGGGAGCACATCGTAGGTGCCTTTGGGCGCGCTGAACGGTGTCACCCGCTTTAACTTACTGCTTCCATTGACCGCTCCAACTTCAGGGACTTCCGCCAAAGAAGAACACCTTTGACAATGTGTGCCATCTTGTCGCCTGCTAGCCCGGCATGCGGCAGATAACCACGGTGATAAGACGGCACACGTTGTCGCTGCGAACCGTTCGGGTATCCTCACTCACCACATCGCGGATGGACGACGTCGCAGACCAAAGCCCTGCGCGGCAGCAAAGGAGTGGCCTGTGCCGTCGAGAGACCGGCAGCGTGAGCTCGCGCGCAAGAAGCTGGAGCGGCATATGGCTCGCCGCGCTCAGCATGCGCGACGCAGGCGGCAGATGTACGCCGGCATCGGGGCCGGCCTCACCCTCGTCGCGGTCATCGCCGTGACGGTAGTCCTAGTGGTCAATCGGGACGACGACACATCACAAGCCGCCGAAGGAACCACCTGCGTATACCTCGACGCCGCCCGGGACACCGACCGCATCTCCGATGTCGGTAAACCCAGTACGACCGATGTTTCAGACTCCGGCACCGTGGCGGTGGCCCTGAACACAAATCTTGGAAAGCTCAACCTCGCGCTGGACCGCGAGGCCGCACCGTGCTCGGTGAACAGTTTCGTACATCTGGCACGTAGCGGCTTCTACGACGACACCACGTGTCACCGGCTCACTGTCTCCAGTATCTACGTGCTGCAGTGTGGTGACCCATTCGGCGACGGCAAGGGCGGCCCGTCCTATCAGTTCGGGGTGGAGAACACACCCCTCAACGATCATCCGCCCTACCCGGTGGGAAGTGTGGCGCTCGCGCGGAACGGAAGCGATCCCAACAGCAACGGCAGCCAGTTCTTCATCGTCTACAAAGACAGCCCGAACCTCACGGCCGATTACTCGCTACTGGGCGGAGTCACCAGTGGGCTCGACATCATCACCCAGCAGGTCGCGCCCGACGGAGTGACCGCCGAAACGCAGCCGGGCTCCGGCGACGGCAAACCAGCAAAGGAAGTCAAAATTACTGGCCTCACCATGGCCTCTGGGTAAAGGTTCGCCAATAGCTCCGATCATCGAGTGACTCAAGTCATGTTGAGCTGCTACCCTTATTTAGCAACGTTTTTTCCATGGAGGACAGAAACATCAAGCTTGCAACTCCGTTGAAATCGGTGAACCTGCCGGGCATCGACGATTACTCAGCACAACACACCACCGCCGACTCCGCCGGCATGGCTGCGCTGGTTCAGGAAACCTACGAAAGCCTCACGACCCCGCAGATGCTGTCAGGTCCGGTGGTCGCCCGGTTTCTGCAGCTGCTCATCCATGCGATCCGTCCACGCCTGGTGGTGGACGTGGGTACATATAGCGGGTACTCCGCATTATCTATGGCAGCTGCGCTCCCGCCAGGTGGACACATCGTCACGTGCGAACTCAACGAGCACTATGCGGCAGCGGCCAACCGCCATATCATCGCCAGCCCGTACGCCGATCGGATCACGGTGAGACAAGGTCTGGCGCTGGACACGCTTAGCGAGCTTGAGGGCCCGTTCGATTTTGTCTTCATCGACGCGGACAAGGTTTCCTACTCCGATTACTTCCAGGCGGCGTTACCTAAGCTGGCCTCTCATGGACTTATCGCTTGCGACAACACGCTGCGTGAAGGGGAGATACTCAACCCCCTCACCGATGATCCGGGAACCCGTGCGATGCGGTCGTTCAACGACGCGCTAGTGAATGATCCGAGGGTGTCATGCGTACTTCTCCCCGTTCGCGACGGCATCACCCTGATAAGGCGCAATGGATAAGAGTGTCCTGGGATAGTTCGTTGGTGCGAGTGCCGAATGTAGCCGGCATTGTCTGATCGAGCAGGCCAAGCGGAGGAGGAGTTCATGCGCAATAGCATGGGGGACGAGGACGTCGTCAGACGAAGCGCCCAGGAGTGCCGCAGTAGACCGGCGCCTATCGCCGGACACTCCCTTTCTGCAATGGATGGCTGCTCCTACGGCGTTCCGGTCATCGCCCTACCTAGTCCGCTTGAGCCACCGGCCCAGCCACGGTTATCCGCCAGCGGGCATCGCGCCGCAACCCAGACGATCGCGGCGTTCGATCGCCTACATAGCGCCGCCGGAAGCTTCACCGATTGGCGGCGAGATATCGATCCATTGCTGGCCGACGCCGCTAGCCATGCCGGTTTCCTCGCTGACACCCTCGCGGCGACCGCCCCGCCGATACCAGCCGAAGCGGCTGTCGATCCCAGCCCGATCTGCTCCTACTTCGGGGTTCGCAGCGCAACACTTTCAGTAGCTCAGGTTGCCGCTCAAGAAGCGGCTGTCATCGGGCGTGCTCTAGCGGATTTACAGTCCGCCCCCGTAGAGATCAATGCTGTCATTGCAGAGGTTGTTGCCGCACGGGCGGTGCTGTGCGACTTCGTAAGGCACCGAGCTCGGAACGTCAGGGCGGCGCCGCGAACCGCGACGGATTCATCGGCTTCACCCGCCCGCTGTAGTTCAACGGGCACCGGGCTAGAGCGCTGGGTCGTCGGCCACCATGTCTATTTCATGTTCAACATCCGCGCCGCGGCGACCGTGCAGCTGGCCTTGAAGGCGCTGAACCAGGGCAGGGACACAGAGGCGGCGGAGCATCTGACCGTGGCTGCCTGCTACGTGCATGGTTTCACCGCCGCCATGGGCCATGCCGGAGCCATCCTCGGAGTCCGATACCGGGAACAGATCCGCCCTACAATGGGACCTCCCGATACACCCGTTCCGTTGACCGGCCGGATGCATAAGGAGCATCGTGCATTCCGCACGGCGATTACTCAGCTACTGGGCGTCCTGCCCGAGCCGTATCCGGTGCTGGCCACCCGCGAACCCAACCTGGCCCGCGCCCGGGAAATGCTCCTTGAGGCGGATCTACTCGACATTGAACGTCACACATTGATCGCCGCCGCCCTGGTGGGTGAGGAGCGTTCGCTCGTACAGCGGCGTGACCACGACAACGCCGTCAATACACTCCGTCAAATGCGGCTCTTACGTTCCGCGCAATATTGTCCCCTACTCCGGGTCGGTGACCAATTGGCGGCCAAGAGTGTCGCGGTGGCTCGAGAACAGATCCCTACTGAGCTGTTCGCTGCGAAGTCAGCCCCGAAAGTAGCCCTTATCGAGCGCTGAGCTCAGTAAGCATAGGTTCCGCTAATGCGGCGACGTAACCCGATAAGCGTCGAAGACACCGTCGATCTTGCGCACGGACCGCAGCAGGTGTCCCAAGTGAGCGGGATCTGCCATCTCGAAGGTGTATTTCGAAACCGCGACCCGGTCTCGTGTGGTGGTGAGGTTCGCCGAGAGGATGTTGACCCGCTCGTCTGACAGCGCCTTGCTGATGTCAGACAGCAAGCAGCGGCGGTCCAGCGCTTCGACCTGAATCTGCACCAAAAAAACCGAACCCGAACTGGGAGCCCACGCCACCTCGACAACCCGGCCCGCCTCCTCATCCGACTTTTCCGCATTACGGCAGTCCACCCGATGCACACTCACGCTAGCGGTGCGGCTGTGAGAGGAGCGAGTTACAAAGCCGAGGATCTCATCGCCCGGTACCGGGGTACAGCATTTGGCAAGCTTGACCCAGATGTCGCGCGAACCCTGCACTATCACGCCTGGATCACTGGCACCCACTGGACCGGAAACTCCCGGGGTGGAGGCGGACAGCTCCGCGGCATCCTGCGCGATCCCCTCGGCACCGCCCGATGCCGCCAGCAGACGCTGCACCACCGATTGCGCGGAGACGTGGTTCTCCCCTACAGCGGCATATAGCGCAGTCACGTCGGGGTAGTGCAGATCGCGGGCGATCGTGAGTAGGGCGTCGCCGGCCAGCAATCGTTGCAGTGGCAGGTTCTGCTTCCTAATGACTCCCCGCAACGCGTCCTTACCGGCATCGATGGAATCTTCCCGCCGACCTTTGGTGAAGAACTGGCGAATCTTGGTACGGGCACGCGGACTCTTGACAAAGCCGAGCCAGTCACGTGACGGTCCCGCCGTCGGTGATTTGGATGTGAAGATCTCTACCGTGTCCCCGTTGGTGAGCGAACTCTCCAGCGGCACCAGTTTGCCGTTGACTCTGGCACCGATACAGCGATGGCCCACTTCGGTGTGCACCGTGTACGAGAAATCCACGGGTGTTGAGCCAGGCGGCAGCGCCACTACATCGCCTTTAGGGGTGAAGACGTAGACTTCCTGCCCGCCAAGGTCAAAACGCAGCGACTCTAGGAACTCTCCGGGATCGGTAGCCTCGCGCTGCCAGTCCAGTAACTGCCGCAGCCATGCCATGTCATCGAAGTTGACCATGGGACCAGCGATGTCAGCCTTGGTATCCTTGTACTTCCAGTGCGCGGCGATACCGTACTCGGCAGTGCGGTGCATGGCATTGCTACGGATCTGGAACTCCACCGGCTTGCCCTGCGGCCCGATCACTGTGGTGTGCAACGATTGGTACAAGTTGAACTTGGGCATAGCGATGTAATCCTTGAACCGCCCCGGTACCGGCTGCCAGGTCGAGTGGATGACACCCAGCGCGGCATAGCAATCCCGCATCGAATCGACCAGAATTCGAACGCCCACCAGGTCGTAGATGTCGGAGAAGTCGCGACCTCGCACGATCATCTTCTGATACACCGAGTAAAAGTGTTTGGGCCTGCCGGTGATCTCCGCCCGGATCTTGGCGTCCTTGAGGTCGGAAAGTATGCGCTCGGTGACTTCGGCAAGCTCACGGTTACGCGCCGGCGCGTGCTTGTGCACCAACCGGGCGATCTCCTCGTAACGTTTGGGGTGCAGCGTGCCGAACGCCAGGTCTTCCAGCTCCCACTTCACCGTGTTCATGCCGAGCCGGTGCGCTAGCGGGGCCAGCACCTCTAACGTTTCGCGGGCCTTGAGCTTCTGCTTGTCTTCTGCCACGAATCGCAGCGTGCGCATGTTGTGGAGCCGGTCGGCGAGCTTGATGACAAGCACGCGCGGATCGCGTGCCATAGCTACGATCATCTTGCGGATTGTCTCGGCTTCGGCCGCATCACCAAGGTGCACTTTGTCGATCTTGGTCACGCCGTCGACCAGGTGGGCGACTTCCCCTCCGAAATCCGCCCCCAACTGTTCCAGTGTGTAGCCGGTATCTTCCACCGTGTCGTGAAGTAGCCCAGCCGCCAAGGTGGTGGTGTCCATCCCTAGCTCGGCCAGGATATGCGCCACAGCAAGCGGGTGGGTGATGTAGGGGTCGCCGCTTTTGCGGGTCTGGCCGCGATGAAACTGTTCGGCAACCTCGTATGCATGCTGCAGCAGGCGGATGTTGGCTCTGGGATGTGCATTGCGGTGCGTCGCCGCAAGTGGCTCGAGGACGACACTCACCGTTCCCGATCCACCACCACCGCCCAATCGAGCCAGCGCGGCCCGCACCCGCTGTCCGGCAGGCTTGGCGGTGCTCGCGGTGCGCTCGGTGAAGCCAAGTCCCATCGGTGGGCCGCCCTCCCCTACCGCCGGAGTGGAGGAGGCAGCTATCGCCGGCTCGTCGCTTTCACCGAGTGCTGCGGTTGCATCGGTCGACATGGCGCCCTCTTCTCGCCGACTGCGGCTGCTATGCGTGAGCAATGCCTAGGTTCGCATGGAGCTGGTTTGAGTTACTCCAACCCATGCTACGGTCACATGTCCCCGGAGTGGGACAGCACGCACCAACCAGGGGCAGCCGGTACTGATATTGATTTAACGGCCGCGCTTGGTGCTCCCCATCCGGCCATGCTTACCGCTCCGCTTCCCGCTCCCCGCCGAGTGTGAGCTGGAGGCAGTGCCAGGCGAACTGCCAGGCGAGCTGCTAGCGGAGTCACCGGCAACAACGGTCGCCGGCGTTAAGGCCTTCTCCCCGTGAGCGTCGTCCGGTGTTCCGCCGTGATCCACCGCCCCGGTAGGCGCGGATCGCCGGGCCGCAACCTTGAGCTTAAGCGCGGCATACCGAGGTTCGCGTTCCTTGAACTCGACGAGCCACGGCGTAGCAAGGAATATCGAGGAGTAGGCACCGGCCAACAACCCGACGAATAGCACCAAGGCCAGGTCTTTCAACGTTCCGACACCCAACAGGCCGGCACCCACGAACAACAATCCGGCCACTGGCAGCAGCGAGATCACCGTGGTGTTGATGGACCGCATGATGGTCTGGTTAACCGCCAGATTCGCTGCTTGCGCATAGTCGCGGGTTGGCTCCCCCGAGAGCAGGCCCTTGGTATTTTCCTGCACCTTGTCGAAAACAACGACAGTGTCATAGAGCGAGAATCCCAGAATGGTGAGCAGCCCGATCACCGTTGAGGGCGTGACCTCGAAGCCGATGAGCGAGTAGATCCCGGCGGTGAGAACCAGGTCGTGCACCAACGCGGCCAACGCGGCGATGGCCATCTTCTTCTCGAACCAGACCCAGATGTAGACGCCAACCAAGACCAGGAACACCGCGAGTGCGATCAGGCCCTTCTGGGTGACCTGCCCGCCCCATGACGAACTCACCGCGCTATCTGTCACATCGCCCGGCGGGATGTCCAACCTCTCGCTCAGACTGCGCTTGACCTCGTCAGCTTTGTCGACGGAGAGCTCTTCGGTCTTGATGACGTACTTCTGCTGCCCGCCACTACCGGCTGTCTGCGCGGTCTGCACCTTCACCCCGGCGTCTTCGACAGCCGCCGAAGCCTGCTCCAACGTGCTGCCTGCCGGCCGGGTCATTACGAAGGAGTTGCCGCCGGAAAACTCGATCCCGAAGTTGAACCCTTTGAAGACCATGCTTCCGACGCAGACCAAGATCAGTAGCGCCGAAGCGATATACCAACGCTTTCGGGGTCCGATGAAGTCGACAGTAGTATCGCCGCGATAGAGCCGCCTTAGTACGTTCATGCCTTACTCCCCTCCAGCGTCTGTACCTGTGCCGAAGGTTCCTGTTTGGAAGGGTAGCGCCCAGCTTCGCCGACACCGGCCGCCTTCGTAGCGAAGCGTCGTAGCCCAGAAAACCGCGACGACGTGAACCAGGAGAAGCGTGAAAGCCAGGCCACCAGCGGATGGGTGAAGACCAGCACGATGAACAAATCCACCAGTGTGGAAAGACCCAGGGTGAACGCGAAGCCCTTCACCGCGCCGGCGGCCAGGAAGTACAGCACTGCCGCGGCCAAGAACGAGACGAAGTCCGCCGACAAGATGGTGCGGCGAGCACGCAGCCATCCTCGGGGCACAGCGCTGCGTACCGACCTGCCTTCCTTAATCTCGTCTTTGATGCGTTCGAAGAACACCACGAAGGAGTCGGCGGTGATTCCGATCGCCACAATAAGCCCGGCGACTCCGGCCAGGGTGAGGGTGAAGCCAATCCCTCGCCCCAACAACACCACGCTGGCATATACGATCGCGCCGGCCACAGCGAGACTCACAACTACGACAACGCCCAGCGCCCGGTAGTACAGCAGCGAATACACCACCACCAGCACTAGACCGATGCCGCCGGCCAGTAGACCGGCCTTAAGTTGCTCCACGCCCAACGTCGGACTTACCGACTCCGCGGTCTCAACGTTGAAGCTGAGCGGAAGCGCGCCGTACTTAAGCTGCTCCGTGAGATCTTGTGCCTCGGAACGTCCGATGGTGGATCCGGATATCTCGGCACGGCCACCGGGAATGGGCCCATTGATCACTGGGTCGGAAACAACACGATTATCCAACACGATGGCCACCTGCTTGCCGACGGTCTTCTTTGTCAGCTCGGCCCAGCGTTGCTGGCCCTCCTTGTTGAATTCCAGCACAACCTTCCATCGTCCTTGGTCGTTGGTGAAGCTGGCTTCGGAAACGTCGGTGCCCAGCACATTAGTCTTGTCGAGCAAAGATTTCGTCTCGGCGCTGTCGTCGCAGGCGACCGCCTGTTGAGCTTCATCGACGATACTTCCGGCAGGTCGGTCGTTGAGCATTGCGCAGGTAACCTGCGGTACAAAAAGCTGAAACTTCGGCGGTAACGCCGCGACCTCGGCCGGGGTGAGCTGCTTTATCGGATCGAATTTAGCGGCAAGCTCCGGCGAAGAGACCGCCGACGCGTCCTCGGCCGTTTCGGCCGCTTGCACCGCTGTGGGATCGAATTTTGCTAGCACCTCTTCTCGGGTCGGGCGTTTATCCGGTGTGCTCGCACTGGTGTCCGTGTCCGTATCCGCCTGCTGGATCGTGTCGCCGGCTTTGGCGCTCGGAACTTGATTCAATACCTCGCGAAACCGCAGCTGCGCGGGTTGTCCGATGCGTCGGATATCTTCTTCGTTCTCACCGGGCACGCTGATGACGAGGTTTCGATCGCCTTCGATGAGCACTTCGAATTCGGAGACACCGGTGCCATTGACTCGATCCTCGATGATCCGCCGGGCCTGCTCCAGCTGACTGCGCTCGGGAGCGCCACCATCGGGCGTTGCGGCACGCAACGTCACCGAGGTCCCACCTTGCAGGTCAAGCCCGAGTCGCGGGGTGAGCTTCTCCGACAGGCCGGACGGGCCAGTGAACAACAACAGCGCATACAGCCCGGCAAGCACTACACCCAAAACCAGGAAGTAGCGCTTGAGGCTGGGCCCGCCTTTAGACGGCATAGTCTTTGAGGGCATGGCAGGTGTTAGCTCTTCTTAGTGTTAGCGGTGTACGTCGTGTCGGTGTCGTCCCCGGAGACCTTACCTTCGACTGTGTCATTAGAGGTAATATCGTCTTGTTCAGCGACTACATCATCGGCATCCGCCGGTTCCTGTGTCGGGCTGATGACCTTAGAGATAGCACCGCGTGCGTAGGTCACATTCACATTCGGCGCGATCTGCAGATCCACCGTTTCGGCGTCGGTGCCGATCACGGTCCCATACAGCCCGCCGATGGTCACCACTTCGACTCCCGCGGCAAGCGACGACTGCATCTCAACCATGGCCCGACGACGCTTACTTTGTGGCCGGATGATCATGAAATAGGTGAGCAAGAAAAGCCCGGCGATCAGCAACAGCGGCAGGTAATTGGTGCCGGAAGACGATTCGGCAGCCAGCAGAGTGACAGCGAGGTCTGTGGAGTTCACGTCGAGTCCTTCACAACGAGTATGTGGATGCTTTAGTTACATGTGCCGGCGAGTCCGGGACACTTAGAGCTTGCGCCAATGGGCTGGCGCGCAGTCTAGTCGGCTCACTCATCGGTGCCCCACAGCGCCATCGGTACAGCGCCCGGGTGCTCCTTGCCATCACCCGCCGCCCCACCGCCCAGTCTGCCTGCGGCATCGGGAGGCTGTGTTACACCAAGGTGCCGCCAGGCCGCGGGGGTGGCCACGCGACCACGGGCAGTCCGTGCCAGCAGGCCGCAGCGCACCAGGTACGGCTCGGCAACCTCTTCCACGGTATCTGGTTCCTCGCCCACCGCCATGGCCAGCGTGGTCAGGCCCACCGGACCGCCACCGTAGGAAGTGATCAGGGTCTGCAATACGCCACGGTCGAGCCGATCGAGCCCGATGGAATCTACGTCATAGACTTTCAGCGCGGCACGGGCAACGTCGGAGCTCACGACTCCGTCGGCCCGGACCTCGGCGTAGTCGCGTACCCGCCGCAGGAGCCGGTTAGCGATGCGCGGCGTACCACGGGATCGTCCGGCGATCTCCGACACACCGTCGGCAACGATGCTCACCTTGAGGATTCCAGCCGAGCGTGTAACGACATGTTCCAGCTCAGATGGGTCGTAGAAATCCAGATGTGCCACGAATCCGAACCGATCACGCATCGGTCCGGTGAGCAGTCCCGAGCGGGTGGTGGCTCCTACCAGTGTGAATGGCGCGACATCGAGCGGAATGGCGGTTGCGCCGGGACCCTTACCCACCACGACATCGACCCGAAAGTCCTCCATCGCCGAATACAGCAGCTCTTCGGCCGGCTTGGCGATGCGATGGATCTCATCGATGAACAACACGTCGCCTTCGGCTAATGAAGTCAAGATTGCCGCCAAGTCGCCGGAGCGTTCGATGGCGGGCCCGCTTGTCACGCGGATCGCCGCGTCGAGTTCAGCCGCGACGATCATCGCTAAACTGGTCTTGCCCAGACCAGGAGGGCCGGACAGCAGAATGTGATCGGGCGGCGCCCCCCGGCGCTGCGCGGAGCGCAACAGCAGCTCCAGCTGTTCGCGCACCCGGGGTTGACCGATGAATTCGCCCAGCAGCCTGGGTCGCAAGCTGAGTTCGAGCTCAGCTTCGGCCGGCTGGGCATAGGCCGAGACGGCCGCCTCAGTCATCGGTTCCGTCCCAAGATAGCGATGGCCGCCTTCAACATCGCTGGGACGTCAGGTGTTGGTTCGCCTGTCGCCGTGGTGCCGTTGCTCGACACATGTGTCGACACCGGTTCCACGTCACGCTCCCAATTTCGAACCGATAGCGCTGTGGCGTCTTCGGCCTGCTTAGCCGACCATCCCAGTGCCAGCAGTCCCTGTCGAACCTGCTGCCGCCACACCGGCTCCGGTGTCGCGCCGCCAAGTTCGGCATCGTCGGCAACCTGCTCTGAGGATTCAAGACCCGGCAGCGACATCGCAGTGGCCCGCTCTGCAAGCTCCAGCACCATGCGCTGTGCGCCCTTCTTGCCGATGCCCGGCACGGCGGTTAACGTGACGATATCGCCGCCCATGATGGCGCGCCGCAGCACAGGCGGCGGGTGCACCGCGAGCGCGGCTTGTGCCAAGCGAGGACCGACGCCGCTGGCGGTCTGCAGCAACTCGAAGATCACCCGCTCGGCATCGTCGGCGAAGCCGTACAATGTGAGCGAATCTTCTCGCACCACCAGGCTAGTGGCCAGCCTGGCGGCATGACCCACGCGAAGGCCGGCGAGCGTGGCAGGCGTGCAGTGCACCGCGAATCCAACAGAGTGGCCAAGGCCTGCGGAGTGACCCTCGCCGACCTCGATCACAGCGACCTCAGGAGTGATCGCACCGACACGACCGGTGAGGCTTGCGATCATGCGCTCACCTGCTGCTTGGCTTTCGCAGTGCTCAGTGCCGATGCTAACGCCTGCTGCGCTGGAGCTCGCCACAGATGACATATCGCCAACGCGAGGGCATCGGCGGCATCGGCCGGTCGAGGCTCGCAGCGCAGCCGGAGTAGCCGGGTGACCATAGCGGTCACCTGATGTTTATCAGCTCGCCCACTTCCGGTCACGGCGGCCTTCACCTCGCTAGGGGTGTGCAGCGCTACCGGAAGACCCCGCCGCGCCGCAGCCGTCAGGGCCACCGCTCCAGCCTGGGCGGTGCCCATAACCGTGCGCACGTTGTGCTGGCTGAAGACGCGCTCCACGGCCACGACGTCGGGTGCGTAAGTTGTCATGGCGGTCACGAATGCGTCTTCCAGTGTCAAGAGCCGCTGACCGATATCAGTGGTGGGGGCGGTCCCTATTACTTCAACGTGTACCAGGCTGCACGGGCGACCAGGCGCGCCGTCGACGATCCCGATGCCGCAACGTGTCAAGCCAGGATCGACGCCGAGAACTCTCATCCGGAAAACTTTAGTTGGACAGACACCCGTCTTCCTGTAAGCCGGGCCGTTTTGAAGGTGGAGACGGAATCTGGCATCGTTCCCACAGACCTGAATCAGACTACAACCGACCATCTATAGTTTTGCCATGATGTCATCGGATATGTCGAAGTTACAGTAGACGTTCTGCACGTCGTCGAGATCTTCCAACGCGTCCACCAGGCGAACCGTCTTGCGAGCGCCGTCTTCGTCGAGCGGCACGGTGACGGTGGGGATCCAGCTGGATTCTGCCGACTCGTAGTCAATCCCGGCTTGCTGCAGCGCGGTGCGAACTGCGATGAGATCAGCGGCGTCGCAGATGACTTCGTAGGAGTGATCGAGGTCGTTGACCTCCTGCGCACCGGCGTCGAGTACGGCAGCGAGCACCGTGTCTTCATCTAAGCCATCGTTGGCGCCGCTGCGCGGCACAATCACCACACCCATGCGGCTGAACAGATAGGCAACGCTGCCTGGGTCTGCCATCGATCCACCGTTACGTGTCATAGCGATGCGGACTTCGGACGCGGCCCGGTTCCGGTTATCGGTGAGGCATTCCACCAAGATCGCGACGCCGCCTGGACCGTACCCCTCGTAGCTGATGGCCTGATAGTCCGCACCGCCGGCTTCTAGGCCGGCGCCACGCTTGACCGCCCGGTCGATGTTGTCGCCGGGGACAGAGCTTTTTTTGGCTTTCTGGATCGCGTCATACAGGGTCGGATTACCGGTCGGATCGCCACCACCGGTGCGAGCCGCTACTTCGACGTCTTTAATCAGCTTGGCGAACATCTTGCCGCGCTTTGCATCGACCACGGCTTTTTTATGCTTGGTCGTGGCCCATTTTGAATGACCGCTCATCGATCAACCTCCTTGGCGAATGCACATGCGGTGCCGAATGCACCTGTGGGTCGCGTCTAACTCTGAGCGCCCACGTGCGCGGCAACGATGTCTACGAAATACTTATGTACCCGGTAGTCACCGCTGAGCTCCGGGTGGAACGCAGTCGCAAGCACATTGCCCTGACGGGCTGCCACGATCTTACCGTCGTAGTGCGCCAGGGCTCGAACATCCGCGCCGTGATCTTCGATCCAGGGTGCTCGGATGAAGATCGCTCGCAGTTTCTCTCCCGCAGGTCGACTGGTCGACCAGTCATGTGAGCCGTCGACGGAACCGGCGTCTGCGTCTGCCACACCCGGGATGTCGGTGACACCGCGAACGTGAAGCCGGGTCTCGAACGAATCGACCTGCCGCCCGAAAGCGTTACGACGCACCGTCATCTCGATCCCGCCCAGACAACGCTGGTCGTCACGTCCGTCCACGATGCGACTGGCGAGCAGAATCGCTCCGGCGCAGGACCCGAACACCGGCATGCCGGCAGCTATACGGGCTCGCAGCGGCTCGAATAGGCCGAAGGTCACGGCCAGGCGACCGATCGTGGTGGATTCCCCGCCGGGGATCACGACACCGTCGAGCTGGTCCAGCTCACCGGGTCGTCGCAGCGTCGTGGCGTGTGCGCCGACGGCCTCCAACGCGGCAAGGTGAGGGTGGACGTCGCCCTGCAACGCGAGCACTCCGATAAGCGGTGCGGTAGTCGCAGCGGTGTTACCAACTACGGTCGGCATAGCGGGCACGATCTTCGACTTGCGGGTTGTGGTCGGGGCTGAATTCACGCGCTACCCATCGACTAAGTCATCACCCTCAGCTACGGACGCAACCCGCGCTTTTTACCGGAATTTGGAGGAGCTCCCGCTGGGCCAGTGTAACCGGCCGTTCGGGGTGCGTCGGAGCCCGGAGATGGCCCAGCAGCAGGCGGCGAATCATCCCTTTCTGCCCCTTGTTTGTTTTTGATCGTCCGCAGCAACTCCAAAGCGGCAGTTCCTTCTTGACGAGACCCAAGAACTCCTGTGGCCATAGTTTCCACGCTTGCGGTGGGAAAGGTAAGACCATGACCAACATCGATTGCTGCGAACCCTTTTACAGCCGTGTCGTACGGGAATCCCCCACTGTGTGACTGAAGGACAAAAACTATTCCAGTTTTTCCCCTTTCTCCCTCACTAACGTAAGCAGTTACAACTCCAAGTTCCTGCTCTGGAGGTTTCTCCAACCAGTTGTCAAGTACCTCAATGTCGGGAACTTCCAGGACTTCACGTAGCCGCTGGATATTTGATGGCTCACGGCTAACGGCGACGTATATGGGGGTCGCGGTAGCTGAAGCTACCGCTGGTGGGGCCTCCACCCCCGCTTCGTGCGCCCGGGCCCGCAACGCGGCATCGCCTCCAAGCACGGCCAACACACCCTCTTCGAGGACTTTCCTGAGGAGCTCGGCTTGGCCCGCGCTAACCGCTGTATCTGTGGCCACGTTTGGATTCTCCGGTTTCACGAGATAACAAAATGCCCGTCAAGTCGCTACACACATGACGTATGACGCGAGGATAGCCCGGTAGGGCTGCTATCGCAGGCTCTGGCGATATTTCGGCGGATTTGCTCGGGTCAACGCTGATTGTCTTGTCAGACAGCGATTACGCCAATCCGCTATCCGGAGCCTTCAGAGCATGCACTACCAGCCACGGCCGGCGTACCGGGTGGCGTGCTCGGCTCTGCCGCTATCGAGGTCGATGCCGACCATAGCCTCCCCTAGGCGCCGGGAAGCTTCGGCCACCACGGCGGGATCGTCGTAGAACGTGGTCGCTTTCACGATTGCTGCCGCTCGCCGGGCCGGGTCTGAAGATTTAAAGATGCCTGAGCCGACGAAGACGCCTTGCGCGCCGAGCTGGCGCATCAGCGCCGCGTCGGCTGGGGTGGCAATGCCCCCGGCGGTGAACAGCACTACCGGCAACTGCCCTCGCTGGGAGACCTCACGCACCATGTCGACCGGTGCCCGCAGCTCTTTCGCGGCGGCGTACAGCTCCTGGGAGTCCATCGTGGACAGACGGCGGATATCAGAGCTGATGGCTCGCATGTGACGAGTTGCCTCTACGACGTTGCCGGTTCCGGCTTCTCCCTTAGAGCGAATCATCGCCGCGCCTTCGCCGATCCGCCGCAACGCTTCGCCAAGGTCGGTCGCGCCACAGACGAAGGGAACGGTGAACGACCACTTGTCTATGTGATGGGTGTCGTCAGCGGGGCTGAGTACTTCGGACTCGTCGATGTAGTCCACGCCGAGCGCTTGCAGTACCTGCGCCTCGACGAAGTGGCCGATACGGGCCTTTGCCATGACCGGGATGGATACTGCGTCGATGATGCCTGTAACTATGTCGGGATCGCTCATCCGAGCGATCCCGCCGTGAGCGCGGATGTCGGCGGGTACCCGCTCCAACGCCATCACCGCCACCGCGCCGGCGTCCTCGGCAATCTTGGCCTGCTCGGCGGTGACCACGTCCATGATGACGCCACCGACCAGCATGTCGGCCATGCCACGCTTTACTCGGGCAGTTCCCAGCTGGCGCTCGGCGGTATCGCCATCGTGCCGATCGCCGGAGGAGGAATCGGAAGTCGAGAACACATGATGACGATACCCAGCTGCTGCGTTCACCACTGCTTCGGGCCGGAAGTCGGCGTGACTATCGGCGAGGGCGGCGGTGTCGCGGGAGCATCCATGGACGGCGAATCTAGCGGCGGCGCATCTAGCGAAAGAGTGGTGTCGATATCGAAATAGTCCGGGCGCTCAAGGTGGGCCGCCAAACGTAGTGCGCGAAGCTGCCAGCGGCGCCGAAGCGCGCACGTGTCACGCACTGCGTCGTTGTACAGCGCCCGTGCCATCTCTACCCGCCGATTCTGGATGACCACGTCACGGAAGATTTGTTCGCGTTGCTCGGATAGCATCGGGTTACCGCGAACCGCTTCTTGGAGGGCGCGGGTGAGATCGCTCTCGGCAGCTTCGCGCTCATCGGAAGCGGCGTGCAACGCAAGGTGTGCCGCCAGTTGCAGCGTGACCGCGCTGTTAGGCAGCAGCGCGGCGTGGTCAGACACGGCGTTGCTTACCGCCAACGCCCGACGTGTCAGCTGGAGAACCAGCGCTTGGGCCGCGGCGGCAGAACGTGAATGGAGGCGACGCAGTCTGGCCGCCAGCCACGTGACGTACAAAGCCCATGCGCTGGCCACTGCAATGACCGTCAGCAGGTAGCCCATGGCGGTTCATGGTACGCAAGCTCGCGTTAGCGACTCATTCACACGCACCAGCCATCTTCCCGACAGCACGTGGTATCGGCTGCTATCGTCATAAGCATGGTTGTCATGACACTGCGGTTGCCTAAAGAACTGCACGAAGCGTTGAAAGCTCAGGCGATATCGGAGCATATGTCGGCAAACGAGTTCGCCATGCGTGCTCTCAGTAAAGCGCTCGGTGCGCGCCGACGTCTGCGGGATGAGCTGATCGAACGTATCGCGGTCGAGCACGCCGAGACGTTCGCCCGGCTGGCACGTTAGTGACGTACTTCCTCGACCTCGAGGACTTCCTCGTCGCCGCTCGTCGCATCGTTCCAGACGTCACCGTGGTCGACTACGGCTTACTGGAGTCCGCACTGGCTCGACCACGTACTTGTGTCTTCGGCGAAGACGCTTACCCGTCGATCTTCGAGAAAGCCGCGGCGTTACTGGAATCTCTGGCGCGCAACCGTGCCCTCTTCGACGGCAATAAGCGCTGCGCCTGGATGGCGACAGTGCTCTTCCTAGGACTCAACGGCGTGGCTGTTCCGTCTAACCCGGACAATGACGAGGCCCTCGTGCTCTCAGTAGCCACGGGCACACTCGCAATTGGAAACATTGCATCGGAGCTAGCGAAAATAGCAATGTGACCTTCATCGGCTTCAGGAAGTGCGTGGTTTCTGAACATAGGCGACAGGTGTCTCACGTGATAGGCGAGGCTGGTCGCGGCAGACTGCGGCATGTTTAAGGCCCAGTCTCGGCGTCCCAAGAGCAACCCCAACGCCGTCGGGCAGGCCACGGTCGACCTCATCGTCGCTATCCGCGCAGTTGGTCTGTCGGGTCTAACGATCGGGTGACAACTTACAAGCATTTTCAGCGCCGCTTGCTCGGTCTGGAAGTGGCCTCTTACTCTCACGGCCCGCCGGTGGCCGGGCGTTGAGG
>JBGTNI010000049.1:0-19413 GCA_041743105.1 Mycobacteriales bacterium | reverse complement strand
CGGACTGCTCGTAGCGGCGCTGGATCAGTTTCTCGAGCGACGCCGGACCCTCGCCGCGCTGGTCGCACAGGGCACGCCGCGCGGCGTGTTGGCTCGCGCGGCAATGCTCCAGGTCCTACTGCCACTGCTCCCCGGCGTCGCGCTGGGTAGCGTGGCGGGCGTCCTAGCCGCGCGCGGAGTGTACGGCGATACGGCGCAAGCCAGTACGAGTGTGAGTTGCTCCCCGCCGGCGGGTGCTCCGCAGAACTGGTGCGAGGATGCCTCGCACTTCACACCAATGATCGACCTTGTCCGCGCCGTGCCCATCCCGTGGGCCGACCTCGCGCTGCTTGGCGGCGGTGCGGTGCTGGCGACATTGGCGATCACCGCGGCATCTTTGCTACTGCTGCGCCAATCTACCGACATTACCGAGCTGCGCACGGCAGCGTAACGGAGATTCTCGCGCATATGCGAGAGAGCTCTCGTTCGGATCGCGGAGGGTGCGTATCAGGCGTCACCGTGACCGTCGTCGATGTCGAGAACCACCCTCCAGAGCCATCGGCAGTGGCAGGTTCATCCGAAGGTCCCCGATGCGGATCGAACGGTCCCAGTCCCCGACACCGGCAGCGCGGACCCGAACCAGTACCTCGTCAGCCCCCGGCTCGGGCCGGGGCAACTCCAGCGGCCGGAGTTGTTCGGGGCCGCCGAACTCCTCGATCCCCATCGCAAGCATGGACGTTAGCCTTCCTTCGAGAGCAGATCGGACGACGCAGGTGATGGTCGGCGCGCGCGTCGTCGCTACCGTACCCACAGTTCTGATCCTCATGCACCTGGTACTACAAGCATCGGTCTAAGGGATAGCTATAGCTGGTGCTATACGGGCCGAGCCGATTACTCGGTTGGGCTTGCCGAGCCGGAATCGTACTTTTCCTTTGAGGATGGTTCCTGATTCCGCGCAGCCTTCGATCAGCTTCTCGCCGGCGAAGAGGGTGAACGTCCAGTGATCGTTTGCTTCACAGTCTGGCAGGTTACTCCCACCCTGGAGAACGCGTGCGCCCCAAATCTGTCGGGTCATTAACACTCGTGTGTCGTGTCCCTCGACAGTGAATTCTTCCGCGGGGGCACCAGACACGTTCTGGTAGCTGCCCAGAGAGATCCCATAGGGTCCGGTTACGGTGGAGACCAGTGTCCAGTCCTGACCCGCGCCGATCCTTAGGGCGCCCGGTGAGAGTCGATCATCGAAGACATCGGCAGCGGGCTGGCCAAGTTGGTCACGTCGCACATCAGGATTGACTGCCTGTCGAGTGTCGAGCTTCGCGGGGTCGGGGACCAGCAGTACACCATACGTCGTCTCTTCAGCGAAGCGAGCTTTACTGAAGTGTTTTCGTAACGCAGCCGTAGCGACCTCGGCGAGCTTCCACTGCTCGGCTGAGAACACATCGTCCAGGTACTGGGCAGTAACCGACGGCAACCCGGCGTGGGCTACCGCCCGCGCGACGGAACCACACCGAGACCATCCGGAAGCTACTGGCAGGGCGATCTGCTCATCCTTGAACGACAACGACATCGTGTATCTCTTTCGCTCGATCGCTCATTCCGAACGCGTCCACGGCAGACACGCCACGCACAGAGTTTGACCCGGCTGCCAGAGAGGAATACCGTCTAGAATCTCACCGGGCTACGCAGCAGCTCGAATGGGCCCGAGGCGGGAAGGTAGTCAGCACGTGAGCTATGACCACCAGAGCGATTCTCACCTCGGATATCGAGGTCCAACCGCATGCGCCGCGGCCGGGATCACCTACCGCCAGCTGGACTACTGGGCGCGCACCAAGCTAGTGGAACCAAGCGTGCGCGATGCACGTGGCTCAGGCTCCCAGCGGTTGTATTCCTTCCGCGATATTCTGGTGCTCAAAGTAGTGAAACGCCTGCTAGATGCGGGTGTATCGCTACAGAACATTCGCGCCGCGGTAGACCAACTACATGCGCGCGGAGTCGACGATCTCTCTCACATCACGTTGCTCTCAGACGGCACCACGGTCTACGAATGCACATCGCCGGAAGAGGTCGTAGACCTTCTTCAGGGCGGTCAAGGGGTGTTCGGGATTGCACTGGGTGGCGCCTACCGTGAAGTGGAAGGCAGTTTGGCTCAGCTACCGGGGGAGCGAATCGACAGCGACCCTGGCGCGGCACCTACCCCAAGCATCGCCGTGCACGATGAGCTTGCGGCACGCCGGGCGCGACGCGCCAGTTAAAAGATGAGCAAATAGGCGCTGCAATGACCCACCCGCGCGACCTCTAGACACCGGCGCTTCATACTGCACATGTGATTACTTCTTCAGAACTCTTTCCCACCCTCGGCGACCCGCCGGCTGACTCGTTCGTTCACCGCCACGTTGGACCGAGCGCAAGCGAACGTGCGCAGCTGCTGCAGGCCGTGGGCTACAACTCGCTCGACGAACTTATGAAAGCAGCGATTCCCGCCGCAATCGCCGAATCGGAAACAGCGGCGGCGCTGCCCGATCCGATTTCTGAGCCGGAGATGTTGGCCGAGCTGCGGACCATCGCGGCGCGCAACCGCCGTAGCGTGCCCATGATCGGACTGGGGTACTACAACACCCACACCCCCGCGGTGATCGTCCGCAACATCATCGAGAATCCTGCCTGGTACACCGCCTATACCCCGTATCAGCCCGAGATCTCACAGGGTCGGCTTGAGGCACTGCTGAACTTTCAAACCATGATCACCGAGCTCACGGGCATGGATGTCACTGGTGCCAGCATGCTCGACGAGCCAAACGCGGCCGCCGAGGCCATGATGTTGGCGCGCCGGGCAACGCGGGCAAGCGATGACGCCGCATTCGTGGTGGACGCAGACGTGCTGCCGCAGACCATCGCGGTGCTGCGGACCAGGGCTCAACCTCTAGGCATTTCGATCCTCGTGACCGACCTGAACAACGGGCTGCCCGACGGCGAGATCTTCGGCGTACTGGCACAGTACCCGGGCGCGGGCGGGGGAGTAGTAGACCACACGGCGGTCATCGCCGCGGCGCACCAACGTGGCGCGCTCGGCATCGTGGCGGCGGATCTGCTTGCCGCGACACTACTGCGATCCCCGGGGGAGATGGGCGCCGACGTCGTCGTGGGTTCGGCGCAACGCTTCGGTGTTCCACTCGGCTTCGGCGGACCACATGCCGGTTACCTTGCTGTACGCACAGCGTTGACACGACTGCTTCCCGGCCGACTCGTCGGAGTCTCGCGCGACGCCGACGGCGCACCCGCATACCGGTTGGCGTTACAGACCCGAGAACAGCACATTCGGCGAGACAAGGCCACCAGCAACATCTGCACCGCGCAAGTGCTGCTGGCCATCGTCGCTGGAGCCTACGCGGCCTGGCACGGCCCGCAAGGACTACGCGAAATTGCCGAACGCACCCACCAGCACGCGGTGACGCTGGCTGAAGGACTACGTGCCGGTGGCGTAGAACTGACCCAACGCAGTTTCTTTGACACAGTCGTCGCGCACGTGCCGGGCCGGGCGGCGGCGGTGGTCTCGGGCGCCGCGCAACGCGGCGTCACGCTACGGCAGGTCGACGAAGACCACGTCGGTATTGCTTGTGACGAAACTACAACACGTGCTCACCTGCAGGTGGTGTGGAAAGCGTTCGGTGTCCCCGACGTCACGCCCACCGCTGCAATTGCCACAGCCCTCCCTGCGCGCTTGCGGCGTACCGACGCCCCGTTGCTTCACCCGATATTCGACCGCTACCACAGCGAGACCGCGATGATGCGATACCTGCGGAGGCTCAGCGACTCTGACTACGCGCTGGATCGAGGCATGATCCCGCTGGGTTCGTGCACCATGAAACTCAACGCGGCAGCAGAGCTCGCCCCGATCAGCTGGCCAGAGTTCGCCGAGATCCACCCATTTGCCCCCGCCGATCAGACGGCCGGCTATACGCAGCTAATCGGCGACCTTGAAAGCTGGCTCGCCGAGCTCACCGGCTATGACGCCGTTAGCGTGCAACCCAACGCCGGTTCCCAAGGTGAGCTGGCGGGCCTTCTGGCGATCCGCTCCTACCATCGAGCTACCCAATCGGCGTCCGAACCCGATCGCGACGTCTGTTTGATTCCGGCATCGGCGCATGGCACCAACGCGGCGACGGCGGTGATGGCGGGGATGCGCGTAGTTATGGTGGGCTGCGATGAGGCCGGCAACGTCGATACCGCCGATTTAGACGCCAAGCTGACCGAGCATGGATCCCGCCTCTCGGCCCTGATGGTGACCTATCCGTCCACGCACGGCGTGTACGAGCACGCGATTGACAAGATCTGCGCCGCGGTGCACGACGCCGGCGGCCAGGTCTATGTGGACGGTGCAAACCTCAACGCGCTGCTGGGGTATGCGCGTCCTGGTCGCTTCGGCGCCGACGTGAGCCACATCAACCTGCACAAGACATTCTGTATCCCGCACGGTGGGGGCGGTCCGGGCGTGGGACCCGTGGCCGTGCGGGCGCACCTAGCGCCATATCTGCCCAATCACCCGTTACGCACCGACGCCGGTCCGGCCACCGGTCCCGGCCCGGTTGCGGGTGCACCGTGGGGTTCGGCGGGCATCCTTCCGATCTCGTGGGCCTATATCCGCATGATGGGAATGCAAGGCCTAAGCGTTGCCACCGGTGTGGCTGTGTTGAACGCCAATTACGTGGCCACTCGGTTAGGGCAACACTATCCGGTGCTGTACACCGGGGATAACGGGTTAGTGGCCCACGAATGCATCCTTGACCTGCGTCCGCTGACCTTGGCCACCGGTGTCACCGCGGAAGACGTCGCGAAGCGACTCATCGACTACGGTTTCCATGCGCCCACCATGTCGTTTCCGGTGCCCGGAACGCTGATGGTGGAGCCCACCGAGTCCGAAGACCTCAATGAGCTGAATCGCTTCGTCGACGCTATGGTGGCGATTCGCGGCGAGATAGACGACGTTGCAGTCGGTCGATGGCCGTTGGAGCTCTCGCCGCTGCGTAACGCTCCGCACACCGCTTCGATGTTGACGGGCTCCTGGCCCTATCCCTATGACCGGCAGCTGGCGGTCTTTCCTGACGGGGTCGATCCTCGAGCCAAGTATTGGCCTCCGGTGCGCCGGATCGACAATGCCTACGGGGACCGGAACGTGATGTGTTCCTGTCCGCCGTTGAGCGAGTTTGTGGAGACTGCCGCCGGAGACGAGAGCTTGGGCTGAGCCATTCACATGTCCAGACACTCATGAGGAAGCGCGGGCACGAGAGCCGTGCAGGCGCGGGGACGGGTGGGCAAGCTTGAACGGCTCAGCGTCCGGCGAGCCATCTTGTCGCGAGCTGTCGGCAGGTGCGACTACGGTTGGCGTTGCCGCTGGGTCACGCCGATGAGCGCCTCGTTCGTCGGTCGTCGGGTTATTCGGAAAGGGTTGAAGTCGTGTCGTTGGTACGGTCCAAACAGCGGGTTGCTGACCACGGCGAGGTGTTCACGCCCGAGTGCCTGGTCGAACCCATGCTGGACCTCGTCAAGGACGAGTCCGAGCGCATCGACTCCCGCTTTCTTGAGACCGCGTGTGGTTCGGGCAACTTTCTCGTGCGGGTTCTTGGCCGCAAGTTGGCGACCGTTCAGCTTAAGTACGGCAAGAGTGACTTCGAGAAGCGCCACTACGCGCTGCTCGGGCTCATGTGCATCTATGGCATCGAGCTGCTGGCCGACAACGTGGCCGAGTGTCGCGAGAACATGCTTGAGATCTTCGATGCCTATCTCGGCTTGGGATCAGACGACGAATTCCATAAGGCTGGCGCGTACGTCTTGAGCCAGAACATCGTTCACGGCGACGCACTGACCATGCTCACAAACGAAGGTAAGGCCATCACGTTCCCCGAGTGGGGATACCTCGGGAAGGGCAAGTTTCAGCGCCGCGACTTCCGCTTCGACACTCTGACCCAGATGAGCGCGTTCGGGGAGGCAGACACCCTCTTCGCCGACCTTGGCAAGCACGAGGTATTCACGCCGACGAAGAGCTACAAGCCCATGACCGTTGCGGAGCTGATTGCATGACCACCCAAGCGAGCCTCGCGATCCGTGGTCGCAATCCCGACGTACTGACCTGCATCGCCAACCTGTCCAACGATGAGGTCTTCACGCCGCCCGAGTTCGCCAACCGCATGCTCGACACCGTGGCCGAGGCATGGGCTGAGGCAAACGGCGGTGAGGGTATCTGGACGAACCCAGATGTGAGGTTTCTCGATCCGTTCACCAAGTCTGGCGTGTTCCTGCGTGAGATCACGAGTCGCCTGACTCAGGGGCTTGCAGAGAAGATTCCTGACCTCGAGGCTCGTGTGGACCACATCCTCACGAAGCAGGTCTTCGGCATTGGCATCACTCACCTGACAAGCCTGCTGGCTCGGCGCAGCGTCTACTGCTCGAAGTGGGCGAACGGTGAGCACTCCATTGCCAACTCCTTTGATACCGAAGACGGCAACATCTGGTTCGAACGCCTTGAGCACACATGGGAAGGCGGAACTGAGTGGGTCTACACCGCTGACGAGCAGGGCAACCAGATCAAAAAGTTCACCAACGGCAGGTGCAAGTACTGCGGCGCCAGCCAAACTACCCTCGATCGTGGTGAGGGCCTCGAAACCCACGCCTACGCCTTCATCCACACCGACGACATCAAGGCTCGGATGGCCGAGTTGTTTGGAGACGACATGCAGTTCGACGTCATTATCGGGAACCCGCCCTACCAGCTCGGTGACGACGGCTTTGGCACCAGTGCAGCCCCCATTTACGACAAGTTCGTTGACCAAGCAAAGAAACTCAACCCGCGTCTGCTGACGATGGTCATTCCTGCCCGTTGGTTCGCCGGTGGCAAGGGGCTGGATGAGTTCAGAGAGTCGATGCTTACCGACGATCGCGTGCGCTCAATCGACGACTATCTCAGCGCGTCGGATGTCTTTCCAGGGGTGGGCCTCAAGGGAGGCGTTTGCTTCTTCCTCTGGGACCGCGAAAATCCTGGGCACTGCCTCGTTACCACTCATTTCAAAGACTGGCCTCCCTCGACAGCCAGTCGCCGGCTCCTCGAACCGGGCTTGGACGTGTTCATCCGCTTCAATGAAGGGCTGTCGATCCTCAGAAAGGTTGTTGCTGTCGAGACTGGGGAAACCCACTCGCTTTCGCTGCCTGAAAGCAAACGTTTTGACCGACTGGTTAGTTCCAGAAAGCCGTTTGGTCTAGAGACAACGTTCAAGGGCAACGCAGCCAAGGGTGCCGATGACGTACTGATCTATCAGAACGGCGGGACGGGCTACACCTCCAGAAGCTCAATACCGACTGGCGCGCATCTCATCGATAACTGGAAGATTTTCACAAGCTACGCCGCTCCGGGGACCGGCAACAAGGATACCTATCCGCACAGAATTATCAGCACTCCATTCGTTGGGGAGCCAGGCAACATCTCTTCGGAGACTTATCTCTGCATTGGCCCGCTCGACTCCAAGAGTCACGCTGACAGCGTCTTGTCCTACCTCTCCTGTCGACTAACTCGCCTCCTGATTCTTCTGCACAAGCCATCCCAACACACAACACGCAAGGTCTACACCTTCGTACCCACCCAAGAGTGGACGCGGCGGTGGACGGACGAGGACCTCTACGAGAAGTATGGCCTCTCCGCTAGTGAGATCGCGTTCATCGAATCCCTGATCCGCCCGATGAATGTGGCTGCCGAGGCAGCCATCTGATGCCGAAGTCCTTTGAGGAGATCCTCGCTCCCAAGCCAGAGGCTCGGCTGCGGATCTACGCCTACACCATCGACAGCCCTGCCCACGAAGGGCTGATCAAGGTAGGTCAGACGACTCGTGACGTGAAGAAACGCATCGCGGAGCAGACAAAGACTGCCGGCATCACGCCGACGATCATTCTAGACGTGCCCGCGGAGCGGGAAGACGGGACAGCGTTTACTGACCACCAAGTGCGTGCCCGCCTCGTGGCGAAGGAGTTTGAGAACCACCAGCTTGAATGGATGCGGTGCACGCTTGCTGATGTTCAGACCGCGATCACGGAGCTGCGAACTGGTCAGAAGTTGACGGAAAGGCACCACAAGACCTTCGAGATGCGGGCCGAGCAGGCGGAGGCAGTGGCAACGACCCATGCCTACTTCAATTCGGTGTGGAATGAAGACATGCACACGGTGCCGCGCTTCCTCTGGAACGCCAAGATGCGCTTCGGCAAGACCTTCACCTCCTACCAACTTGCCAAGAAGCTTGGTGCTACTCGTGTGCTAGTCGTGACCTTCAAGCCAGCTATCGAGGACGCATGGCAGACCGACCTTGAGAGCCATGCGGACTTCGACGGCTGGCAGTACATGAGCAAGCAGTCGGGGGCCGACCCCCTCACGGTCGAGAAGGACAAGCCACTCGTCTACTTCGGCTCCTTCCAAGACCTCTTGGGACGGGACAAGGCCGGCAACATCAAGGCCCAGAACCAATGGCTCCATGAGATCAATTGGGATTTGGTGATCTTCGATGAGTACCACTTCGGCGCATGGCGCGAGACGGCAAAGGAACTCTTCGAGGGTGAGGACGACGAGGTAGCGAAGAAGGAGGTCCAGGCCGAGTTCTCGGGTGACCTAGAGGTGGTGAACGAGGACTTAGGCGAGCTGTCGGAAAACGAGGCCGAGTTCCTTCCGATCACCGCGCGCGCCTACCTGTATCTCTCGGGCACACCCTTCAAGGCACTGGCCACGGGTGAGTTTATTGAGGAACAGATCTTTAACTGGACCTACACCGACGAGCAACGGGCCAAGGAGAACTTCGCCAAGACTTTCCCTGACAACTGGAACCCCTACGGGGCGCTCCCGCAGATGCGGTTGCTCACGTATCAGATGCCCGACGAGCTTCTGGCAATCGCTAGCGCTGGCGAGTTCGATGAGTTCGACCTCAACGCCTTTTTCGCCGCGACGGGTACGGGCACGGCTGCGGCCTTCAAGCACAAGAACGACGTGCAGAAGTGGCTCGACATCATCCGAGGGGCCTACGCGCCCACGCAGATGGACAACCTCAAGCAGGGTTCACAGGGGCCGCCGTTCCCGTACTCGGACGTGCGCCTGTTGCCTCACCTTCAGCACGCCTTCTGGTTCCTGCCCAACGTGGCTGCGTGCCACGCGATGGCCAACCTCATTGCCGAACCGCAGAACGCCTACTTCCACAAGTACGAGGTGCTCACAGTTGCGGGCATGAGCGCAGGCATTGGCTTGGACGCCCTGCCGCCTGTGAGGAAGGCCATCGGGAGTGGACACGAGACGGGCTCCATTATTCTCTCCTGTGGCAAGCTCACCACGGGTGTCACCGTGCCGCAGTGGTCCTCCATCCTCATGCTGCGCAACCTCAAGTCGCCTGAGACGTACTTTCAGGCAGCCTTCCGCGTGCAGTCGCCATGGAGTCAGAAGAACCCCAACGGCAACAACCCCAATGAGGAAGAGTTCTACAAGCCTGTTTGCTTCGTATTCGACTTCGCACCCACTCGGGCTCTTCGCCAGCTCTCGGACTATGGCATTGGCCTGAACCCCAACGAGCCCAACCCCGAACAGGCCGTTGAAGACCTCGTCTCCTTCCTTCCCGTGCTCGCCTACGACGGCTCGCGCATGGTGCAGATCGATGCGGGCGGCATCCTCGACATGGCCATGGCTGGCACAAGCGCCACCCTGCTCGCACGGAAGTGGGAGTCGGCCCTCCTCGTGAACGTGGACAACGACACACTGCGCAGGATCCTCGACAACGAGGACGCCATGCGGGCTGTCATGAACATCGAAGGTTTCCGTGCGCTTGGTGACAACATCATCGAGACGGTCATCAACAAGAGCGAGAAGGTCAAGGAGCTCAAGAAGAAGCTCGGAGACGAGAACGACCCCGAGACCAAGAAGGAACTCACCGAAGAAGAGAAGGAGTACAAGTCCAAGCGCAAGCAGATCCAAGAGAAGCTGATCAAGTTTGCGACTCGCATCCCTGCCTTCATGTATCTGACTGACTTCCGCGAGAACACGCTTCAAGATGTCATCACGAAGATCGAGACGGGCCTGTTCCGTACCGTCACGGGGCTGTCCGTCGAGGACTTCAACCTGCTCGTATCGCTCAATGTCTTCAACTCGGGGCACATGAACCAGGCCGTGTTCTCCTTCCGCCGCTACGAGGACGCCTCGCTCTCCTACACGGGTATCGACTCTCATGAGGGGCTGCGGAACTACGGCCTCTACGACACGGTGGTGGCCCGCGACTTCGTGGAGGATCACGCCTGAGCGAGAAGGCTCAGATCAGCACTCCTGCTGCTAGAACGCTCGTGGTGTCAAGTTGCACAACACTGACGATCCTTGGGGAAACTCCTGAGAGGCTGTCGAGAACGCCGTCTACAACCCGCGTGGCTTCGCGGTTGTAGCTGACGTGCTCAGAATGCTGCTAGCGGTGAAGAGATCGACCGCTCTCATGAAGAACCTCGCACTCCGCGGAGCAAGTACTGGTCTCCGGTGCGGCGGCACGACAACGCCTACGGTGACCGCAACCTGATGTGTGCTTGCCCACCGATGGCTGAATTAGAAGAGCCGACCGAGGACATCCTCATCGCACTTGGGTAGACTCCGTCTACATAGATTTCAGCTACATGAATGGTGCCATTGTGAACGATTTCATCGGCCGGACAGCGGAACTTGCGATCCTACGCAAGCGGTTGGCGCGTGTTGTCTCCTCGAGATCAGGCGCGGCCGTCGCAATTCGCGGCCGGAGGCAGGTTGGTAAGTCGCGACTGGTTCAACAGTTCTGCGATCAGTCAGGAGTGCCGTATCTGTTCTCCACGGCAACGAAAGGGGCGTCCTCGACCGAGTCCATCGCTGCGTTCTGTGCTGATGTGAAGGGTTCTTCGCTTGTTGCCGATCCCGAGCTTGTCCCCATGCCGGCGACCGGCAGCTGGCCCGACGCCTTCCGCATGCTCGGCACTATGCTGCCCGATGCCGCGTCCATAGTGGTGTTGGATGAGCTGCCGTGGCTGGCTGAGCAGGATGAACTGTTCGACGGTGCTTTACAGACTGCGTGGGACCGGCTGCTTGGTACTCGGCCGGTGCTGTTACTCCTGTTGGGTAGTGATATCCACATGATGGAGCGCCTCACCGCTTATGATCGGCCCTTCTTCGGCCGGGCGGACACTCTGGTCCTGACCCCACTTGGCCCCGCTGACACCGCTGACGCATTGGGGTTGAACGGTGCCGACGCGATCGACGCACACCTGATATGTGGCGGGCTCCCCGGTGTGCTGCGCAGCTGGCCGTACGGAACCCCGGCGCTGCGATTCCTGGAGCAGGAATGCGCTGATCCCGCGGCACCGCTGTTCAGCGTCCCGGAGGCGGTGCTGATGGCCGAGTTTCCTTCGCCCGATCAGAGCAGGCGGGTTTTGGAAGCCGTGGGCAGCGGAGAGCGTACCCAGGCCAACATCGCCGCGGCAGCAGGTGGCCGACAGGGGAAGCTGCCCTCGGGATCGTTATCGCCGTTGCTTCGTCGCTTGGTCGAGGAAAAGCGCATGCTCACCGTTGAGGGACCTCTCTCGACCCGCCCGGGCAAACCCGCTCTTTACCGGATCGCGGACAGTAATCTTCGGCTGTACCTGGCGATACTTCGACAGGCACACGAACAGGCTCGCCGAGGCCGTTGCGAGGTGGCGTTCAAACTCGTACAACGTCGATGGACCTCTTGGCGGGGCCGGGCGGTCGAACCGTTGATCCGTGAATCGGTCGAACTGGCTCTGGCCGCCGGCGAACTGCCGTGGCCGGCTGCCGAGGTTGTAGGCGGCTGGTGGAACCGTCAGTTCAACCCGGAGGTGGATCTAGTGGGAGCTGATCGTGCTCCCGTGGCGCGGCACGTTTCCTTCGTCGGATCGGTCAAATGGCTCGGCACGCCGTTCGATACCCACGACCTCACCGAACTGACCAGAGCCGCAGCTCAGGTGCCCGGCTTCACGCCCGGTGTCACCGGTGGGATGGTCGTGTCGCTGTCGGGCGTCGCTCGTGGTCTCAAGCTCGACTCCGGGACGGTGCTCTGGGGACCAGACGATGTCATCGCCGCCTGGCGGACGAGGAGTTCGACAATCGGTTAGACCGGTCCTAGGTTTCCTGTACGGCGCGCACGAGTCGTAGCTCTCATAGGCCGCATGAGGCGCGCTGCCGGACAAGAGGGCATAACTTGTCGCCTTGCAACGTCAGTCGCGCAGCAAGTATTGGTCCCCCGGTGCGGCGCGTTGACAAGCCATAACCGATCAAGCGGCCGCACTGCTCGCACTAGCATTTCATTTATTAGTTTTTTGTTATAGGATGGCTCAGTGGAATGGGTTGTGATTGTTCACCCGCTCGCCGCGGATGAACTAGATCTACTACCCGTACGCGAGCAAAAAGCGGTAGAAAATGCCATGAACAAGCTGGAGCAACTAGGGCCAGGACTTCCTTTTCCTCACTCCAGTGCGATTCAGGGTGCGGATCGCATCAGGGAGCTGCGGCCACGAGGCAGCAACTGCCGATGGCGAGCGTTTTACCGTCACATCGGCGAGGCGTTTGTCGTCGCCGCGATCGGGCCGGAAGCACACGTGAAACCACGCGATTTTGACAAGGCAGTACACGCAGCACAACAGCGACTCAACGAGGTGGAGGCGGGTTCATGAAGCTGGCAGACATGATTCCCTTGAGCGACGAGATCGAGTCCCGTCGACGCCGTAACCCGGAGTTTAGGAAGTTGTGGGACGAAAGCTCGTTCGCCCGCGAGGTGGCCAACCGGGTCCTTCGGTACCGGGTCGAGCACGGTCTCACTCAGGCCCAGTTCGGCGACGTTGTCGGGCTAGCACAGCCGCTCGTAGCGAGACTCGAAAACGGCGATGACCCTCCGACCCTGAAGACTCTCGCCAAAGTCAGCGCCGCGACCGGGCTTAGCTTTCACCTTGAGGTAGTCCACGGAGCCGTCGAAATGGCCACTTAGAGAGGGATGCGATGAACTTGGCGACAAGTGAGGTCAATCCCAACACAGCCAGCGCAGGGCTCGGGTCAAACCGCCGACACGAGCTCCGGTTTCGTGCCCTCGTCCTCGGGACTGCGGGCTCGACCGGGGAGGATAAAGTGCTGCGAGCAGACCAAACCCTGCGACTACCGCCGCCACACCGAACGAGGACTGAAAGCCTTCGGTCAGGGCGACAACGGGTCGACCGGCCCGCCACCGGCCAGCACGCCGGCACGAGACCGACACCGCGACCGAGGTGGTGGTCGCGATGCCCAGCGCGCTGCCGATGTTGAACGAGGTGTCTACCAGGCCAGCGGCGACCCCGGATTCCTTCTCCGCGACCCCATCGAGCGCGGCGATCTGGCAACAGACGAACGCGGCGCCCATACCAGAACCGAACACCAACAGGCCCCAGAACAGGTCACCGAAGAACGTGCCGTCGACTGACACCGAGGTCAGCAGCATCAGCGCCGTGGTAATCGTCACCGCGCCCGCGACGTCGAACCGGCGGACGCCCACACGATCACGGCTTTCCCGGACCAGCACCGGGCACAACAGAAGGATGACCACGCCGATCGGAATGTTGATGAAGAAGATCCACTTCCAGCCCAGCGCGGACGTCCGGTCAGGTCGGCCACCCGGCCGAAGAACAGCATCAGGCCGCCGAAGATCACCGCGTAGCCGGTGAGGATCCATTGCACGCCCGAGACCGAGAGGCCCAGGTCTTCCTGCATCGACGGCACGGCGGTCAGCACGATCGTCGCGTCGAGGATGACCATGAAGAAGGCGCTGGCGAGCAGGGCCAGTGCCTTCCAGCGACGCGGATCGGGCTCGTCAAGCGCCCGCACTGGCGAAGCCTGGTCGATCTCCTGCTGGTCCATCAGATCTCCTACTCGACCTTGTACTCGTCGTGACGGTGAAGCCACGACATGAATGGGCCGTCGCTGCGACCGGGTAGTTGCTCCCAGTCTTCTTGTCGTCCGAGCGGGGTGAGGTCGAGGTAGTTGTAGGTGCCCAGTTGTATGTCCCCGCCGCGCGCGTAGCTGGAGTAGGTGTGGAAGACGCGGTCGGCGTCGCGGAGGAAGACGCTGGTGCCGGGCTACTCACCGGTCCACGCATCGTCGGACGGCACGTAGTTGTACTCGGCGGGTATGACCGCGGGGTCCGTGGTGACGTGGAAGTCGTAATTGAAGTCGCTGTCGAACGAGGAGTACCAGGGAATACTCCAGCCCATCCGTTTCTTGTAAGGCTCGATCTTGGCCAGCGGGGCGCGGGATATGAGGGCAAGCGAAGTGTCGCGAGCGTGCAAGTGGGCGAGGTGACCGATGTTGTCGACCAAGAAGGAGCAGCTCGGGCAGCCGGAGTCCCAGCTCGGGTCGAACATGAAATGGTAGACGATGAGTTGGCGGCGACCGTCGAACAAGTCCGGCAAAGTCTGTTCGCCGCCCAAGCCGTTGAAGAGATAACTTTTGTTGATCTCGACCATGGGCAGCCGCCTGCGGTCGGCATTGAGCGCGTCTCGCACACGCGTCACTTCCTTCTCCTTGGTTAGCAACTCCTCACGGGCGGCTAACCACTCGTCTCTGGACACGATCTGCGGAAGACTCATTGTTGCTCTCCTTCGCCTCGGTTCTGTTTCGGTTCTCGATTGGTTAGACCGTGCACCACACAGAAGTCATCGGGTTGCCGGTGTGCCGCGCATCGGCCGGGCGTCATCGAACGCAGAAACGTCCCGTCTCTGATAATCACGCCGAGGCGAGCAACGGGTCCGGGGCAAAGGCTGAGCCTTGATCTGGCTCTAGGTAAGGAATAAGTCAACGCTGGAGTAGTGCAACCGTCCGCGCGACGACTAACGTTTCAGGTGAGGCATCTACCTGGGGGGTGGCATGACCAAGTCACAGGAACCCCTGGTCTACTCCGTCCGAGCGCCGGAGAATGCCGACAGTGCCATGCCCGGCGTCACCGAACTCCGGGTCCACGGTGTGGGCGGGAGCTCGCCCAGCGAGGTGCTCTCTGTTGTCGACGTACGCCGGGTTGCGGGCGACGCCGGGGCCGGCTTCTACCGGCCCCGGCTACCCGAGGGCGATCTTCCTGCGGTTCAGCGAGAGGCATACAGCTGGGGTTCCTTGACCTCCGGAGCTGCCGCTCGAGCTTTCTGGTTGTTGCTCGTCCCGTTCACTCTGGCGAATGTGGCAAGCTGGGCACGGCCCTGGCGCAGCACAGCCGGTGCCGCTGCGTTCCCGCGCGTGACGGAGCGAGTGTTGCTCGCCGCCTGTCGGGTACTGGCTCTCAGCCTCACCGTCACGCTGGTGCTGACCGCCGCCGGCGTGGCCATGAACTTGCTCGCCTGGCAGTGCCTCACGTCCAGTATACGATGTGCGAGCACCTTGCCTTACCTGGGTTTTCTCAACGATGGATGGTTTGCCGCACTCGGGCCCCGGTTGGCGTTAGCGGCCCTGATGCCGGTGGCGGTGCTGGTGATGCTGTGGCTACTCGCGCGACAAACCTGGCAACGGTACGAGCTTTTCGAGGTACCCCAGACGCAGATCGGCGAAGGTTTGGAAGCGCCCGACTTCTGGCGCGGCCGTTATGTGGTGAGCCGCCTACGCACAGTGCATGTCTCGGTATCGCTTGCCGGCATTGCTGCGTTGCTCGGCTACGGGGTGCTGCGCCACGACCTGGATACCGCGCGCGACTACGCTCCGGTCGGCTGGATGGTCATGGCCTTATCGGCGGCAGTGGTGACAGTCGGAGTATGCGCGTTGTGCACGCCCGCGGTAATTCGAAACGGTCCAGCCACACACTGGATAGGGTGGGCGCTACGGCTAACACTCTCAACTGCGCTGGTTAGCCTGCTGGTCGCGGGAGTCTACGCGTGTCTGAGCCGTCCAGACTGGACAGCTGACGGTGTGCTTCCCGGTTACGACTTCGCGATAACGGCGTTGTTGCTGGGCCAATGTGCCATTGTGCTGCTGTTAGTCGTGACTACCACGTTGCTGCGCCGCACGGCCAAGCGGGATTCGCGGACCGCGGCCGCTTCCGTCTGGGCGGGATCTCCCAGCCCTGTGCCAGGTCCTGCGCTTGCCGGATTCATGACGCCGCTGCTGGCCGCGCTGGCGGTGTTTGCCGGAGTGGCGTTCTCCGCCGGAATCACTTACCGGATAACCGACTGGTTGAATCGGGGTGCCGCCGCCAGTTTCGCCGCTTCGGACGGGTTGTTCGAACCACCGCTGTCGTTTGAGTGGGCGGCGTTCAGTCTCCCCTTCGCACTGGCAGCAGTGCTGATCGTGGTCGCGACGATACGGTTAGGGCTATTGCCACTTCGGGTGCGACGTGCACGTGCCATCACCAATCGCGACTTTCCGGGAAAGCGACGCGACGATCCGCGACGGGCTCAGGCTATCGATGCTGCTATAGGCGAAGCTTCGCTCATCGACGCTATGCCACGTATCGTGACCGTGTTACTACTGCCGGCCATGGCGCTGGTTACGGTGTTTGCCGGGCTGGCAATCGGCACCGGCATTGCGCCGGCAGACCTTGCGATTGACGGTGTCATCTCAACCGAAACGCTCCAGACTGTGACCAGCGCAGGCAGCTGGTTGATCGGTGCCGCGGTACTTGCCTTGGTAGCTGTCGGAGTGCAGGCTTACCGCACGTTACAATTGCGGCGCCTAATCGGGGTTTTCTGGGACATCGCTACGTTCTGGCCACGAGCCACGCATCCCTTAGCCCCGCCTTGTTACGCAGAACGGGCGGTGCCGGAACTGGTGACGCGAGGGACCTGGCTCGCAGAACACGGTGGAGTGATTCTTTCCGGTCACAGTCAGGGCTCGGTTTTGGTCGGCGCAGCTGCGCTGCAACTTCCTACCGCCGTCCGGCCCGGCACAGCTCTGCTGACCTACGGCTGTCCGCTACGGCGGCTGTATGCCAGGTACTTCCCAGCGTATTTCGGACTCGAAACTATGCGCCAACTCGTTGCAGTTGTTCGTAGCCCTACCGCTGAAGTCCAGGCTGCCGATACAGCCGTCCCCGCGACCTGTCGCTGGCGGAACCTGTGGCGTTCCACCGACCCCATCGGCGGCCCGATAGGCATAGGAGATATCGACCAGCGTTTGGTCGACCCACCACACTGGAATCCAACGCCAGGCGACACCGTGGCGCCGCCCATCCGAGCGCACTGCGACTACCCGGCCGACGCGGCTTACCCTGTCTGCATCGCGCATCTCGCTGATGCGGTCAGCGGCAATCATCACGGGCGATGACCCGGAAGCTGATGTGCTCATGCCCGCCGGTGAGCGAGTTCGGCCAGCGAGAGAGCTAAAGGTCGCAGGTACTTACTGTTCTACCGCGGCGCAGCTGCCTAGTGGTCCTGCTTGACACCGAGTTCCAGGTCGTGCTCCCATTGCTCATTGAATGAACGTTTAGTCGACGAATTGACGGGCAGTTGACAGGACAACGGGAGCAGGCGCGGCGGAGGCGTGCGGAGTTACTGGACGCGGCCTTGACCGCGTTCGCGAACAAGGGGTTCGATCGCGCCAGCGTGAAGGACATCGCCGCCGAGGCTGGGGTCACTCCAGGGTTGCTCTACCACTACTTCCCGGGCAAGCAGGCGCTACTGATGGCGGTGCTGGCCGAGCGCGGGTTCCTGCCGGAACTGCGGAAACGGCTGGCTACCGGAGGGCAGCGCCCGACAGGGAAGGTCTTGGTGGAGCTGGCGGCGGGATTCGCTCGCCTGCTGGCCGAGCGCGCGGATCTGGTCCGGTTGTTCTTCAGCGGTGCAACCACCAGTGATCCCAGCGTTCGGGAAGGGCTCAGCGGGTTCGTCGCGGAAGGCCGTCGCCTGCTGGCAAGCTACCTGGCCTCGCGCATCGCCGCGGGCGAGTTGCGGGTACACGACACCGAGACCGCTGCTCAGATGCTGCTATCGGTGATCGTGCTCGGTCAGGTGACCGAGCACCCGCCGGATCCCGGCGCGGTGGTCGAGCTCCTTCTGCACGGTCTGGCCATGCCCCCACCCGACAGTCGGCATCCTTCGAAGGAGGACTGAGTACACCGCACAGATTCTGGTGGTCCTCGCCACGGTCGTGAACGCAATGCTGGTCGGCGCCGGCTTGGATCAGCACATCAAGCAGCTGCCCGCGCGCCACCGAATCGGCGTGATCGCCTTCTCCGAGTACAGCAAGGCCGCGGATCTAAGAAACGGTGTCGCCTGGTATGCGAGCCTGGGTATCGGTGCGGCTCTGCTCACCCTGGCCGCAGCCGGGGTCGGTCTCCTCGACCAGCCCGAGAGCGGGAGTGAGGCCGTGGCGTTGTGGTGTGCGATCGTGTTCACCATCGCCCATTCCTTGGGCACCTCCCGAGCCGCCCCGATCAACTTCAGTCAGCGTCAGGCCGCCGGCGACGCTGACCGGCTCACGGTGATCTTCGATCGGTTCACCCGCTGGTCGACCGCGCGGGTAGTCTTCCAGGTCCTCACCCTGCTGGCCGTGGTGTGGGCTCTGATCATCCATCTCCAAACCGGTTGACCGTCACCAACAAGAAGTGGGTGGGCACTTGACGTGCAAACATAATGAGGTCTCGAATTATCCAGGTCTCCTCTAGAACAGAGGCATTATCGGGAATGCGCAGAGCTGCTGTTCGTCAACCCCGTTAATTCATGCCTAGCCGTCCTACTCTCGACACCGTTGAGGAACCCTCCCACCGCGGGGTAAAGCGAGAAATGAGGGCTACCTTTCGAGAAGGGGGCACCAGAATATTTCTCAGAATTGCTCTCCTTCAATATGGTTCCGGTTACCTCGTGCGGCTCGGAGCCTTATCGCAGGCAACCGACGCGGTCTTCCCAGACTTCTTGGTGAGGACCACTGGCAACGCGAGAAGCCGACAACAACGTGCTGGTGGAGGCAGGGCGCCGGCTGGACTCGGAAGCTTTCTACCGGTGACACGTGCGCAGTTTGGATGGATCAGCGCCTAGTTCCTGACCTCATCATCGAGCCAAAGTCGGGCGCGGGGGTCACCGCGTGGAAGACCAGCGGGGCGAATCTCCATGCTTACCTGGAAGCCGAGGAGAAAAGCCATGACGGCAAGCTTCGGAATCGACTCGATCCGATTACGGTCTCTCAGTCGATCCCATCCACTAAGCCGCGTCTAAGCGGCGGCGTGGCAAGGCTGGGGACGAGCGGGTGCTACCGTTCGGCCATCGGGTAGCAGCTCACCTGTGTCGTCAAAGACGATGACACCGTTGCACAACAGACTCCAGCCCTGTTCGGGGTGGAATGCCACGATGTGCGCCGCCTCACGATCAGGCGCAGTGGAGTCCGGACATGACGGTTGATGCGGGCACATGATGTGCACTCCTCGTTATTACAAGTGGGTGTGTTACCCATCACACACCATTGTGCGC
>JBGTNI010000048.1:0-3548 GCA_041743105.1 Mycobacteriales bacterium | reverse complement strand
GCGCTGGGGAACGACGGGCGCACGGCGCACGTCGGCGCCACGCGGGAGCACAAGGCGGTCGCCACGGAGATCGTGCGGACCGTGCGGGTGATGGATGGCAGGAACCGGCAGCGGTTCGCCGAGGATGAGCAGCTGCTGGGGTCGTGGATCAGCGCGAGTACGGTACTGGGCACGCCACGGCCGGGCACGGAGTCGGAAGGGGGCACGCCGGCAGGGGGGGAGGTGAGGCCGGCCGCGTGAGGGGCGCCGGGTCAGGTGGGAAGGTGGAAGCGTGAACCGCCGCCGATAGTCGCGACTGTCGGCGGCAGGTTTATTGAGCAGATGGCGAACACAGCGCACTTCGGCGGGCTACTGGTCCCATGGCGATCTGACGGCTAAGGAGATCTGCTTCCTCATTCACCGCGTTATGTCCAACGGCATTTTTTCGAATCGTCGACACTGTTCGAGAGTACCCGGCAGCTCCTCGATGAGTCGTCGCGCTTCTGTGCGTATGCCCTTGATGAGGGAGTCCACTGGAATATTTGGAGGGGGCCGGTCGAGCTGGCAGAGCAGGCCATGATCAGCAAGACTCAAGCGGCCCAGCTCAGAATCGGCAGAATGGCTGCTAGCACCGGCTCACCACAGCCTGCTCGATAAATCGAACCGGTAGACCGGTACGGGTGACTCGCACCATATCAACCGGCCGAGTCAGCAACCCGGTAACTGGGCAGTTGCCGGGATCCGTGGTGCGAACAAAGATCAGGTACTCGGATCTGGTGGCAGCTACGCTGTCGACTGCAACATCGTAACCGCCTGATCCCACACTGCCCAGTGCAGCGATCAGGACCATGTCCCGGGAGAAATCCACAGCCGGCAGCGGTTCAACGGTTAAGTTGCCTCGCTGCACCTGAGCCCACGCCTTCGACCAGCGAGCCGAATCCCGCACGATGTCCCTCATACTGCTGGCCGGTCCAATCAATTGCGAGTGATACAGTCGAATGAACGTGGATTGCTGACGTTCGGACTCATCCCTCCTCATACCAGATGACGCGAGCCCATTACCCGGCCGGTTCGCTGCGGCATGGCTACATCCAAAGATCAGGGGAAAAAGCACTGCAGCGTGCCAGAGGCGATACGATAGATAAGTCATATCTGATAGGATCTCAATGAAGTGATGCGCAGCCGGCGCAGGGGGCCCTATCTCGGGCTCTGTCCCCGGCGGGACCAGTCCGGGGGGCACGACGCGCAGCTGCGAATCACCAAACGCGGCGATGCGATGCTGTGCCGGCTGCTCGTGAGCGGGGCCTGGCCCGGACACTGATCTGCGGCGCTGGGGGCTCCGCCTCGCCGCGCGGGGCGGGAAGAATGCGAAGAAACGCGCGGTGGAGAGTGGGGCCGTGTATCAGCCCCTGCGTGCCGCGGCCTGAGAGCGGGAGGCCCGGAGTTGGGGACCGCCCAACGGCCGTGACGCCGGCGCTCCACCGCCCGATCGGGAGACTGCGAGCGCGGCTAGAGCCGGATGGACCCGAGCCCGCGCATCAGATAGCAGCCCCCGGGCGGATCCCCACGTGCACCGGGCGCCCAGCGCGCCCATCAGAGTGCGGATGGAAGCGAGTCGGGGAGCGCGGGCACGGCCGCCACGGCGGCCTTGACAAACAAACCTTCTCATGGAAGCTGCGGCGACTCTCAACTGCGCACAATCCGACGTTCCTTAGAAGTGAAGCGCTCACAGGCCGCATGCGCTGCCGCGAATCAGCCGACCTGGCTCGATCCTCTACTCCCGCCGGGGTGGCGCAGCCTCAGGAGTGGAACAGGGAACGCGTGATGCACGCAAAGTTCCTGTTCGACTCCGCCCGAGATCATGCTGTTCGTGTCAGAAGCCGTGCAGTTTCGGCCCGAGGAGAACGGCTACGGCTCTCAGAATCCCCGGCACCGACAGAATCAGTGAATCCCGCGTAGCACTCCAGCCGCCGACCACCTCCTCCGAAAGCTGCCTCGCCATTGAAACGGACCGTGGCAAAATGGAGTCCGGCAGGGTCCCCGCGTAAGCATACCCCGATGCCCGGCGCTCGTCGTTTTGGAAAGCTCTGGTCAGGGTTATGGTATCCGGCAAAGTACCCTGATCCGTTTCTGGCCTGGTCTCACCATCGAAGTGCAGGAGATAGCACGCCGGGAGCGGCGCCACGAGTAGGTCGCGATTAGCAATCTCTGAGCCGACTGTGGCCGGGGCGCAGCTGAAAATTGCGAGCGATACGGAGCTGAGAAACAACAATCGCAATGTGACCTCCTGGAACTGTGGCCTGAGCTTGGAGAGGGGGCCAGCAGGCTGGAACAGTTGAGGCAGGCCCACGCCGGTAGGCCAGGGCCAACTCTGTGCCGGACCGTTCACGTGTCCTTTTGCGCGCAGAGCCTTTGGCATTTCCAGGAATGCGACAGGGCCGGGGCTGAAACGTGTCGCACAATGCTACTTCGGAGATGAAAGTGCGCGAAACCTAAATGCGACGTCACGCCAGGAACCGAGTAGTCATCTTCTATGATCAGCGAGGCGGCGGGCGCTCCGAGCTCCCGGACACGACGCTGCTGACTCCCACGCATTACGTCGGGGATCTAGATGCCGTACGGGAGTACTTCGGCTTGGAACAGATGAGCCTCGTGGCTCAATCCTTCGGAGCCATTGTCGTAGCAGAGTATCTCCGTGCCCATCCCCATCGCGTCGCCAGAATGGTTTTTCTTGCCCCAACTGGTCCCAACAGAGAGGAAGCAGCTCAATTCTACCAGAGCCAGCATGCGACATCAGACACCGCCATCGCCAGCGCGCAGTTCGAACTCCTCAAGTCCTTGATGGATGGAAGCGCCGCCGATCCGGTTGCCGCCTGTCGGGAATACGAGGCGCTCAACAGGCGAGTGGCCGTGGCAGCAGGGGAGTTTGGGGGCAAGAAGGGCAGTGAGTGCGACATGCCAGTGCCGGGACTGCGCTACTACTTCCTCTACACTGCCAGGCTCGGGCCTGAAGCCTTCGGCAAGTGGGACTTCACCCGCTCCTTCAGCAAAGTGAAAGCCCCCCTCCTGGTTCTACACGGTGAGCGCGACAAGCATGGTCTGGCAATGAACCGCTCGTGGGCCAAAGCGGTCCCCAACGGGAGCCTACTGGTCATACCCAATGCGGTTAGGGCAGCCTATGCCGAGCGGCCGGACGCTGTCTTTCCGGCTATCGATGAATTTCTGGAGGGACGTTGGCCAATAGGTGCCTTGCCTGCGGACGGGCAGTGAGAATGGCCATAACCGAACTTCCCCACCCCATCACACCGTCTTGGCGCGCAGCCCCTCGAACAGTTGCCATCGCTGCCAGGCGCGCGTGCCGCTCGGTACGTTGTCAGCAGCGACGCACTTCGGTGGATTCGACAAACCGGGTTGGTAGGGTTCGCCGTGGCACTCGGACTACATCGACCGGCTGGGTCAGCGTAAGTGGCACCCCACAATCTTCAGCCGGCTCCCGGATCCGAACAAAGATCAGATATTCCGATCCAGCGGTCTTCACGCTATCAATGGTGATCTCGTAGCCCCCCGAG
>JBGTNI010000047.1:0-91844 GCA_041743105.1 Mycobacteriales bacterium | reverse complement strand
GATGCTGTCGAGCTCGATCTGAGTATGCCCCGATAGGTCCGTCCCCTTCGGGAAGTATTGTCGCAACAGGCCGTTGGTGTTTTCGTTGCTGCCTCGCTGCCACGGCGAGTGTGGATCGCAGAAGAATACCGGAACATGCGTGGCGACTGTGAACTTCGCATGAGAGGCCATCTCCACGCCCTGGTCCCATGTCAACGATTGCCGCAATGCTTCAGGAAGCCGACCGATGTGTTGCGACAAGATCATCGAGACCCGATCTGCGCAACGGTCGTAAGGTATCCTCGCGAGCATCACGAATCTGGTGTGTCGTTCCACCAATGTGGCGATCTGCGACTTTCCACCCTTTCCGATAATCAAATCGCCCTCCCAGTGACCGGGGACAGCGCGGTCATCGGCTTCGGGTGGGCGCTGGCTGATGTTCACCATCCCGGTGATCCTGGCCTGCTTCGGCCGCGTGGACCCCTGCGGCACCCGCTGAGCACGACCGGTTCGCAGGGCCAGCTTGAGCTGCGTGCGTAGCTCGCCTCGGGCTTGCAGGAACAGCGTCTGATAAATGGTCTCATGGCTCACGCGCATTCCTGGGTCATCGGGGAACTCGGCCGCCAGTCTCCCCGAAATCTGCTGCGGCGACAGGTCATCGAGCAGTTTCTCCGCCACGATGTCGTGTAAACGACGATCAGACTCCAACTTTCGCTGTTTCGGTCGTAGCTTCAACGACTCGAAGCGCTCTTGAGCCGAATGAACCCGATAATTCTCGCGACCACCGTTCCGCGCGATCTCCCGCGAGATCACCGACGCGTCCCTGCCCAACCGCACCGCGATCAAGCAACTCGACACCTCCTCACAAACACCTCGAAGGATCTCATCTCGATCCGCGACCGTTAACACAATGCCTCGCAAACCCCACTCCATTCATCACATGACCACACATCTCACGTGATGCACTGACCCCCTGAGACCGCCGGTCTGTGCCCTGCACTTATCCAGCTGGAAAGCCACCTATTTCGGCATTTTGCCGCAGGCACGTTTCGACGAAGTAAATCACCAACTGATCGCCAACTTGTGGGCCGGAATTTTCGCTGAGCTGGATCCACCGTGCCACAGCGTTCTGGTGGCGGAGGAACGTGAGGAACTCATCGGCGTCATCCATGTTTCGCCATCCGCCGACGATCCTAACGACATGGAGGTAGCCCGGTTGTATGTCTTGCCGGAACATCAGCGCCGCGGAGTCGGCTCATCTTTGCTCACCGAGGCGGAGCGACTCGGGCGGCTCAGTGGTTTCCGGAACGCGGCTATATGGGTCGTGAAGAATCATCAAGCGGCTCATAACTTCTACACGACACGGGGTTGGGTTCATACTGGGGAGTCGGTGACTCGGAAAGGAAACGGCTGGTCAGCCCAGGAGCTGCGCTATCGGATAGCGCTCGCGGACGCGTAAGGCTGGGTGACCTCATTCCTTCGGACCCGCATCGCATGGATCGGCTAACCGATCGCCGGGCGAACCTGCGACAACATGCGCCCGATGGCAGCCAGGCCCGATGTAATCTCTTGCGTGCCGGCGTGGCCGTATGCGGTGCGCAGCGCAAGGTTGGTGACGGCGACGACGAAGGCCCACCCCTGCATTCGTTCGCCTGGTAGGTGAAGTCTTGTGGCAAACACTTCGATGTTTGCCTCCAGGTGAGTGCCGCGCCCGTATGCATACGACCACGTTGCGGCATCAAACGCTGGGTCGCCTCGGCAGGGTTCGGGATCTATCGCCAACCAACGGCAATGACGATCGCTCCACAGCACGTTGTCGGGGTAGAAGTCACCGTGCAGGGAGCTGTCCTGAGCGCAATCGTCTAGGAGTGCCTGTGCAACCTGACGCGCTTGCCTGACCATGTTTGGAGTCACAATAGTTCCTTGCGCCGCCAACCGCTCAGTCCGCTGCAACCAGCGAAAGATCCGTTCGGCCAGCGAGGTAAAATCAGGCGGCGCGACAGTGGCATGAAGGTCAGCTAGAACCTCGGCTGCTGCTGATGCGGCCGTGTTCTGCTCTGGCATTGACACCAAATTTCTACCGGGCTCGACGCGTTCTTGTAGCAAGGCTTTGAGTTCGGTATCGGAGGCGATCAAGTCGGGCATACAACGTCCCGCCCACAACCGCCAGCCACGTATTTCCACATCGAACAGATCCGGATCAGGATGCAGCTTCAGGATGCAGGGTCTGTTGTTGCGGCGGACAGACAAGACCGCGGCCGTGGCACCTCCTGACAGCGCCTCGACAATATCGAGATTCCACGTGGAGCGACACGATTGAACAATCTGCGGCAGGTCTCGTGCTATCCACTGCTGCGCTCGCTCGCCGAGTCGTCCAGACAGTGCGCTCACGACCGACGCGGGCAGCTCTACATGACCATTATGTGTGGCGGTAATCATCAAATCCGATCCTTGTGAAATCGCCACTTATCTAGCGCACCCGGCAAGGGCGAGTCGAATTTCTTTTCCCAGGTTTGAGACTTCGCCGCTGGAGTGCCTTTGTGTAGCGCGAAGCAGGTCTCGAAGGTCTTCGGTAATTCGAATAGAACGGACGGAAGCCGCAGCTGTAATGACTCGATGCGCGATGCGAACGGCTTCGTCGATATCGCCGTATAGCATTCGAGCCTCGGCAAGTTTGGCAAGATTGAGCGTATTAGTCCTTGCTATTTCTGGGCGTTCTTGAAGGACTGACCGCTCAAGATACTCACACGCCTCCTTGAGTAGCGTTGTCCCGGTTCTGGACTGCTGCTTGGCAAGCTCACACAGAACACGGCCCACCTTGCCTTCGGTATCGGTAGGATCGAACCACCAGGACCACTCGGGCACGTTCTCCGGCGCATAACTAGCGAGGGCGCTGGTTACTTTGGCTAGCTGTTGTCTGGTCGCGTGTGCGTCGCCCATGATGGCGTATCCCCACGCTGACATCGCATTCAAGAGGCTGCGGATGTTCGGTGGCGGCGGTATGGGCGACGCTTCGGCCATAGCGCAGTAACCGATGGCTTCGACCGGTTTTCCGAGGCTGATCGCCTGATGGCACATGCTCTCGAGGATGTTTGTACGGAACTCCCAGTCGTGAGCTTCTGCGCTCAGTCCTAGGGCTGCCTGAAAACATGCCCGAGCCGTGTCCTGACTGCCAGCGTCGAAGCACATGAAACCCGCACGGTTGGCGAGGCGAGCCAGTACCTTCTGTAGTCCTTGGCGTACGGAAGGTGCCATTGTTGCCCGTTCAAGCACTCGTTGCCCCCACTCCAGCTGTGCCAGCGCCGATCGGAAGCCGGCGTTACCTCCCAGTAGGAAGTCGCTGCGGTCGAAGAGCTCGTTGGCATGTTCGATGTAGCGAACATCGTCGATGCCCAGCCGGGTGGGAATCAGCAGCTCGTCGGTACCGCTGTCCGAAGCAGTGGCCGCCTGGTCTCGGCGAAAACCCACCGCGAGGTGTACCCGGTCCGTAGCTCCCAGCACTGCGCCAGATACATCATCGTCCATATGTGGTTCTGCGGCGCGGACGTTGAGAATCTCGTCTAACTCCGGTAACGAAACCCCGAGAGTAGTGGCGATTCTCGGCCGTATGGAGGGCAGCGGCTCGGTATCTCCGCATTCCCATCGATGGATCGTCGACCGCTCAACTCCGAGTTTTTCAGCCAAGCCTTCCTGCGAAAAACCCGCCGCTTTACGACGTTGAATAAGCTGGTCCCGTTTGAGCGCCACCTTTGATCCCCTACAGATCGTCCGAACTACCCAGTCGTTTTCCCTGTTCACCGAGACGATGCATCATCTGCGCATTGCTGCCGCAGCATTCGTGCTCTGGTTCAGTGGGGCGCTTAGGGGTTGTATAGATCACGTCGCCGGGGGAGACGCCGCCAGACCCATTGTAGATCGTGAGATATCGCGCTGCCGGATGATCAAGCTTTCTTTAAGAGGGAATAGTGTCCCTAAATGATAATGAATCGGGCGAAATGGCTATTTCAGCTGTCTTAGCTCGCACCAGTCAAAGAGACACCGTGACGGATGATCTTCAGCCGGATTGGTTCCGTCACTCCAACCTACGTTGCATTCGGTGTGGTAGCCCGAACGCTGTCCAGACCGTTGACGTGGATGCGGGGCGCGCGGAACCTTCCTGCTGTCTTGCTTGCGTCCGCGAAAGCTTGCGCCAAGGGCTCGCGAGGCCACCGGAGTGGCAACGAGCCACGCGTTTCTAGCTCACGCCCAACCTTGGCACCCCCAAGCTACCGCTTCGGCCTCGTTGAGGAGTGATCCGAGGCCGAAGCGGTATTCCACGAGGATTTCGTGGCGGAGGCTGTACTTATGATCCGCCTGGCAAAGCGGCGGAGGCTGTACTTATGATCCGCCTGGCAAAGCGGCGGAGGATACGAGATTCGAACTCGTGAGGGGGTTGCCCCCCAACACGCTTTCCAAGCGTGCGCCATAGGCCTCTAGGCGAATCCTCCGGGACAGACAATACCGCGCAGATGCGGTTCGGATCGGTCTGGGTAGAGTGGAGGCGCCCCCCGTGCGGCGTGCATCCTGTGAACCCCCCCAGGGCCGGAAGGCAGCAAGGGTCAGCGGGCTCTGACGGGTGCACGGGGGGTTTCACATCATCGCAGTGGTTGTCCTGGCTTCTGTCATCAGACACCCACCGCAGTGCATCGCGAGGAGGTTGTTCAGAGCTCCCGATAGCAGAGCTGCCGGGCTCGGTGCTCCCCAGCACTTCGTCTCGCGGCTGTATCCTCGTCTGCCCTGCTCCTACAGTGCCACCAGCACGCAGTCGTCGTCCGCCTTGCGATACTCGACTGGACGGTACTAGCTAACTTCGTCACCTCCCTAATCCGACGCCCTACTATCGGGAGCTCTTAGTGGCCCATCTCGCCCTCTATCGCAGATACCGGCCGCAGACCTTCGAACAGCTGATCGGTCAAGAACATGTCACCGACCCACTGATCTCGGCCCTGTCCTCGGGCAAACTGCACCACGCATACCTCTTCTCCGGCCCGCGTGGCTGCGGAAAGACCTCATCCGCCCGCATCTTGGCCCGTTCACTCAACTGCGAACAAGGGCCTACCCCTACTCCTTGTGGCACCTGCGAATCGTGTCGTTCCCTAGCGGTCGACGGCCCGGGTTCGCTTGACGTCGTCGAGATCGACGCGGCATCTCACGGTGGCGTGGACGACGCTCGTGAGCTGCGGGAGCGTGCATTCTTCGCCCCCGTCTCCAGCCGTTTCAAAATCTATGTGATCGACGAGGCCCATATGGTCTCCTCGGCAGGTTTCAATGCGCTACTCAAACTGGTCGAAGAGCCACCAGACTTCGTCACGTTCGTCTTCGCCACCACCGAGCCGGACAAGGTGCTGCCGACCATCAAGTCGCGTACCCATCACTACCCGTTTCGGCTAGTGCCACCGGCAGTGCTGCGCCCCCATCTGGAAAGTATCTGCGCCCAGGAGGGCGTCACGGTTGAAGAAGGCGTGATTGCGCTGGTGGTACGGGCTGGCGGTGGTTCGGTGCGCGACGCGCTTTCGGTGTTGGATCAACTGGCGTCCGGTGCCGACGAGGCTGGCATCAGCTATCGGCGTGCGGTGGCGCTACTGGGAGTCACCGATAGCGCACTGCTGGACGAGGCCTGTGACGCACTTGCCGCGGTGGACGGTGCCGCGCTGTTCGACACTGTGGATCGTCTAGCCCAGGCTGGTCACGATCCGCGACGCTTCGCGGCGGACCTGCTAGAGCGGCTACGTGACCTGCTCATACTCGACAAAGTGCCCGACGCTGTAAGTAAAGGGCTCATCGACGCCCCCAGCGATCAGCTGGAACGTATGAGTACCCAGACGCTGCGACTGGGTAGCGCCTCGCTGTCCCGCATGGCCGACATCGTGCATGACGGCCTTGCGCAAATGAAAGGCACTACGTCGGCACGGCTAGTGCTGGAACTGGTCTGTGCCCGCATGGTGCTACCGGCCAACGAGACCGGCGTCGGCGGGATACTGCAGCGATTGGAGCGTCTTGAGCGTCGCCTGGAGATCGCCGGATCCGGGGCCCCTGCGGCTCCTAAGCCCGGTACAGCAAAGCCCGTTACGGTCGAGCCCGCGCTCGACGCACCGACCCAACACGTCACACCAGAAGCCGATTCGACCGGCCCCCGGGTTCTCGACGCAACGACCGCTGCATCCGAACCTCCCACGCCTACCCTGAGCGCCCCCGCCTCCCCGATCGCCGGTGAGATCGGCATCGAGGATGTGCGACGACTCTGGCCCGAGCTGCTGGAGCGCCTCAAGCGCCGCCGGGTCGTATGGTCGCTGATGCAGAACGCAACTCCGGTCGGCGTAAACGACAGCGAACTTAGTGTGGTCGTCCAACATCAAGGCCTCGTTCGCAGATTCGCCGACGGTACGGTGACCGAGCTAGTCACCGAGACCCTGCACGAACTACTCGGTGTGCGTTGGAAGCTGTGCGCGACTGCCGTCGAACCAGGCACGGCTACGCCGATAGCGGCTGGGCATGCAGATGGTATTGCGAACGAGCCGGTTGCGACGCATACCGACTCCTGGTCACTAGCCGACGCAGCACCGTTGGAGCGCGACAGGCCAGCCGCATCTGACGCTATTGCCGCCTCGCAGCCCGAGGCGCACTCCTTGCTGCAACGCAGCCTGGGTGCGCGAGTGATTGCCGAATCTGGGAACTCCGTAGGCTGATGAATTGTGTATGAGGGTGCGGTCGGAGACCTAATCGACGAGCTGGGCAGGCTACCGGGCGTGGGGCCTAAGAGCGCTCAACGCATTGCGTTTCACATCGTCAATACCCCGGAGGCCGATGTGAGCCGCCTGGCGCAGGTACTGCGCCGCGTAAAGGCCGAAGTGCGCTTCTGCCGGGTCTGCTTCGGCATCGCGGCAGACGAACTCTGCCGCATCTGCGCCAACGCTCGCCGCAGCGACGCGATCGTCTGCGTAGTGGAAGAACCCAAAGACGTCATCGCTGTCGAGAAGACCCGCGAGTTCTCGGGCCGTTATCACGTGCTGGGGGGTGCAATCAGCCCGCTGGAAGGTATCGGCCCGGACCAGCTCCGAATCCGTGAACTGATGGAGCGGCTACGCTCCGGCGAGGTCGGTGAGTTGATCATCGCCACCGATCCCAACACCGAGGGCGAAGCCACCGCGACCTATATCGCGCTGTTGGTCAAACCGATGGGACTGCGCGTCACCCGCTTGGCCAGCGGTCTCCCGGTCGGCGGTGACTTGGAATACGCCGACGAGGTGACATTGGGGCGCGCTTTCGAAGGCCGCCGCTCCCTAGAGGTTTAGCGGTTGCGACGACGCAGTCGAGCTTTCTTGTTTATAGTGCACGACATGGACCGTCGTACCGCGCTTCGCGCCGCCGCGCTCGGCGCGACGTCACTGGCCTTCTCCGGTTGTCTCTGGAAAGGCGCGGCTACCAAGAGCCAGGTTGCAGCAGATCGACCGGCGCAGCCCGGCCGTGGACCGTACGGCCCGATCGCAGCTCCCGACTCCAACGGGATAGGTCTGCCGCAAGGTTTTAGCTGTCGCGTTCTTGCCAAGTCCGGGCAGACGGTTTCTGGCACTTCCTACACGTGGCACTTGGCGCCTGACGGAGGAGCATGCTTTCCCGCCGGTGACGGTTGGATCTACGTCTCCAATGCTGAGGTGGACTCACCCGGCGGTGGTGCGTCGGCACTGCGATTTGACGCTGGCGGCAAGGTTACCTCCGCGTATCAGATCCTGGCTAACACTGATCGCAACTGCGCGGGCGGCGCCACACCTTGGGGAACCTGGCTTTCCTGTGAGGAGGTCTCTGAGGGCCGTGTGTACGAGACCTATCCCGACGGAAGTCGTGAAGCCGTTGTGCGCCCCGCGATGGGTACTTTCAAACACGAAGCAGCTGCGAGCGATCCCGAACGCGGAGTTATCTATCTCACCGAGGACCAGCCGGATGGCTGCTTCTACCGGTTCCGACCACGCAGCTGGGGCGATCTGTCGTCAGGAACCTTAGAGGTGTTGATGGGCGGCTCCGAGACATCCGGCAAGGTCACCTGGCGGCAGGTTCCAGACCCCGATGCCACCCAGACAACCACTCGCCAACAGCTGGCGGGTGTTAAGAAATTCGATGGTGGTGAAGGTTGCTACTACGCTCGTGGCACCTGCTGGTTCACCACCAAGGGCGACGACCGGGTCTGGGCCTACGATGCCGGTCGGGAGCGACTTTCGCTGGTCTACGACGATTCGCTGGTCAAAGCTGGTGAAGCCCCGCTCACTGGCGTGGACAACATCACCGGCGCAACCTCAGGAGACCTCTTCATTGCCGAGGATGGACCGCCGCAAATGCAGATAAACCTGATCACCCCTGATCGGGTGGTGACGCCATTCCTGCAAGTAAACGGGCAGGATGAATCCGAGATCGCCGGACCGGCGTTCTCACCGGACGGCACCCGGCTCTACTTCTCCTCGCAGCGGGGCAATAGCGGCGAGAAGAAGGGCACGGGAGGTATAACCTACGAGGTCACCGGCCCGTTCCGAAGGGTCTGACGGAACACATGTCAGCCTTCGACGTGCTTGCGCAGCGCTTCCGTTCATTCTAGCGAAGCTCTTTTCGGTGCTTTCGATCATCGTGCCGAGGAACGGGACGATGACGCCCCTTGAAGGTTTCGCTCTGAGTTAGGTGCGAGGGCCCCGGTACGTCGTTAGCCCGTGTGCTTGTGGGCCCGATTGACGGCGCTGATCACGCCTTTGAGCGATGCGGTGACGATGTTGGTGTCGATGCCCACACCCCAGTAGGTTCGCCCGTCGATCCCACATTCGGTGTAGGCCGCAGCCGAGGCATCCCCGCCGGCCGAGAGTGCGTGCTCGGCGTAGTCCAATACTCGTACGTCGATGCCGATGCCCTGCAACGCGGCTACGAAGGCCGCAATCGGGCCGTTCCCACTCCCGACTATGGTGGACGCCTTTCCATCGCGGGTGATATCCACACTCAGCTGGTCTGTGTGATCCGCCACGCCCTCCACAGCGCTGTCCGTGGCATCGCCTGCGATATTGCGATGGCCATGAAGTTCCATCGGCCCCCCGGACAGGTACTCGGCGGCGAAAATCTGCCACAGCTGTTCGGAATCGACTTCGCCACCTTCGGCATCGGTGTGTTGCTGCACTACCCCGCTCAGCTCGATCTGCAGCCGCCTAGGCAGGTCGAGCTGGTGCTCGGCTTTCATCAGGTACGCGACGCCACCCTTACCGGACTGTGAATTCACCCTGATCACTGCCTCGTAACTGCGACCGACGTCCTTGGGGTCGATAGGTAGATAGGGCACAGCCCAGATGAGTTCATCGGTAGAGGTAGCTGCCAGTGCGGCGTCGCTTGCCATGGCCTCGAAGCCTTTCTTGATCGCGTCTTGGTGCGATCCCGAAAAGGCGGTGTAGACCAGGTCGCCGCCGTACGGATGACGTTCTGGCACGGACAGCTGATTGCAGTACTCCACGGTGCGACGGATCTCGTCGATGTCGGAGAAGTCGATCTGCGGATCGATGCCCTGACTGAACAGATTCAGGCCCAACGTCACCAGGCAAACATTTCCAGTGCGTTCGCCGTTGCCGAACAGGCACCCTTCGATGCGGTCCGCTCCGGCCATGTACCCGAGTTCGGCCGCGGCAATGGCGGTGCCGCGATCATTGTGCGGGTGCAGCGACAGCACGACGTCGTCGCGATAGGTCAGGTTGCGGTCCATCCACTCGATTGAATCGGCGTAGACGTTGGGAGTTGTCATTTCCACCGTGGCGGGAAGGTTAACGATCACCGGGCGCTCCGGGCTGGGCTGCCAGATGTTATTGACGGCATTACAGATCTCCGCGGCGAACTCCAGCTCGGTTCCGGTGTAGGACTCCGGGGAGTACTCAAAGAACACCGCCGTCTCTGGCATGGCTTCGGCCAGCTTGAGACAGGTCTGCGCGCCGTGGGTGGCAATGTCAATGATTCCGGCCTGATTCGTGCCGAACACCACTCGACGCTGCAGCGTTGACGTGGAGTTGTATAGGTGCACGATCGCGCGGTCTGCTCCTCTGATGGACTCGAAAGTGCGCGCGATCAGCTCATCGCGGGCTTGGGTCAGCACCTGAATGGTGACGTCGCTGGGGATGAGGTCGCCCTCGATTAGCTGACGGACGAAGTCGAAGTCTGTCTGACTGGCCGCAGGGAATCCGACCTCGATCTCCTTGTAGCCCATTCTCACCAGGAGCTCGAAGCAGCGTCGTTTGCGTTCGGGGCTCATGGGGTCGATCAATGCTTGATTGCCGTCGCGTAGATCCACGGCGCACCAGCGGGGTGCGGCGGTGATGACGGCGTCGGGCCAGGTGCGGTCAGGCAGCGGGATCGGAGTGAAGGCTTGGTATTTGTGAATCGGCATCCCGCTGGGCTGCTGCGTATTCCTCGCGACGGCGGATTGCTGCGACGGTTGCGGCGACATAGTTGCTCCTTGTGACGGCCTAGATAGATGGCGCAGATGCGTGCAAGCTGAGCAGGCCGGCGGGCAGCGCAGTAGCCGCGACGAGGAGCGGGCCTGCTAAGCAACAATCGCGCAGTAGGTCTCGTCGCGGCAACGAAGGAGCAGACGTGTGTGCCGCACGGTTAGCACAATACGCGCTACAGCCACGATGTTGACAACGACGTGCGACCCTCTCAGGATCAGCCTCCACTACCGTTCTTTCGCGGCTATGCGTGAGGAATAGTGAGAGTGGCAACTCGCCGGGATCGTCACCCAGTCTGCTACCCCGATAGGGTTTGGCACATGGTGTCCCGTTTGGCTTCTGGCATGGTGGCGCTGGTGTTAGCGGCGGCAATCGCCGGCAGTGCGGCGTGCGCTCGGCAATCAGACGAAAAGCTAGAATTGGTGATCGGCGCCAACCTGGAACTTTCGGGTGGCGACGCGCAGCTTGGCCAGGCGCACCGTAACGCGTTGCAGCTCACGACCCGGCGGCACAACGTCATGCCGAACGTTGATATCACCGTCGTATACCGTGACAATCGCAGCGAACCCGAACGTGCCGGACAGATCACTCAAGACATGCTCACCGAAGAACGAATCGACGCGATCATCGGTGGCACCAACGCATCCACGGCCGCCGCTATGAGCGAGGCGGCGCGTAAGGGCGGCAAGCCGGTGATGCTGCTTGCCCCCGATTTCGGACCAGTCGATCCGTCTGAGACTCCTAATCTCTTCGCCACTAACGCTGGTGCCGATGCGATCGCTGACGCTGCACTATCTGAGCTACGCCGGCGGGGTGTGACACGTGTCGCCGCCTTGAGTTCACAAGACGAATACGGTCGTGCTGGAGCCGCGGAGCTAGCGGGCAAGGCTCCTGATTTCGGGATCACCGTTACCGACAGCCAAACCTTCCCACTGGACGAAGCCGGCCTGGCGGAGCCGGTACGTGCGGTCACTAGCGGCGACTCCGCTGCGGTGTTGGTGTGGTCGCCGCGCGTTACCGCGACCGCGCTTGTTCGCCAGTTGCGCGCAGCCAACGCTGACCGGCAGATCTACTTTGCATCCGGAGTCGGTTCGCAAGCTCTGCTGGACGAGCCCGCAGCCGAAGGAATGTCGGCGGTGGTACCGGCGATTGTCGCCGCCGCTACCACTGCCGCTACTACCCCTGGCCTGCTTGCGCAGCGCCAGTTCTTCACCGATTACACACAGCGATTTGGCGCATTTGTGCCGGATGCCGCCGCGGCGGTCGATGCGGTCGGGGTCTTTGCCCAGGCGGCGGCCGATGCCGGAAGTGTCAGCTCCAACCAGCTGCGCGAGCAGCTACAGGACCTGTCCTATGACGGCATTGTCGGCACATACGAGTTCACCGGCACTCGGCACAACGGCCTAGCCCGAAGTTCGTTCACGGCTGTGACAGTACGGAACGGAAGCTGGTCGTTGGCCTAAGCGACTAGACGTTCTCGTCATTCTTTGGTACGAGTGTGGAGGATTGATGCGGTGAGAGTAACCGCATTTCGACCGGCAAACCGCAAGGTCCAGCCATAATGGGGGCGTGCCGCTGTCGCGATTCTTACCAGATGACCTGGCTAATGAACTCATCGCCGAAGAGGTGCGTGCGAACCAGACTCACGTCGCGGTCACGGTCCGTAGCAGCAAAGGAGGGCAGTATCTCCGACAGATTCACCTGGTCAACCTCGACGACGGCAGTTGGACCGTCCTCGCCGACGGCGCGTCGCCACGCTGGATCCCAGCCTCGGAGCCAGACGACGGCATCGGCGCGCCAACCCACATAGGGGCGCATCCGGGTCATCTGACCTTTCTGCGCGACGGAAAGCTGTACGCGATAGCCCCCGAGCGGGGCGCTACTGCCGATGAACCCATAGTCACGTTCGACGAGGGGCCGATCGCGGGATACGAATGGTCGCCGGATGGCAGGTGCCTCGCCTTTCGGGTGCTAGCCGATTCCGCGCCATACAATGCCACCTACAGCAGCACGGGTGCGCTCATATCGACGCGCCGTACCATGGCTAATGAGATCAGCGACGATCGGGGGCATCACGGGTCGCAACGTCATCAACTTTTCGTCGGTTGGGCCGACGGACCGGGGCAGTTCGCATACGCCGACCTAACGGGACACCTGATCGGCGCAGGCGACGCGCGGCCCGGCAATCGAGAGATCGATCTGTTCTGCTGGTCGCCGGGCAGCGACAAAATCGCGTTCACCGGCAATTACGGTGCCGACGCGGATGTTCATGCGGGACAGCTCGTCTATCTGACCGAGCTAGCAGGCATTCTCAACTGGGCCGACGACGATTACAACCAACAACTTCCCCCTCTGCCACCCAGAAGGCTCATCGACGCACCGCGAATAATCACGTCGTTGAACTGGTCCAGCGACAACAGTCTGCTACTCACCACTCCCGGGCACGGCCGGGCGGAGAATCCCGGAGCTCACCACACGCTGGCGGAGCTCGCTATTCCCGGCTTGGAGCCAGGCCGTATCAGGTGCATTGACACCACTGTCAATATCGGGGCCACCCCGTTGTTCGGCGCCGGGACACATCAAGGCGGTCAACCTAAGGTAATCCCGCCTTCTGTTCCGGCCAACGCGCCAGAAGGTTGGGGAACGCTAGGCCGCGTTTACTTCCAAGCCCACACCGGCGCGGGGTCGGCCCTGCTGCGGTGCAACCAGCAACCGCAAGGTGAGCTGTCCTCTCCAGAAGTGGTTTTCGACGATCCACAGCAATCCGTGCGCGCATTCTCGGTAGTGGAGGGATCAGTCACCCTCGACGAACGCAAGAAACCAGAGTTTCACGACCGGGTGATAGCCGTCACCACCGGTGCGCATCAACCAAGCTCCGTCCTGGACGTGACGCCCGGAAAACCACCCCGCGCGTTACTGACACTGCCGTCGCCGCTGGAAAGCAAGGCGAAGCCAACGGTCACAACCATAGGTATTCGTATCTACCAAGACAGATATATCCCCACCGTGGTATATGAACCACCGGAGGAGTACCTGACCGATACACCGCCCATGATCCTTTATCTGAAAGGCGGCCCGTTCACCGCTGTCACCGATAATTCCTATCTCCCCGAGCCGCTGCTGTTGGCCAGCCTCGGATTTCGGGTTTTCGCCCCCAACCTTGCCGGTTCCGATCTGGGCGATGAGGACGAAACGCTCTCTCAGTACACCCGCTGGGGAGAACTGGCTCTCAAGGATGCCAAAAAAATAGCGCAGTGGATTCGCTGGCAGCAGCACACGGTGACCTCGGCTGGGGCCTTCACCGCTCCTCCTATCGGACTCATCGGAATGTCGGCTGGGGCCTACACCGCCGCGGGGCTGCTGCTCGACGATCCCGAAGCTTTCGCCTGCGCCGGAATAGAGCGCGGCCTACTCGATATCGCATCCAGATACTTCACCGTCGACGACCTCCACTATTCGCAGTCACTGTTTGGGCCTTACTCCGCCGCACGAAGCCGGGAAGACTCCCTCCTCGTCCAGCTGGAACGGCGAGCGGACAAGCTAGAGCTACCGCCAATGCTCTTATTGCAAGGCAACGAGGACTACCGAACATCGATCGGACAGTCGTGGGCGGTACTCAACGCGCTCCGGTTGCTGCCTTCGCCGGGTGGACAGACAAGCAAGACTCCCCACGAACTCCATTCGTTCGTCGGGGCAAACCACATGGTGAGTTTTACCGGAAGCCCGGAGAGTCGCTGCGCTTACTACTGGACCATGCTCACTTTCATGAACAACCATCTAATCCGTGCGCCCACGGGCTTCCCGCCGCAAAGCCCCGACGAACTGCGCGCCGCCCTTACCCACACGCGGCAGCGAACACCGCCGCCGTGGCCCGGGTCAAACGGCGGAGCGCGCACCCACCGCCTAGCGCCGGTGACATATCCGACCGGGAGAAGCTCGCGGTTGACGCCGTAATTACGAAGGTCCACGACTCCTATTAGTGTCGCCGATGAGTTTTCGTCGTAGCCTTAGTAGATAGGCCCTATTGTCAAAACCGTGACTAGACCAGGGTTATTGATCGACCTGCTAGCTCGCTTCCGCCGAACCGTAGACGTCTTCCGTTAGGTCGGTGATCTGCTCGGCTGCGGCTTCCCACGAAGTGTTCATGGGATAAAGAGTCAGCACGACCAGGATTTTGCTGTCGTTATCGACGAGGCCGCTGGTGTGTAGCAGGGGGCTCTTTAGGTCGATGTCTGGTCCGGCCGTGGTTCGCCCGGCGCGGGGCGTGACACCGAGTGGGACCTCTTTGCCGGGAGCTGACTGCTGAACTGTCGCGCTTGGGGAGCATTCTTGACCTGGCGGGGTTTCACCGAAGCCGGACCACCCCTGCTTCACCCCGAAGGGGGGCGGTATCGCGCCCGGTATACCGAAGTACTGGTCTCGACCATCCAGGGCACACCGGGTGGATTGGTACAGATTATCGAGGATGAACTCGCCAAAACCCCGCTCATCGGCAAGTAGGTATTGGTAAATCTTCACCACGTCTGAGGCGCTAAGTGCGGTGTAACCCCAAAAGTTAGGATCGGTCGGCGGCTGGGTGTGTTGGAGGTTGAGTTTGGCGACCATTCGATCGATAACGTCTGTTCTACCAGCGCCTTGCCAGAAGTTGCGGGCGGCAATGTCGTCGCTGGAACGCAACATCGATTGCAACGACGCAAGATCACTGCTGGGCACGTTGTCCAGTGGGCCTTGCGTGTTCAGGTAATCCAGCGCGATGAGCAGCTTGACTAGCGACGCCGACCGGAACTGTTTTGTCGGGTTCAGCTGGGTGGTTACAGTGCTGCTCTCCCGGTCGAACAACACATAGCTCGCTGTCACTTCGGAGGGTACATCGGTATTACGTGTCTGGTCGTCAGCGTGCGCGTATGTAAAACCGGCGGCGACGGCGATGCATATCGCCAGTAAAGCCGAGTACCACGTCCGAAACGAGAGCATTGAGCATCGATTCTGCTAGAGGTCTTTCCGCACCCGAACGGGGCAGCGCTCGGGTACAGCATAGCTTTGGACCTACGTGCATCGTCGGCTAATTACCAACAACGCTAACGGTTCTGCGCGGATACCTGACGCGGACGTGGCGAAGCGGTAACGTCTGGGGTCGAAGATGCGCACACTCCTAGAGTGTCCGGTAATTGATCGTTCGTTGCGTGGTGTTTCCTGGTCGAGGTTGGCAAGGCGGAGGAGGAGTTCATACTGAATAAGTATGGGCGACGACGACAACGCCGCCAGGCGATGTGCCAGGGAGCGCCGCAGTAGAACAGCATCAATTACTGGGCGCTCTTAATAGCCGAAAGGTTCTACCGTGCCAACTTGGGTCTGGGTGCTCCTCGCGATTGTGCTGGTAGTGATCGCAGTTGTCCTGCTGGTCATTGCTTACAACGGATTGGTGCGCTTACGCAACCTGGTCCAGGAGTCCTGGCGACAGGTGGACGTAGAGCTGCAGCGGCGCCACGATCTGATTCCCAATCTGATCGAGACGGTGAAGGGCTATGCGGTGCACGAGCGCGGCGTGCTCGTCACCGTGATCGACGCCCGCAACCGCGCGGTCGCGACGCGGCAATCCCCGGGCAGCGGACCGGCCGCGCAAGGTCAGGCGGAATCGTTCCTACAGGCGGCCCTGGGTAAGCTGTTCGCCCTGGCCGAGGCATACCCGGATCTGAAGGCCAATCAAAACTTTTTGGCGCTGCAGAGTCAGCTTGCCGAGACTGAGGACCGAATCGCGGCAGGCCGGCGCTACTACAACGCGAATGTTCGGGCCATGAATACCCGAGTTGAAACCTTCCCCGTGAACATCGTGGCCGGGATGTTCCGTTTCACGCGCGAGCAGTACTTCGACTTGCAGGATCAGCAGATTCGCGCTGTCCCTTCCGTGGACTTCTCCAGCGTGGGCGGATTCGGCTCGGGTCCGCAGCCAGCCGCTCCGGGCGCCGCACAAACGACGGCCCAGTTCCCCCCGGGCCAGCTTCCTCCCGGGCCACCACCGTTGCGTTAATGGCTAGCGGCTAGGGGTATCGATCTTTTCCCGGCTCCCGCTTGCAGTCAACGGAGCGGCGGCGTGTGGTGAATCTGCCGCTCCCCGTAGGCGTCGCTTGGCTCGTAGCTCTCGGGTGACCTCAATGAAGATCGGCAACAGCGAGACCGCGATGACCAGCGCGATAACCGGAAGCAGGTAGCGATCCACGGCCTCGGCGGGAATCGCGTCACCCAGGTAGTACCCGGCGAGGATGATACCGTCGGTCCAGAGTACGGCGCCAATCACATTCCACAGCAGAAACTTCCGAGCCGGCATCTCCAGTACCCCCGCCAGGGGGTTGAGGAAAGTGCGCACGATGGGGATGAAACGTGCCAGCACCACGGCTTTAGCGGGACCGAACTTGTTGAAGTAATGCTCGGCCTTTTCCACGTAGGTGCGCTTGAACAACCGCGACTCGGGTCGATCGAACATGGGCCGACCCAGTTTCACGCCGAGGAAATGGCCCAGCTGTGCGCCGATGACGGCGCAGATTGGGGCACCGATCAGAAGCGCCGGCAGGCTCAGCGCTTCTCCCACGAGGCGCTCACCCACGCCGGATGCGGCTACGCCTGCCAGAAACAGCAGCGAGTCGCCGGGGAGAAAGAATCCGATCAGCAGGCCAGTTTCGGCGAACAGTACAAACCAGACACCGATCACACCGAACGTGCTGATCAGATCTTTCGGATCCAGCGGATTGAGAGCGGATTGGTCCACGGCTTCGCTGATCGCGTGAAGTCCTTCGGAGGTACGCACGTATGCGAGGTTACCCGTCGCCTACCTGGCAACCCTAGGTGGCTGTGGTCGGGGGCGTTAGGCGATACTTCGACGTAGACGTATTCGCACACGACGACCGCGCCCGCAAACGAACAGTCTTGCCAAGGCTGTTCCTATAAATGACTTACAGGCGCCGGAACTTCCCGCAAGGAGTAGAAGATGCCCATCGCCACCCCGCAGGTGTACGCCGAGATGCTCGATCGCGCGAAAGCGGGATCGTTTGCATATCCTGCGATCAACGTGAGTTCCTCGCAGACACTCAACGCGGCGATTCGTGGTTTCGCCGAGGCCGAAAGCGACGGCATCGTGCAGATTTCTCACGGTGCCGCGCAGTATCTTTCCGGTAGCACGGTGAAGGACATGGTGACCGGCGCGAGTGCCTTGGCCGCTTTCGCGCACGAGGTGGCGGCGAACTACTCGGTGAACATTGCGCTGCACACCGACCACTGCCCAGTAGACAAGCTCGACGGGTTCATGCGCCCACTGGTGGAGCTGAGCGTGGATCGAGTGAGCGCCGGCAAACTGCCGCTGTTCCAGTCGCACATGTGGGACGGCTCGGCCATCCCGCTGGGAGAGAATCTGCAGATCGCGCAGCAGCTGTTGCAGCGGTGCCGCAAGGCCGACATTGTTATGGAGGTTGAAGTCGGTGTGGTGGGCGGCGAGGAAGACGGCGTCGACAACGAGATCAACGACAAGCTCTATACCTCCGCGGATGACTATCTACGGACCATCGATGCGCTGGGTACCGGAGAGAACGGCCGGTATCTGCTGGCGGCCACATTCGGCAACGTGCACGGGGTCTACAAGCCTGGAAACGTCAAACTCAAACCTTCGATCCTCAAAGAAGGTCAGGACGTTGTGGCCGACAAGCTGGGTCTTCCGGTCGGATCGCAGCCGTTGGACCTGGTATTCCACGGCGGTTCGGGCTCATTGCTCTCGGAGATTCACGAGGCTCTGGACTACGGCGTGGTGAAGATGAACGTTGACACCGACACCCAGTACGCATTCACGCGGCCTATCGCCGATCACATGCTGCGCAACTACCACGGCGTGCTGAAAGTAGACGGCGAGGTTGGCAACAAAAAGGTTTACGACCCGCGCGCTTACGGCAAGGCCGCCGAGACGGGCATGGCGCAGCGTGTGGTGCAGGCTTGCCGCGATTTGCGTTCGGTGGGCACCACAATCGGTAAGTAGAGGTTTGGATCAGAGGGCTGCCGGAGTGAGAGGGTGACGCCACCGCAGACCGGGAAACCGAGCAAAGCCACGATCAGCGGTGATCCATTCACAGCCCGATTCGATAGCAAGTGCAGCCAGGTAAGCGTCTGGCACAAGGTTTCCACGGACGCCGGCCGCCGCGCCCAAGCGAGTGAAAATTTCCCAATGTCTAGTCCCTGGGTTCACTGGTACCGCTGGACCCGCTGACCGAACAACATCAACAAATCCACGTGCCTGAGCCCATGTGCTTGGCGTATCGAAAATGCGTGGATGAGTCACTATCCGCAAGAATCCGCTGAGAACTAGATCCGATACCCCGAAAGCTTCGTCACTGGCAAGCCTTTGATTAAGCCACGAACGGTACCGTCGATGATCGATCGCTCCTTCCTTGTGCGCATAGACCAACACATTAACGTCGCACAGAATCACCTGGCGTCCTCCATGAACTCCAACAAGCCGGCGCTGTCGTTCAGATCGATTCCGGGGCGTAGTGCGCCCGGAACGGTCGGTACCGAAACAGGTACCTGTGGCCGTGTCGAGCGGGTGCTGGCTGCTTGCCGTAGTGCATCCTCGATGACGTGACTGAGTGTCCGCTTAGTGCGAGCGGCAGTGGCTTTCGCCTCGCTAATAAGGTCGTCGTCAAGTTGAAGAGTTGTTCTCATGCAGATAAGCATACGCTTCGAGCAGAAATCTGCCTATTACCTAGGCGATAAATAAGTGGCGTAGCCCACATCGGTGACTCCGACTCTAGGCAATTACCCCATCACAAGTAAGGATGGCCTTATGCAGACAAGAAACCTACTCGCAGCTCCGCCCGCAATTCTGCTTCCCGAACATCCCGAGGTACAGGACGCACTGCGCGAGGTAGCCGACGGCACGACCGGCCTTGCCACCGCTGCCGCGCGCTTTCCGGCGGAGAGTTTTATTTGGGCTGCCCTTGCCGAGCATGCTCAAGACGGCCGTGACACGATCGCTGCCTACGCCTATGCCCGCACCGGCTATCACCGTGGCCTGGATGCACTGCGCGCCAACGGCTGGACTGGTCATGGTTCGGTGCCGTGGTCGCACGAGCCGAACCGTGGTTTTCTGCGGTGCGTTGCCGCGCTAGCCCGAGCCGCCGCAGACATCAACGAGACCGACGAGGCCACCCGCTGCACGCAGCTACTGTTTGACTGCGACCCCGCCGCCGCCGAGCTGCTGATTTAAACCAATAGGTTTCTGCCGGCGTTCCATTGCTCGAGCCGCCTTGCTCCACGCTTCCTCGTAGGCGGCGGGCTCCTGCGGCCTAGGCAGAACCTATTGGGGTGGCCTTCTTAGAGGCGTCCGGCAGCTGCTTTACAGCCGCGCAGCGACTCGCTGCGGGATGCTACTGAAGTTCGGTGCGAAGGTGTTGCCCGGGCACTCCGTCGGCGCCCAATCGCGATGCCGGACGATGGTGGGGGTATCGCGAGTCGAGCCGTCGACGGGGTTTACATATGTAATAGACGCGGTGGGATCGATGTCGCAGAGCGAACACAGCGCGGTCAGCATCCGCACCAAGGTCTCTAGAGCCGCTGGTGTTGGGTTCTGGTTGGTGAAGTCGCCAAGCAGGCAGACGCCGATATTGCCGGAATTGAAACCCTTCACGTGGGCGGCGGTCACCGCCTTGGGACCAAACCTTCGAATCGGCACCCCGTCGAAGATCGGGAACAACTCTTCGCCGGAGTGGCGACCCTCATAGGCGTTACCCTCAGGGTCGATAAGCACGTGGTAACCGATGTCGCCGAACCCGCGGTCCACCGCCATATACCGGTAGACTCCGCGGACGGCCGCCTTACGGTCGGTGTCGGGTTCGGAGCTGGTGTGGTGCACCGTGAGAGTCTGCACGGGGTAAAACTCGTCGGGAAACAAGTTGGTGCCGTCGTCGCTGAACCGCAGCGACTCGTCGGCTCCCCAGCCGGCTCGGCTGTAGAACTTGGTTCCGGGTGCCTGTCTGTAACTGGGCAGCGCGACGTAGGGGATCGCGTACCTGCTGCGGGTCGGGCCAGTGGTGGTGTTGAGCGCCACCACCTCGGCGGCTTCGATACCGTCCGGTAGGTCTAGCTCGTAGCCGGTCGCGCCCGGCGCGGCCGGCAGCAGCTCCGTGACGGCACCGATGGGTTTGTCGTCGCGGCCGTGATGAGACAGCTCTAGCGCCCGCCAGGGCCCGAAGGAATCCCCAGTGCGAAATCGGATAGCGCCCGCTTTGGACACCGTGCGGTCGAACTTCAACCCCACAAAGTCGATGGGCTGCGCAGCGCTCACCGGAGCCCGGCTCGCTCGGGTCCGTGTCGCTATGGTCGCTGGGGTGCGGATGGTTTCCTTCTCCGGGTTTGCGGCGGGGGCAACCGTCTCCGCAATCGCGGGTATAGCTCCTGGCAACAGTGCGGCCGTTGTGGCGGCAGCCGCCCCGGTGAGTATCTGACGGCGAGTGGGCATGTCCTATGTCCTGTCGGTGGGGATGAACTCAAAATAGTCCGCACTAGTCGAGAATGTGTGGGAGTCGCGCTATTGCACTCTAAAATTCCGCAACGATGGAAGCTCAGCGGCCATGGCGCGCCACCAACATGCTGCCATCTTGGCATACCCCTGCCGAGTGGGGTGGATGCCGTCGATGAGATCGGCTGAGGTGAGGGCGGCATGCTGGTCGACCAGCGCAATACGCGCACCTTGCTCAGCCCGGTCCGCCACTATGGCGGGGACGGCGGCGTTGAACCGTCGCACTTTCGCATCGCCCTGGCCGGAAGGAATCAAGGTGGCGACGTATAGCCGGGCATTGGGCGCTGTGGTAATGATCCGGTCGATTAGTTGGGCTAGTCGCCTCGGCGCGAGCTCGGGTAGCTCGCCCTTCTGCCAGAAGTTGTTGGTCCCGATGTGTAGCAGGATTACGTGTGGCCGGTAGATCCGAAGCCACGACGAGACGTGTTGATCCAGTTGCTGGATCTGCCAGCCAGGGTGACCCTCATGATCGGGATCGAGCAAATAAGTGCTCGCGTCGCGCTGGCTGCCAACGAAACTGATGGGGGTGCCGGCGGCCAGTGCCAGCCGCCACAGCTGGCGTCGATAACCGCCCGGATACTGCAGTCCGTGGGTGATCGAATCTCCCAGTGGCATGACCCGTAGCGGCAGGGGGCCAAGCGGGTCTACAGCGCCGGGCCCTTCCTGTGGCGCTCGTTCTCTCCAAGAGCCCTCGGACTGAGCCACCGGATTGAGGGCCAGCGCACCCATTCCGACGCCGCTGATACTCAACGCGAACATCGCCAACAGCAATGCCCCACACAGAGTTGGTTTGCACCTAGTGAGAAACACCGCAGGGAGAAGCTTCACCGTTGTCATCGTGCCGAAGAAGACTACAGGCCTTCGGCGACGCCGCTAGCGATTCGTAGCCACGCCTCTTTACTCGCGTTACTAATGTTCTCGTAGTGAATTGGCTCGCCAGAGTCGATGATCGGCTCGTACGGTGCAATCAGCACCGCTCGAGTGCGGGCAGAGAAGTGCCGTTCGATGGCCGGTAGGTCTAGGCCGCGTCGACTCGGTGGCATGGAAACCACGGTGACTGCGTGACGCACCAGGGATGAACGCCCAGTCTGCTCCAGGTGGTCGAGCATCCGGGCAGCGGTCTCGGCGGAGTCGCCTCGGGCCGACATGGTCACCATGAGCTGATCTGTCTGGTCGATGGCGGCTTGCCAGTTCTCGGCACGCACGTTGTTGCCGGTGTCGACGATGATGAGCTTGTAGAACCGGCTCACGACTTCGCGGATCTGCTTGAACGCGGCAGCGGTAAGCATCTCGCCTGCGGTCGCCGACTCATCGGAGGCCAAGACGTCGAACATCGCCTCACCCTGCGAGCGGACGAAGCTGGACAGATCTCCGACCTTTCCGCTGGCTGCCAGGAACGTGTCCAGCGACTGCAACACATCGCGGACCGTGTGGGCGTGGAAATCGGGTTGCGCCCGCATCCCCAGCGTTCCTTGGGTCTCGTTGTTGTCCCAAGCCAGCACATAACCGCCACGGTTCTGACCGAAAGTCATGGCCGTCATCAAGCTGGCGACGGTCTTGCCGGCACCACCCTTGGGGTTGACGACAGTGATCTGGCGCAGACCGCCGAAGTTGCGGCGCACCGTCGTGACGTACTCGCGGTGCTCTTCTTCCTTCTTCGACATGGGCGGAGCGAAGATGCCGAAGGTGAGCCGTTTGACCAACCCCGGTAGACCCATAGTGGCCTCTGGGGTCTGTGGTTTGTGAGCGCGGCGAGCAGCGAACTCTTCTGCTGTCGGTACGAATCGACCGGGAACGTTCTGCGGAACCATGTAGGGGCGGTGCTGTGCTTCCTCGCCTATCGGAGTGGCGCCGACGGGCAGTACCGGTACCTGTTGTGATGCCATCTCCACTGGGTGCTCAGGCACCGGAGGTTCGCCAAGAGCAGGTTCGGCGTGCTGATGTTCTAGTGCGGGATAGTGCTGTTCGGGCGCCGTGTACGGGTGCTTCGTGTACTGGTGTTCCGCCGGTAGATAATGCTGCTGCTCAGGTGTGTGGTAACCGGGCTGTGGCTCGGCGTAGGGCGGGTATCCCGTTGGCGCGTCACGTAAAGCAGCGCCGTGGGATGGGTCGAACGGTGTCTGTTGTGGCGTATAGCCGGCCGGGTAACCGGGCTGTTCGGCTTCGTACGGCAGATAGCCGGTGTCAGCCTGATAATTCTGTTGCGGATCGGGATAGAACGGTTGCTCGGCGTATGGCTGCTGCAGATACGTCGCCTGCTCACCCCATCCTTGTTGCCCGCCGTAGGGCTGGTCCTGGTAAGGCTGGGGGGGTACAGACTGAGGGGCAAAGTAGTCGGGCTGACCGTCGGTCGTCTGGTGATGGGGCTGGAGCTGCTGGCTGTAGTCGGCCTGTCCGTCGCCGCCGGTCTGCTGACTAGCTTGCGGGGCCGCCTGCTGTGCTGCCTGGTCGGATAGCTCGGTGTACTGCTGCGCATACTCCGGTGTGAGCATGGTCGTAGCGGCATCTTCGGGATCGGCTAGCGGAGTCTGCCCGCCTGCCTCATCGTTCCTCGTTTGGTTGGTTGCCGAGTCCGCCGAGTTGCCGTCTGCCGGCAGGGCAGGCTCACCCGTTGCTACCTGCTCTGACTCGGGTGGCTGTTGGGTGCCGGCAAGCATCGTGGTCTCTTGCGAGTCCTGCGCGTCTTCCTGGGCAGGGAAGGAGGCAAACGCTTGGTTGCCGTGCATGGTAGCGCCGAGCCCCTCGTCGTGTAGGTCGCTCAGCGCTGCCCCAGGAGGGCCAAAGGTTTCCGGCTGAGCGCTTTGGCCGGCGACTACCGTCCAGTTGCCCGGAGTCAGTTGCGTAGTTGGGTCGTCGCCAGAGCTAATCGAGTCGGTTGGCGTCTTCGGAGTCTGCATACCGGGAAGATCGAGCTGTGTGGTGGGGTGCTCATCGGCAGCTTCCAGAGGGGCGCTGAACACGTCATCGACGTCGTCCTCGGGAGAGGTCTTAGCCTCGTGCGTCATTCGTTGGTACACAGTGCGTTGATCGTCGAAGTACGCGTTGTGGCTTGCCTGTGGTGGCGCCCAGGCTGGTTGCTGCTCGGCCTCGCCGTGGTTCGCTGCGTCAGACTCCACGCGGTTGTCGGAGTTTCGGTTGGTGTCCTGCACAGATAACACCCCCTACCTAGAGCGCCCGGCAATAGGCGCTGTTCTACCGCGGCGTTCCCCGGCACTTCGCCTGGCTGCGTGATCAACGTTGTCCATACTATCCAGCATGACCTCCTGCTACGCCTTGCCATGCTGACCAGACAAGCCACCTAACTTCGAGACCTCGCTACGAACGTCCTGTTGCCGGACACTCTTAGTGTTGGCCAAGCCTATCGTTACTCGGGCGGACTTCGTCTAGCAATTCCGCACGTATAGTGCCCAGGCCCCCTGCTCCACCCACCACGTGCACGAGTGACGCAGCGTGAAATCCACGCCGTCGTCGGTGTAGTCCACGCGCGGCGACCCCATGTCTGGGTGCCGATCCGTTGCTTGCGCCGGTCTCAGCCGCACGTTGACAGCCCGTCCTCGTGTCCGTCGAACCTCGATCCCCCCGGCTGTCCCGATCGCTATTGCTACGGCAAGTGTGCCGTTTGACGGATCTGTTACCTCCAGCATCGGTAGCTGGCCCAGTCGCGCGTATCCGTCGGCGTTGGCGATGGCACACGCCAGGATGGGTTCATCGCCATCCGAGAGCACCGTGTCGTCGACCCCGACATGTGCTTGCCAGGACATGAGACGACCAGGCCCGTGTGCGCTGCTGGCTACTGTCGCTCCCAGCAGTACGCCATGCAGCGTGATCCCGCCCCGATCGTTGCGGAATAGGTCTAGTCGTTGGGCGCTTCCGGCAGCGGTTATCTCTGCGACCTCAGCTGGGGCGGTTGGCAGGCCTAAGCTGCGCGAGAGATCGGGAAGCTCGGGCGAAGAATCCAATGGCAATAGAGCCATTGGAGGCAGGTCCCCGATCGTACGGTGATCGGGCAGCTGTGGCGCCGCAACGTGGCGGGTCGCGCTGCGCTGCGGTAGCGCCCGTCGCACCATTCGACGGACCACTGCGCGCAGCACGCCGTCACTGCCGGCCACGACGAGGCGGGCCTTGCCGCATTCGACCTGGGCTAGTGCGGTATCGACGTCCGCGTCGGAGCTAGCGGGCAGTACCTCTACCCGGTCGATCTCTGGCCGGGTGCGGAGCGCGTCGGCACATTCGAGCACGGATACGCGGGTGTGTGAGCCGGGGGCGAGAATCACCGCGTGCACGTCGGCTACCCTTTCACGCGTGCCGGCTGTAGTGATCATTGGCGCCCAATGGGGCGACGAAGGTAAAGGAAAGGCCACCGATCTACTCGGTGGCCGCGTTAGCTATGTGGTGAGGTATCAAGGCGGCAATAACGCCGGGCATACCGTCGTCACTCCCGACGGACAACGGTTTGCGCTCCACCTGATTCCGTCGGGTGTGCTAACACCCGGCTGCACTCCGGTGATCGGCAACGGTGTCGTCGTCGACCCTGGTGTCCTGCTGCAGGAGATGGACGGCCTTAGTGATCGTGGCGTGGACACCTCCGGCCTGCTGGTCTGCGCAGACGCACATTTGATCATGCCGTATCACCGTGCGCTGGATAAACTCACCGAGCGCTATCTAGGCAAGTCGCGGATAGGAACAACTGGACGTGGCATCGGTCCGGCGTACGGCGACAAGGTCGCCCGGATCGGGATTCGGGTTGCCGACCTGCTTGATCCCGACATTTTTCGGGCCAAGCTGGACGTGGTTCTGCGGGAGAAGAACCAGCTGTTGGTGAAGGTTTACAACCGCAAGGCTATCGATCCCGACACGATCTGCGACGAGTACGCCGGGTACGCCAAACGTTTGACCAAACACATCGCAGATACCCGGCTGGTGCTCAATCAGGCTCTTGAGCGCGGTGAGACCGTGCTACTGGAAGGTTCACAAGGCACACTGCTGGATGTCGACCACGGCACATATCCCTTCGTCACCTCCTCCAACCCCACGGCGGGCGGCGCCACGGCAGGCAGCGGTATCGGACCCACCAAAATCACGCGGGTGATCGGAATTCTCAAGGCTTACACCACCCGGGTAGGCTCCGGCCCATTCCCGACCGAGCTGCACGACGAGCAGGGTGAGTTTCTGCGTCGCGCGGGTGGCGAGGTCGGGGTGACCACTGGTCGTGATCGGCGCTGCGGCTGGTTCGATGCCCCGATCGCCCGTTACGCCACGCGTGTGAACGGCATCACCGATTTTTTCCTCACCAAACTGGATGTGCTTACTGGGCTGGATGCAATCCCAGTCTGCGTCGGCTACGACGTGGACGGTGAACACTGCGACGAAGTTCCGATGACGCAGACGGAGTTCCATCATGCGGTGCCGGTGTATGAGTACCTACCTGGTTGGAACAGCGATATCTCCGGCGCGCGCAGCTTCGCGGATCTGCCCGAGGCGGCCCAGCGTTACGTGCGACGCTTGGAAGAGATTTCAGACGCACGCATCAGTGTGATCGGTGTCGGCCCTGGCAGGGATAACAATGTGGTGCTGCACGATGTACTCGAGACCGTCGGTCCGTAGTCCCCTGCTATCGCTGTGCTTGGACGGGATCGCACCCGCCGCGGTTTAGGAGTCGGCGGTGGGCTCAGCGTAGCGATGCGCCTCTGCTGTTGTGGCAGTAAACCTACTGGCGGACACTTTAACGAGTGCGCCAGGTAAGGTTTGCCAGGTGACTGATACCGCTACCGCCTTGCGGTCTGCCGATCCCGATATCGCTGAGCTGATTGCGTCCGAGGCTCGGCGCCAGGATGAGGTAATTCGGCTCATCCCGTCCGAGAACTATGTATCGGCCGCGGTGTTGGAAGCCACCGGGACGGTGCTGACCAACAAATACTCCGAGGGCTACCCCGGTAAGCGCTACTACGAAGGCCAGCAGTTCATCGATCCGATCGAGCAGTTGGCAATCGCGCGCGCCAAGGCGTTGTTCGGCGTGGAGCACGCGAATGTGCAGCCGTACTCGGGATCGCCGGCTAACCTCGCTGTCTATCTTGCGTTCCTCGCTCCCGGCGAGACGGTAATGGGGATGTCGCTTCCTATGGGTGGTCACCTCACGCATGGTTGGTCGGTGTCGGCCACGGGCACATGGTTCCGTTCGGTGCAATATGGCGTGCGCCGTGAAACCGGTCGGCTGGACATGGACCAAGTGCGTGATCTGGCACTTGAGCAGCGGCCGAAACTGATTTTCTGCGGCGGCACCGCGATTCCTCGCATCATCGACTTCGCCGCGTTCGCGCAGATCGCGCGTGAAATAGGCGCGGTGCTGGTAGCAGACATCGCCCACATCGCCGGTCTAGTGGCTGGCGGCGCCCACCCCTCCCCGGTCGGGCATGCCGATGTGATTACCACGACCACTCACAAAACGCTTCGTGGTCCTCGTGGCGCCATGATCATGTGCCCCGATCGGCACGCGAAGGCGATCGACAAAGCGGTGTTCCCAGGACTGCAAGGGGGACCGCACAACCACACTACGGCGGGAATTGCGGTGGCGCTGAAAGAGGCAGCCACGCCTGAATTCGCCGAGTATGCCCATCAGGTGGTGGCGAATTCGCGCGCGTTGAGCGACGGCTTGACCGAACGCGGTTTCGATCTGGTCTCCGGTGGCAGCGACAACCATTTGATCTTGATCGACCTGACGTCTAAAGAAGTCACCGGCAAGGCCGCGGCGAAAGCATTGGATGCCGCGGGGATCGAGACCAATTACAACACTGTCCCGTTCGATCCCCGTAAGCCATTCGATCCTTCTGGCCTACGTATTGGGACACCGTCGATGACTACCCGCGGTATGACACCGGCTCAGATGCCGCAGGTGGCGGCCTGGATCGATGAAGTCGTGACAGCGGTGGCTAAAGGCGACGCCGACGACGTCGCGAAACGCGTGCGTCAGGAAGTCGTAGCGCTGACCCGGGCTTTCCCGCCCCCGGCGTAGGTGCTGTGCGGCCCGTCGAGCTACGCCGCTCAGGTGGTGATCCCACAGACGCGCCACTCGTCTTCCTCTTCGACCACTTTGAAGATGTAGGTGGTTCGACTGGGGGTGTCGGTGCCGGAAAGGTTCACGACGGCGTCGACACCGACATCTACCCGATACTCAGACTCGGATGTCTTAGTGGACTTGCCGATTTTGTAGTCCAGTTTGCGGAATCGTTTGGCCCGCTCCTGCACGTCGGTTTTATTCCTGGCGAGCTCGTTGCAGAGTAGGCCTTGGGCGGTGTCGACGTCTTTGGTGCGGATAGCGTTCATGTACTTGCCGACGGTGACACGGGGCCCGTCCTTGGGTTTGTCGACACCAACGATCCAATACCAGCCGAGTACGAACACGGCCGCAGCGGCCAATACCGCGAGGCCGGCTAGCACGCTGCGCTTGAAATGTTCGCGTTCGGCTGCGTCGGTGTTGTAGCTCATAGGTCATCCTTCACTGGACTTGACCCTCTCGCGGTCGCGTTGAGGATAGCGGCTGGCTGTCGGGCGGTATGGGCGCCGGGCCGTATAGGGAGCCTCTCGCTCCTACGCATAACGGGTCATTAGGGGCGAAGCGGTTTGTTGGCGTGGACCGTTTTGGGCGGTTTTTAGGGGTTAATAACGCGATATTGGCGCCTAAGCACCTTCCTGCGTTCGAAGCCGTAATTCGATTCGTCCGCTATTCCACAGGAGCATGAGGTGTGTCCCGCTGCGCCCCATGGGTCGGCCGCGCCGCCTACGCCCTCCACGGTGACCACAACGCAGCCTGCAGTGCTTTCCCAGCGCCATGCCGACTCGCTCCAGGTGCCAAGGATGAGCTTGGTGCGGCGCAAGTAACCGATTGGGAGCAGAGTAAGGCAGCAGACGACGTGCGGGTACGAGCGCGAAATTTGGACTTGATCGGTCTGGAGAACCTTGCCCATGGCTGGCGGGTCGACGCAAAGACATCGGCAGTACAAGCGCAAGACAACGATAACGCGGTTGGTGCTAGAGGTGGGAACCCAGTGTTGCGGATAAAGGGCCCGTTCGGACAACGTGGTGATGCGGAGTTCGACTCTGAATACTGGGGCGCCATCTCAGGAGGGCCAGGCGCCACGGAGCCCAATCTTCTGGAGCAACGGTGGCGGCTGTTCCATGACATATTCGGTGAGACGACGAGGGAGTCCGCACGCGGCTTTTCCGCTGGGACCGAACCGACGGTCGGCACCTTCTTGAGTGAACGCGAGAAGGCGGCTGCCAGAGCTGCGAATGGGCCACCGCAGCTCTGCGCGGCCAACGGTCGGGGTTGCCGGGAGGGAGGTGCGGCTAGCACCTACTGGGCTAAATCCCCCAATGGTTTATATATATAACGTTTTGTGCACGAAATATCTCTATTTGCACGTTCGGGCGATATGGGCTACATTCTCCGCAGTGTCAAATATATGCGATTACGTCATCAAGGGGAATAAGGTCCATATATCAGACAAATAGTCTATGGCGGTTGCAAATTCTTCCGGCTGTGGTAGCTGGGATGTGTTGTCGCATTGCCGCCATACCTATTTCTCGCGCCTGGAGGTGCATTGCAATGGTTACACGCTCAATGATTGTGAAGGCTTCATTGGCAAGTGGAGCAGTGGTGTTAGCTGTGGCATATGGAGCCGCACCCGCGGTTGCCGAACCGCCGGTGCCACTTCCAGCCGTTCCGGCATTGCCTGGCGCGAACGACCCGCTACCGGTTCCCGCCGTTCCCGTCGTGCCCGCGGCTCCCGCGGTGCCCGCGGAAGTACCATCGGCGCCGGAGGAAGCACCATCGGTTCCCGCGGAAGCAGCACCATCGGCTCCTGTCCCTGATCCGGCGCCCTCAGCGTCTTAGGAACGGGGGTGCGGTCGCACGGCGGTGATTTCACCGCCGTGCACCGCTGTCACCCAACCTCCGTCCCGGCCAACGGCTAGTAACTGATCGATGCTGGCCGGAAGGCGCTGCGGTGTTCCCTCCACCATGGGCCACGCGTGTCGCGCCCGATGGGCAGGCTCGAACCACCGGCTCAGCTGCGCCACAGCATCTCGACGTCGCATGATGTGACGCGCCGCATTCAACTGCTCGATCAGATCGTCCAGCTGCGCATCCAGCGCAGCGAGATTGAAGGCACAGAACTCGGCCGTGCGATTGGGCAGGATTTTTGCAACCTCGGTTACTTGTGCGAACGTGTCTCCGCCCATCGCCAATGACAACGCGACCGGTGCTACCGGTCCCGTTATGGCCGTCCTAGTCACGGCGCTGGCCACCAGGTGGGGGATGTGACTGATGCGTGCCAGCGATACATCGTGGTCAATGGCGGTCATCGGCATGACCCGGTAACCCAGATCCGTGATGAGTTTGGCGAGTGCCAACCAGTCCGCTAGGGCGCTGGAGCTCTTAGTGGCGGCGTCGATGCAGAGTACCCACGGGCAGCCATCGAATAGGTGCGCGTCACTGGGGGCAAATCCGGCCTGCTCGAAGCTCACAATGGGGTGCCCGCCGATCCACCGGGTGCCGCGGTGCTTCACGCGTATGTAATTCTCCACGGGCGCCTTGATGGATGTGATGTCGGTGAGCAGGCCCCGGTAACCAGTGCTAGCGATGTCACGCAGCACACCCTCGACCTCCGACGTGCCTACTGCGATGATCACCAGATCTGCGCCGACCACCGCTGCCGGAATGGTAGTCGCTATGCGGTCGGCATCGCGATTGGATGTGGTAGCCGCGATAACCCGGGCTGCGGCGCGGGTCTCGGGGTTGATGTCGAACCCACAGACGGGATAACCGGCCGCCGCCAGGCGCTTCCAGATGGAACCACCCATCAAGCCCATGCCCACGATAGCGATTCTGTTGAACATGCCACCTTCTCTCACTTAAGGGTTCGTGCGAGTTGTCCGCTCGTTAGCTTGCCAAAGTGACTGGGTCGGTTGAAGCCGTGTGCCGTAGACCACTGAGGGCGGTGGCTACGCGCTGCAGGCGATGCTGTCCGACTAACAGACGTCTGTGCTCGTCTGTTCGGTCGAATTTCAGCGCAGAAGCGGCCGTTATGCGTCTTTGGTGCTGATGTACTCGCGCGTCACTCTAACCTTGGCAGTAGGAACGAGATGATGACTGCTCCGGTGTCTCGTCGGGGCGTGTGAGGTGAGTTTCGTGCCGGGGATCCCAGAGTTTCTGAAGGTCCTGACAGCACTGGTTGCCGTCTTGCTGGCGATGGCGGGAGGTTACCAAGGGACGCCCCCGCAAACTGAAGACTCGGTGTCGAACGTGCCGATCGTCAGCAGCCCTTCCGCGCCGCAGCCGTGTCCCACCACATCGGCCACCGTTGCGCCGCCCGCCGTTCCCGCGCAGGCCACTGTTGCGCCGCGAGCCGTCCCCGCCAGCACGCCGCGCGAAGCCGTTGTCCCTGACGAAGCTCAATCATCCAAAGATCCGGGCGTAGTCTCCGACAAGCCGCTGAACGCCGCCGCTGTCAGTAGGCGCGAAACTCCGGCCCACGTGGCCCGCTACGCCGACGGAGAAGGCGCGAACAGTGACGTAGGTTCACCTCACGGACGCGGCAAGGACAGTGTCGATGGCCGGCCCGGCAAGGACGGTACCGACGACGATGCTGTAGCGGTCGACCGCGACGAGGTACAGGCCCCGGGCGAAGAGGTCGATGCCACACCCACAGCCGACGTCGCTGCATGCTCATCTGCCGCACCCACCGCGGGTGCGCCTGCGACGTCGGACAACCCGACCGCGCCTGCCGTTCCGGTAGCACTGAGCGGTAGCGGTACCACCGCGGCAGAGACCTTTAACTGGGGACCGCCCAACCGGGTCGACGAGTTCGACGCTGGCACCGAACAGTGGGGTGTCTACGACGGTCCGGGCCACGCGGGGAAGGGCATCCGCTCACCTGATCAAGCCAAGGTTGACAACGGAGTTCTCACCATCAACGGCACCTCCGCCGGCACCTCCGCCGGAATGGCGTGGACCCCGGGGCAGAAGTACGGCCGGTGGGAAGGCCGCATGAGGGCTGACGTTGGACCCGAAAGCTACAACGCCCTGCTGTTGCTCTGGCCAGACGCGGAGAACTTCCCAGTCGGCGGCGAGGTCGACTTTGCCGAGATCATGTCCGCGGACCGACAGACCACCAATATGTTTCTGCACTACGGCGCTAAGAACGCCCAGATCAGCGGCGAGGTCAAGCACGACGCCACCCAGTGGACAAACTGGGCGTTGGAATGGACCCCGAAGAAGATGACCGCCTTCGTTAACGGCAAGGAATGGTGGAGCAGTACCGAGGCCGACAAGTTTCCGCCCGGGCCGATGCACCTGTGCATCCAACTGGATTGGTTTCCTGACGGCTCCACGGGCTCCAGCGCCATGCAGGTGGATTGGGTAAAGCAGTACTCGCTGGACGGGGCTTCAATTTATCCAGCGGCTCCCGCTCCCAATGCCGTCTAACGACAACGAAATTGCATAGAGAGGCGAGTGCTGTGGCCGTGTCGGATCAGCTGATCAAGGCGGTGATCACCGCGTTCACGTTGATCGCCGCACTCCTGGGTTCCTATAGCCCATCTGCATCAGGGTCCGACTCCGATGCCTTGGAGACCATCAGCGTTCCGACGCTACCGACCGCGGCGCCGACCGGCGGCCTGGTTCCGACGACCGGTCGGCCGCAGGTATCGGAAGCCCCCGGGGTTCCGCAGCAGATCGTTCCCACACCGCCGCTGTCAGCCCCGACCGTACCCACACCAACCCCGCCCCCAACAGCATCTGCGCCGGATGTCGCCGCTCCAGTGGCTCCCGCGCCTTCTGGAGGCTGCCGCTATCCGGCCCAGATCCTCGACCTGAGCAACTGGAAACTCACGCTGCCCATCGCCGGGTCGGGTAGCTCCCGTGACGGGCCGGCGGAGATCAAGCAGCCCGACCTAGTTACCTATGCCGGCCCACCGTGGTTCGAGACGGTGCCTAACTGCGATGCCGCAGTCTTCCGCGCCGCGGTCGACGGCGTTACCACGAGAGGCTCGAAGAATCCGCGGTCGGAGCTGCGGGAGATGACCGAGGGCGGCTCGACCGAGGCGAGTTGGTCGTCTGACTCTGGCACCCACACGCTGACAGTCACCGAGGCGTTCACGAAGCTCCCCGACGGAAGGCCTCACCTGGTGGGAGCACAGATCCATGACTCCAAAGACGATGTGACAGTGTTTCGCCTCGAAGGGAGCAGCCTCTACATCACCGACGGTGACATCGCCCACCACAAGCTGGTCACCGGCAATTACACGCTCGGTACCAGATTCGAAGCCAAGTTCGTGGTAAGCGGTGGCCAGGTGGAGGTCTACTACAACGGGGCCCTGCAGACCAGGCTCTCCAAGGACTTCTCCGGCGGCTACTTCAAGGCCGGTGCGTACACCCAGGCCAACTGCCAGAACGCCGCACCGTGCAGTAGCGACAACTACGGAGAGACGATGATCTACAGCATCTCGGCCACTCACTCGTAGTCTTTCGCTGGCTCTCTGGACCTGCCCTTCTGTGTTGGCCGCCACAGCCCGTACCCTCGTGGTGTGCGTGTTCTAGTTATCGGTAGTGGTGGACGCGAACATGCCTTATGTGCCGCACTTGCCGTCGACGATGCGGTAACGCAGTTGCACTGCGCCCCAGGTAACCCCGGTATCGCCGAGCTGGCCGAACTTGCGATTGTGGACGTGACCCAGCCGGCGCAGGTAGCCGAACTTGCTCGCAGCCTGCACGCGGACTTAGTCGTGATCGGCCCAGAGGGCCCCTTGGTCGCCGGCGTCGCCGATGCGGTGCGTGACGCCGGCGCTGCCTGCTTCGGCCCCTCGGTAGCTGCGGCACGACTCGAGGGCTCCAAATCCTTTGCCAAGCAGATTATGACCAAGGCCGGGGTTCCCACTGCAGCATCGCGAACATGCGAAACCATGGCCGAGGCCACCCAAGCCCTTGGCGAGTTCGGACCGCCGTATGTGGTGAAAGACGACGCGTTAGCCGCCGGTAAAGGCGTCGTGGTCACCACCGATCGCGACATGGCACTCAACCACGCCATGGCGTGCGAACGGGTGGTGGTCGAGCAGTACCTGGACGGCCCGGAAGTGTCGCTATTCGTGATCACAGATGGCCAGGCCGCGCTGCCGCTGCTACCGGTGCAGGACTTCAAGCGGTTGGGTGACGCCGATAGCGGACCCAACACCGGCGGTATGGGTGCTTACTGCCCGCTGCCATGGGCGCCGACTGGCCTCACCGAACAGGTGATGAACAGCGTGGTCCATCCCACCCTCGCTCAGTTACGTGACGTGGGCACGCCGTTCACCGGATTGCTTTACGTCGGGCTTGCGCTCACCAGCGCCGGACCCAAGGTGGTGGAGTTCAACGCGCGCTTCGGTGATCCCGAAGCCCAAGCCGTGCTGCCTCTACTGGCCACCCCGCTGGGCGGAGTGCTGTACGCCGCCGCCACTGGTTTGCTGGCCGAGCAGCCATCGCTGCGGTGGCGCAACGAATCGGCGGTGACTGTCGTGCTGGCCGCGCACGGCTACCCCGAGAACGCTCGTACCGGCGACGTCATCACTGGCGACGTCATGGTCGGCGGGCCGCAGCACACCGAGGGCGCTGTGGTCTTCCACGCCGGCACCGTGCGCGGTGACGACCAGCTGCTGCGCACCAGCTCAGGCAGAGTGCTTGCCGTCACCGGTTTGGGAGCCGACCTATCGCAAGCCCGCGACCGCGCTTACCAAGCGGCGAAGGCCATAGATTTCGACGGAGCGCAGCTCCGCACCGACATCGCCGCCAAAGCCGTCAGCGGTGAGCTTGCAAGGACACTCGCGGCTGGAGCAGCACGGCGATGACGACGATCCCGAACGTGCTCGCGACAAGGTACGCCTCGCCAGAGATGGTTGAGTTGTTTGGCCCCGAGCGCAAGGTGGTCGCCGAGCGGCAGCTCTGGATCGCGGTGCTGCGCGCCCAGCGGGAACTGGGTGTGGCTGTATCGGACGGAGCCATCGCCGCTTACGAAGCGGTCTGCGACCAGGTGGACCTGAGCTCCATCGCGGCCAGGGAGCGACACACCCGTCACGACGTCAAGGCGCGAATAGACGAATTCAACGCTCTTGCCGGGTACGAGCAGATCCACAAGGGTCTGACGTCGCGTGATGTCACTGAGAACGTGGAGCAGTGCCAGTTGCGGGACGCGTTGCGGTTGATCGCCGACCGCATGGTGGCGACCCTTGCGCGCCTGGGAGCGCTGGCGTCGGCACACGCGACGTTGGTGATCACCGGCCGGACTCACAACGTGGCAGCTCAGCCCACGACTCTGGGAAAACGCTTCGCCACATTCGCCGCAGAGCTGTTGCTGGCGTATCGACGCTGCCTTGACCTGCTGGAACACTACCCACTGCGTGGGATCAAAGGCCCGGTCGGTACCGCCGCCGACGCCGCGGAACTGTTCGGCGGAGATGAGGCCAAACTTGCCGATTTCGAACGTCGCGTTGCGCGTCACCTGGGTTTTGACTCGCTGCTGATCAGCGTCGGTCAGGTGTATCCGCGCTCGTTGGATTTCGACCTACTGGCCGCCCTGGTGCAGGCCAGTAGCGCACCGGCGAACTTTGCCACCACGGTGCGACTTATGGCAGGACACGAGCTGGCCACCGAAGGCTTCCGTCCGGGTCAGGTCGGATCCAGTGCAATGCCACACAAGATGAACAGTCGCTCCTGTGAACGGATCAACGGTCTGGCTGTAGTGCTACGCGGATACTTGTCCATGATCAGCGAGTTGGTTGGCGACCAGTGGAACGAGGGCGACGTGTCGTGCTCGGTGGTGCGACGTGTGGCTCTGCCCGACGCATGCTTAGCCGCGGACGGACTGTTCAACACCACCATCGGTGTGCTCGATGAGTTCGGGGTATTCCCGGCGGTGATCGAGCGGGAGCTTCGGCGATACCTACCGTTCCTAGCCACTACGAAGGTGCTGCTGGCAGCGGTGAGTGCCGGAGTGGGTCGGGAGCAGGCCCACGAGGCCATCAAAGAACATGCGGTCGCCACCGCGCTTACCGGCCGAGCCGGTAAGGACGTAGATCTCATTGGCCTACTGGCAACCGAGCCCCGACTGAAGCTGACACGCGCGCAGCTCGACGCGGTACTGTCCGATCCGCTTGCGCTCACCGGCGTGGCCGGCGTACAAGTAGCCGATGTGGTGAGCCAGATCGAAACTGTCGTGGCGCAGCGGCCTAACGCCGCCGACTACACTCCAGCGCCGATGCTATGAGCGAGACGCTGCTGCCGGGGCTGCGGCATGTGCACTCGGGGAAGGTGCGCGACCTGTACGCGGTGACGCTCGACGCCGCCACCGACGACGGTTCCGACGCGCTGCTCATGGTGGCCAGCGACCGGATGAGCGCCTTCGACGTGGTTCTCCCCACAGCTATCCCGGACAAAGGCGCCATCTTGACCGCGCTGTCGCTGTGGTGGTTCGACCAGCTCGCCGATCTGGTGCCTAACCATCTGCTCACCGCCGACGTCGATGCCTATCCTGTGCAACTTCGTCCACTGCGCGAGCAGCTGCGCGACCGTTCCATGCTGGTCCGTCCGCTGCGTATGGTGGACGTGGAGTGCGTTGCCAGAAGCTACCTCTCCGGCTCGGGCACAGTGCAGTACCAGCAAGATGGCACCGTCTCCGGAGTGGTGCTTCCGCCGGGCCTAGTGGAGGGTTCGCAACTGCCGGAGACGATCTTCACCCCAACCACTAAGGGCGGCCCCACCGGTCACGATGAGCCGATCGGCTACGCCGACGTGGTGCGCCAGGTTGGATCCGAGCTGGCCCAGACGCTGCGCGAGCTGACCGTAGAGATCTTGCGTCGAGGCCAGGAAGTGGCGGAGCCGCGCGGCATCATCGTGGCCGACACCAAAGTCGAGTTCGGTCTCGACGCAACGGGTGCGGTGGTGTTGGCCGATGAGGTACTGACGCCGGACTCGTCGCGGTTCTGGCCCGCCGATCAGTGGCAGCCGGGTGGGCCGCAGCCGGCCTTCGACAAGCAACCGCTGCGGGATTGGTTGTCCACACTGGACTGGGATCGCACGCCGCCGGGTCCGCGGTTGCCCGGTGAGGTGGTGGCTGCCACTCGTGAGCGGTACGTCGCGGCCTACGAGCGACTCACCGGAAAGCGGTGGTGAGTGCTTGGCAACTGCCGGTCGCCTGTGTTTGTCTAAACCAACGTAGATTCAGCTCCCTTCTGGAATGCGCACCCCGACGTGGTACATTTTCTAGGTGTTCGGGGAGATCAAGTGGACAGAGCGCTCCGAACAACACATCGCTCGCCATGGCGTCACGCCTGAAGAAGCAGAGGAGGTTATCTGCTCCAACGACAGCATCGGCATTCCAAGCCGCGACGGCACAACAGCGGTATTCGGCACAACCTTTACCGGCCGATATCTACTCGTGCTGCTCGCCGATGCTGAAGACGGACGCGACTACGTAGTGACCGCACGAGATATGACCGATGCCGAGAAGCGCGCGTTCCGCGAGAAAGGACGCCAGCCATGACAAGGATAGACGAACTCGCAGCTTGGGCAGACGAACACGATTTTTCTGAAGAAATCGCCCGAGCTACCCCGCGCCACAACGTGGCCAAAGAAGAAGTGATGATCTCCTCTTCCATCCGCCTACCCAAAAGCCTGATGGATCAGGTGCGAGCACAGGCTCGCGCCGCTAATGTCCCGACCACGGCATTGATGCGGCAATGGATACTCGACAGACTCGACTCCGATCCCGCTGAAGCTGTTGTTGCCGTAGTTGATCTACAACGCCTCATCGCCGAACGAGCCCACCCCGCCGAAGCGGCCTGACAAGTGGCCGATACCAAGGTCGAGTTCGGACTGGATGCCGAGGGTGCGGTGGAACTTGTCGCGGACGCATCTGTTCGATAGAAATCAGCTAGTGTTAGTGATACCAAAACGTCCTCTAGGTATCACAAGCGTTAACTAGTGGTAAGAAGGTATCAGTGCGAAACGCAACTCTGGCGCCATCGCAGCGCACACACCGGATACGTGCGGAAGGAGACTATTACGCCTTCGTCCCGCCACCGCTACCGCCAGACCTAGAGTTCAACGCTGGGCTGATAGGCGCTCTCTCGGTGGCCGATCGGGCGGTAGGCCGGCTGGCTGGAATCGGATATACCATGCCTAGCGCTCGCCTGCTGGCGCATTCACTTGTGCGGCGGGAAGCCGTGCTCTCCAGCCGCATTGAAGGTACCCAAGCGACGTTGCCGGAGCTGGTGATGTTCGAGGTAGAACAGCCGGCTCGACCCAACGGAGACGTGGCCGAGGTACTTAACTACGTTTCGGCGCTTGAACACGTGCTTAGCCCAAACCGCCGCTTGCCGCTGAGTCTGCCGCTGCTGCGGGAAGCTCACAGGATTCTGTTGACCGACGTTCGCGGTGGGTACGCTACGCCAGGCGATTTTCGCAGCTCACAGAACTGGATCGGTCCGCCAGGCTGTGTGCTCGATACCGCCACTTTCGTGCCGCCACCCCCGGAGCGGCTCTGGGAATGTTTGGACGCTTTCGAGAAATACCTTCACGTCGAACAGACGCTTCCGCCCCTGGTCGCGATCGCTTGCCTGCACTATCAATTCGAAGCGATCCACCCCTTCCTCGACGGTAACGGTCGGGTCGGACGCCTGCTGGTAACGCTATTACTCGTGGAGTGGGGACTACTGCCAGCACCGTTGTTGGATCTGTCGGCATACCTAGAACCACGTCGGTACGAGTACTACGACCGGCTGCTAGCGGTCAGCACGCAGGGAGATTGGTCGGGATGGGTGCGGTTTTTTCTAGAGATGTTGGCCCATCAGGCGCAAGACGCGATGCGGCGCGCGGTCGCGCTACAAACCTTGCGCGATGAGTACCGGGCACGCGTAACGAGCGCGCAAGCGTCCAGTTTGCTGCCGCGGTTGATAGACGCGCTGTTTGAAACCCCTGCCATGACCATTAAACGGGCGGTGACTCTACTCGGGGTGACCCACCGGTCGGCTACGTACAACGTGAACAAACTCGTCGCCGCTGGAGTGCTTACCGAGGTCGTCTCACGCGGGCGCGCCAGGCTCTTTCTCGCTGAGGGAATCCTGACCACCGTTGCCGGCGGGGTGCAGTAGTTGAGCAGCTCGCGGTTCTGGCCCACCGATCACCGTACCCGCCGTGGTGGCTGGGCGATTTTGTGTTACCGCCTTCGGACCGGCTGTGTTCGGCGATAGGCTGAAAGAGTTCGCCGCATATCCACATCGTGCCGATTTGACCGGTAGGAGTTGCCCCTATGGCCCGCGTCGTCGTCGACGTTATGCCCAAGCCCGAGATCTCCGACCCGCAAGGTCACACCATTGCCGCCGCGCTGCCCGCGCTGGGCTGCACCGGCGTGACGAGCGTGCGTCAAGGTAAGCGTTTCGAGCTGGAGATCGAGGGAGAGCTCGACCCCGCGCAGCGCGCCGCTATCGAACGGATCGCAGGCACGTTGCTGGCCAATCCGGTGATCGAAGACTTTGCGCTGCGCACCGAGGACTCCATCGCCGGCCACGGTTCGGTGTCATGAGCCCACGGGTAGGTGTCGTCACATTTCCCGGCTCTCTCGACGACCGCGACGCGCTGCGCGCGGTAGCCGCGGCAGGAGCGCAGCCGGTGAGCCTCTGGCATGCCGACGCGAATCTGCACGATGTGGACGCAGTGATTCTTCCCGGTGGTTTTTCCTACGGTGACTACTTGCGCAGCGGCGCCATCGCCCGATTCGCGTCCGTGATGGGTGTCATCGTGACGCAGGCGCAGCGGGGCCTCCCAGTGCTGGGCATCTGCAACGGGTTCCAAATGCTCTGCGAGTCGCATCTGCTGCCCGGCGCGCTTACCCGCAATCAACACCAGCGGTTCCGCTGCCTGGATCAGCGACTGGTCATAGAGCGGACCACCACGACGTGGACACAGAACTATCTGCCTGGCCAGGAGCTGGTCATCCCGATCAAGCATGGCGAAGGACGCTACGTCGCCGACACCGCCACCCTCGATGAGCTGGAAGCCGAAGGCCGCGTCGTCGCCCGATACGCGGGCGAGGACCCCAACGGTTCGCAACGTCGCATTGCCGGGGTGAGTAACGCGGCCGGTAACGTCGTCGGGTTGATGCCGCACCCGGAGCACGCTATCGACCCCCTCACCGGTCCATCGGCCGATGGGCTCGCGTTCTTTACCTCCATCGCGCAAAGGCTGGTGACATGAGTACTGGTTCTATAGGTGCCGCGCAAGCAGTAGATGTAGACACCGTCGCTCACGCCGTCCAGACAGGCGAATTACCGCAGCCGTATGCCCAACTGGGGCTGGGAGACGACGAATACGCGCGCATCCGCGAGATTTTGGGCCGCAGACCTACCCAAACCGAGCTGGCCATGTACTCGGTGATGTGGAGTGAGCATTGCTCGTATAAATCCAGCAAGGTGCACCTGCGTCAATTCGGCGAGAAGGCCCCACCCTCGGAGCTGATGCTGGTGGGTATGGGTGAGAACGCCGGGGTGATCGACGTCGGCGACGGGCTTGCCGTGACGTTCAAAATCGAGAGTCACAACCACCCCAGCTATGTGGAGCCCTACCAAGGCGCGGCGACGGGTGTGGGTGGCATCGTCCGCGACATTTTGACCATGGGCGCGCGCCCGGTCGCGGTGATGGACTCACTGCGCTTCGGTGCCGCCGACGCACCCGACACCGCTCGGGTGGTTCGTGGCGTGGTCGCCGGCGTCGCTGGATACGGCAACTGCCTGGGCCTGCCCAACATTGGCGGCGAGGTCGTATTCGACCCTAGCTACCAGGGAAATCCGCTGGTGAACGCGCTCTGTGTAGGTGTGATGCCGATCGAGCAGATTCAGCGCTCGGCGGCCACCGGGGTCGGAAACGCGGTGGTGCTGCTGGGCTCGGCCACTGGACGCGACGGCATCGGCGGCGTATCGGTGCTCGCCAGTGCCAGCTTCGACGCCGACGCGGCCGCGGCTCGGCCGAGCGTGCAGGTCGGCGACCCGTTCACCGAGAAACTCCTGATCGAGTGCTGCCTGGAGCTGTTCGAGCGCAAGCTCGTGGTCGGAATCCAAGACCTGGGTGGCGCCGGATTGACCTGCGCCACTACCGAGACCGCCGCCGCCGGACGTTCTGGGATGCACGTGGAGCTGGAGCGGGTGCCGCTGCGCGAGGCGAGCATGGCTCCGCACGAGATCCTGGCCAGTGAATCCCAGGAGCGGATGCTTGCCGTCGTGCGGCCCGATGACGTGCCGACGGTGCTGTCGCTGGCGCGGCGCTGGGGTGTAGAGGCTACCGCCATCGGCGAGGTCACTGAGGGTGACCGGCTGACGATCACCTGGCACGGCGAGCCTGTGGTGGATGTGCCACCGGCTAGCCTGGCCGACGCCGGTCCGGTATATAAGCGCCCAATGCGCCGCCCCGCCGACCTCGAGGCGCTGCGCGCCGACGCTGCCGAACTACTACCGCGGCCCAGTGATTCGGAGCAGTTGCGGGCAACACTGCTGACGCTTGCGGCGAGCCCCAATCTGTGCAGTCGCGCTCCGGTGACGCAGCAGTACGACCGTTACGTGGGCGGTAATACCGTGCTTGCCCAGCCTGCCGATGCCGGGCTGCTCCGTATCGATGAGACCACGCAGCGGGGCATCGCGCTTGCTACCGACGGTAACGGTCGCTACACCCGGCTTGACCCTTACGTCGGTGCGCAACTTGCGCTTGCCGAGGCGTATCGCAACGTGGCCACCAGCGGTGCCCGCCCAGCTGCGGTGACCAACTGTCTGAACTTCGGCAGCCCCGAAGATCCAGAAGTCATGTGGCAGTTCTCCGAGGCCGTGCGTGGGTTGGCCGACGGGTGCTTGACGCTGGGAATCCCCGTCACAGGGGGAAACGTGAGTTTCTACAACCAGACCGGCAGCGTTGCGATCCATCCCACGCCGGTGATCGGCGTGCTGGGCATTAGCGACGACGTGACGCGGCGCATCCCGAGCGGACTGGGTCAACTCGACGATGTGGTGGTACTGCTTGGGCGGACCCGCGAGGAGCTTTCTGGTTCGGAATGGGCATGGGTGACCCATCGGCATCTGGGCGGCACCCCACCGGTGGTGGACCTTACCGCCGAAGCCGCGCTGGCCGCGCTGCTTGCGCAAGCCGGTTCGGCACGTTTACTCACCGGCGCGCATGACCTCTCCGATGGCGGACTCTCACAAGCGCTGGTGGAGTCGTGTCTGCATAGTGGTCGCGGCGCCACCGTGACGATACCGACTGGTTCTGAGTCGGAAAATGAGGTTTTTGCGCAGCTGTTCTCCGAGTCAGCCGCGCGGGCGCTGGTGTGTGTTTCGCAGCAGAACTTCGAACAGTTCGACCGGCTCTGCCGGCAGCACGAAGTGCTCGCTACTCGGCTAGGAGCGGTCACCGACTCGGGGCGGTTGGAGATCGCCGGGGAGTTCTCCGTGACCCTGAGCGAGCTGGCGCAGGCGCATGCCACCGTGCCGCTCGCGATGCGCTAATGCCGAGGCGACATTTTGTGCGATGGCGTCCCTCAGATCGCCGTGTTTAGGATCGCGTATGCCCAAATACGTCGTAGCACCTGACGCGGTGCGAGCGGCGCTGTCGGCCGTCGACGCTGGACAGGCGCCGGAGCCGGATATGTTACGGACGGCTGTGCTGCATCTGCTGCACGCGTTGGCGCACCGCGCGCCGGGCCGCGCGGTGGAGCTGAGGATACCGCCCTACGGTGCAGTGCAATGCGATCCGGGAGCGGGCTTTCGCGGTCCCAACCATCGACGCGGCACACCTCCTAACGTGGTGGAGACTGATCCGTTGACGTGGCTACTGCTGGCAACGGGGCGACTTAACTGGGAGCAGGCGCGTGCCGCAGGCCGATTGAGTTTGAGCGGGGTCCGTGCTGATATTTCGAGCGCGGTATCTCAGCTGTGGCATTAACAGGTTCCGCCCGTGCCCCGGCACTGTGCGATGTCAACCATTGCGCAGCAGACGCCGTGTCCAGCAGCGCCCTGGAAGCCACCACCATCGCCAAGCATCCCTGCCCGCGGCTGCTGGCCGGTGTGACGCTGACCGTGCGTTGCTGCGACACCGCCACCGAGGAGCCGGCTACCGGATGACCGTCCATAGCCAACTCGACATCCCCGACCGGCGCGATCGCTAGCGTCGAGCCCATCGTGGCGAGCGTTACCTCAGTACCCTCGGGGATTGCAAGCACCCACATGTCGGAGATGCCACCAGGTTCGCGGAAAAACAGTGTGGCCGCCGCCGCATCTGTGGTCGCGGCTTCCCTCGTGACGCTTTCAGGCACTGAGACCAAATGGCGTAGCGCGGGGTGCGCCCAGCGGAGCGCCAACTGCTCGAGGGTCCTGGAAGACCATTGTCGCGGTGCGAACAAGTAGGTCTCCCGAAACCGAGGGTCAGCCGCCACGCTGACGTCCAGTTGGCGAAGGTAATCGGCGAGCTCGCCCGCCGCGGCGGGCTCCAGTTGTCGCAGTAATCGAAGGATCGCCGCGCGGTGAGCATCGTCGGGTAACAGACGCAGGTAGTGTGCGAGATAGGTCGCGGTATCGGCCGCTGTGTGCGACTGTGTGGTGAGACTGATCATCACTATGGTCCAGAAATGAGGCGGCGGCGTTAACACGCCTGAGCCGACGCGGTCAGAGGGCTTAAGAGAGCCAGAACTGGTCTGTCGAGAAAGCGGCGGGAGTTACGTCACGCCGACTGAGCAGATCGTTACTAAGTCAGTGGAGAAAGTAGCTGAATTTTCAGGTCAGAGGCTGTACCTGTCTAGCTACTTTCGTACTGATTAGTAAACAGCGCAGCAAACCGGTAGTAGCTGGCAAGCGCTAGCGGCAGCGCATCTGGAGTGCCATACACATACAGTTCGCAGCTACATCGGCGTCGAAACCAGGCTGCCGGGAAAGCTGTGAAATACTCATGATGCTATTCAACCATGCTTGCGGTGTCCTTATCAGTCAGCCCTTTGGCTGATTTACGGGCCTTGATGACGAGCGCAAACGCTGTCAACTAGAATCAAGGTGTGCCCAGAGGCGACGGCAAACTCACACATGACCTCAACCCCCACGACAAAGGTCCGCAGGACGCGTGCGGCATCTTCGGTGTGTGGTCACCGGGTGGTGAGGTCGCCAAACTCACGTACTTCGGCCTCTATGCCTTACAGCACCGCGGTCAAGAGTCGGCGGGTATCGCCGTCAGTGACGGTGCGCGGCTGGTGGTCTACAAGGAGATGGGGCTCGTCGCCCAGGTTTTCGACGAAGCTACTCTGGCCTCGCTGGAAGGCACCCTCGCTATCGGCCATACCCGCTACTCCACTACCGGGGCCTCAACGTGGGAGAACGCGCAGCCCACGCTCCGATCCACTCCGAGCGGCACCACGGTCGCGCTGGCCCATAACGGAAACCTGGTCAACACGGCCGAGCTGGCCAAGCAGGTTGCCGATCGCCGACTTGCCGTCGATGGTCCCGTCTCCACCAGCGACACCGCACTGGTGACGGCGCTGCTGGCCGACAATGGTGGCTGCGGCATTGCAGCTACAGCGCTCGAAGTGTTGCCGACGTTGCGAGGCGCCTTCAGCTTCGTCTTCATGGACGAGCGGACCCTCTACGCCGCGCGTGACCGGCACGGCGTACGTCCACTGGTGCTCGGTCGGCTGGAAAGCGGCTGGGTGGTTGCCAGCGAGACGGCGGCACTAGACATCGTTGGCGCGTCGTTCGTACGCGAAGTCGAGCCAGGCGAGTTGCTGGCGATCGATGCCGACGGTCTTCGGTCCGAAAGTTTCGCCTCCCCGTCACCCAAGGGCTGTCTGTTCGAATACGTGTATCTCGCCCGCCCTGACACCACCATCTCCGGCCGGAGCGTGCACGCTACCCGGGTGCAGGTAGGACGCACTCTGGCCCGTGAGTACCCCACCGATGCCGATCTGGTCATCCCAGTGCCGGAGTCGGGGACGCCCGCGGCCGTGGGCTACGCCCAGCAAAGCGGCATCCCATACGGACTGGGTTTAGTGAAGAACGCCTACGTGGGGCGCACCTTCATCCAGCCGTCACAGAGCATCAGGCAGCTGGGCATTCGACTCAAACTCAATCCGCTGCGCGACGTGATTCGTGGCAAGCGACTCGTAGTCGTCGACGACTCCATCATACGGGGAAACACGCAACGGGCGCTGGTTCGTATGCTGCGCGAGTCCGGAGCGCTGGAGGTGCATATCCGCATCTCGTCGCCGCCGGTGAAGTGGCCGTGCTTCTACGGTATCGACTTTGCCAGCCCGGCCGAGTTGATCGCCAATGGCATCAGTGTGGAGGAGATACGTAAGTCCATCGGAGCCGACTCATTGGGTTACGTCTCGTTGGAAGGCTTGATCGCCGCGACTGAGCAGCCCTCGTCCCGGCTCTGTCGAGCATGTTTTGACGGCGAGTACCCCATTGACGTTCCAGATCGCGATCGGATCGGAAAGAACCTATTGGAACGCGCGACTATTCCATTGGATAGCACCGTCTCACTAGACACGGCAGAACTCGCCGGCAGCGTGGGGCGGATACACACCGGGAGGGGAACTACGTGAGTGACACCATAAGGGGTACCACGAGTGCTGACGAGGTGCCGTTACCTGTGACGGGTAACCGTAGTAACCCGGTCGAGGTCACCACCTACACCAGCCCTTTTGGGGTCACCTACGCCGATACCGGCGTAGATCTTGAAGCGGGTGAGCGGGCGGTGCAGCTGTTCAAGCCCAAGGCTCACAAGACATATCGTCCTGAAGTTGTCGGCGACCTGGGCGGATTCGCGAGTCTGTTCGCGCTTGACACCACCAAGTATCGCAAGCCGCTGCTGGCTTCCTCTACCGACGGTGTGGGCACCAAGCTGGTGATTGCGCAGCGGCTAGGCATACACGATACCGTCGGCATTGACCTGGTGGCCATGGTCGTCGACGATCTGGTGGTCTGCGGAGCCGAACCGTTGTTCCTGCAGGACTATATCGCCTGCGGTACGGTGACGCCGGAGAAGCTATCCGTCATCGTCGGTGGCATCGCCGAGGGCTGTCGGTACGCCGGTTGCGCGCTCACCGGTGGCGAGATCGCCGAACACAACGGCGTGATGCATCCCGACGATTATGACCTGTCGGCGACGGGTGTTGGTGTTGTCGACGCCGATCGCGTGCTCGGTGGTGACCGGATCCAACCTGGCGACATCTTGCTGGGGATGCGCTCATCGGGGCTGCACTCCAACGGCTTTTCGCTGGTGCGTCACGTTCTGCTGAACCATCCGGACTTTCCGCTCTCCAATGTGGTCGCTGACCTTGGGCACCAGCGCACGCTCGGCGAGGAACTGCTCACCCCCACCCGCATTTACTCACCCGACTGCTTGGCCCTAATCGAAGAGGTCGATGTGCGAACGTTTGTGCACATCACCGGCGGAGGCATCCCAGGCAATGTCGCCCGCCTGCTGCGGCGCGATGTGGACGCGATCGTTGACCGTTCCACCTGGCAGCCTCAGCCGATCTTCGACCTCATTGCGCACACTGGCTTGGTGGCTGCCACGGAGATGGACCGCACGTTCAACATGGGTGTGGGGATGGTGGCGATCGTTCCCTCTGAGCAGGCGCGTACGGCGCTTGCTCTACTGGTAGCACGGCACTGCGATGCATGGGTGCTGGGAGAAGTGGTCGCAGGCAAGGGTCAGGCGCGTATGGTCAGCAATCACCCCGTGCGGGGCTGAGACGGCCTATAGAACGCCAGGCAACACGGGCCCGATAAGACAGCCTTAATCACCCTCGCGCGGGGCGGCAAGCAGGGCGTCCGCAATCGTCCCGGCAAGGTCGAGATCGGTGTGCTTAGCGATCCACGCCCACTGCCCGTTGGGGTTGAGGTCGAGAAATATCCACTCGCCGTCTGGGGTCACCGCGAAGTCGATGGCAGCGAACCGAAGACCCAGGTCGCGAAGCAGCCGTGCCACCCCCTCGCGGATGTGCGGAGGCGTTTCGACGGGTCGGTAGCTCAGTGCGGCATAGTCGGTACGCCAGTCCACTTGTGCGGCGTCGGAATGAGCGGCGATCGCGGTCGCAACATAGTGCTGGTCTACGACGATCAGTCGAACCTCGTGGTGTTTGTCAATCCACTGCTGGAACAGGTGAGCGGTCTAGCCGATCGTCGGATCGTCCAGCTGTGCCGCACTGACACGGTTGGTGTACACCGCCGTACCCGGGATGCCTGGGGTGGACAGTGGCTTGTAGACCAGCTCCCCGACGTCGGCGGCAAAGCGGACCGCCGCGGACGGTTCATTGGTGATCAGCGTGGATGGCAACTCTAGCTCGGCGCGGGCCGCCGCGGCGAGCTGCACTGGCTTGTACTCGGCGTAACCGATTCGACTGGGATGGTTGAGCCAGCGAATCCCGGCGGCGAGCACTCCGCCAAATCCCAGACGTGCCTGCATACTGATCCAGTCGCGGGTACCGGCGTCGAAGCTCTCGGCGGGACTAAAGGCGTTGGGGCGCCGGTAGTAGCCGCAGCGGATCTGCTCTAGCGAAACGCTGTGATGAGGAGTGCGGAGCTGCCCCGACCATGCTGCCCTACCAGCGGAAAGAGTGGCGCTGAAGCGCAGCTGCTGCAGAAACTCCGCGGTATCGCAGCGAAAGACTGGGGCGTTTCGTTCGCCCAGCGCCGCGACAACGAGGTCCGCGGTAGTGTCACGCGGTGATGTGAGCACCAGAACGGTGTCGGGGTTCAATTCTTGTCGAAGATCTCGTCGTAATTGGGGTCACCCAGCTCGCCGGTAGATTGCACCGTCAGTGGAGAGTCCAACGTAATCAATGGCACCCATTGCTCTCCGTTGTACACCTGAGACAACTGCCGATGTGGGTCGTAGCGGACGCCTGCGTAGTCGACCTCGGAATGGGCGTCGAACCTGGTGGCGAAACTCAGGCCAAACGGGCAGGCACGGCTTTCCGCCACAGGCGTTGCGTGATCGCAGGTTGAATCTTCGGGATCGTCACCAAGTGGAAGCTGATCACCGAGGGTGCAGACGAAGTTCATCGTCGCCGCAGCTCCCGGGTGTCATCCTCATCGGTGTCGTGTGCATCGTCTGTAGACCGATGTGAATCAGACGATGCGTGACTGAGTTCGCGCTGCAGCGCATCGAGGTCGGTTTCTGGGGAGCTGTATTTTAGCTCGCGAGCGACCTTGGTTTGCTTTGCTTTAGCACGGCCGCGCCCCATTGGCTCGACCCCCTCATACAGACGACAGTGAACAACGATGGCAAACAGACCGCGCAAACCTACTGCTTCAGTATAAAACCGGACCAGCATCAGCTAGCCCAGCGGTTTTGCTTCTGTCGTGCTCTACCGTACCTTCCCGCCTTAGCAACGGGCCACCTCCCCTACAAGTTGTGCTGCCGCAGGGGGCGAGCCTGTTCGTTGCAGGGTACTTTCGCCGCTGAATCTCGCCGTATGGCTGTTTTGTAACGCAAGCCAGCCATACTGTCGGGTTCGATGATGTCTGTGACGGTTCTATGATTTGGGCAAACTTTAGCGATACATGTTCACCAACCGTGGGGCTGGCGGCGGAGTTCGCTGAGTGGGTATTCACAATCAATAAGCTAGAATTCGATCACATCTCTGTCCAATATCGTCACAGTTTCTGAAAAAATCCTTAGCGGAATTATGTCCTGGTCGAGGTGACTGAAATGCGTTTCATGATAACCGCAACCCACAGGTCCGCTGAGGGACTGCTAGCGGCAGTAAGTGCTACTCCAGAGTGAGCGTCCTGGCTGCGCACATGCGAATGATTCGTTGTTATTACTTACCGGATAAGCTCCCAGCCAACCACACACTATTTTACAGCCAGAATTACATTAGAAAAAAAAAGTTTCTGATCAATTTGCGGTACGCCTAATCGACGGGAACAGGATGCGATTAGCGACGAATCTCGCCGGGCAGCAGAATCGTGCGCAACCTTCCTACCTCCGCCATGCGTCGCTCGGCGAGCTGGTCGGCGGCGGCACTGGGCGTAATACCTTGTTCACGAGCGCTGGTGAGAATGCGGGCCGTCGTGGCATGGATGCCTGCGGCGCGTTTGCGAGCACGTTCGAAGACGAAGCCTTCGATCTCGTCGGCGACCTGAATCACACCACCGGCGTTGACGACGTAGTCGGGTGCGTACAACACGTCGCGCTCGGCGAGCAAGTTTGCAACTTCGGGGTGGGCCAGCTGGTTATTCGCCGCGCCGCAGATGATTTCGGCACGCAGTACGGGGGCCAGCTCCTTGGTGAGCACTCCGCCGAGCGCACACGGCGAGTAAATGTCCATCGGCGTCCGTGCCAGCTCGCCCGGTGCAACGACGGTGACGTCACCGAATCGCTCCTGAACGATCGCGATCGCGCGGGGGTCGATGTCGGCGATCAGAATTCGCGCCCCTTCTTCGATGAGCAGTGAGACGAGGTGTTTACCTACCTTGCCGACCCCTGCGATCCCGACGGTGCGATCCGACAGTTGTGCGCTGCCCCAACGGTGCGCGGCGGCGGCACGCATACCGCATAGGGTGCCGAACGCGGTCAGTACACTGGAGTCTCCTGCGCCGCCGTGCTCGGGGGAACGACCGGTGACATATCGGGATTCGCGCGCCACGATATCCATGTCTTCGACGACGGTGCCCACGTCGCATGCCGTGATGTAGCGCCCCCCCAGCGTTTCGACGAATCTGCCGTACGCCCGCAGCAGTGCTTCGGTCTTATCCCTGGCGGGATCACCCCAGATGACGGCCTTTCCGCCGCCGAGATCTAGGCCTGCCAGTGCATTCTTGTACGCCATACCTCGTGACAGTCCCAGCACGTCCTCGAGGGCTTGGGTCTGCGTTTCATAGGGGTAGAAGCGTGTGCCACCGAGCGCTGGACCTAGCGCCGTGGAATAGATGGCGATGATCGCGCGCAGCCCGGTCGGCTCGTCATAGCAAAAAACGACCTGTTCATGTCCGGGCGCAGGGCCCTGGGCCATGTTCTTGGCGTAAGGAAACACCTGCATGCTACTTGCTCCTGATTGTGCAGTGGTGGCGCGGATAGAACGGCCAGTAAGTGTTAGCGTTGCGCGCCTAGCGCGAGTAGCGCCGGAGTGAGTAGCGCGTCTGCATTGAAGGCTGCGGCGTCTGCGTGGGCGATGGCGAATTGGTGCCTAGCGCCCGTGTCGCTTTCCAGTAATACGTCCACCGTGTCCGGATTGCCGATGAACGCCATTTTGAGCTCACGAAACTCCCATGAGATTTCCCGGCTGGGCACATACTTGATCTTCTGTGCGAACGACGTGTGGGTGGGGGTGATGCGGATGTCTTCTAGGTCTGTTGCGTTCAGCATGAAGCCTGCCCGCTCCATCGCCCTGAGCAGCTGCTCCTGTATTGGGAACGGAGCTGCCTGTAGCGGATCGCTGTCGTTTTCGTTGAAGGTTCCGCCCATCCTCATGCCGGTGTAAACACCGAGCGATACGCCCTTGAGCTGCTTGGGTCCTACCGTGTTGATGGGAGTGAACCACGGCACGCTGACACTGAACGGCACTACCTGGCGACTGCCGGCCGCCAGGGTGAACTCACTCGCTAGCTCCACTTTTCCGAACGGAATGGTGAGCGGATAATGGGGATTGCCGCTTTCGATGTCAAGCGTAGCCAGGAATTCCAGGCTGAGCGTTGCTATGTTGTAGTTGGCCCTGCCGCCTCGAAAGTGCACTTCTCCGTCGAGGGTGCCACCCGGGGTGACGATGGGGTTGGTCAAGATCGTGTCGACTTCGACATTGGAAATAAAGCCTGCCGTGAGCCGGTGGGAGTTCATCTATACACGCTAACCCATTGCGGCGACCCAGCCGCAGCGATTTCCGAAACGGCGAGAGATCGATGCTTGGGTACTAGGTCGACGACCGCCTGGCTGAGGTATGACGACCGGCGGCTACCGCGGCACCCTCCAGTCAGCTGGCAAGTTCGGCCTTTCGGTCTATGTCGGACAAGCCGGGACACAGGGGACCATGGAGGCAATGCGGCTAAGCGTCCGCATATGCATCTGACGAGGAGTCATCATGGCAACCCTTTCCCCTGACACGGAAGCCTTGCTAACCCCTGCCGAGGTCGCCACCATGTTCCGGGTCGACCCTAAAACCGTCACCCGATGGGCGAAGGCAGGTAAATTGAGCGCTATCCGAACCCTGGGCGGTCATCGCCGCTATCGGGAGTCCGAAGTTCGTGACCTACTCGGCGGCATCCCGCGGCAACGCGGCACCCTAGATTAGGTGGCACAGATTAGGTGCCACAGATTTAGGTCTACCCGCGCTAACCGCTATCGCTTACCTCCAGCGCGCCGCCATGAACTCCCGCTATCACGCGACTATAGTCACCGACAATGCCAACTCAGAGCATTTACTCATCAGCAACGTTAGTAGCTAGACAAGTACAGTCGTGTGACCTGCAAACTGCGCACGTGTTTACTGAGCTGACGCTTAGCAACGAGCTACTTCTCCGCTGATGCAGTAACGATCGACTCAGTGGCGCATCGAAGGGAAGAGCTAGTGGCCGGGCTGCACGAACTCCTCGGTCTGGACTCAGCCGCAAGTCCTGAGCAGATTCGTGCCGCGATCACGGCGCAGCGGCGTAGCTTACGGCGGCGCGCGACCTCTCCTGACATCGCCATTCGGCAAGAAGCCGAGTTGGAGATGCAGCGTCTCTCCGACGCTGAGCGCGGATCTAACAGCTCCGATCCGGCCGATGGCGCGGCTATCGAAGCCACGCGCTCGCCATCGCGCCACCGCGACACTCCTCGGGCTGAATCCGCGGCGATCGAGACCCTGTCGGGGACTCGATCGCCGCATTCGGCTGATGCGTCAGAAAGCGATGCCAGTTCGACTGCCGGCCGGGATGTGAGCCCGATTGCGCGGGCGGTCGCCCAGCTAGAACGTGGCCAACACGGCGTTGCCGTATTCACCGCGCGCCGTGCGGTTCAATCTGATCCTGACAACTCCTACGCCTGGTCGGTGCTGGCCCAAGCTGCCAGCGCCAGCAGCGACCACGCCACGGCGATAGACGCCATCGAGCGGGCGCTGGAGCTGGATCCCGAAGACGCACGATTGCATGCGTTGCGTGGTGCGGTGCTGCGCAGCGCGGACGAACCCGCCAAGGCGTTAGCCGCCTATCAGGCCGCCGCCAGCCTGCAGATGGACGAACCGGAGTATCAAGTCGCGATGATCGAGCAGCTCATTGCTGCCGGTGACGTCGATCGCGCGATCACTACAGCCCAGCAAGCATATCGCGAGCAACCCGATGAAGGCGTGCTCCGCACCGCACTAGCCCGAGCCTTGGCACACCGCGCATACCTCGCCCAGCACGAGCTGGCGGACGGACGGTTGTTGATCACCACGAAAGAGCAAGCCAACTACGTCGAATCCTTGGCCGGGCGCGGACTATCGGTAGCACCGTCGGATCCTGAGGTTTACAGCGAACTGATGCGGCACCGCGACTATGCGCGTAAGGCACTGCGACCGAGGTTTTCCTTCGCTGCGCTCAAGCAGAATTACCGTTGGCCCTTGGGATTTGGCCTGCTGGCTACTGCCGTGTCGTGCTGCGTACCGAATGCGCTGAAACCGGACTCCGATCCTTTCACGCGGGCATTCATTTTGCTGGCGGCAATGGGCGGTGTAGCCCTGTTCGGCCTGGCGGTGTTGCGGGGATGCTTCCAACCGCAGTACCAACGCAACGCCACCCTCATCGAGCAGACTGAACCCCGACGGATGGGCAGGCTCACACCGTGCCCTCGGTAGGGATCGATCTGGGCACCACCTATTCGGTGGTGGCGGCGATCGGCTCATCCGGAACCCCCCAGGTGCTGTGCAATCGAGAAGGCGATTACCTCACCCCATCGGTGGTGTTCTTTGATGGAGAAGCTCCCCTAGTTGGCGCAGCGGCTGTTGCCGCGGGTGCGATGAAACCCCAGGACTGCATCGAATTGGTCAAACGCAACATCGGCGACGCCAGCTGGCGATGCGTCACCGAGCAGGGAACGTCGTATGGCGCCGAGGAGATCTCCGCGATGCTGTTACGACGGCTGGCCGACGACGCCGAGCAGCAGCTGGGGCAGCCCTGCTCGGAGGTTGTGATCACCGTCCCCGCGTACTTCGACGATGCGCGCCGCCGGGCGACCGCCGATGCCGGGATCATCGCCGGACTCGACGTGCTGCGGATCGTGAACGAACCGACTGCCGCGGCGTTAGCGTACGGCTTTGGTGAGGCCGCCGGTGGGAGTCGGCTTCCGGTGACGCTGCTGGTGTACGACTGGGGCGGTGGGACCTTCGACGTCACGGTGGTTCGTATCGCCGGCGATGATTACACCGTGCTCGCTACGGCCGGTGACCGAAATCTGGGCGGCTTCGACGTCGACAATGCACTGATGCGGCACGTCGATGAGAGTGTGCTCGACCAAGGTGGGCCTTCCAGCTTGGATTCCGACGTGGCCGAACTTATGTTGCGGGAGCGATGCGAAGCCGCTAAGCGGGAACTGTCGAGCGCACCGGAGACAACCGTCGTCGTCGAGTGCGCGACTTTGCAGTATCCCGATCAGCGGCAGTACCGTGTTTCGATCACACGACCTGCCTTTGCGGAGCTGGTCGCGCCGCTGCTGCGCCGTACCGAGGAGATCGTGGCAGAGGTGCTCGCTGATGCACGATTAGATCACGGGGAACTATCCGCAGTGCTGCTCGTCGGTGGGTCCACCAGGATGCCGATGGTGCCGCGAATGTTGCGGCGCGTCACCGGCGCGCCGATACGAGGCGATATTCACTCCGCTGTACACCCCGACCACGCGGTGGCCCTGGGTGCGGCGATTCTTGCTGACCACGCCGCCGCGCTGCGACGCGGCCGGGCCCAGCTCGACGCTGCACGGCTACGGCAGCGCAGCGGTCCTCGCCGATTATCGATCCACGATGTCACTGCCCATAGCCTGGGGCTCATCGCGCGCTGCGCCATGACAGGCGCGGAGATCAACTCCATTGTGATTGGGCGTAACACGCCCCTGCCAGCGCAGGGTCGGCAGCGCTTTCATACCCTCGCCGAGCACCAGCGTGAGATCTTGGTGGTGGTGACGCAGGGTGAAGACGTCGACCCCAGCTACGTGACAGTTGTGGGTTCGGCACGCATCAACGTGCCTGCAAGCAGGGACTCGGTAGAGGTAGAGGTCATTATTGGCTACGACGAACAGGGGCTTATCTGCGTCCGGGTAGAGGGTGCCGACAGCGGGGTGGCGCTCGGCGAATTCGGCATCGATCGGCAAGCGAATGTCGATGCGGCAGAGTTAGCGCGCATGCGCCAGTCCCTTCAAGCTCTCAACGTGAGGTAGCCAGAGCTCCCGGCGATAGAACTGCCGGGCTCGGTGTCCCCCAGCACTTCGTCTCACTGTGTTGTCCTCCTCCCGCGTGCCCCGGCACGCAGTCGCCGTCCGCCTTGCGATACTCGACCGGACGGTGCTAGCTAACTTCGCCACCTCCCTAATCCAACGCCCTATCGCCGGGAGCTCTAATTTCTATGGATTCCACACTGATTCGACTCAAGGGCCAGGTCGCTACACTTGCCACGAATGCGCGCGGTATGGGTGATGCATTGGAGCGACTCAAGAGCGCGTGCGGTGGAACCGCCACGGAGATCGGTCAAGCGATCGCCGGCACCTCTCGGCAATCCGACCGCGCCATCATCGACACGCTGCATGCTGCCGAAGCCGAACTAGGGCAGGCCGTGGCCGCGCTACGCCGCGCGGCACACGAAGCCAACCAGTTCGCCACCTCGTTGTAAGGTGAGCCGCCTCATGTCGCCCAGTCCGCTAGCCACCTCGTCCGAAGAGCAGCGGCTCCGCACATCCTTTACACGGCTGCACCACATCGCGGCCGAGCTGCTAGCCACTGCCGACACGCATATGCATACCACCGAACAGCGGTACCGCGAGGCGGAGCGGGACTGCGCGCGCCAACAGCATCGCGCCACCCAACAAGTAGATGCCCAGACGGGCGAAGCTCTCGACGATGTCTGCGCTGTGCTCATCGGACGCGCGGAACGGCTAGCTCCTGGGCTTGCCGCAGCACCGTGGTCGGATTCTCGGTGGCGCAGCGGGGAATGGCTGGGTTGCGACGGTGCCGGCTATCTGCGATGGGGTTCCATCGACGTTTCGGGCTTGGCCATACCGGCGGAGTTACCGGCGTTACTGCCGTTGCTCGATGCCGGCAACGTCACGCTGTGCTGTGACAACGCCGATCATGACACCCCGAACTCCTGGTCCGGTTCGGTGCTGCACACGTTGGTCTTGCGGGCGCTGGCCACCGTAGGAGTCGGTGGCCTCGAGGTCTCGGTCTTCGATCCTGCACTCACTGGAGCGCTGAGCCCGTTTGGGCGCCTGCGCGTTGGAGCTACTGGTGCGTTGGGTACCTCGCTGTTTGCCGAGCCGCTGACCAGCACAGAGCAGCTCCTGGAGTGGCTGCAGGGGGCCCGGACCGCGGCGTTGCGGGTGGCTGAACTTTCTGGTCAGCATGGGGTGGCAAATCTCGGGCAGCTAACCGAGGTTCTTGGCCGGCAACCCGAGCCTTACCGGCTGCTGGTGGCGCTGAACTACCCCTACGGTATCGACACCCGGGTTCAGGCCGAGCTGAAGCGGTTAGTGCACGCCGGCCCGGCTCGCGGGATCTCATTTCTGTTCGTCACTGACCCGGCAGCACTGGCGGCATCGGAGATCGATTGTGCGCCGGTGCTGCAGCAGACCATGCAGCTACGCGCGGTTGAGGGTGGGGTGTGCATGGAAGGGGTCACGACATCCGCCGATGTCGTCGTTCGCCCCGACCCGGCACCCCAGCGCGACCTGATCCAATGGGTCGCCGATCAGCTGGCGCGTGCCGCGACGGCGCGTGCCGCGCCCAGCGTCGAACTGGACCGGGTGCTGCCGCGCTCCGACGAGCGATGGTCGCAAGATGCCACCGACGGTGTGAGCGCGCCCATCGGGCTGGCCGGGACTGACATCGTGGAGTTGAGTCTGCGCAGTGCCGACCCCGCGCTGCCCAACCTGCTGGTCGGCGGTGCATCAGGGCAGGGAAAGTCCAATCTGCTGTTGGTCTTACTGCACAGCATCGCGGCTCGTTACAGCCCGGAACAGGTCGAGATGTACCTGCTGGATTTCAAAGATGGCCTGGAATTTGACCGGCTGGGTCCTGGCGCCGATCGGCCGTATTGGATGCCGCACGCCCGCGTGCTGGGACTGGAGGGAGACCGGTCGTTCGGGCTCGCCGTGCTGCGCCACCTCGAAGTCGAGTTCGCCCACCGTGCGGAGCAGTTTCGAGCCCGTGGCGTCGCCAGCCTTGCTGCGTTGCGCCGTAGGTACCCCGATCAGGTTGTGCCCCGCATATTGTTGGTGATCGATGAGTTCCAGGTGATGGTTGCGCAGGGTGATGAGATCGGACGCGAAGCCATCGACATCATCGAGACGTTGGCACGTCGTGGCCGTGCTGTAGGAATTCATCTGATCCTGGCTTCCCAGACCCTGTCGGGCATCGACACGCTGGCAAGCAAGGAGCGCTCCATTTTCGGTCAGTTTCCGTGGCGGATTAGCCTCAAGACAGAGGCCAGTGAATCCGAAGCCGTGCTGGGACGCGGCAATACCGAAGCCGCGCAGCTGCGGTATCGCGGTGAGGTGATTCTCAATTCCGACTACGGTGCACCGGCGCGTAATCAACGTGCCGTGGTTGCCTACGCCGATGAAATTCAGCTCGATCAGCTCCGGCAACAGCTCTGGCAGGCCAGCGGAGCCGTGGTGCCGCCCCGGGTGTTCTATGCTCGCCGGCCCAGCAAGCCGGGACAGCTGATGCGGTTGCTCATCGACGATCACGGCTGGCAGGATGGCGGCCATAGCGGTTCGCAGTCGGATGGCCGGGCAATCCTGGGGTTACCGATCAGCGTGTCCTCCGAGCCGGTCACGTTTGAGCTGCGAGGCGATCCGGGCTGCGCCGTGGCGCTGCTAGGCGACGGTCGCGACGACGCGCTCGGCGTTTTATCCAGTGCGGCGCTGGCGCTGTCGGTCAGCGCGAAGGCTACGGATGCAGATAGGCCTGCCGCGCGGTATGTGCTGCTCGACGGTGCAGGCGGAGTCAGCGGAGCGGAGCATAACGCGGAGCTGGCCAGGTTAGCGCGGGCGCTGCGCGGACGCGGGCATGATGTTGAGGTGGTGCCCGCCGCTGGAATCGGCCAGCGTCTCATCGAGCTGGGACAGCAGCTGCAAGCGCGTCTACCGGACTCCGACTCTCCGACGCAAATAGCCGACGACGAGCCCGTGAGCTACATCATCGGCGCGGGACTGCATCGGGCCTCCAGACTTACTTCTCCGACCATGGCCGGCGCGGTGCCGGCACATGTGCTGGCCCAACTGGTGCGTGAGGGCCCCTTGGCACGGATGTATTTGTTGGGCTGGTGGAATAGCGCTCGAATTTTCACCGAACAGCTGGGGTATGAGGCGGCGCCGCTGCTAGCTGGGCTGGTGTTCTTGCGTGCGCCGGAGGCGGATGTGCAGGCATTGTGCGGCCCGTATCTGCGGTTCACGCCGCAGCCACATCGCGCGTTGTTCGTTGATCGTGGTAGTGGCGCCTCGCCGATTGAGCTGGTTCCGTTCGGCCCGCTCATGAGCGGTCAGGCCGAGCAGGTCGCCGCCGGGGTGCGTCGATGAGCACCGACGGAGCCATCGGCGCGGCGCCGACTAGCGGCGAGCCCACCGATCTGGCATGGCGGCAGTACTGCGAGGCGGTGAGCAGTTTGGGTCACCTTCCACAGGTCATCGAGCGCCGCCATCTTAAGCTCGGCGCTCAAGGAGACAGCGATCTGGCGGCGCAGCGTGGAATCCGTGACGAGCAGTTGGCGCAGTCGCAGCAGTGGCGCATCCTGGCCAAGCGTGCTCTGTCGAATGCACAGGCCCGCCTGGTCGCCGCGCAGGTACTCATTCCTGACGTTACTATTCCCAACTTCAGCGCACCTAACTTCAGCGCACCTAACTTCGCCGCACCTAACTTCGCCGCACCGCCGTCGCGGCAGAGTGCTACGCCTGCAGAACTGGTGGATCGACTGCGCCGGGCCGTCGCCGATGTCGATGTCGACGTCGCGGCAGTGCGGGCCGCGCGGCGTCGAGTGTTCGACGAACACGCCCGCGATGCGGTGAAGCAACGTGCCGCGACACGACGTCGACGGCGCCTGAGTTCGATCATGGCTGTTGTAGCGCTCGCGGCGGTCCTGTTGCTCGTGATCTGGCTGATCTAGGGCCAAGAGTTAGCGAAGCCGTGCGACGATGGGGTTATGGCCCGAGGCGAGAGGATGTCGCAGCAAGCGCCTGACTACATCGTCGTCGACGAGGAAGTCGAGAGCATTCCGACCGCGGGGCAGACCTCCGATTACGGGTGTCGGACGCTGACTATTGTTACGGGAATAGGCGCGCTGCTGGTAGGGCTGTTCCTCACTGCAATGGCCGGTTGGGTCTTCCAGAAGTACGCCCAAGACTCATCGGATGAGAGTCCGCCGAACCGAACCGAGCGGGGGCCGGGTGCCCACGTAGACGGCCAGCTCGCGTTTCGAATCGAGGAGTCGCGTTGCGGTGTCGATGTCATCGGTGTGGCGCCCGATCAGTTCACCGCCAACGGACAATACTGCGTTTACTTGGTTCGGGTACGTAACGTCGGCGACCAGCCCCGCGTTCTGTTGGCGAACCCGCAGCGTGCCGTGGACTCTAACGGCAAGAAACATGAACCAGATGTGTTGGCCTCGGAGGGCGCAGGGCCCAGGGGTAACAACTCGTTCCCCGAGCTGTTGTGGCGGCGCCAAGAAACCACCGTGGCCTTCGTGTTCGATATCGACCCGGCAGTCTCAATCGTCGCCCTGGAGTTTCACGATTTACCCTGGTCGAACGGGGTTCGGGTCGATCTGTAGTCCCTCGCAACCATGGGCACGGACTCTCGTAGAAACGTCATTTTCGGCACGAAATCAGCGCAAACGTCGAGTTCGTGGACGTTTGAATCGCGCGCCGACATAGTGCTGTCACCTAACGCCGTAGCGAGTGTACTCCTATATGAGGCTGCTATACTCACAACATGAGTACGCGTCTACAGGTTCTGATGAGCGAGCGCGAGCTGACCGAGATTCGCGCGCTCGCCGAGCATCACGGGTTGACGGTCTCGGAATGGACGCGTCAGGTCATTCGAGCCGCTCGCCGACGTGAGAGTGTCGGTGACCCCGCACGAAAACTGCACGTCATTGCATCTGCGGCCGATAATGCTTTTCCAACCTCTGATATCGAGATCATGTTAGCCGAGGTCGAACGAGGCTACCTGGGCAATGGCGCCGCATGATCTTGATCGACTCCAACATTCCCATGTATCTAGTCGGCGCGGAACACGCCAACAAGACGGTGTCGCGTCGGTTGCTCGAAACCGCGATAAGCAACGGGGAATCCCTGGTCACGGACGCGGAAGTACTTCAGGAAATCCTGCACCGTTACTCCGCCATCAACCGATTGGACGCGATCCAGCCGGCGTTCGACGCCATTCTCGGAGTCGTCGACAGTGTCATACCGATCGAGCAGCCTGTCGTAGAGGTGGCTAAGCAGCTGCTCCTCGGCGGTCTTCGTCTCTCCGCGCGCGACGCCCTGCACTTGGCCGTGATGCGTCATCACGGAATCGACACTGTCCTGAGCTTCGACAGCGGCTTCGACAGGCAGCCTGGCGTCACACGTCGCCACTAAGGATCTCAGGTCGCCTAAAGACGTTAGGCACAGAACAGTGCGATCGCGGTCACCAGCACCAGGCTCGATATCAGCGAGATCGACAGTGCCCCAGCGGCAAAGTCGGCGTCTAGCTTCTCCACAGACGCGAACGTCACGCAGTTGAAAGCAACGGGCGTCACGCTCAGCATGAGCACCAAAGCTTTATCCATGCCACTGAGATCGAAGGCACCGATAATGCCGATTCCGATCGCTAGACCACCGACCAGCCGGACCCCAATGGCTTTGGCGGTGAGTAGGAAATCAGTTCGCGTGGGCGCAAAAAGAATTCCCGTGGCGACAGTGAGCACGAAAACCGTGGCAGCACCGAATGTGTTTGCGGTATTCATTACGGCGCTGGGTACGCCGACGTTCGTAAGGTTGACCGCCACGCCAGCAGCTATGCCGTACAGCGGTGGAGCGAGCAGAATCTTCCGAATTGGAAACCGACTACCTTTGTGGTCGGGATTGTTGCGTGCGGCCACCGCGTAGGCCCAACCGAAAGTAATGCATTGATTAACCGCCTCGAAAGCGGCAACGCGCGCTACGCCTTCGTCGCCGTACAACGCTTGCGCGAAAATCAGCACAAAAGCCGAGTTGATGATCATGCAGGCAAGTACGAAGGTGGGTTTTGTAACTCCCGATAGGCGTAGCCGGGCACCGACTAACCAGCCTCCACCAAATGTCAGGCTCGCTACACCTACCGCCATCAGTGGAAATAGCAGAAGATGCGCAGAGATGGAAGCAGTGGCTAGCGAGGAGAACGTCAGCGCTGGCGTGCATGTGTAGAAACTGAGCCTGAACAGAAAGCTGCCATCGTCGGCGTTGAAAACTCCACGACGACGTAGTAGATAGCCGATAAAAAGCCCGGCAAAAGCGGGGAGGAGCTGGGCGAGGGTGGCGGTCACGGCGGCATGCTACTTGGCACTGCGGAGTGGCTGGCCCGTTAGGCGGGTTCTTCGCCGATGTCTTCGGCCCAGATGGCGGGATAGCGTTGCTGGAAGGTCTGCATAAGCTCGACACAGCGTGCGTCGTCGAGCAGCTCCACATCGACGCCCCGAGCGGTCAGAAATCCCAGGTCTCCGGCGAAGGTGGTGGCTTCGGCGACGACAACGCGGGGGATCTTGAACAGCAGGATCGCCCCGGAGCACATCTGGCACGGCGACAACGTGGTGTACAGCGTGGTGCCGGCGTAGCTGGCCTGTCGTCCGGCGTTGCGCAGACATGCGATTTCGCCGTGCGCGATCGGGTCAGAGTGCTGTACCCGCTCGTTATGGCCGATGCCAAGCAGTTCGTCGCCTCGGGCAAGTGTCGCTGCGATGGGGATGGCTCCGGCCGCCAGGCTGGCTTCGGCTTCGTCGATTGCCGTCGACATCAGCTGTCGATCTATGGCTGTGATCACGACCCCACCCTAGCGTGTCCACGCCGAGCCGCCCGGTAAAACGACCGATGCGTTATCGCCCATGCCGCTTATCGCTCCTTCGAGGTGGGAATCCCGAACCACCCGTTAGGCGACCAAGCAATTCTGGAAGCTGACGCCGAGCTCCTGGCGGTTGCGCGAACGTCATGTCGTCGTAAAGGCGGTCACCAGCGACTCGTGAACCGCGCCCGATAGATGTCGGTCTGAGGACCGCGTCGGGCCACAGCCCGAGGGCAGCCACGATGGCGGGTGGGGGTGCTCCTTCATCGAACCTTCCGGTGGGTACCGCCAGCTCTAAGTCTCGTAACTCACGGTCGGGCCCTGAGAGGTGGCGAACGTGATCGGGCAGCGTGGGTTCCCTCGCTGAGCTTCGTCCGAAAGTGTGGAGAATCACCCCCGCTCCTGAAGGTCGCCGGTCGAGTAAGCCGTGATCGAGAGCGTCACTAACGGCGCCACGATGAGCCATGATGGTGGGCGGATGGTGCAAACTGCTTCTCCAGAAGTTGAAGCTATCCCGCTCGCTCGCTAGCCAACCAGGTTGCTTCGCCGCCCGCCCTGGCGCAGTCACCACGGTCAGTATCGACCCCCGAGCTCGGAGCTCGGGGGTGACTGGCGACTCACCGGGCGGAACCACCACAGCCTCGAGATTGCTGAAAAGTTCGGCTTGCTGCGCCGCCCATGCAAGCTCCCTGGTGAGCTGCCGGATGTTTCCCGGCTCCCGGCCGGTGAGCAGGAACATCCTGATTTTCTTCGGGGAATCGGCGGTCATCGCGACGACGCCGCCGGAGTCCGGGTCCACCAGCGGGAAGCGATCCTCCCTGAGGAGTGCCCGTTTCTCCGCCCTAGTCAAGGCAAGCTCTGCTAGATAACCACCGTGTGATCCTTCGCCGCGAAGCAGCGCCCGGCTCGCCAGCAGACGAAGCTCCGGCGGAAACGCTTGGTGTGCGAAGACATCGGGGGCTTGCCCAATGAGTTCAACCAACCGTTCCTGCGGCGAATGCCCCCCGTTCTTAAGCGCTCGGAGTTCGTGCGCCGCGGTGCGCTCAGCCATCCTGATTTTTTCGTCCAGCTCCGCGCGGCCTGCTTCAGTCTGCATATTCCCGAGAAGCCCTCGACCTTCTGCTATTATCCAGTCGATGTAAGCCCTATTGCCGGCCAGAAAATCCTCCAGATTGGGCGGAGGAACCCGCAAATATTGGTGCAGGTATCCCGCAACTCGTGCTTGAGCCTGCCCCGGTATGTGCGGATCACTTTCGGCTATCAGGCCTCGAAGTTCAGAAGCGGGGTCGGTGTCGCTCATTTCCTGCATGATGCATGCGTTTTGACCTTGCTCGCATTCGCGCTGGAAGCTACGGTAGTACTCGCCCCAAGACCCCGGAATCGGTTCGTTGGTACGTTCGATCATATTCGCGTTGTGCGCCGCGCTGATTGCGGCGGCGGACACCAGGCGTCTGGTCGTTTCGTCCATCAACCCACCTTACGTACGGTCATTCCGGGGTCGGCGGAAATCGTCACGGCACTGCCCCTCGCGGCCCGCATGATTGTCAACCCGCAGTCGCGATTACCCAAGGCGGAGAACTGCGCCATCCCCCATTGTCTCACTACTTCTAGACGCAGGGGTGTCGTCTGCTTACCAGGTCTTCAGCGGTCAGCAAGGTTCGTCTATGAACAACTGCGCATATGCGCACACGACCTAAGAGCCATCCGAACGCAACGACGCTAGAGTGCACAGCATGTTGCGATCAGTGATTCTTGCCGCGGCTGGTAGCAAGCGGATGGAGCAGCTGGTCTCTTCCGCGTCGCTAACCGCCGCGGTGGTGCGACGATTCGTCGCCGGGACAACGCTAGAAGACGCTGTGGAAATCGCACGTGGCTTACACGTAGACGGCTATAACACCACCATCGATTTTCTGGGCGAAGACGTCGTAGATCCGGCCGGCGCCGACGCTGTCACGGCTGCCTACTGTGCGCTCTTGCGGGAGCTACACTATTGTCAGGCAACGCCATTTGCAGAAGTAAGCGTGAAGTTGTCTGCGCTGGGTCAGCGCTTCGACCTTCAGCGCGCGATTGCCAACGCAGCCACCATCTGCCAGGTGGCGCAGGAGGTGGGTACTACGGTCACGTTGGATGCCGAGGATCACACCACGATCGATGCAGCACTGGATGCCCTGGGGGTGCTGCGTAAGGAGTATCCGGACACCGGCGCCGTGGTACAGGCATATTTGCGGCGGACTGAAGCCGACTGCCGCGATCTCGCCATGCCAGGTTCGCGAGTGCGGCTGTGTAAAGGCGCTTATGCGGCGCCAGAATCGGTGGCCTATCAGGCCCGGCATGAGGTGGATCGGTCGTACGTCCGTTGCCTCAATGTGCTGCTGGCCGGTGCCGGACGGCCTATGTTCGCCACACACGATGCGCGCATGGTCGCCATTGCCTCCGAACGGGCCTACCATTACCGTCGGAACGTCGACACGTTCGAGTTTCAGATGTTGTTAGGAGCGTATGCCCAGCAGCGCCGCGAGCTGTTGGGCGCGGGCCATACCGTGCGCGTATATGTTCCGTACGGCACCGCGTGGTACGGATATTTGATGCGACGCCTAGCTGAACGTCCAGCCAATCTGGCTTTCTTCCTTCGGACCTTGGTGGGACTGTGACCACTGTTGCGATCTTTGGCATCGGAACGGTTGGAGAGGTGCTGCTGGGTGGACTGCTCCGGGCCGGGTGGGAACGCGATCGCATCGTAGTGGTCGCGCGTCGCCGTGACCGGGCTAAAGACATTGAGCAGCGCTATCAGGTTAAGGCAATGGACGCGATTGCTGCTACGGCGGCGGCGGACACGTTGCTGATCGCCGTAAAACCGCAAGACATCGCGGTGCTGCTGACCCAGCTTGCACCGATCGTCACCGCTGGACATTTGGTGATCTCGGTCGCTGCGGGAGTGCCTACCAGCTTCATCGAGCGGCAGCTGGGCGCTGATGTGCCAGTGGTGCGGGCAATGCCCAACACGCCCGCGTTCGTCGATAAGGCGATCAGTGCGATCAGTGCAGGAGCACACGCCTCGCCGGAGCACCTGGCGGCGGCGGAGCAGATACTACGTCCGGTGGGGAAGGTACTGCGACTGCCGGAACGGCAACAAGACGCGGTGACCGCGCTGTCGGGCTCGGGACCGGCATATTTTTTCTACCTGGTCGAAGCCATGATCGATGCCGGAATCCTGTTGGGGTTGCCACGGACCACGGCAGCCGAGTTGGTAGTGCAAACCGCGCTTGGCGCGGCGACGATGTTACGCGACTCGGGCGAACACCCCGTGCAGCTGCGGGAGGCGGTCACCTCGCCGGGTGGCACCACGATCAACGCGATTGTGGAGCTGGAAAAACACAGCGTGCGCGCGGCGCTGATCTCGGCGATCTCCGCCGCGCATGACCGCTCGGCCGAGTTGGCGCGCGAGTTTACTCGTAGCGAACAAGTCGATACTTAACGGTTAGCAGGCGCAGCCAAGGCTGGCCGGTGTCTCCTTGATCCGGCGGGCCGATTAGGCTGGGTGAGTTCTAAAGAGTTGCGAGAGGACGTCACAATGGGTTCGGTCGTCAAGAAGCGCCGCAAGCGCATGGCCAAGAAGAAGCACCGCAAACTGCTAAAGAAGACGCGCGTACAGCGCCGCAATAAGAAATAGCTTCACAGCGCCGTAGAACGGCGCCCAAGGCCAAACAACAACGTGTGCCATCTTCTTCCATGAACGGGGAGAAGATGGCACACGTTGTTGTTTTAGGGTGTGCGCCTTAGCGTGGCTCGAAAAACCCGCCTAGGAAGTCCCCAAGAGGGTCCTGTTTAGGAGTACCTGCCTGCTGCCCACCGAGAGGCGGAGAGGATGGGTTCTGCAGGAGCGGCGGCCCCTGGTTTGGCGTCGATGAGGCCGATGGCGAACCAGGCGTATTAGGTGCCGGAGCGCCGCTGTTCGGCGTGCCTGGTATGGGCGGTCGCGCCGGAGTGTTGGCTTCCTTGCTAGGGATAGCGAAATCCCACTTCTTGTCGCCGGCGTTCGGAGCGGCGGCGCAGTCACCTGGCAGCGGTCCAAACTCGTCAGATATGCCGGAACTGGCTACACCGCCGCTGCATGCCAGGGAGTTGCGAAGTCCTTGTGAACGCTCTTGGACCTGGTCTAATACCGCGAGCGATTCCGCGGGACGGGTTCGTTTGTCGGTGGACAACTCGTCCATCCAAGCTTGGAGATCTTGGCGCTGTGCGCTTTCGAACTGGTCGATAGCGTCGAGCGGCGTGGTCGATCCTCGGCTTATCGCTGCCTCGCCGAGGTCGCGCATGGCGCTGCGAGTATCGGCATCGGCGTCGTCGAGCGCGGCGTCGATGCCTGCGGCATTCTGGATTGCTTGCGCTTCATTCAGGCGTGTGCGTGCGAACTGCAGGTGCAACTGTCCCCGGTTGATATCTGAACGGGCGAACGCCAGCTGTGCGGTCTCTTTGCTGCGCTTGAAGTCGTACAGCAAGTGTCCGGGCAGGGCGCTACCGCTTGCCATACCCATGCTGGACAGGCCGAGCAGCGCCGCGAGGGTGCCAGATAGCAGCGCCAGCCTACGGGGCACACGACGTGGAGTATCGGGATAACGGCGAAGGCCTTGATAGCCGCGGCGCCACCCTCGGGAAGGCGCTACGGCGTCGCTGCCAATGCTCTGCACGGCAGCGACCGCCATGAGGCGGGTTCGGCAGCGTGCGGCGAATTCGGCGTCGGGGTGCACCGTGCTGCCCATGATATTCAGCCGCTGGGTCAGTGTCAGCAGCGGAGCCAGATCATTATGGGTGCTCGAGCGGTCTGCTTCGAGCAGGTCGTTAAACCGCTCAGCGTCCCGCCGGGAGAAAACTCCAGACATTGTGGTGCCCACCTCCTTCCCGATTCGACGTCAGCGCTACTCCACGGAGCGTGAGCATGGCGATTATGTATTGCAGTGCTTGCTTCGATTTAACGACGCCATCTAGAAACGCGATGCCGCCTGCCATCAGGTTCAACGGTTCGGAGGGCCAAGTAGTTACGGGTCCGTTCGGTGGAATTTCACATCGGGTGTTTGACCTATTGCCTAACGCCCTAGTCCGGTCCGATCGCGCTCGGCCGATGTCGTAGATGCCGGTTGTGGTCCTCACGGCATGAACCCGGCTGGGAGGAGGCGGGCGAGGGCGCGCACCGCGCGGTACTGCAGCGCCTTGATCGCTCCGTCGTTCTTGCCCATCGCCTGCGCCGTTTCACCCACAGACATGCCATCGAGGAAGCGCAGCACAATGCATTCCTGCTGTTCGGTGGGGAGTTCGGTCACGGCTTTCAGTAGTGTCTGGTTGGTGAGGTGCTCGATCGTCTGGGCTTCAGGTTGGCCGTGTGTCCCGTGATCGACATGATCTTCGGCAACGAGTTCTGGCGTGCTGACCTCTAGCCTGCTACGGCCGCACTTGTAATGGTCGGCGATGAGGTTGCGAGCGATGGTGACCAACCATGCGCCTAGGTCCCGCCCCTGCCATGTCACGCTGCCGATACGGCGCAGTGCCCGAAGGAAGGTTTCGCTAGTGAGATCCTCGGCAAGGGCTGCCGCGCTTACCCGGAAGAAGATGTATCGGTACACCGTGTCCAGGTAGCGGTCGTAGATCTCACCAAAGGCTTCGGAGTCACCCTGCTGGGCACGGCGCACGATGTCCCAGATCTCACCTGGGGAGCTGTCGGTATCCGACGCTTCCTCGCTGTCGTATCGCCGGTGGCGCCCAGTGTGGTCACGGCCGTGGTCGTCGTCTTGGGACCCAAAGTCATCGGGCTCGAGGCCAGTAGGATCTGTGCCCGCAGAATCGTTGGCGCCCCCACGGGAAGGCTGGAACGGCAGCGGCGCGGCGACGGTACGGCGACTTCCGAGCCGACTGTCTTGGCCGGGAAGTCGTAGCGACGTAACCGGAGCAGATTGGATTGCCAGCCAGATAGCGGCGCGTAGTGCTGCCAAGCCATCGGTCACGGCGCGAGCGGCCAAGAAGCCCCGATCCTGCTGAGCTGCTTCTAGGCAGGCTGGAGCCACGAACAGCGCGCATGTGCCTGAAGGCGTCATGCGGTAATCGGGCACGCTAATGCCTCCACGATGGTGGCGCTCACTGCGGTACAGGGCCTTGCAGGCGGTATCGGCTTCTCCTCGCGCGCAGCTGTGCCACGCTGAAGCCACGCCGAACCGACCGGGAAGTAACCTCTGCGATCATACGTGTTCGGTGTCACAACACCAGGCGTATACGGAGTTTACTTTTGGCTCGTTCAAGTATCGGGCACCAAATACCGCGCTGAGCTGCGCGGACTGCGCATTATTGTCAGAATGAAATTTCGCATGAGAGTTAGGGACCGCTGCTATGGGTGACCTAAACCCGCCGACGGTGCAGCCGCCTATCATCCTGCTGAGTCGTCGCGACTGTCACCTCTGCGATGCGGCCCGGGATGCTATCGCGCGGGTAAGTCGCGTCGCGGAAGTCGCATGGGCCGAGCGCGACGTCGACGCCGACAGTGACGGTGACCTGCGCTATGAGTACGGAGATCGCGTGCCTGTGGTACTGCTCTACGGCAGAGAGCACGGCTTCTGGCGTGTCGACGAGGACCGGTTACTAGCCGACCTCGCGGCTGGTCCCCTCTAGACAAGTACAGTCTTCTCCACCTGCACATGAGCTACTTTCGAGCCGACTTAGTAACGAACTGCTCGGTAGTACTGTGGTGAACAGTATGGCGCCGCACTTGATATGGGACTGGAACGGCACATTGCTGTGCGATACAGACGTGGTGCTGGAAGCTACCAATGAAGCGCTTGCAAAGCTGCACGTTGATCCCCGCCAAGGTGCAGGAGCGCGCCCAGACCAAAGCGTGCCGACAAGCCTGAGTCGACTTGGTGCCGGCCCACTCACCGCAGCGCAGTATCGAGCCGCATTCGCTCGGCCGCTGCGGCGGTTCTACACCAATGTCTTCGGGCGTGACGTCAGCCATGAGGAGTTTCTGCGGCTAGATGAGCTGTTCCACGAGGCCTATCTGCGCCGGATGGTGGCGTGTCGGTTGAGTCAAGGTGCGCTGGAGGCGTTAGCTCGTTGGCGCGCCCTTGGCCGAACCCAATCGCTGCTCTCGCTGTGGACTCACGACGAGCTCGTGGCGCGGGTGGCGGAGTTCGGGCTCACCGACTACTTCGTTCGGGTGGACGGGCGCCGTGATAACAACCTCGATGACCTGGAGGGCAAGACCGAGCCGTTACGCCGGCACCTGGCGCAACTGGGGCTATGGGGAGCACGGCAGTCCGAGCAGGCTGCCCCGACGCGCGACATCGTGCTTGTCGGGGACACCCTTGACGACGCCGCGGCCGCCCGCGTCCTGGGCATGGGATGTGTGCTCTTCGCAGGCGGGATGAACGAGGCAGCTCAACTGGAAGCTACCGGTGTGCCGGTGGTGCACACGCTGGTCGAGGCTGTCGAGATGGTTGATCGTCTCGTGGCGTAGCGCATATAGGGGTCGCTGATCTTAGAGGTGGCGCGGATAGGTAGCTGTTCTACCGCAGCGCTACGAACCCCCTACCCGCGCCACCTCTAATTGTCAACTTTGTGCATTCGTTCACAAGCAGATACCGTGGTGGCCTCGACCATTCACGCCCAACTTATGAGAGCCGCATGACCGACCAACTACCTGCTGACGACGCCTTGACACAGCGGGAAATTCCGGCGGCAACGGTCAGTCGACTGCCCCTGTACCTGCGCACACTGCACGACCTAAGTGAGGACAGCCAGAGTTCGGTGTCCTCCAAGGAGCTCGCGAGCGCTGCCGGAGTCAATCCGGCTCAGCTTCGAAAAGACCTGTCCTATCTTGGTTCCTACGGCACGCGGGGTGTGGGCTACGACGTCGCGCAGTTGCTCGACGAGATCTCCTACGTACTTGGTTTAGGTCGAGACTGGTCGGTAGTGATGGTGGGCGCGGGTCACCTGGGGCGCGCACTGGCCGGCTATGCCGGCTTCAGTTCGCGTGGATTTCGGATCGCGGCACTTACCGACGCGGATCCGCGCTTGATCGGCACGCATGTCGCCGGCTTGACGGTGCACGCAATGGACCAGCTGGCCGCCCTCGTAGCCGTGCATAAGGCCGAGATCGGCATTATCGCGACTCCAGCTCACGCCTCGCAGCAGGTTTGCGATCAGCTCGTTGCCGCGGGAGTGACTAGCATTCTCAACTTCGCGCCGTGTCTGCTCAGTGTCCCTGAGCGGGTGGAAGTCCGGAAAGTGGATGTGGCCATGGAGCTACAGATCCTGTCCTTCCATGAACACCGTCGCCGCAACGGCGATTCGCTTCCATTACCCCCGCAGAGTTCGCCCCAGGCCGAGTCGCAAACGGTCGAAGTTTCAGAATCCGAGCCCTCGGAAATTACTGCTTTACCGACTCGATTGCCGCAGGCTCCTCGTATGGCGGTGGCAAGGTGAAGCTACTTGTCGTCGGCGTGGGATACCGCACTGCACCGACCCAGATGCTCGCGGCACTTGCCACGGGGACCGCTCAGACGCGCGAAGTCCTATCCCAACTGCTGCGTAGCTCCGATGTGGTAGAAGCGATCGTGGTTTCGACCTGTAATCGGGTAGAAGTCTATGCGGCGGTACGCAGCTTTCACGGAGCCCTCAATGATGTGGCAACGGTGCTGGCGCGCTGCTCGGGTGTATCCCTGACTCAGCTCGCGCCAGCGTTGTATGCGCACTACGCCGACGAAGCCATTCGGCAGATCTTCACGGTCGTAACCGGGCTGGACTCGCTGGCGCAAGGTGAACGGCAGGTGCTTGGTCAGGTCCGCACCGCGTATGCCGAAGCCACTCGATTGGGCACAGTCGGCAGCACACTGCATGAGGTGATGCAGCGGGCATTGCACCTTGGTAAACGCGTTCACACCGAGGCGGCAACAGCCGGTAATCGGCCGTGCGTGGCCGATTGTGCACTGCGGCTGGGGGTGAAGGAGATCGGTTCGTTACAAGGCAAGAGCGGACTCGTAGTGGGTGCCGGCCAGATGGGAACTTTAGCGGCGCAGGCGCTGCGGCGTCACGGCGTAAGGGAGCTTCGGGTCCTCAGTCGTAGCCTGCGCCGCGCGAACGAGCTTGCCACCGCTGTCGGCGCACAGCCAGGAACCATGGACCAACTCAGCACGGCGCTGTGCCGCGCGGATGTCGTCATATGCGCCACCGGCTCGCCGCAGCCGGTGCTCGACGCGCATGCCGCTGCCGCGCGTCTGGCCCATGCCCGTCCGCTGCTGCTGATCGACCTTGCCCTGCCCGCCGACGTCGCCCCGGAGTTGAGATCGGCACCTGGGATCGTAGTTATCGATCTTGTGACACTGGCGCAGGCGCCCGAGCTGCCTGGCGCGGCGACCGAGCAGGTAGCCGCTACGCGTCGGATCCTCAGCGAAGAGCTAGCCGCATTTACCGCAGCTCGCCGCGCCGCCGAGGTCACGCCGACCATCGTGGCGCTACGTGAGCGCGCCGACGAGTTGGTACGTCGCGAGATAGCGGGGCTGGTCGCCCGTCAACAGCAGCTCACCGAGACCGAACGTGCCGACGTGGCGCGTGCTATGCGCCGGCTGGTCAACAGCTTGCTGCATGACCCAACGGTGCGAGCGAAAGAGCTAGCGGCGGCCCAGGGTGGCTCCTACTACGCCACCGCGCTTCGAAAGCTATTCGACTTAGACGCTGTATCCGCTCCAGTCAAGGCGGCTGCCTGGACGCAGCATGCTATTGCCGCGCAGTCGCGGCCTCTTCCCCGCGAACACGGCAGCGTGGAGGAGACTCGATGAATCACGCCGTGATCTCGCCACGACACACGCTCCGCCTGGGTACGCGCGCAAGTGTCCTGGCGCTACGCCAAGCCCAGTTGGTAGCAGATCGGCTGGAATGCACATCGAGTAGTCGTGTAGAGCTGGTGAAAATAACCACTGCCGGCGACCGCTCGCATGCTCCCATCGAGCAGCTGGGCAGTGTGGGTGTGTTCACCACCGCGCTGCGAGACGCCCTGTTGGCCGATGAAATCGACTTCGCGGTGCACTCATACAAGGATTTACCTACCGACCGGAATCTGCCGCCGGACTCACCGCTATCGAAGCTGACCATCGCCGCGGTGCCCGAGCGGGAGATTGCCCACGACGTGCTGGTCAGCATCGACGGGGCAAGCCTTCACGAGCTGCCTACCGGTGCCAGAATCGGCACCTGCGCTCCACGTCGCATGGCGCAACTGCGAGCGATCCGGCCGGACCTGAGCTGTCAGCCATTGCGTGGCAACGTGGACACCCGGTTGGAGAAGGTTCGCCGCGGTGAACTCGACGGCGTCGTGCTTGCTGGGGCGGCGCTGGCTCGACTCGGCCAGCTCGACGCGATCAGTCAGCTTCTTCCAATCGAGATGATGATGCCCGCCCCGGCTCAAGGTGCACTCGCCGTGGAATGCCGGGTGGCAGATACCGCTCTAGTCGAATTATTGTCTACTATGGACGATCCATTGACTCGGGCCGTAGTGCTTGCCGAGCGAACCGTCCTTGCCCGACTAGAGGTCGGATGTATGGCACCGCTGGGTGTCTATGGCCGGCTGTCTGCCTCCGTGCAGGCCGGCTCGGTCCAGAGCGGTTTACTTGACGCCGACGCGCAATGTGAACTTCACGCAGCTGTTCTATCGATTGACGGTGCTCGTGCGCTACGCCGATCGGCGTATGTGCCGTACCACCAACTAGCCAGCAATGCCGCAGCGGTCGGGGGAGCGCTAGCCACTGACCTGCTCGTCGCCGGCGCCGCGACATTGATAGGTAACTTGACCGAAGAAATTTCCGATACAAAGATCTATTCAGTAGGGGAAACACGATGAGTTCAGCCGCCACCGGAGCCGTCACTTTTGCCAGTGCAGGTCCGGGCGATCCGGGTTTGCTTACCCACCGAGCATTGCAGGCAGTGGGTCGCGCGCAGCAGCTGATGTATGACGCCAGTCTCCCCCCGGACCTACTTGCCGCCGTCACCGCCGCCGCCGATGACTCCGTACAGGTTGGTGTCGCCGAGGGCGGTCCGGGCGAGATCGCGCAGGCGGCGATCACGGCCGCGCGTGGCGGGAGTCGCGTGGTGCGGATGGTGCATGGCGATGCGGCGTCCTCATCATCGGTGCTCACCGAGATGCGGGCCGTCGCCAGTGCCGATGTGCCGCTGGAGGTGCTGCCCGGCGTCACCCACATCGATGGTGTGGCCAGTTACGCGGGCACGCCGCTTGGTGGGATGCGCACCCTGGTCGATGCGGCCGACACAATGGCGGTGAACTTCACCGCCATTGCCGCGGCCACTGCCGCCGGAGCTGTCTCGATCACGGTGGATGCCACAGACCTTGCTGCGCTGCAAGCTGGCTTGCAGGCCGCCGGAGTCGCCGACACCACTGCGTTGACGCTTACCGGTGAGGCCACCACCGAAATCCAATCCACGTCAGCGTCCACGCTGCAGGGCCTTACCGACGCGGCGGTTGGGTTGGTAGGACGCCTCGTGGTCACCATGGGCGAGGGCATCACGCAGCGCGAGCAGCTGGGCTGGTGGGAATCGCGTGCGCTCTACGGCTGGAAAATCCTGGTGCCACGAACTAAAGAGCAGGCCGGCGCCATGAGCTCGCGGCTGCGGATTTGGGGCGCCATTGCGTGTGAGGTACCCACCATTGCGGTGGAGCCGCCCCGAACCCCAGCCCAGATGGAGCGTGCGGTGAAGGGGCTCGTCGACGGACGCTACGCCTGGGTGGTTTTCACCTCCGCAAACGCGGTGAAGGCAATCTGGGAGAAGTTCGGCGAACACGGCCTTGACGCACGGCATTTCGGAGGCGTGAAGATCGCCTGCATCGGTGACGCCACGGCCGAGGCAGTGCGTGGCATCGGCATAGTCCCCGAACTGCTCCCCACCGGTGACCAGTCGTCGGTCGGTCTACTGGAAGACTTTCCACCATTTGACAAGGTGCTCGACCCCATCGACCGTGTGCTGCTGCCGCGGGCCGACATCGCCACCGAGACCCTCGCGGCTGGGCTGATCGAGCGCGGCTGGGAAATCGACGACGTGACGGCCTACCGCACCGTGCGCGCTTCGCCGCCGGCTGCCGAAATCCGCGACGCGATCAAGTCTGGGGGCTTCGATGCGGTGCTGTTCACCTCCTCCTCCACCGTGCGAAACCTTGTCGGAATCGCCGGTAAACCGCACGCCCGTACCGTGATCGCGTGCATCGGTCCCAAGACGGCCGAGACTGCCCAGGAGGTGGGGCTGCGGGTGGACGTACAGCCAGAGACCGCGAACGTGCAAACGTTGGTGGAGGCGATGGCGCAATATGCGGTGGAACTTCGGGAGAAGATGGCTGCCGCCCCTGTGAAACCACGCCGTGGCGCAAAGATCCAAGGTCCCACGGCTGGTCGCCTCGGAATTCGGTAAACCGTCCGGAGCTGTGGAACTGCTCGACTAGACGGTGTACCGGGTTGTTGCCGACACTGAGAATTGTCTCCCGGCCATCCCCACCGCGACTCGTCGGGCACAGCCACGAGTTTTGGATCTGCGTGAGCAATCACTACTGGAATGCTTGTCGCATGCGTCGCACTCCATACGAATTAGACTCTGTGGAGTGCGGCGTTCCCACGTACACTGTGAGCGCATGCACCTAAAGGAGGCTGGGAATGACTGCTGCCGTGGTGGAGGCGGGCTGGGATTGGGGTTCGCTGCTGCACGCTTGGCAAGAGCTGGACCTCCCCGATGGATGGCGCGCGGAGATCTTTGAAGAAGGAATAACCATGACGCCGCCACCACCGAAACCGCATAACCGAATTTCAGGAATCGTTCATCGCGTTCTCGTGAAAGGTATGGACGAGGACTGTGATGTGTATCAGACACTCGGGGTTTCGGTGGCCTCGATCGGTTCGCTGTACATACCTGACCTTGCGGTCGGACCAGTGGTCAGCCTCACCACCGGTGCGGAGAACGAACCCGTTCCCGCTTCGGACCTCAGCTTGGTCGTAGAGATCACCTCGGCCGGCAATGCGTGGCACGACCGTATGACCAAGCGGTGGGGATATGCGCACGCTCCGGTTCCGCTGTATCTACTGATCGATCGCTGGGACGACAACGGCCCTACGGTGACGCTGTTCTCCGATCCGGCCGACGGCGATTATCGGCACAGTGAGCGAGTGCCGTTCGGCGAGCCGATCTGCCTGCCTGCGCCGTTCGACCTGGAGCTTGCCACGGCAGGCTTTCCTCGTCCGGCGCCCCCGTCGGCGTCCTGATAGGTCTCACCCAGTCGTGATATTGGCAAGCCGGCCGGGTAGTGTCGAAGGCCGTGACAATCCCCGCGCTGCACGATATTTGCCCCGGATTTGCCGCCTCCGGTCTAGGTGCTCCGACTACTGGATTTCCCACCATTCGGTCTCGCCGGTTGCGTCGTAGCTCAGCCATGCGTGAGCTGGTCGCGCAGACCAGGCTGCACCCCCGGCAGTTGGTGCTGCCGATGTTCGTCAAAGAAGGCCTCACCGAGCCCCGAGAGATCACGAGTATGCCGGGCGTGGTGCAACACAGCCCCGACTCGTTGCGTCGCGCCGCGGCCCAAGTCGCGGACGCCGGCATCGGGGGGTTGATGCTCTTCGGGGTCCCCGAACGGCGCGATGCCACCGGTACGGGCGGGATCGACCCTGACGGTGTGCTGCAGCGTGCCATCGCCAGTGTGATCGCGGAGGTTGGGGACTCCACCGTGGTGATGAGCGATCTGTGCCTGGACGAATTCACCGATCACGGCCACTGCGGTGTGTTGCGGGATGACGGGTCGGTGGACAACGACGCAACACTGCTGCGTTACGCCGAGATGGCGCTAGCGCAGGCCCAAGCTGGAGCTCATGTGCTGGGTCTCTCGGGGATGATGGACGGCCAAGTCGGGGTGGTTCGCGCCGCGCTAGACGCGTCAGGCTACGCCGACATCGCCATCCTGGCGTACGCGGCCAAGTATGCCTCGGCGTGCTACGGACCGTTTCGCGAAGCGGTGGAATCCACACTTACCGGCGATCGCAAGGCTTACCAACAGGACCCACGCAACGCGGCCGAAGCGCTGCGTGAGGTCGCGCTCGACATCGGCGAAGGCGCCGACATGGTGATGATCAAACCGGCGCTACCGTATCTGGATATCGTGCGGCAAGTAGCCGATCGGGTCGATGTGCCGGTGGGGGCCTACCAGGTCTCGGGCGAATACGCCATGGTGGAAGCGGCCGCGGCGAACGGGTGGCTCGATCGCGAGAAAGTCATGCTAGAAACGCTGCACAGCATCGCCCGCGCCGGAGCCGCCGTTATCCTCACCTACTGGGCGGTGGAGGCGGCCAACTTACTGGAGACGTAGAGATCCGCGAAAGGCAGATGACGATTACGGGCTTATAGGTTGATTCGGGGCACAAAGAACAAACCTGCATGTCGTGTGGCGCTGATAATGCGCCCGATAGAGAATACGTCTCCCCGAGGACATGGAAGTTTGCTACGGTGATGACCGTCTTACTCGAAGAGGGAGAAGTGCCCCTCTGGAAGGCATTCCAAAGTACGGAGTACTCGCGGCTTGCTGGCGGAAAACAAATTATCTGGAGTTTCTACATGAAAAAACTATTACTAGCGCTTTGTGCGGTTATTCCCGCTTTTGCGTTCGCCTCAGTGGCTTCTGCCGAACCGAAAGATCCCGCGATTCCCGATGGAAGTAGGCCTTGGGTTGAGACAATTGCAGAGAAATGCCCTTTTCAACCTCCAATTCGCCTTGAAAATAATTGCGCCCCTTGATGGAAAGGGGGTAGGGGTGAGATGCGCGTAGCGGTCGATGACCTGTGCGGCGGCGCCACACAGGTCTACTAGCACAAGCTCTAAGACCTAGATTTCGCCGGAATGCCACGACGGTACAGCGACCGACTTCCGGGTGTTTATGTTGCGGATGTGTTGGTCGATTACTTCCCGTATTACGTCGGGGTAACCAGCTGCGCTGTTATTACGCCCGCAACCGCCAAGCCGTCATGATGCCGCAGTTCGTGGTCCACCTGCTTTGGCACCGCAACGCTCACCTTCCTTGACTTATACCTATCGCGTGGGGTCAAAACGCCGACGGTGGGGAGCAGTCTAATTAGCATGCCTGTGCTATAAAAGCGGGATGAACATCGTGGGAGGTTCCGGCGCCAAGCGGTTGCCGTCTCCCTTGCCGCGTTGGTGCTACTCACCGGTGGCGTCCCCGAGCCGTCGCACACGATGGCAGAGTCGATCGCGACTGAAAACCTACGGGGCAGCAGGCCAGGCGCGTCCCAGTGGCTGGCCGACCGTCTGGCAGGTCGCCCCGCTCCGTCCAGTGGCGACAAAGGCCCGTAACGCGCTCATTCAGTGGGGAAGAAGCACCGCATGTCGCCCAGTTGTTGTGCGCCCTATATGGGTCGCTGTGCTCTAGCTTTGCCATCCATCGAGGCGCTATCGGGCTAGATAACGACGGGGGATGTCGCGGCCCCGATCGCAGTGCCTCCGGCCGCACGCATCCTGAGGTTCGGAGGAGTCTACGAGGTTGGGGGCTACCGAAGGTTCTCTTCGCGACGGAGCTGTTGCTCTTTGCCAAGTAGCAATGTACGGAGAAAGTTAAATCCGACTTTTGGGATTATGTGACGTATGGAAGCCACGATCGTGCATCAGTGATGTCCATCTCGTTAAAAGGAGAGAAGGACGCATCTCCGAGCACACCAGAAGTTCTCGTAGTGTACGCTTCCGACCGCGATTTCAGTCGATTCCCAGGGCTGGACTGGTGGCATCCGCTAGATCGCCGATCGGCGTATCGTCCCTCTAGTGTCTACTTCCGAGGATTGGTTCAACCGGGCGCAACGGGTCACCCCTGGTGGCGTGAACTCACCTGTCCGGGCTTTCCGCGCCGTGGGCGGCACGCCGCGATTTATGACACGCGGTTCCGGTCCGTATATCTACGACGTCGATGGTCGAGAGTACGTAGATCTGGTCTGCTCGTGGGGCCCGCTGCTACTCGGGCATGCCCATCCCGCCGTGGTAGCGGCTCTGGCCGAAGCGGCAGAGCGGGGCACTTCGTTCGGTGCTCCCTGTCCCTATGAAGTCCAGCTTGCGGAGCTGCTGTGCGAGCGGCTTCCCGCCGTGGCCCAGTTGCGCCTGGTGAGCTCGGGCACCGAGGCCACCATGAGCGCGTTGCGACTGGCGCGCGGCTACACGAGCCGACCCCTGATCGTGAAATTCGCCGGCTGTTACCACGGGCACAGTGACGGCCTGCTGGCCGCGGCCGGATCCGGTGCGGCCACCTTGACGATTCCGGACTCCGCGGGTGTCACCGGCGCCAGCGCGGCGCAGACCCTCGTGTTGCCCTACAACGATTCCGATGCGGCGCGGGAGGTATTCGCCAGGCACGAGGGGCAGATCGCGGCGGTGATCACCGAAGCCGCTCCGGCGAATATGGGTGTCGTCGCGCCCGGCCGTGGCTTCAACGCAACGCTGCGCGAACTCTGCGACGTTCACGGCGCGCTGCTGATCATCGACGAGGTGCTCACCGGTTTCCGTGTCTCCCCTAGTGGATGGTACGGCCTAGAAGGCGTGGCGGCCGACTTGTTTACCTTCGGCAAGGTGATGGGTGGCGGGTTGCCGGCGGCGGCCTTCGGCGGTCGCGCCGACGTGATGGCACTGTTGGCGCCGCTGGGACCGGTGTATCAGGCCGGAACACTGTCGGGAAATCCCCTGGCCTGCGCGGCCGGTTTGGCGACCCTTGGCCACGCCGATGCCGTGGCGTACCAGCGACTCGACGAGACCGCGCGGCAGCTCGGCGAGCTGACCACGGCGGCACTGCGCGATGTCGGCGTGCCGCATCGACTCAACCAAGCCGGTAACCTGTTCAGCGTTTTCTTCAGCGAGTATCCCGTCATCGACTTCACTACCGCGAAGCGGCAACGGGGCGAGGTGTTTGCGGCGTTCTTCCATGCCATGCTCGACGCGGGAGTGTATTTGCCGCCCAGTCCGTACGAGGCATGGTTCGTCTCGGCAGCGCACGACGCCAACGTGGTGCAGCGGGTAGCCGAAGCTCTGCCAGGTGCGGCCCAGGCGGCGGCGCGGGCGGCTGCATGAACAGTGCCGAAACCCGAGGCGAACTCGTCACGCCCCGCAGCTGAGACCACGGCGACATCTTGTGTCATGTTGTCCCAGGACTGCCGTACCCTAAACCCGAACAGGAGCGCGAACGCCCCATGACCGACCAACAGCTCGGCCTTACGGTGGTGCACCTTGTGCGCCACGGCGAGGTGCACAATCCGGAGAAGATCCTCTATGGCCGGGCCGCTGGGTTCCGGCTCAGCGTCCGCGGTGAGCAGATGGCGGTAGTGGCGGGGGCTTACCTCGCCGAGAACTCCCTAGGTCAGCCGGTGAGATACGTTGCGGCGAGTCCTTTAGAACGCGCACAGCAGACGGCTCAGGTGGTCGCGGATCGATTCGGCCTCGCGGTAGCCGCCGATGAGCGGTTACTGGAATCGCAGAACTTCTTCGCTGGCCGTCGCCTGCGTCGCCGCGACCTCTTGCGGAACGTGCATCGGCTATACAACCCGTTTCGACCGTCCTGGGATGAGCCATATCGCAGCATCGCCGTGCGAATGACCGCGGCGGTGCACGCCGCGCGAAATATGGCGGCGGGAGGAGCTGCCCTGCTCGTAAGCCACCAGTTGCCGATCTGGATTGTGCGTCGCCACCTCAGTGGCCAACGTCTGTGGCATTCGCCGAGCCGACGACAGTGCGCACTGGGCAGCGTGACGTCATTGACATTCCGCGGCCCGAATCTCACTGGCATCACCTACCACGTTCCGGCGCCGGAGCTGGTGGCTGCCGCACTGGCCGATGATCGTGCCGCCCGGGTCCTACGGTGACAGGGTCTTCGATGACAGGGTTTACGGTGATACGCCTAGCTCACTCCACGCTCCTCACCGTGCTCTGCTGCACGCTGCTGCTCGGACTGTTGAATGGATGCGCCGCTGGCGGCGGCGGGCAGGATGCGGGCAGTCGCGGCTTCGTCTCCGGCGATGGCACGCTCACGCAGTACGCGCGGCAAGACCGACCCACCGCTCCCGACGTCACGGGTGAACTCGTCGACGGCGGAGACTTCTCACTGCGTAGTTACCGTGGCACCGTGATCGTGCTGAACTTCTGGGGTTCGTGGTGCTCGCCTTGCCGAGCCGAGATCGCGCATCTGGTGGAGGTAGCCGAGGCGACGTATGACGAAGACGTTCGGTTCATAGGAGTGAACGTGCGCGATTCCCGAGACAAAGCCGCCGCGTTCCACAGGGTTCATCGGGTGCCCTACCCCAGTATCTTCGACCCCGCCGGCCGGGTCGCCTTGGCCTTTCGTGACACCCCGCCCAACGCCATTCCAGCCACCATCGTTATCGACCGCGAAGGTCGGATAGCGGCGGTGTTTCGGAAGCCAGTTTCGGCGCAACAACTCAGTCCTCTCGTGAGCAAAGTCGCATCCGGGTCATAACCACCCCATGTCACCTGGATCGGGACTATCCTTAGGCTTACCTAAGTAGTGGCCAGCGTCAGCTGGCCGCGGCGCTTTGAAGAGGTGTGATGGCTCAGGCAGCTGTCGGCTCGTTGCCGATGCCCCGGTACGCGCCGGGTCAGGAATGGGCGGCCGGTGTGCGCCGCCGGTTAGCCCAGCTGGGTGAAAACTCCAAGCAATGGCTGCGGGCTGGAGTGTTCGGCTACATGGACGGTGCGTCCAGCACGCTGGGGCTCATAGCTGCCATGGCCGGCGGCGGAGCGATCGCGCCGGCCATCCTCACGGCTGCGGCTTCAGGAGGCATCGCCGGAGCTGCGTCTATGGGCGCCGGCGAATACGTCTCGGTGAAAACTGACAACGAGCGGATAACGCGGACGGTGAACGAAGTCCGTGCTCGCCTACGCGACGATCCCGAAGGAGTGCGAGCCGATCATGCGTTACGGCTCACGGCGAGACACCCACAGCTCTCGCAGGAGGAGGTTTCCGCCGCCATAAAGGGTCTGTGGGCCAATCGGGCGGTGGGCGAAGACCACTACATCACTCTCAAGATAGGGGAACTTCCCGATGATCCGGCGCAGCCACGTAATGCAGCCATATCATCGTTCACTGCTTTCGGCCTGGGAGCTTTGTTGCCTACGCTGCCATACATTGGGGTGGCGACGGGAGTGCTGTCGGGAGGACTTGCACTGCCGCTCTCGATGGCTGCCGGTGGGTTGGGCCTTTTCGGGGCGGGTGCGCTGTCCAGTCGATTATCGGAAGGAAAGTGGTGGAAGCATGGGTTGCGTCAGCTCACCGCCGGCGCGTTCACTGCTGGTTTGGCATACGCGGCGGCAACGGGCTTGAAGGCGGCACTGGGGACTAGTCTGGCCGCGACTGCGCTGCCCGCGGTCGCGGTCGCCGCGGGGGTGAGTATGGCGGCGCTTGTCGGGTATCGGCTGTTCAGGCGGCGTAAGTCTCGAAAAGCCGCCCGTGAGCTTCGTGCGGAGCTGGCAGCTCACGCGCCTGCTCCCTCAGTCACAATGTCAAACCCCGCTGAACGGGCCGAGATCCCGCCGGTGTCAGAATGCGACGATGAGCCATCCCCCAGGACAGCGTCCGATCCGTGTCCCCGGCTAACGGGTTCGCCGACGCCGCCACCCACGGTCCCCTCCTTGTCGCCATCTCGGTAAGCGCGCTTGCCGGCATGGTGAGCTTCGCCTCCCCGTGTGTGTTACCACTGGTCCCTGGCTACGTTTCCTATGTCACCGGCTTGACCGGGTCCGACGCCGAGCGCCATCGCGGCGCCACACGCTCGATCGCGGTTCTGGGCACCGCGCTATTCGTGCTTGGCTTCGCGGTGATCTTCACCCTGCTCGGTGCCGCATTCGGTGGCGTCGGTCGCCTGCTGTTGTCCTACCAGCCGGTGATCGAGCAGGTGGTGGGCGCGCTTGTCCTGCTGATGGGATTGGTGTTCCTAGACTGGATTCCCGCTTGGATACCCGGGCTCGGTCGCCAGCTGCGCCCTAACCTGCTGCCGGCTTCCGGGCTGTTGGGCGCCCCGGTGCTGGGTGCGGTGTTCGCGTTGGGGTGGACGCCGTGCCTTGGTCCCACCCTGGCGGCGGTGCAGGGCCTGTCGTTCGTGGAAGGTTCCGCTACCCGTGGCGCGGTCCTTTCGGCGGCGTATGCACTGGGTTTGGGTGTTCCGTTCCTGTGTTGTGCGCTGGGGTTGCGATGGTTCGCGTTTGCCACCGGGTGGCTGCGACGTCACGGCGGGTTGGTCCGCCGCGTCGGCGGCGCCATGCTGATCGGAGTCGGTCTACTGCTGCTGACCGGTCTGTGGAACGACGGCGTGATCTGGCTCCGCGGCATCGTCGGCGTCGGTCAGATCGGGATCTGATGCCCGCAAGGCTACCGCGATGCTGCGCGCCATGACATTCCAGGCCCGCCGACTATGGGGTCAGCTCGTCAGCATGCGCACCGCGCTGGTGCTGCTGTTTCTGCTTGCCATGGCAGCTGTGCCCGGCGCAACGTTTCCGCAACGCGACATCAGCCCTGCCGATGTCGCCGCCTACTACGACGCCCACCCGACGCTGGCGCCGATCCTGGATCGGTTCTGGGCGTTCGACGTCTTTGGCTCACCGTGGTTCGCGGCGATTTACCTGCTGCTGTTCGTCTCGTTGACCGGTTGTTTGATCTCTCGCGTGCGGGTGCATCTGCTTCCGTTGATCACCGGCCCGCCGGCCGCCCCGGCACGACTTTCCAAGCTACCGCTGCACGCCACGGTCGGCCCGGTTACGCGCTCTCCTGCCGAGCTTGCCGATACGGTGCGTTCTACGTTGCGTGGCGTGCGCTGGCGTCGTATCCGACAGGTCACCGAGCCCTCCGGTTCGATTACGCTGTCCGCCGAGCGAGGTCAGCTACGCGAGCTGGGGAACCTGGTATTCCATTTTGCGCTGTTAGTGGTGCTGATCGGAGTCGCAGTTGGCGGGTTGTGGGGCTGGAAGGGTGGCGCCGTGATCGTGGAGGACAGCCAGTTCTGCAACACGGTGCAGTCATATGACCAATTCGAGCGGGGACAGTTGGTCGCCGACAGTGCCATCACGCCGTTCTGCCTGTCGATGAGTGATTTCCGGGCACAATTCCTGCCCAATGGCCAGCCGGTGCGGTACGAGGCCGACGTGCGCTACGAGGCCGATAAAAGCGATGACGACTCGGGTGCACGAACCACCGAACCTCGCACGCCTTACACCCTGGAGGTCAATCGTCCATTACGCATGGACGGCGCGGGTGTGTTCTTGATTAACCACGGGTACGCGCCGATTCTGCGCTACACAGATCGGTACGGCACGGTTTTTGAAAGCCCCACACCTTTCCTGCCCAAAGACAACGGCCTGTCCAGCGACGGCGTGGTGGTGCTCCCTGACGCCAACCAAGACCCCGACGGGCAGGACAGAGCCCCGAACGTGCAGGTCGCATTCGAGGGGGTGTACGTGCCGACGGCGCCGCCGCTGCCGCCCTATGTCCGCTCGGAGTATCCGACCCGACGCAACGAGGGCATAACGTTGCTGGGCTACCAAGGCGATACCGGCCTGGATTCGGGTATCCCCCGCTCGGTGTACTCGCTGGATCAGCAGCGGGTCGCTGCGGGCGATCTAGACCTCGTGGGTTCGGCCTTTCTGCGACCGGGTGAGACGTGGAAACTCGACGACGGATCCCAGGTGACGTTCGTGGGAACCAAACAGTGGATGAGTGTGGAGGTCTCTCACGATCCCGGTCGACTGACCGCGCTCGGCGGGGCCGCGGCGATGGTGCTAGGTCTGCTCGTCTCGCTGTTCACTCGACGACGCCGACTGTTCGTGCGGTGCGGCGTGGGTGGAGCCGGTATCGGGACCACGATTGAGCTTGCGGGACTGACCCGGGCCGACTCGGAGGCATTCGCCGCGGAGTTCAGTCGTATCGTAAACGCGGTACGTGAGGTCACCTCGCAGCAGCCAGACTTCGAAGATTTCCCTAACCCCTCAATATCTAGCAAGTCGTGAGGACTGAGTTTCTAGAGATGCCGACCAACGAGAGCCTTGCCGACCTCTCCAATTCGCTGCTGCTGTGGGCCATCGTGGTCTACGCCCTGGCCATGACGTGTTATGCGATCGAATACGCCTTTGGCGCTCAGGGGGCGGTCGCGGCGGTGGTCCGCCGGCCCGATACGCGTACTGTTCGCCAGTCGGCGCTCGTTGGCGCGGGCGGCGATGACGCGGTGCCAGGTGACGTCGAGTCAGGCAGTGCCGCGGACCCAGAATCCCAACCCCGCGATGAGTCGAGCGTCGGCTGGATCGGAGTGCTCCGCCGAGCGGCCATAGCTGCGACCGTGCTGGGCGCGCTGTGCCAAGTCGGTTCGTTGATTGCGCGTGGTGCAGCAGCGGATCGGGTGCCGTGGGGAAACATGTACGAGTTCATCTGCGTGGTCTGCCTCGTGGGCGTGGTCAGTTGGCTCGTGGCATGTGTGACTCGCCGGCAGCTGCGCCATCTCGGGGTTTTTGTGCTGCTCCCGGTAGTGCTGTTGTTGGGCCTGGCAGGAACGGTGCTGTACGCCGATGCGGCTCCGTTGGTGCCGGCGTTGAATTCGGTCTGGCTGAGGATCCATGTAAGCGCCGCCGCTATCTCCAGCGGCATCTTCCTATTCGGGTTCGTCTGCGGTGTGCTGTATCTAATCCGGCATGGCTATGACACGCGAACCTCGAACGCGCGGATCTCATCGGGTGCGCGACCCCTGAGCTTCCCGTTCACGCTGGGGCCACGACTTCCTGCCGCTGACAGCCTGGAGCGGTTGACATTCCGGGTGCATGCCCTGGCGTTCCCGCTCTGGACCTTCGCCGTGATCGCGGGGGCTATCTGGGCTGAGGCCGCATGGACCCGCTATTGGGGGTGGGACCCTAAAGAGACGTGGGCATTCATCTCCTGGGTGGTGTATGCGGCGTACCTGCACGCGCGGGCGACATCCGGGTGGCGTGGCAAGCGCGCAGTGTACATCGTGCTGCTGGGCTGGGCCACCATGATGGTGAACCTCTTCGTCATCAACCTGGTGCAAACTGGTCTGCACTCCTACGCCGGAGTGAGCTGAGGGGTTGTGGCTAGTGGCCACCGGGGCAGTTGTCGGCTCATTCGTAGAGTCAGCCGATAGCCGGCTGACTCTACCTTCACCCCGCAGAGACCAAATTTCTACGTGTACACCTGGCCGGTCCGACGCCATTGTAGGAGGTACCGCTCGGAATAATCGCTTATCCGTTCCGCTTCGCAACGGAACTCTACATTGTTGCTCCAACGTATATGTCCAATCAACTCTGGTCTGCATTCGGGAAGTTCACAGCTGTAGCTGGTTTCGGGTCGAAGTCCGCACTCCTCAGCGGCCGCCGGTGTGGCGACCGACAGGGCACCGAGCGGCACCAGAGGTAGGAGCAGGGCTGGGAATAGCGCGCGCATGAGACGCATACAATTCCTTTGATCGAGAGGTGACCACACCACGGTTTGTTGGGCTGACTGTAACCGGGCGAGAGGCTGACATCAGGACCTTGGCGAAATCAGGTCGAGCTGTTAGCTGAGTGGCACGTTCGGCCGGCCATGCGCGCCGTTCAGCGGGTAAGATGACGGTAATCAGGCAATGCCAGGTGGTCAAGTCGGTCATAACTGCCCAAAACCTGCTTGATGAAGCTTTTCGAGTCGTACGTTCACGATGTGGACTGTCTTGGAATGCGGTTGCGTCGCGCTCTGTTCGCGACGTTCGCAATGGCGCTTGTTGCAACCTCCGCCGTGGTCTCGGTGATATGGAACCCGTCGATCGCGAACGCCGAGCCGTCGTTGCTTGAGGTGCGCAGCCAGGTCAAGCAGCTGACCACGAAGATGCGCAACGCCAATGAGAATCTCAACCGGGCGCGCGACAAGCTCGAAGCCGGCCAGCAGCGTCAGCAAGAACTGGAATCCAAACTTGGCGAGCTGCAACACCGCCACGACCAGACCAGCGCCAAAATCGGCAAGTTAGGGGCGGCCGCCTACGTCAACGGCGGCAATGTCTCCGCCGGTGGGGTTCTCAGCAGCGGCAGCCCCGAGGCCATGCTCGATCAGCTCTCCTACATCGAGGTACTCAACGCCGAAAACAGTAAGGCATTGCGCGAGTACCGGGCCGCCAGCAAGAAGCTGAATGAGGCCAAGGAAGGCATTGACACAGAGGTCCAGCAACGCAAAGAAACCACTGAGTCGGCGGAAAAGCAGAAGAAGGCGCTACAGGCCGACTTCGATAAGTGGAAGGAGCTGTGGAAAAAGCTTGCCCCGAAAGAGGTCGAAGACGGCATTACCGGCGTCTACGACGGCTCGGCCTCGGGTAACGCGGCAGCGGTCGTGAAGTACGCGTATGCCCAACTGGGCAAACCCTACGCCTTTGGTGCCGCCGGCCCGCACTCCTTCGACTGCTCGGGTCTCACCCAGATGGCGTGGCGCCAGGCCGGCGTGAAACTGCCTCATTCGGCCCGGCAGCAGTGGGCGACGCTGAAGCGCAAGGTCTCCCTGGGCTCCCTAGCCTCCGGCGACCTGGTGTTCTTCTACGGCGGAGTGAGCCATGTAGGCATCTACATCGGTAGCGGGAAGATGATTCACGCCCCAGCGCCAGGTCAAAGCGTTAAGATTGAAAAGATTCGTATCGGTGGAATGCCCATCGCGGGTGTCGCTCGGCCTGGCTAGCTCTCTAGCGTCAGAGGCGCATGGTGACTTACAATTCTAAGCTGGCCCAACGGGTAGTTTGCGGTACCACCTCCCGCTCCGTCGATCCCGACCGAGACGGCGTTCGCGCCGAACTCGCGATACAAGCCGACCAGTATTTCGACGCGGCCTTGCAGCTGGCCGAAGAGTACGGGGCGCTTCCGGCGCGCGGCGCGTGTCCAGAACTTCGCACCGCCACGTCGCGCGAGCTTGCGCTGCGGGACCTGGTCGACCATGCACTGCAACGTCAGCTCCGGGCCGAGAATTCCGATGTACGCACCGGGCTGTCAGGTACCCTCCGTCGCTGGGCTCGCGAAGCGGCATGGTTCGCCGCCGGGCTCGAGCGGGGATTCCACTGCGGGCGGGAACTAGTAGACGTGCATGGTAAGTACGACGCTGGGACGAACACCGTCTGGGTGAACGCCGACTGCGAGGGTTTCTATCTCTCAGCCGGACAGGCCGGCTATGTGCTAGCCCACACGGCGGCGGCGCAGTTACGCGCAATGTTGGTTCACGAAAGCGCACATGCAAACTTTGCTGCGCAAGCCCCCGCACTGGCTCGCGTCCCCGGCCGCCAGCGTTCTGCAGCACTGGCAGCGGTCCTGGAGGGATACGCGACATGGGTCGGCAACCGGGTGGCCGCACGTACCTACCCGGACTCGACCAGGCTTGTCGACCCGGCAATGCACGATTGGCAGCTGGATCGGTTCGGACCGGAACGGCCCGACATCTCCCCTAAATCCCCGCTCAACTCGCCCTACCGTCAAGGCGCGGTATGGTTCGAGCTCATTCACCAGCTCTACGGCGACGCCGGGATTTTAGCGGTTGCGAGACTCAGCGAAGCGGATCTTCCTCGTCGTGCCAGGGAGTGGAAGGACGTAGCGGGCTGGGGCGACCAGATGCTGGGCGTGCCCCGGGGTAACGATGCACCTCCTGGGCTCGCGGCGCCGAAGCATCGTCTGCTCAGCGGTCGACAGCCGAGAGCTGGTCGCCATCGTCGAACCTAGCGGGGTGGCGCAACCGTCGCATTCGGCTGCTGTGCTATCAGCAGATTCTCCCCATGTTCGGGTTCGAACAGGATCATATCTCCGGGTTCGAACCAGAGTTCTAGGTCTTCGCTTTCCCGAGCCTGTGACCGTGGATCCAGCTGCGCGACCATCTGGGAGCCCCCGAAAACTTCCGCCGCGCCGGTCTCCGCGGCGAGTTCACTAACCTTGCTGGGTTTGGCGGTTGAATCCACGTTTACGTAGGCAAACTTGGCCGAGCCCACCGATTCCACGATATCGACGCACTGGGTGAACGTCACTCCGTGGGATGCGTCGCCCACCAGCGAGGCGTCCTCGAACGCCTCCGGTCGTAGCCCTACTACGACCTCACGTGCTCCGTTGGTACGTGTCTCTAACGCACGGCGGTGTCTATCGGGGAGTGGGATACTCCCTATCGGAGTGGACACAGCGTTATCGGTAATTTCCCCGGTGAAGAAGTTCATCGCCGGGGAGCCGATGAAACCGGCGACGAATAGGTTCTTCGGCTGTTCATACAGCTCTTGCGGGGAGCCGATCTGCTGGACCACGCCGCTGCGCATCAACGCAATGCGATCTCCCAACGTCATGGCCTCGGTCTGATCGTGTGTCACGTACACCATGGTGGTGCCGAGGCTCTTTTGTAACCTCGCGATCGCGGTACGCATCTGCACCCGCAACTTGGCATCGAGATTGGACAGCGGCTCATCCATCAGGAACGCGCGTGGGCTGCGCACGATGGCGCGCCCCATGGCCACCCGTTGGCGCTGACCGCCGGAGAGGTTGCCAGGCTTACGACTCAGATGTTCGGTGAGTTCCAAAATCTCGGCCGTCTCCGCGACCTTTGTGTTAATCGTTGCCTTATCCATCCCCGCGAGCTTGAGTGGGAAGGCCATGTTGTCCCGCACGCTCATGTGGGGATATAGCGCGTAGGACTGAAAGACCATCGCGATGTCGCGGTTGCGAGGTGCGCGTTCGTTCATCCGCTCGCCCCCGATGCGCAGCTCACCTTCGCTGATGTCTTCCAGACCGGCGATCATGTTCAAAGTGGTGGATTTCCCGCAGCCAGACGGCCCGACCAGGATCAGCAGTTCACGATCGGCGATCGCGATATTGACATCATCGACGGCGATGCCACCGTCGTCATAGCGCTTGGTGACTCCATCGAGCACGATCTCAGCCATAGCCTCTTAACCTTTCACTGCGCCGGAGGTCAGTCCGCTGACGATGCGGCGCTGGAATACGAGTACAAAAATCACTATCGGGATCGTGATCACGACTGCCGCGGCCGCGATCGAACCCGTTGGGTCCTCGTACTGAGATGCACCGGTGAAAAAGGAGATCGCCGCCGGGGCGGTGCGCGCCGAATCCGACGACGTCAGTGAGATTGCGAATAGAAAGTCGTTCCAGCATGCAATGAACGCCAGGATCGCGGCCGTGACCACACCGGGCGTCGCTAGCGGCACAATCACGTGCCGGAACGCCTGAAATGCGGTGGCGCCGTCCATTTTCGCGGCCTTCTCAAGCTCCCACGGGATCTCGCGGAAGAACGCCGAGAGGGTGTAGATCGTCAGCGGTAGTGCGAACGTGACGTACGGCAGGATCAGTCCCGGCCAGGTGTTGAACAACTGCAGCGACCGTTCGATCTGGAACAGCGGCGTCACCAGAGACACCTGTGGGAACATCGCGATCAGTAGCGCCGCGCCGAGCATCACGCGTCGACCGGGAAAATTCAGCCGGGCGATGGCGTATGCGGCGAAAATTCCCAGTACCACCGCGATCGCGGTGGAGATCAGCCCGATGCCAATGGAATTGAGTAGTGGGCGGGCGAAGCCGCCGGTGCGGAAGATGTCGAGGTAGTTGTCTAAAGTCCATTTACGGGGGATGAAGTTCCCGTCGCCGAAGGTGCTCGGCTGCTTGAGCGATAGCGACACGATCCAGAGCACCGGGGTGAGTGCGAAGAACACCACCACCAGGTTGATGGCGCTCCATTTCAGACGTGTCGGGCGTGAGGTAGCCATCAGCGCCGCTCCTTGCGATCTGTGCCGGGCGTCGTCGCTCCGAAGATCTTGATGAAGATGAACGCGATGAGCGTCACGGTGAGGAAGATCAGCACCGACAGCGTCGAGCCGATACCAAGGTTCAGGCCGCCGATCAAGTTGTGATAGGTGAGGATGGAGACTGAGCTGGTGGACTGCGAGCCGTTGGTGAGAACGTAGATGTTGTCGTAGATACGGAACGCATCCAGAGAACGAAACAGCAGCGCGACTAAGATCGCCGGTTTCATCAGCGGCAGAGTCACCTTGGTGAAACGCTGCCATCGGCTGGCACCGTCCATCTCGGCGGCCCGATGCAGCTCGTCTGGGACCAACGCTAACCCGGCCAGCAGGAGTAACGCCATGAACGGGGTGGTCTTCCAGACCTCGGCCAGCACAATGATTCCCAGTGCGGGAATCTGTTCGGTGAGAGGTGCTGCGTCCTCCGGCAAGAACCCGGCGAGCCAACCGGTGCCCGGGGTCCATGCGTATTTCCAGCCGTATGCGGCCACTACTGTCACGATGCCATAGGGGATCAACACCGCGGTGCGTAGCAGGCCGCGCGCGGCCAAGGTGCGGTGCATGATCATGGCCAACGCCATACCCAGCACCAGTTCGATCGCAACGGTCACCACCATGATCACGGTGGTGACCGTGAACGCCGTCCACCAGTACTGGTTAGTGAGTACCGTGACGTAGTTGTCGAACCCGATCCAGCCGCGCGCGTCGGGGAATCGCAAGTCGTAGCGCTGGAATGACAGCAGGAACGAATACACAATTGGCCAGCCGGCGACCAGCAGCATCGTCAGCGCCGCGGGCGCGCACAGCAGTAGCCCTAGGCGCCGCTCGGCCTTGGTGCCTTCGGTCACTGGCTTGCGCTTGGCTTTGCCTGTGCCGTCGCGGCGTGAGTGCGTCCTCGAAGGTCTCATGGCAGCACCCCCTTGGATTGCAGCGCGTCCGAGATCTCGTCTCGTAGCCTGTCCAGTGTGGCTTCGGGGTCGATCGCACGTGGTGGCGAGAGCACCGTCGACATCGTCGTGGAGATGTTCTGGTAGAACGGCGTGTGTGGCCGTTGCCCGGCGGTTTCGAGGGCCTGCAGGATCGCGTCGCGCATCGGATACGCCGCGATGAATTCGGGATCGTCGTACACCGAGCGGATGGTCGGCGGGAGGCCATCCTTCACGGCGGCGATCTTCTGGCTTACCGGATCGCGGAGGCACAGCGCCGCCTCGAACGCCTCTTTCGGATGTTTGGAGTACTTGCCCACTGCGAAGACCGCGCCGCCTAGCGGGGATCTACCCGGCCCGTCGATGCCGGGATAGGGAGCCCAGCGGAGCTTGCTGAACAGCTGCGGATTGGTGTCGCGGGTTGCGGTGTAGACGAACGGCCAGTTGAGCTGGAATGCCGCTGCGCCCGATTGGAACGCCAGATTGGCTTCCTGCTCTTGCGTGTTGGACAGCGACGGATCGGCCGCCCGCGAGGTGGCGAAGGCTTTCATCGTCTGGAGAGCCTTGAGCGCGCCAGCGTCTAGCACTCCTTTCGTGCCGTCGTCGGAGACTATGCCGCCGCCGGCGGAGGCAACCAGCGCGTTGAACCAAACCACGAGGCCTTCGTACTGTGCGCCGGTAACTTCGGCGTAGTGCGGTTTGCCGGCCGCGGCGAGTTTATCTGCCGCTTCGATCAGCTCTTTCCAGGTCTTCGGCGGAGTCTGAACTAAGTCCGAGCGGTACCACAGCAGCTGAACGTTGGTGTTATACGGCGCGGCGTAAAGCTTGTTGTTCCACCGCCCAGTCTCCAACGGCTTAGCCAGAGTGCCGTCTTCGACCTGGCGCGTTTGCTCGCCGGTCCATTCTCGGATCCACCCAGCTTCGGCTAGCTCGGCGACCCACGTTATATCCATGAGCATCACGTCGAGACCTGCGTCACCGGCGGCGAGGCGTCGCACCAGCTGCTCGCGTTGGCCTTCAGCATGGCGGGGGAGTTGACGGAGTTTGATGCGGTATTTGCCGCGTGCGAGGTCGTTGCAGCGATCGATGATCGTAGAGAAATTTTCTTGCGGCCCATTATAGAGGTTGATAACGATTCCGGACGTCTGCGAGCCGCAGGCCACGATGAGGGGGCTGAGGGTAGCGAGTACCACACCGAGGACGAGGGGCCGCCAGCCGGAAGCAACTGACGCCGATGAAGTGGTGCGCGCCACCAGCTTCCTCCCCCCGCTGTTTGTCAGGTGCAGCCTCCACATGGGACGCCGCGCATCAGAGACCTTGCACGTTACCGGTGTAGGCCGTTTTGGAGAACCTCTTGCTAGATCTCTAGCCGAGCAGCCCGCTGATCACACCTCGGAACGTACGACAGGCTGGAAGGAGCGTTTCACGGTAGGTCTTCGTCGATCGGCGCGCCGCCGGATGCCAGCAGCGCTAGCACTTCGGACTCACGGAATCTACGGTGTCCGCCGGGGGTGCGGATACTGCTGATACGACCGGCCGCTGCCCATCGAGTCACCGTTTTCGGATCGACTCGGAACAGTGCGGCGACTTCGCTGGGGGTCAGAAGTCGCTCACCTACCTCCACGTTTGACTCCTAGCTCCTTGTGTCGAATTAGTAACATGCGGCGTCATTACAGCATCGTTGCGGCGGGTCTGGTAGGTAAACGGAACAACTCGTCACCGCCGAGACCGCTGTGAGG
>JBGTNI010000046.1:0-45591 GCA_041743105.1 Mycobacteriales bacterium | reverse complement strand
GAGCGGCCGCCCGCGAGCCAGTAACGAGCGGCCAGCTCGGCGGCGCCGGTGACTCCTATTGCCAGCAGCTCGGCGCGTTCCCGCGAAAAGCCTGTGTCGGTGCTGATCAAGTCAGCGATCGCCGACATACAGGTTCGTGCGGCACGTTCCATCTGCGCGGCGACCTCCGGCTGGTTACGCAGATCGGATTCGAAGATCAAGCGAAAGGCTTCACCGTCGGCATCGACGAAATCGAAATAAGCGGCCATCGCGTTGTGAACTCGGAGCCGGTTGTCGGAGGTGGAGGTCATGGCGGCCCGCACCCGCTCCACCAACTCAACCGCCTGCTCCTCGAGCAGCGCTAAGTACAGCTCCAGTTTTCCTGGGAAGTGCTGATACAGCACCGGCTTCGAGACCCCGGCCTGCTCGGCGATGTCATCCATCGCCGCCGCGTGGTATCCCGACGCGACGAAAACCTGCCGCGCTGCGGCCAGCAGCTGGGTACGACGTTGCTTACGGGGGAGCCTGCCGCCGCTGAGTTCGGATACGGTCACACCCGCAGCGTTGTCTGACATTCCTCGATTATGGCCGATGCTCTCATCGAATGGACCATCGCCGGTGCGCTTGCCTTGCGGTAAGGCTGTGGTGCGAGCTCGTTCGGGTAATCTTCTCGAGCGTGCGGTAGTTTTTGACTACAGTTGCATAACGGTCACAACGGATTCCAACCCCCGAAAGTCCTTAGGGTTGCGCGTGTACAACGCGACGCTTTGTTCTACTGCGGTAGCGGCGATCATGAGGTCAAGAGCCTTGGGCCGGGGTTTGCGTCCCGCCGCGTGTACGAGCCCGCAAAGCCGGCCGAAAATACGTGAGGTGTCGGAGGTGAAAGGTACGGGCTCCACGCTGGATTCGGCCCATTGAAGATCGAGTTGACGCTCGGCGCGAGTTGCGGGGTCGTCGGTCAGATGCGGCCCGGCGCTTAGTTCGGCAAGAGTGACCGCGCTGAGCGCCCACGCGTTCGGAAGTGCAGCCGGATCTATTACTGCTCGGTCGATGACCACGCTGGTGTCGAGGAGCCCGCGGGTCTCGGAGTTCATAGACTGGCCTCAGTGTCTATAACTTTGTCGAGGTCGGCGCGAAGTTCAGAAAACCGATCATTTCGATGGGGGGCATACTCTCGACCATGAACAAACGTGTCTCGGGTAGCAAAAGTGGGGCGCTTGCGCACAGGTCTTAGCTCGGCGCTAGGTACACCGTTGCGGGTGATGATGAAAGTTTCGCCCGCGTCTGCCACCGCACGCAGGACTGGCCCATTGTCGTTGCGCAGCTCGCGTTGACTGATCACCCTGCTCATGGCTACAACTGTAGCACGGATAGCTACAGAATTGGTCGGTCCTCCACGGTTAGTAAGGGTGCGCGCGACGGCGTTTTCCCTGGAGTGTCATAGCCTGCTGCTGTGATGGCAGCTGTGACATCGACGATTGTGCCGAGCTATGCCTTGGTGCGTCCCGTTGCGCAGCCCAGCGCCACTTCCCAGCTTGCGCTCGACGGCGAGCAGCGCCGCGTAGTCGAACATATTGCCGGGCCGCTGCTGGTGCTCGCCGGACCTGGTACCGGCAAGACCACCACGCTGCAGGCTGCGGCCACCGAGCGTATCCGGCGTGGCGCGGACCCGTCGCAGGTGTTGCTGCTGACCTTTGGTCGACGCGCGGCAGCCACGCTACGGCATAGCATCACCAGAGCCCTGGGGACCGTGACCGCGCCGCCGCTGGCTCGCACATTTCACAGCTACGCGTTCGGACTGCTGCGTACGTTAGCCGCCGCGCGCGGCCATCCAGCACCGCGACTGTTATCGGGTCCCGAACAGGATCTGTTGATCCGAGAACTTCTAGCCGGAGACTCTGCCGGTACCGGCGTCCGCTGGCCAACCCAGCTGTGGACCGCGCTGCACACGCGCGGGTTCGCTACGCAGCTGCGAGATCTGCTCTCACGTGCCTATGAGCGGGGGATCGATCCGGTAAAGTTGGACCGGTGGGGCGCCCGGCAGGGCCGAGCCGAGTGGCGCGCCGCCGCGGCATTCATGCAGCAATACGCCGATGTCACTGAGCTCCGCGATGCAAGTCTCTCGGCGGGCACCGCCTACGACCCCGCCGAGCTGATCCGGGCCGCTATCACCGCGCTGCGGCGCGACCGCCAGCTGTTGGCGCAGCAGCGTCGCCAGTACACCCACCTCTACGTCGACGAATATCACGACTGCGATCCGGCTCAGGAAGAGCTGCTGCAGCTACTTGCTGGGGGAGGTCGCTTCTTGGTGGCCTTCGCTGATCCCGATCAGTCCATCTATGGCTTTCGAGGTGCGGACCCCGATTGTGTGCGGCGGTTTGCCGAGCGGTTTGCCGCCGCCAATGGTCGCCTGGCGCCGACGCTGTCGCTTCGAACCTGCTATCGCAGCGACCCGGCACTACTACCCACGTTCAGTCAGGTCGCCGCGCATATCAGAGGGCCGGGAGCGCAACGGAAACTGAGCGGGCCAGTAACTGCCATCGACAGTTACGACCAGCCTCCGGCAAGCGCCAGTGTGCACGTGCTGGCCTCCACTAGCCAGGAGGCTGCGTTGATCGTGGCGGAGTTGCGCCAGGCCCACCTGCTGCACGATGTGCCGTGGCACGCTATGGCGGTTGTGGTGCGTTCAGCCTCCCGCTCGCTGACGACGCTAAGACGGGTAATGTTGGCCGCAAACGTGCCAGTCGTCGGTGCCGGGTCTCCGCTTCCGTTGGCCGAGCAGCCCGGAGTGGCTCCGTTGCTGTGGCTGCTGCGGTGTGCCCTTGTTTCCGGCCCGGTCGCCGATGCCACGATCGAGGCGCTGCTGCTTGCCGAGCTGGGTGGCGGTGACCCGGTGGGGCTGCGACGGCTTCGACAAGCATTGCGGGTGCGCGCAACTAGCGCCAACGACTCCAGCTCGCGACTGTCCTCGGGCAGTCTGTTGGCCGAGGCGATATCCGACACATCGCTGTTGGACGGTATCGAACCGCGATTGTGCGCACCGGCACGTCGCGTCGCACGGTTAATCGAGGTGACGAGGGAGGCGGCCGCAGCGCCGGACGCCAGCGCGGAGACAGTGGTGTGGGAAATGTGGCAAGCCACGGACCTGGCGCAGCGGTGGCAAGCGCGCAGCGCTCGGGGAGGCAGCGCCGGTGCCGCCGCGGATCGTGACCTCGATGCGGTCATCGAGCTATGCGAGACAGCGGCACGCTTTAGCGACCGGATGCCCGGCGCCAAGCTGGAGTTGTTCATTGACCACCTGCACGGACAACAGCTTCCATCCGAGGTATTCGCCGCCGACCGGGCGTACGTGGCAGGAGTGCGGCTGCTCACAGCGCACGCCACAAAAGGGTTGCAGTGGGACCTGGTTGTCGTGGCCGGGGTGCAGGAGGACCTCTGGCCCGATCTCCGGTTGCGCGGCGGCATCCTCGGCTCGGCTGACCTAGTGGAGCTTGCCGCCGGGCGCGCGCTCGACGGTCAGGCGGCGCGAGCTGCGGCGTACCAGCAGGTGCTGGATGAGGAGCGGCGGCTATTCTACGTTGCGGTGACGCGTGCCCGACGCCGTCTGCTAGTGACCGCGGTAGCCGACGAGGACAACCAGCCCTCGCGGTTCCTCGATAACATTGTTCCTGACGAACGTGTCGTCCCTGACGACGTTGACTCTGATGCCGCTCTCACACGCGTCGACCCGTACGCACACCGTGACTCGCAGCGCCGGAACGCCGGTAACGTGCCGGCGATGCTGAGTCTGCCGTCGTTGGTTGCCCAGCTGCGCCGTGTGGTCACCGAATCTGAGGGTGCCGCAGCTGCAGGCCCGCGCCGCCGGGCCGCGGCGGCCGTGTTGGCGCAGTTGTCCGCTGCGGGGGTGCCCGGCGCGGACCCACAACAGTGGTGGGGTCTGCGAGCGGCCTCGGACGATCGCCCCCTGATCGCACCCACCGAACCGGTTCCGGTGTCGCCGTCGGCGCTGGAGAGCTTCTCTGATTGTGGGCTTAGGTGGTTGTTGGAGCGCCGCGCCGGTGGCGGTACCGAGCCTGGTCTTAGACAGCGGATCGGCACCGTGGTGCACGAGGTCGCAGCGGAGGCTGGCAGCGGCGCGAGTGCGGCGGAGCTACAAGCGATGCTGCGGGCCAAGCTGGAGTCGGTCGACCTTGGGGACGGCTGGATCGCACGCCGGGAGCGGGAGCGGGCCGAGCAGATGATCGAAAAGCTGGCGGTGTGGCTGGCGAAGAATCGTCGTAGCTTCTTAGCTGCCGAGGAGCCGTTCGAGGTCGAGGTCGGTCGGGCACAGCTTCGGGGCCGGGTCGACCGGTTGGAAGCCGACGAGCAGGCACGACTGTACGTCACCGATTTCAAGACCGGTTCCAGTTCTCCCACCGGCGAGGAGCTGCGAGAGCACCTACAGTTGGCGGCGTATCAGCTCGCGATCGCCTACGGGGGATTCGGTAGCGACTCGGTGTCCCCGGGCGGCGCCGCATTGGTGCAACTAGCGAAAAACAAGTACGCCACCGAGCAGAAGCAGGCGCCGTTGGGCGAATCGGATAATCCTGAGTGGCCAGTGGCTATGCTCACCGCGGCGGCTGAAGGTATGGCCGGGGCGAGCTTCCTCGCCGTTCACAGCAGCTCCTGCCGCAACTGCCCGATCCGGCCCAGTTGCCCGCTGCACAGTGACCAGACCACGGAGCCGCCCCTGCCCGCCGACGATCTCGACGAGTCCGAGTGAGGCCGGTGCTATAACGATGAGCGCATCACAGGCGGTCGAACAGCGGGTTGGAGCAGGAGCCGTCGCTCACCCGGTCGCACGATTGTCAGCCGCGACGATCGCGGCTGAGCTTGGCCTGCCGACGCCCACGGCGGAGCAGACGGCCATCATTGAGGCGCCACTGCGGCCGTTGCTGGTGGTCGCCGGCGCCGGCTCGGGCAAGACCGAGACAATGGCCTCCCGTGTGCTCTGGCTGGTGGCCAATGGTCTCGTCTCCCCCGGAGCGGTGTTGGGATTGACGTTCACCCGCAAAGCAGCGGGAGAGTTGTCGGCACGGCTGCGGTCACGGCTGTCTCAACTGGACGCGCGGGGGTTGAGCCAATATGTGACCCGGCAGCAAGGCGAGCCCACGGTGTCCACTTACCACGCCTATGCGCTTCGCGTGGTGGCCGAACACGGTGTGAGAGCCGGCTACGAGCCCGAGATCTCGCTGCTGGGGGAGGCCGGGAGCTGGCAGATCGCAGAAGCGGTGGTTGCGGCCTACGACGGTGACATGTCGGCGGTGATGTCGGCCTTGAGCACCGTCACCGCGCAGGTGCACGGGCTTGCCTCGCAGTTGGCGGAGCAGCTGCGAACCCCCGTCGAGCTGGCCGAGTATGCAGCAAGGCTGCGGACTCGAGTCGAGCGGCTGCCCACAGGCAAGGGCAAGTCGGCGGATACTAGGAAGTTATTGGAGTTGCTCAAGCACCTCACGCAGCTGATTCCGCTGGTGGAGGGCTACGCGGAACGCAAACAGGCCGCCGAATCTGCCGACTACGGTGACCAGATGGCCCGGGCAGCACGGCTCGCCGCCGACCACCCCGAGGTGGGAAGCTCAGAGCGGGATCGCTTCACCGTTGTGCTACTGGACGAGTACCAGGACACCAGCCACGCACAGCTGACACTGTTGCAGTCGACATTTGATGGCGGTCACCCTGTCATTGCCGTGGGTGATTCGTGTCAGGCAATCTACGGCTGGCGCGGCGCCAGTGCCGGAAACCTGGCGCGATTCCCGACGGATTTCCCGTCCGCAAACGGGATTGAGGCGGATGTGGCACCGCTGGCTATCAGCTGGCGAAACGCTTCAGCGGTGCTGTCGGTAGCTAACGTGCTGTCGTCGCCGCTGCGCTCACCTCGGGTGCCCGACCTGACGGCTAACCCCCACCGACCCGATATCGGCCAGGTGCGGTACGCGCTCTGCGAGACCGTGAACGATGAGGCGACATGGCTCGCGCGGGAGCTGGCCGGATTGCGCTCCGGTGGGGCCACACCACCGACGACAGCGCTGTTGCTTCGCACCCGTTCGCAGCTTCGGCGCTACGTCCAAGCCCTCCGGCGAGAAGGGTTGCCCGTGGAGGTCGTTGGTGTAGGCGGCCTGCTCGAGGTCGCCGAGGTTCGCGATGTCGTCGCCACCATCCGCGTTTTATGCGACCCCGCGGCTGCTCCCGCCCTGATGCGACTGCTGACCGGCGCGCGTTGGCGAATCGGTGCGAAGGACCTCGCTGCGCTGCAGGCACGTACCAGGACACTGGATGCGCTTCGCCGCGCCGCCACGGAGTTCGATGCGGCACAGTCGCATATTGCGGATTCGGTCGGGATCATCGATGCGCTCGACGATCTTGGCCCGCCACACGTTTATTCCTCCGTCGGTTATACACGGTTGCAGGCGCTGCGGGACGAACTGCGGCTGCTACGAAGCCAGCTCAACCAGCCGCTGCCGGACCTGGTTGCGGCCGTAGAAAGTGCGCTGGGCATCGGCATCGAGGTGGCTGTGCGCGATACCAGCGACCCGGCTGCGGCCCGCGCGCAGCTGGATGAGCTGGCCGCGGTGGTGAGTGCATTTGCCGAGGGCGCACGCGCGGCCACTCCGTCGGCGCTGTTGGCTTATCTGGATGCCGCATCCGAACAGGAACGAGGGCTCACTCCCGGTCGGATTGCTGTGAACCCAGGTGCGGTGCAAGTGCTGACCATCCATGCCGCAAAGGGACTGGAGTGGGACGTGGTGGCGGTGGCCGGCCTGAGCGAGGGAAAGTTCCCGGGAACGGAGCGAACCCCGGGGCTATGGACGCGGAACCCAGGCATGCTTCCATTCGACCTTCGGGGAGACCGTGACGAGCTTCCGGCGCTGCGGCTGGCCGATGTAACAGATCAAAGTGAGATGGCAGGCGCTCTCGAGCGGTTGAAGAATGCATGGGACGAACATCGGCTGGCCGAGGAGCGCCGCTTGGTGTATGTGGCTGTGACCCGTGCGCGTACCACACTGTTGTGCTCGGGGTACTGGTGGGCAGACAGCAAGACGCCGTGCGGCCCGTCGACGTTCCTGAGTGAGCTTGACCGACACGAGCGGGCGGCGGGACGCTCGCCGCGGCTGTGGGCGCCGGTACCTACAGGAGATAACCCCTTGCTGGTCGAGCCCAGGACAGTGTCATGGCCGGTCGACCCGCTGGGGGATAGGCGCGCCGCTGTGGTGGCCGGAGCCAAGCTGGTGACGGCTGCGGGCGGGAAGCTCAGCACAGTCGAGCGGGAGGCGGGCGCCGAGTGGTTTGCCCACGCCCGTCTACTGCTGGCGGAGCGGGAGAAGCAAAGCCGCAGCAGCGTGGTGGCGGTGCCGTTGCCGTCAGAGCTGTCGGTCTCGCAGCTGGTGGGTCTACAGCGCGATTCTGCCGAGCTGGCGGCACAGCTGCATCGGCCGATGCCTCGCCCGCCTGCTCCGACTGCCCGGCGAGGGACGGCGTTTCATGCTTGGTTGGAGCGTCGCTTCACTGCGCAGAGTCTGCTGGACCTGGACGAGCTGCCAGGCTCCGCTGACACTGGTGCGGCTCCCGATGCCGAGCTTCCAGTGCTGCAACAGGCCTTCGAGCGCAGCGAGTGGTCGCACCGTACTCCGGCACATGTCGAGGTGCCGTTTGCGATGATGCTCGGCGATGTCCAGGTGCGGGGACGGATGGATGCGGTATTCGCGTCGCAGCGGTCCGAGTATCGCGAAGATGCAAAGGTTTGGGAGGTGATCGATTGGAAGACCGGCGTCGTACCGATCGGCGTTGCCGCTCGAGCCGCCGCTGTCCAGCTTGCCGCCTACCGCCTGGCGTGGGCGCAGTTGGCAGGTGTGCCACTCGATCAGGTGCGTGCCGGTTTCCACTACGTGCGTGTGAATCGTACCGAACGTCCCGTGGATCTACTCGATGCCGACCGCTTAGCTGCCCTGATCACCGCGATTCCGGAAGCACAATAGAGACCTGAATGGTTTACTCATAGCCTCAGCATGCCCCCAAACTGCATTCATAGTCCCTCCATGTGAGTACGTCACGGCCGCATACCGGTTCGAAGCCTGTGGCGAGATCGGAGTTCAGCCGGGTGCGGTAGCGGAGGGCGTTGAGCGGCTACGGTTTACGCTGGAGCGGGGACAAGACCCGTGTCGATGTGCGTGCTACCCACGTTCTACCAAGCGCCATGGTGATGTTCTCCGGCACGACAGCGAAGCAATCTGCTTGGAAGGATGTAACTGTGCGAGTTTTGGCGGCGATGTCGGGTGGCGTGGATTCCGCCGTGGCCGCTGCGCGCGCTGTCGAGGCTGGGCACGACGTCACTGGGGTACATCTGGCACTGTCGGAATCGCCGCAGGCACAGCGGACGGGAGCCCGCGGGTGCTGCACGATCGAAGACTCTCACGACGCCCGGCGTGCGGCCGATGTGATCGGTATCCCGTTCTACGTCTGGGGCATGGCGTCAGAGTTCTCAGAGGGAGTCGTAGCCGATTTCGTGGCCGAGTATGCGGCCGGGCGGACACCTAATCCGTGCCTTCGGTGCAACGAGAAGATCAAGTTCGCCGTCGTACTGGACCGCGCGGTGGCGTTGGGTTTCGATGCAGTGGCCACTGGGCACCACGTCCGACTCGCCGATGGTGTGCTGCGGCGTTCAGTTGACATAGCCAAGGATCAGTCGTACGTGCTAGCGGTGCTTACGCCGGCCCAGCTATCACGAGCGATATTTCCGCTCGGTGACTGCAGCAAAAAGCAGTTGCGAGTCGAGGCATCACAGCGTGGCCTGTTAGTGGCCGACAAGCCCGACAGTCACGACATCTGCTTCATCCCTGACGGTGACACCCAGGGCTTCTTACGGCGACACCTCGGGCAGTCCAAGGGTCAGATCGTAGACGAGGCCACCGGGGACTCACTAGGGGAGCACGACGGCACCTTTGGCTACACCGTGGGGCAGCGGCGAGGCCTCCGCCTACAACGACCCGCGCCGGACGGTAAACCGCGGTACGTGCTCAGCATCGAACCCGTGAGCAACACCGTGCGAGTCGGACCGGCGCAAGCGCTCGACGTGGACGAGATAGTGGCGCAGCGTCCTGTCTGGACTTCCGGCGCCGCCATCGTCGAGCCGTTCGACTGCCTGGCTCAGCTACGGGCCCACGGCGAGGTATACGAGGCTGGCGCCGAGCTGATGAACCGCGGAGATGGCAGCGAACACCTGGTGGTGCGACTCCGACAGTCAGCGCGTGGTGTGGCCGCCGGTCAAGCGGTGGTGTTATATAGGCCCGATCCTGCCGGAGATATCGTGCTCGCCTCCGGCACAATCGAGTCAGCTGTCAACACCGCCAAGACCAGCATTGTTTGATGTTGCGACTAATATTGGGCTCTATCCTTTAAGCTGCTGCGCTATTTTAGCAGTGTCATATTTTGAGCGTACGTCTATACTTGCTTTAGCTCCCTTTTTTTCGGCTTCACTTTTGTTATCAAAAACTTCTCGCATCACAGATATCAGGTGCTCGACTGAGGGCTCTGCCCAACTGTGATCTTCGTAATAGACTGGCCACTCGGAAGCGGCATAGCTACTAATTTTACGAATCTCATAGTCGAGTAAGAAAGAGTTGTCCTCCTTCATGAACTCAGTGTTTCCGCTCCATCCTGTTCCGATTGTCGGCAGCCCCATGCACATCGCCTCTAGATAAGGCCGCCCGCAACCTTCGCCTCGCGAAGGTAGGACAAAGGCGTTACATGCTCGGTATAAGGATGGCATCTCTCCCACTGAAAGAGCCGAAGGAGTGATCATAACTTGCGGCGCGTCATCTAGCTTACCGGCATCACGACGGGCTTGCGCTATTGCCTCATGCGGCTCGAAGCTTGTGGACAGAAAGTTGTTTATATGTAAAACCAGAAGCACATCATCGCGTTTACTGAAGGCTTGATTGTACGCTTTTAGCAGAACATCCCAACCTTTTCTTTCTTGCCACATAAACACACTGAGGAAAGAAAATTTGTCGGAAGGGATTGTGCTCAATGGTTTAACTACTACGGGATTGAAAGCCTTGGTATCTATTGGTTCATTCAAAAGCCGAAGCTTGTTTTCAGGCACACCCGCTTTAGCAAAAGTGTCCACATTGAACTGACTCGGGATCCAAACCTCCTCTGCTTTCAAGCTCTGCTTTACCCAATCGGGTGGTAAAGAATCGGTCTCGAACATGGTTCGCCAAATCACTGGATTGCTATTTGGCCACCACTGAGTTCCTCCCCAGTGGACAATATTAAAGTAATCTTGAGGAAGGTTTACATCGAGGTATTTTCTAAGAAGAGTCCGATAGGAAGGATCTATTTCTTCTTTTATTTTATCAGCGGACAGCGGAATAGCCTTTGCCGTAAACCCGATATCGGTTATGGCCTGTAAAAGAAGGCGCCCCTCTTGTGCGTAGCCAGTTTCTTCCGTGAGCTCACCCCACCAGGCTAAATGCTTGCCATACTCACGAGGTAAACGCGCTAACCCCACCATAGTTTGCGTCCTTCCTGATATCTTCTTACCCAAGGAGCTCTCTAGCTGCCTGGGTATGCCGCCACACGGCACCTTACCTGCGTTAGTTGAGGCAGGTATGTCCAATACATTTCGAACATTCCCATATATTGACACTGTCAAACTGATTCATAATACCAGATGCAAACTAATTCATAATACCAGATGGGGATTCGAGGTGAGGAATTTCAGGAGATTTGTCACAAGGAGTGACGTTGCTCTGTATCGATTTAGCAAGTCATGGCAAGGGAAATTCACAGTTCTCGACGCTTTGGACGAGCCTTGAACCCGTAGGCTTACCAGTAGTTTCTAGGTGCCCGTTTCGGACGGTGATGCACATCCGATCGTCACCGAGCCGCAGGCCTTCTATACTGAGACCATCAACTTTTGGGGGAAGTTCTGGCGCTAACTGGATGATGCCGCTTGGGATGTTCGGTTCTAGTCGCAACATTGCTCTAACCATAAGAAGCGGAGCGGCCGCTGACCAGGCTTGCGGTGAGCAACCGGCAGGGTATGCAATTGGGATGGGGAGTTCACTTCTATCGAAACCACAAAAAAGTTCAGGTAAACGAAAGTCCACATATTCCGCCGAATCAATTAAGCCATTAATTATCTGATGTGCTTCCTCCACAAGATTGTAAATCATTAGTCCAGCGATGCTAATGGCTGTATCGTGGGGCCAGACCGACCCGGTGTGATAGCTTGCGGGGTTGTGTCTAGATGCCTGGGTAGAAAGAGTGCGGATTCCCCATCCAGTGAACATATCTGGAGCAAGAAGATGTTTTCCTGTCATACGTGCTTTATCTTCGGTAAGGATTCTAGTCCACAAGCAGTGTCCCATATTAGATGCTTTGGCATCGACCTGTTTTTTGTCTTTATCGAGCGCGAGGGCAAGGTATTCGCCTTCTCCGATCCAAAATCGATCGTTAAATATGTCTTGCAGTTTCTTTGCACGCATTTTAAATTTATTAGCACCAGCAAGATCGCCTTCAGCTATCGCAATAGTTGCGCGTGACATATATGCCGCGTAAGCATAGCCTTGAACCTCAGCGAGAGCGATGGGACGTTCTGCTAGTCGACCTTCTCTAAAGGAAATACTGTTGATATCGTCTTTCCAGCCTTGATTTGGAAGACCGCTTGGGGTGGGACGCTGATACTCAATAAAGCCATCGCCATCACGATCCCCATACTCTTCCATCCAAGAAATTGCGCGATCGACATTGCTCAGCAATGGCCGTACGGCATCACCAAAACCCCATCGGTATAGTTCACCGATTAGCATAACGAATAATGGCGTGGAGTCGACCGCACCATAATATATGAAGTTCCCTTCACTGAATTCCCCGCCGGATCCGTGAGGGCGTCGAATTTCGTGGAGGATACGTCCGGGTTCCTCCTCAGTGATGGGGAAAACTTCTCTGCCCTGCGTGGCCGCGAGTGCATAAGCCGTACCGATAGCTATCTCTGGATTCAGCGGCATCGCCATTAAGGAGGTAAGGAGAGCATCACGACCGAAAAGCGTCATAAACCATGGAGATCCCGCGGCTATGGTTGGGTAACTCGAATGTTCGGGATAAAATAAACGAAGCGCACCTAAGTCATTTCGGCTCTGCTGTAATGTTCTATCCAAAATCGAATGTGTCGCGCTTAAGCGCGCCGTAGACTCTCGCCATTCGGTTGCGCGGCGCACTGGCACTGATTTTTCTACGGGTTCGCCGAAATTAAAACGTGGGGCAACCCGCTGTCCGTCTAAGACTGGTACTACTCCGATCGACGTTGACCACTGACCGCCTGGTTTGACAGTGACATTGAACGTTAGCCCCCACTCGGAGGGATGGACGGAGAGGTTACCGCTGGTGCTCTCACCATTGGCGGTGATGAGAGTTCCTAGCTCGCGATCCTCCGACCAGATCTCCACCCCGTTTTGTGTGGTGGTTACCTGCGGCCGGGTCAGCTCATGTACTCGTCGTTCCTTCACTGTGAACACGTCAGCGAAGTCGGTTGCGGCAAGCAGCGTGATGTTGGCGGTCAGCTCGCCGGTGCTGTAGTTGTGAAGGGATATTTCCTCCCGAAGACCGCGCCCGATCTTTCGAGCGCGCCGTACCACCCACGCTGAGTCTCTTTGGTTCGGGTGTGCGGGTCCAGTACAGACGAATTCCTGGCTGAAGGGCTCCTTCGGAACCACAGACAACGCCTCCACACGTTGTCCGTCCACTAGCAGCTCCCAGTGTGAGAGCAGCCGTATATCCCGAAAATACAAACCCTGGACCGTATTATGAATGATGTCTCCGTTCTGCGCCGAGATGCAGAACGTGGGCCCCTCGACTAATGTGACCACGCTGCCGTCAGCGGCCCACGACGGTGCTGGTCCAAGGTACGCCCATGGGGATGTCATCGATCACCTGTTCTGTGCCGTGGGATTGAGCTACCAGAAGCACCTTGCGGGCTCCAATGGCCATGGTCGGGTTTGACAAGGTCCGATTTGTCGCGCAAGGCCTTTTGATCCTAACCGTCGATGGGCTTCACTTGGACGCCGCCGCGCACTCAACTAGCCACTGAACTTGTCGGTAGCCGGCCTAACGTTCTTACCCCGCGCCAGCTGAATGAGACTTGCTACATATGTCGGCACTTCCGGTTGCCTGAACCGCGGCTGAGCTGAATACTCGACCGTGGCGGGACGCCGCAGCGCATCAGGAGAGAGCAGATGATCGAGACTGTGCGGTCTTACACGTTGGGCATCGATATCGGTGGCACGAAAGCGATTGGCGGTGTAGTTAGCGATGAGGGGCAGGTGTTGGCCTCGGCCCGTTACCCAACGCCCAGCCGCGACGTGACCGAGACCGTCGAGGTCATCGGCAAGATTACCGCCGAACTAGGTGCCGAATACTCCCTGGCGGGGATGGGAATCGCCATCGCCGGTTACCTTGACGCGTCGCGGTCGGTACTACAGCACTCGCCGAACCTGCCCTGGGGTAACGACATCCCACTCCAGCGGATGGTGAGTGGCGTCGTGGGCATCCCCGTGGTCTTGGAGAACGACGCGAACGCCGCCGCGTGGGGCGAGTACCGTTTCGGCGTCGGAGCCGATGCGACCAATCTGGTGCTGCTCACGGTAGGGACTGGGGTTGGTTCTGGTTTCGTGAATGAAGGACGGCTGTATCGCGGCAGCTTCGGTAAGGCGCCTGAATTCGGACATACCCTGGCAGTGCGTGACGGTGAGGCATGCGGCTGCGGTAGCCGCGGCTGCCTGGAGCGCTACGCCAGCGGCACCGCATTGGTGCGCTATGCGCGCGAGGAAGCCATCGCGGATCCAGCTAGTGGCGCGCGGCTGGTGGAGCTGGCCGGAGGAGACCTGGACGCGCTCGAGGGAGGCCATATACAACAGGCGGCGCAAGAAGGTAACGTCGCCGCTCTGGCGGCGTTCACCACGCTGGGTGGCTGGCTAGGCATCGCCTTCGCCGATGTGGTGTTTGCGCTGGACCCAGACCTGATTGTGGTGGGCGGCGGCGTCAGCGAATCGGGCGATCTGCTGTTCTCACCGGCCAACACAGCCTATCGGGAGGTGGTTGCCTCACGCGGGCGCAGTGACCCGAAAGCCGAGATCGCAACGGCCACCTTGGGTAACGCCGCCGGGCTGGTCGGCGCTGCTGATCTCGCCCGCATTCAGTAGCTATGTCGGCGCCGCGAGATCTGTCCGTGGTTGCTCTGCGAGCTCTCGTCATTGCCAGCTACAACGTGCGCGGGCTTCGCGACGATCGGGGCGCGGTGGTGAATGTGGTTCGGGCCATGGCTCCCGATCTGCTCGCTTTGCAGGAGGCACCGCGAAGGTGGTTGTGGCGTCGCCGTTGTGCCGCGTTGGCCGCCGACTGTGGCATGCGAATCATCGCGGGGTATCGCGACAGTGGTAAGGGTAATCTGATCCTTGCCCGCCCGACGATCTCAGTGCTTGCCACCATGACGCTTCGACTGCCGCACCGGCTATTCCAGCAGCCCCGTACCGCGGTACTGGCCCGATGCATGCCGTATGCCGAACCTAGCCAGCAGAGCTCGGTGGCTCTGCCCGTAGCTGCATCGCCCCTAGATCCGCGGATATCCTCGCCGCGGTCGATTACTGTGGTGGGGACCCATCTGAGTACGGTTGCCAATGAGCGCGGCGACCAAATCGAACGCGTCGTGACAGCGGCCGAGAGTTTCGCGTCAGTCGAAAGCGATGACGCCGCGCTAGTCGTGCTGGGGGATTTCAACGAGCAGCCAGACGGCGTGGTCTGGCAACGGCTGACCCGCCGATTTCGAGATGTCGGCGCGGTCGATCACGGGCCGACGTTTAGTACGGCTTCTCCCCGCCACAGAATCGACGCCATTTTCTGCTCAGATCGGCTGCTCGCACATGATTATCGCGTGTGGCGCGCGGCCCCGGTGCAAGCAGCTAGTGACCACTTCCCAGTCATCGCGAAGCTCGAGCTTAGAGATATGTCAGCCTCTTAAACCTGCGCGCCCAGGTCAGGGTCTTCAGGTTCCTCGGGATCGGGATTGCGCAGCCGGCCGATCAGCGTTACCGCGCCGACGGCGAAGAGCAGGCCGGCGAGCAGGAGCGCGAATGTAGTCGAGACCCCCAGGAACGACGTGAGAACTGCGGGATAGAAAAGCAGCCCCACGCCGACTGCGATGGCGAGGGCTCCGAGTACGGTGGCTGGAGCAACCAGTGGTAGCGGTGGCGGCTCAGGACGAGCGTAACCCTCGCCATCGGTGTTGGATGTGTCGAAGTCGTCGACGTATATCTCACTGCTATATACATCGAGGAAATCGAGGGGTTGCTCGCTGTCTGATTTAGCACCGGCTTCGACTGCGGCCTCCCGCTCTGCATCGTCCCGGCTTGGCTGCCCTGTCGACATGTCCTTAACCTTAGTTCTCTCCTCGGCCAGCTGTGACGGACACTGGGTGCCGAGGACGCAGGTGTGGGATTGTTGTGTATCGACACCGCGCCGCGCAGCCGTGCGACGTCGCTGCCGTGACCTACTGAGCCGACTGTGATGGAGTGAACCATGCTGTTCTGGCTGGGTAAGTATGTGCTGCTCGGCCCGTGGCTGCGGTTGCTGTTCCGCCCGATTGTCGAAGGCGTCGAACATATCCCAGCTGACGGTGCCGCGATCCTGGCGAGTAATCACCTGTCGTTCGTTGACTCGGTCTTCCTGCCCTTAATGATTCGTCGCCGCATCGTGTTCCTAGCCAAAGCCGAGTACTTCAATCGGCCGGGTATCGCTGGTTGGGCTAGCCGAGTGTTCTTTACTGGCATGGGGGCGGTACCGATTGATCGTTCCAATGGATCGGCGGCTCGCTCCGCATTGGAGACCGGCGCTCGCGTGCTGCAGGAGGGCGCGCTGTTGGGGATCTATCCCGAAGGAACGCGTTCACCCGACGGTAAGCTGTACCGAGGCAGGGTCGGGGTAGCGCTGTTGGCGTTGCGCGCGGGGGTTCCGGTGGTCCCGGTCGCGATGCTCAACACACACTTGATGCAGCCGCTGGGACGCAAGCTTCCCCGCATTATGCGGGTGCGCATCAGGGTTGGGGAGCCCCTGGACTTCTCCGAGCACTTCGCGGCGGCCGGCGATCGACACATCGAACGTGAGGTGACCGATCGCATCATGGAGCGGCTCAGGGCTCTCTCGGGCCAGGAGTACGTGGATGTCTACGCTTCGAAGGTGAAGTCGGCCATGGCGGCAGAGCACCCGGCTCGGTAGCGCCACCGCGATACATTTGCTCTACGCTTCGTAGAATGACGATGAAGTGGTTTAGGATCGCCGCGATCGCCGAGGCGTGTTCTTGGCTAGGGCTGCTGGTTGGGATGTTCTTCAAATACGTGGTGGTGCACAACGAGATCGGTGTCAAGATCTTCGGCCCGATCCACGGCATGTTGTTTTTGGGCTACCTGATCATTGTGGTGCTGGCCGCGCGCAGTCACGGGTGGACCCGCAAGCGTGTGATCTATGGTCTGCTGGCGAGTATTCCGCCGCTGTTCACGCTCTGGTTTGAACGGGTGGTCTCGCGCGGCGTCCGTCAGTAGCGGCCACTGGCGGGCTAGACCGGCATAGCATGACAGGTATGGAGTCCTTCGGCGCTCGGACCTGGCGAGCGCGCTATGAACGTGCCCGGGCATCGGGCAAGCTTCGCGACGCCGACTTCACCACATTGTCGGGTATTGAAGTAGAGCCGGTGTACGGACCGGCTCCGAGGGCCGCCGCTGAAGGGGCAGAGCTTGAAGGGGCCGAGCCGGAAGGGTTCGAACGTATCGGATGGCCAGGCCAATTCCCGTTCACGCGGGGGCTACACGCTACCGGCTACCGAGGCAAGCCGTGGACCGTGCGGCAGTTTGCCGGGTTCGGCAGCGCGGCGCAGACCAACGCCCGCTACAAGATGATCCTCGGCTCCGGTGGCGACGGGCTCTCGGTTGCGTTCGATATGCCGACCCTCATGGGGCGAGACTCCGACGATCCGCACGCCCTTGGTGAAGTCGGCCACTGCGGTGTGGCGATCGATTCTGTCGCGGACATGGAGGCGTTGTTTGCCGGTATACCGCTACGCGAAGTCACCACCTCTATGACCATCTCCGGCCCAGCGGTACCGATGTTCTGCATGTATGTGGTCGCTGCGGAGCGGCAGGGCGTGGAGATCGGGGCGCTGGACGGCACATTGCAGACCGACATATTCAAGGAATACATTGCCCAAAAGGAATGGCTTTTCGGCCCAGGGCCTCACCTGCGACTCATCGGTGACTTGATGGAGTACTGCCAGCGCCACGCCCCGGCCTACAAACCGCTGTCGGTCTCGGGGTACCACATTCGGGAAGCAGGAGCGACTGCCGCGCAGGAGCTGGCGTTTACACTCGCCGATGGTTTCGCCTACGTAGAACTAGGGCTCTCTCGCGGGCTTGATGTCAACAGTTTCGCACCCACGCTGTCGTTTTTCTTCGACGCGCACATTGACTTCTTCGAAGAGATCGCAAAGTTCCGTGCCGCGCGTCGCATCTGGGCGCGGTGGATGCGAGATACCTATGGTGCCACTAGCGAAAGAGCACAGTGGCTGCGGTTCCATACACAGACCGCCGGAGTGTCACTCACCGCGCAGCAGCCGGAGAACAATATCGTCCGCACCACTGTGGAGGCTCTCGCTGCTGTGTTTGGCGGCACCAACTCGCTGCATACCAATGCCCTCGACGAGGTTCTTGGGCTTCCGACGGAGAAAGCGGCACAAATTGCGCTGCGAACCCAGCACGTGCTCGCCGAGGAGACCGGCGTGGCCAACGTGAGCGACCCGCTCGGCGGCTCCTGGTATCTCGAAGCCCTCACCGATGAGCTGGAGCGGCAGGCCGAGGCGATGTTCGCGACGATCAGAGGTCTGGATCCAGCCGGCCAGTCGCACCCGATCGGACCGATAACGGCGGGCATTCTGCGCGGAATCGAGACCGGATGGTTTCTTCGCGAGATCGCTGACTCGGCGTTCACCTACCAGCAGCAGGTGGAGAAGGGTGAAAAGAAAGTCGTCGGAGTCAACGTCCACACTGGCCAGACCGACTCCGAGCTGGAGATCCTTCACGTAGGTCATGAGGTCGAGGCAGATCAGCGTCGGGCCCTGGCGCAACGTAAGGCGCGCCGCGACGACGGCGCGGCGAGGGCTGCGCTGTCGAAGATGATCGATGTCGCTTGCGGTACCACAAATCTGTTGCCCAGCATGCTGGAGGCAACACGAGCAGAGGCAACGCTAGGGGAGATCTGCGGCGCACTCAAAGGCGTTTGGGGTATATACCGGGAACCAGCCGGTTTTTAAGCGCGGCCGCCACTGTGTCGCCTGGCCCTGCTCGGCAAGCCGTCGCCGGGCGCGCCCTGCCGGTGTTCACTGCTCTTGAGCCGCCTTTCCACGTTATTCCGCTGCGGCTCCGTCGAAGTTAGAAGGTACAGCCCGTATCCGCCGGCTCCTGAGGCCTTGGCAGGAACCAATTGGCGGATGGTCCCAGCACAATGAGACACTAATCTCCTCATACCGCTCCCAAGCGTGGCGGTCAATGTCTGATGGACTGCAATACAACCGGGTCAGGAGATTTCGTGCGGCGCGGCAGGATTGGTTTCTGGCTCCGGCTGGCGGAGGTGATCCTTCGGCCGGTTATGGTGCTAATGACCAAACGCGACTGGCGCGGTCGGCATCATATTCCCGCTACCGGGCCAGCGATTCTAGTGCCGAACCATTTGTCCGATGCTGACCCGCTGATCGTGGCGCATTATGTTTTTGACCTGCGCGATCCCCGCTTTTTGGCCAAGGATTCGTTATTCGCGGTACCTGTGATCGGGACCGTATTGACTAAGGTTCGCCAGATCCCGGTCCGCCGAGGCACTACCGATGCTCTCAAGGCACTAAAGGCCGCGCTGGAGGCATTGGCTGACGATGAGGCGATTATCATCTATCCCGAAGGTACCTGCACCCACGATCCTGCGTTGTGGCCAATGCGGGGCAAGACCGGCGTGGCTCGCCTTGCACTGAGCAGCGGAGCGCCAGTGATTCCGATCGCGCAATGGGGTGCGCAACGGTTCCACAATCCGATCACCGGAAGAATCGGTCTGCGTCCCCGCACTCCTGTAAGCGTGGTTGCTGGACCTCCGGTGGACCTGTCGGCGTTTGCGGGGAAACCGCTGAGCACAGAGGTACTGCGTGCCGCTACAGACACGATCATGCAGCGGCTGCGATCTGATGTGGCGGGGGTACGCAACGAGGCGGCACCCACAGGTCCACTGTTTAGCCCGGCTTCGTCCATCGGAGTTCGAAATGGGTAAACAGCTGGATTGTTCACCACTAGATTCTTCGCCACTGGATTGCGCGTCACGAGCAGACGGTTTGTTGCCGGAACGGTTCAGCGTGGCGGTGCTGGGGGCCGGAGCATGGGGAACCACCTTCGCAAAGGTACTCGTCGACGCGGGCTGTGACGTGATGCTATGGGCCCGACGCCCTGAGCTTGCCCGCAGCATTGTGACGCATGCCCGCAATCGGCAATACTTGCCCGGGATCAGGTTACCCACGGCGCTGCGGGTCACCAGTAGCGCCTCGGAGGCGCTCACGCACGGCGCGGACATCGTAGTGCTCGCGGTGCCGTCGCAGACGCTGCGCAGCAACTTGACGGAGTGGGCGCAGCATGTGGGTTCCGATGCCGTTATCGTGAGCCTTGCCAAGGGTATCGAGTTGGGCAGTGGCCTCAGGATGAGTGAAGTGGTCACCGCCGTCACCGGCGTTGACCAGGAGCGTGTCGCTGTGATCAGCGGCCCCAACCTGGCCGAGGAGATCGCGCGAGAGCAGCCCACCGCGACAGTGGTGGCATGTGCGGACCACGAGCGCGCGCGGTTGGTGCAGCGCGCGTGCAGCACCGGCTATCTGCGCGCTTACACCAACTCCGATGTGGTTGGTTGCGAACTTGCCGGTGCCATGAAGAACGTCATCGCTCTGGCCTGCGGCATCGTCGCTGGAATGAAGCTGGGTGACAACGCCACGGCGTCGGTAATCGCACGCGGTCTCGCCGAGGCGACCCGCCTGGGCCAGATGCTCGGCGCCGAGCCGTCGACGTTCGCTGGTCTTGCTGGCCTTGGCGATGTGGTCGCTACCTGCTATTCGCCGCTATCGCGCAATCGCACCTTCGGAGAGCTGCTGGGCCGCGGCTTGTCTATGAGCCAGGCGCAGTCGAAAAAACCACAGGTTGTGGAAGGTGTTGCGTCCTGCCTCGCCGTTCGAGACTTGGCGGCACAACTCGACGTGGAGATGCCGCTCACCGAGCAGGTGGTGAAGATCTGTCATGACAACGCCGCCCCAGTCGATGCGGTGCGCGCACTGATGGCGCGTGGGCTCAAGCCGGAGTTCGGTTATCTGAACCTGCCGGTGTAGCACGGCAACGCGGTCGAGACGGTATGGTCGGCGCCGTGAAGACCCCAGCTGATACCGCCAAGTCAGGAATCTCTCCTGGTTCCGCTGGAGCTGCTGTGTCGCGAGGCAGGACCCGGGTAGCGGTAATTTTCGGCGGCCGCAGCAGTGAACACGCCATCTCATGCATCAGCGCCAGTAGCGTGCTAGGCGCCATCGATCCCAACCGCTTCGACGTGATACAGATCGGGATCACTGCTGAGGGTCGATGGGTGCTCACCTCAGGAGATCGTGCCGAGCTGGAGATCCGGGAGCGCACATTGCCTGAGGTGAAAGATGGGATTGCCGTGGTGTTGGCGGCCGACCCGACGGCTCGTGGCCTGGTCGCCGTGGAGCCGCAGGAAGGCGTGCGTCGACTAGCCGATGTGGACGTGGTTTTTCCGGTACTGCATGGTCCCTACGGCGAGGACGGCACTATCCAAGGGCTGCTTGAGATGGCTGAGCTGCCCTACGTCGGTCCTGGCGTGCTGACGTCGGCAGTCTGCATGGACAAGGAGTTTACTAAGAAACTGTTGATCGCCGAAGGTCTTCCGGTCGGGGACTATGTGGTGCTGCGTGCGGGTGAGCAGCTGAGCGCTGAACACAAGCAGCGTCTGGGTTTGCCGGTATTCGTCAAACCGGCGCGCGGTGGCTCTAGCGTTGGTATCAGTAAGGTGCACGTTTGGGATGAGCTCGATGATGCGCTTGCGACCGCTCGGGAAGCCGACCCGAAGGTGCTGGTTGAGGCCGCGATCATGGGCCGTGAGATCGAATGCGGAGTCCTAGAGTCTGTGGATGGCGGCGCGCCGGATGTCAGCGTCCCCGCCGAGATCCGGGTCGTGCGCGGTCATGAATGGTACGACTTCGAAGCTAAATATCTCGATGACGCGTGCGAAGTGGACGTTCCGGCTCGGCTGCCGGACCAGCTAAGTGACGACATCCGTGACATAGCCGCACGGGCGTTCCTAGCGGTGGACGGCGCAAGCCTGGCTCGGGTGGACTTCTTCCTGACGCCCGATGATCAGATCTACCTCAACGAGATCAATACCATGCCTGGTTTCACGCCGATCTCGATGTTTCCTAAGGTCTGGGCGGCCACCGGCCTGAGCTACCCGGAGCTGATCTCCCGATTGATCTCCACCGCACTCCGACGCGGTACCGGGCTGCACTGATTCCTCGACGTTTCCGGTTCCTCGACGTTCTCCGCAGAAAACGTCCGTATTTCGGCGTGGCTACTTCTCCGAAAATGTGGCGAGGAGCGGTGCCGCCAAGGGATTCAGAATCCGGGTCGCGGCCACTAGCTGGTATTTCTGCGGCACGGTGACTTCCACGCGGACTGGCAGCGACGTGGTGGTCCACACCGTCGATGTTCCTTTGGAATTGGCGAACCATTCCACGCCGTTCACTCCGATCAATTGTGCGCTCGGCGTCAGTGCGGCGGGGCTACTTACGCCACACCGCAGCACGACCGCCGGTCTGCCCCACGCCGCAGCGTATTCAGCGACCGGAAGGCGCGCGGGAGCCGAACTGTCGTGGGCACGTACCTTGCGCTCCGGACCATGCAGATTGCTCGGTAGCCGAGTCAGCAATGCTCGGCATTGCGTCGCGGTCTCCGCGGTTTCGGCGATCGGGGTAATCAATACTGGCTCGACGTCCGACCCTGGTGTACCAGCGGTGGTCGGCTGGTCGTGCGGCAATAGCCAGAATGCCAGTGCCCCGGCAATCACCGCCGCAGGAATCGCCACCGCGGTTGCCAGCATGGCAGCCAGCATCGGCGGTGAGTTGTGCAGCCGGTGGAGTCGTCCACTCATTGCTCGGTGCTGCTGGGAATCGTGCTGTTGAGGCTCGTGGTGCTGGGAATCACCGAGCACGTGAGCGTGCGCGAGACACCGGGTAGGTTGTGCATGTGATCCATGATCAGATCGCCCATCTCATCGGCGTCGGCCACGCGGACGAAGGCGATGACATCGTAGGGTCCCATCACGGCATGAGCTTCCACCACGCCACGAACATCTGCCAGCTCAGCCGCGACCTGCTGCGCGGCCCCGCACCTGACTTGGATGAGGATGTAGGCATCCACCACTGGAGTTCTCCTTGCTGTACAACCGTCTGAGTTTGTCGTCAGACGCAGCCTCGTATGCCTCCGCAAGATGCTTGACCGCATAGAGTGGAATGAACGTACCGCGCCGCACGCCGTCGTGTGATGTATCGAAGCGGAGTTGTTGCCGGATGAGATTACAACTATCAGGTAGTTGGCATGCGGGCCCGGCTATATCGGCCCAGCTGGGGGAGGTGAAGCAGCCACATGCACGGCAAGGGCAGTTGGGCTCAGCCTTACGGAATTCGCGCCGTATTGCTTGTACTCGTCCTTTTCGCTTGGACGATACTGCCGGTCACGCTGGCCCTCGCCGACACGGTACGCGATTACGAGTGGCATGTTCGAGCATTGCAGCTTACGCAGGCGCACCGCGTCTCGACTGGCAGCGGCGTCACAGTAGCTGTGCTTGACTCTGGCGTGGACGCCTCGTTACCCGACCTTGCGGGTCGCGTGCTGGCAGGGAAGGGTTTCGGGACTGACGCCGCCCCCGATGGTCGCGTCGACGCCGACACCGTCGAGGCACATGGCAGTGCTATGGCAGGGCTTATCGCCGGTCGAGGCGCTGGTGACAACAGCGTGCTCGGAGTGGCACCCGGGTCGAAGATTATGCCGATTTCCACTGGGATCAAGCCGACCGTGGATGAGATCGCTGACGGTATTCGATGGGCTGTCGATCATGATGCCGATGTCATCAACATCTCCATTGGCCGGCCTGGTGGTGACGTGTCGGTGAACGAGGAACTGTCGGCAATCAAATACGCATTGGATCGCAATGTGGTGATTGTTGCCGCGGCAGGCAATTCCGAGCGGAGTGGATCGGGCGTTGCCTGGCCGGCCAAGGTGCCCGGCGTGGTGGCAGTCGCTGGACTCGACAGGGACTTGAAAGCATGGAAGGGCTCTGGGCAAGGCACCGAAGTTGTTGTGTCTGCCCCTGCCGTTGCGCTCATCTCGCCCGCACCCAAGCAAGTGTCCGATAGCGGATACGTGCTCTCCGACGGTACGAGCGGCGCCAGCGCCCTCGTGGCTGGCGTTGCGGCCTTGGTGCGGTCGCAGTATCCGCAGCTCGATGCCAAGAATGTTGTCAACCGATTGATCTCAACCGCCAAAGACGTCGGTCCTGCCGGTCGTGACAGCGAGTACGGTTTTGGCGTGGTCCAACCCGCGGCGGCGCTGGGCACGAATGTCGCGAATGTGCCGAGCTGGCCTATCCAGACACCGACCCTAACGCCGGGGCCTGTTACCCAACGTCCGGATGCGTTGCCGCAGTTCGTGGACTCTGGTGGTTTGTCGGCGGCAGTGGTGCTGCTCGCCGGAGTCGTGGTGTTGTCCTTGGGAGCGTATGGGCTGCGCTGGCGGCGGGCGAGCAGGACGGATGCGCTGCCCGCGACCTTGCTGCCGCTGCTTCACCGGACCTCGGCCGGCGGGGCAGATTCCACGATGCTGCTACCGCACCGACCCGAACGGACCTATCGGCCGACGCTGCGTCAGAGTGCCGGTCGAGTCGCAGTGAACTCGCGGACTGAGGCGCCTGCCGCACTCGGCGTGCTCGCGCGGTTCCCTCCGACGGTGTATAGCGGTATGCCGACGGACAACGCAGCCGGCGACCAGGCGACAAGGCCCACCTAGGCCTGTCCGATGTGTCAGTCGTCAGCGCGATGGGGGAGGCTTTAGTGTTCTCGCTTGTGACTGAACCTTCCTCGCATCTCGGTGCGACAGCGGATGCCTACGATTCCGTGGCCGTCCGTTACGACGAATTCGCCCGCAATGAGCTTGACGCTCTTCCGCTGGATCGCGCGGTGCTCGCTGCATTCGCCGAGCTCGCGCGGACCGCCAATGCCGGGCCCGTCGCCGAGCTGGGATGCGGCCCTGGACGTGTGACCGCGCACCTGCGGGACCTGGGGCTGGATGTCTTCGGCGTCGACCTGTCGCCGGTGATGATCGATCTCGCCCGCGAGACATACCCCGACCTGCGGTTCGAGGTCGGCTCCATGGACGCCCTGGACCTGGCCGACGGCAAGCTGAACGGCATCGTGTCCTGGTATTCGGTCATTCACACCCCACCGCAGGACATGCCCTCGTACTTCGCCGAGTTCCAGCGGGTGCTCTCGCCTGATGGCCGCCTCTTGCTCGCTTTCTTCGAGTCAGAGGATGGGCCGGTTACGGCGTTCGACCACAAAGTGGCGACAGCCTACCGGTGGCCGATCGACGACCTCGCGGGACTAGCCGGCGAAGCTGGATTCGTCGAAGTCGGCCGGATGCTGCGTGAGCCGCGCGAGGAGGAACGGTACCGCCGGGGCCATCTGCTGATGCGCAAAGGCAAGCAACTGGAGGTGATCGCCTGCCGTACCGATGGTCGTCGATACCTCGGACGTCGATCACCCCAGTGCCAGAGGTAATTGAAACCTCCTCGACGTGTTCGTTTCCTGTTTCTTTCATGTCGGCAAATCCTTCCACCATTGCGTCGCCGAGCTAGCTCATGTCTCTAGGCTGGCACTGCGGGCAGTAGTAGGTGCTTCGCGCGTAGACCCCGGATCCTTGCGTCTCACGTCGTATCCGCTCGCCGCAGCGGCGACAGGGTTTGCCGCCCCGCTCATACACCCAATGCTGCCACCCTGGGGCAAGTTCGCCTGTGGTCGACTGTTCGGGCCGATCGGCGTTGCGTAGCAGGAGCCGGCGGGCGAGCGTCACGACGTACGTGGCAGATATGTCGCCGACGGATGAAAACGGCGAGACTCCAAGCAGGAAACACAGCTCGTTCTTGTACAGGTTTCCGATTCCCGCCATAACGCGTTGATTCAGTAGCGCGATTCCTAGCTGCTCGGAGGCTCGTTCGGCGAGCCGAGTAGCTGCCAACTTAGTGTGCTGATCTCCCCAGGCCGGATCCAGCAAATCCGGGCCCAAATGACTTACTAGCTGGTGCTCGTCGCACGTGGCGAGCAGCGCCATGTCATGCAGCGCGAATCCTACGGCGACGCGCTGGGACGTAGCTAGCACCGCGCGTGCTTGGTGGGCCGGGCGGTGCCAACGCCCACCCCGCGGATAGAGATGCCATGCGCCGTCCATCCGCAAATGGCTGTGCAAGGTACGGGCATCGTCAAGTCGAGTGAACAGGTGCTTGCCGATGCTGCGTACGCCTGTCACGGTGAGCCCGGACAGATCGTGCTCCACCAAACGCGGATGGCGGAGCTGGCCCACAAGCAACAGCTCGCCGGTCAGCGCTCTGTTCAGCCGCTTGGCCGTGAGATACACGGTGTCACCCTCGGGCACAGCACGCCATTATGCCACGGTCACACGATGCTCGGATTGACGCAGCTACTCGTTCAGGCGGGAGTCATCGACGTGACAACCGACACTATTGAGTAAATGTGCATCGTAGTGCATACTCATTCGTATGGTGCGGATTGCGGTAGCTGGCGCGAGCGGGTATGCGGGTGGCGAGCTGCTCCGGTTGCTGTTGGCGCACCCCGAGGTCGAGATCGGCGCGCTGACCGCCGGGAACAACGCGGGGAGCAGGCTGGGAGAGCATCACCCGCACCTGCTCCCGCTGGCCGAACGGGTGCTTGGCAGCACCGCGGCCCATGAATTTGCTGGCCATGATGTGGTGTTCCTTGCCCTGCCACATGGTAAATCCGACGAGGTTGTGGCAGAACTAAGCCCGAATGCGGTAGTAATCGACTGCGGACCTGACCACCGTCTGGTCGATCCCATTGCTTGGAAACGTTGGTACGGCGGCGAATATGCGGGCAGTTGGCCGTATGGCTTGCCCGAACTGCCCGGCGTGCGGGAGGTTTTGCGAGGCGCCAGACGGGTGGCCGTGCCGGGCTGTTACGCCACTGCCGGGTCACTGGCCATGATGCCTGCGTTGGCGGCCGGGCTCATCGAACCGGAGATTGGCGTTGTGGCGATATCCGGTACTTCGGGTGCCGGTCGAAGCCGCGCAGCCCACCTCCTCGGTTCTGAGGTGATGGGTTCAGCTAGAGCCTACGGAGTTGGTGGTTCCCACCGCCACACCCCCGAATTTCTGCAAAATTATGCAGCGGTTGCGGGGGGACCAGCGAAGGTTTCCTTCACCCCCGTGCTTGCACCCATGTCGCGTGGCATTCTCGCGACGTGCTCTGCCTCTGTGAGTCCGGGAACGGAGCTGGAAACCGCTCGCGCGGTATACGAGAAGGCGTATCGCGATGAACCATTCGTGCACGTGCTGCCTGAAGGTAGTTGGCCAACGACTGGGGCGACGCTTGGCTCAAACGCGGTGCACCTGCAAGTTGCGGTAGACCTCGACGCTGGACGGTTCATCGCTGTTGCGGCGCTGGACAACTTGACCAAAGGCACTGCGGGGGCGGCGGTGCAGTGCATGAACCTTGCCCTCGGCCTCGACGAAATCACTGGCCTTTCGACCGTGGGAGTTGCGCCATGACTTTGTTTACCCAGACCTCGCTTACAGAGACGTTGTCTACCGAGGTCACCGTTACGCAAGCGATCGACCGCTCCCGTGGCGTCACCACGCCGGCTGGATTCCGAGCCGCCGGCGTAGCCGCGGGGATCAAGGCGACAGGCGAACCCGACCTAGCCCTAGTGGTGAACGACGGCCCAACCGACACCGCCGCCGGCGTGTTCACCACCAACAAGGTCAAAGCGGCGCCCGTGCTGTGGTCTGCGCAAGTGCTCGCGCACCGCAGCCTCCGCGCTGTGGTGCTGAACTCCGGGGGAGCCAACGCGTGTACCGGCCCGGAGGGTTTCCAGGACGCCCATGCGACCGCCGAGAAGGTGGCTGAGGTTCTTGGCTGCGGTACAGTCGCCGTCGCCGTATGCTCAACTGGGCTGATCGGGGACCGGTTGCCGATGCCTGTCGTGTTGTCGGGTGTGGACGTCGCGGCTAACGCACTCGCCGCCACACCTGAAGCTGGGCTTGCCGCCGCATCCGCGGTGTTGACCACGGATGCCTACGCCAAGCAGGCGTGGGCATCGAGTCCGACGGGCTGGTCCATTGGCGGTTTTGTGAAAGGTGCGGGCATGCTCGCACCCAACCTCGCCACTATGCTCTGCGTGCTTACCACCGACGCGGTTGTGGACGGTGATGCGCTGGATGTCGCGTTGCGTTCGGCGACTCGAGTCACCTTCGACCGCCTTGACGTCGACGGCGGTACCTCGACCAACGACACAGTCCTTGTGCTGGCGTCCGGTGCCTCGGGTGCTGCGCCCGATCCGGCGGATTTTACCGAGCTTCTCACTGCGGTCAGCGCGGATCTTGTCCGCCAATTGCAAGGCGGCGCCGAAGGCGCGACAAAGGAAACCGAGATCGTCGTCCGTGGCGCGGTCAGTGAAACTGACGCTATTGCGATCGGTCGGGTGGTTGCCGAAGACAACCTGGTGAAGACCGCGCTATTCGGCTCGGACCCCAACTGGGGTCGAATCGCAATGGCGCTTGGCCGCGCCTCTGCTGAGATCGACCCGAACCGGCTTTCGATCGTCATCAACGGAGTCCGGGTCATGGACAACGGTACCCGCTGCGAAGACCGCTCGGCCGTCGACTTGTCCGGACGGCAGATCACGGTGGTGATCGAGCTCGGCCTCGGTGAGGCTGAGGCGACCATCCTCACCACCGACCTCTCGCACGGCTACGTCGAAGAAAACAGCGCGTACTCGTCATGACGCCTTCTCCGGTGAACGATGCGGCTGGCAAAGCAGCGGTGCTTATCGAGGCTTTGCCCTGGCTGCGGCGCTTCCATGGCGCACTCGTGGTCGTCAAGTATGGCGGGAACGCGATGGCCGACGACGGACTTAAACGTGCCTTCGCACAAGACATGGTGTTCCTGCGACTAGCCGGATTACGTCCGGTGGTGGTGCATGGCGGCGGACCGCAGATCGGCGCCATGTTGGACAAACTGGGTATCCGCAGCGAGTTTCGTGACGGCCTACGAGTGACCACCCCGGAAGCCATGGATGTGATCAGGATGGTGTTGACCGGCCAGGTGGGCAGGGAGCTCGTTGGGTTGATCAATATGCATGGCCCATACGCGGTCGGCATCTCCGGTGAGGACGCGCACCTGTTCACCGCGCAGCGGCGGGGGCTCACGGTGGATGGCCGGCTTATCGACCTCGGTCTCGTCGGTGACGTGGTGGACGTGAACCCGGTCGCGGTGACCGACATTGTGGATGCCGGCCGGATACCGGTGGTATCTACCGTGGCTCCGGACGCATACGGAGTGGTGCACAACGCCAACGCGGACACCGCGGCAGCCGCATTGGCCGTCGCGTTGCGCGCGAAGAAGCTGGTCGTCCTCACCGATGTGGCGGGGCTGTATGCGGACTGGCCGGATCGCTCATCGCTGCTCTCACACGTCACGGCCGATGAGCTGGAGAAGTTATTACCCACGCTGGTCAGTGGCATGGTGCCCAAGATGGAGGCATGCCTGCGTGCGGTGCGTGAGGGTGTACCGGCGGCTCACGTGATCGATGGCAGGCTCGCGCACTCGGTGTTACTCGAGGTGTTCACCAGGGCGGGGGTCGGGACCATGATTCTGCCAAAAGAGGAGGTTGGTCAGTAATGTCTACTGTGGACAAAATTTGCCGGTGGGAAGCCGTCATGATCAACAACTACGGAACCCCACAACTTGCGCTGGAGCGCGGGGAGGGTGCTTACGTTTGGGACAGCGACGGTAACCGTTACCTTGACCTGCTCGCCGGCATCGCGGTGAACGCGCTCGGTCACGCGCACCCCGCGGTGATTGCCGCGGTCACCGCCCAGATCGGGAAGCTTGGCCACACCTCCAACCTGTACATCAACTCCCCGGCGCTCGACCTTGCCGAGCGGTTGCTGGAGCTGGCCGGAGTAGGTGGTGATGGTCGGGTGTTGTTCTGCAACTCCGGCGCGGAGGCGGTAGAGACCGCACTCAAACTCACTCGACGTACCGGCCGTACGAAAATAGTCGCCACAGCCGGCGGCTTCCACGGACGCACCATGGGCGCGCTGACGCTGACCGGACAACTCGGGAAGCGGACGCCATTCGAGCCGTTGGTGCCGGGGGTCACGCATATCCCGTACGACGATATCGACGCGTTGAAATCCGCCGTGGATGGCCAGACCGCCGCGTTCGTGGTTGAGCCGATTCAGGGCGAGGTTGGGGTCGTCGTGCCTGGCGAGGGCTATCTGCGTGCCGCACGCGCGATCACCGCCGAACACGGTGCTCTGCTGGTAGTGGACGAAGTGCAGACCGGAATTGGTCGGCTCGGCACCTGGTTTGCGTTTCAGCAGGCAGGGGTGACGCCGGATGTCTTCACGCTGGCCAAAGGTCTGGGCGGTGGGCTGCCATTGGGCGCATGCGTTGCCACGGGTGCGGCCGTGGATCTGTTTGAGCCCGGCCAACACGGCACCACCTTTGGTGGGAACCCGGTGTGCTGTGCGGCCGCGCTTGCCGTGCTGGACACCATCGCATCCAGTGGTTTGTTGGAGAACGCCTCGGTGGTGGGAAAGGAGATCTTCACCGGGGTCGTAGCGCTCGACCATCCGCTAGTTGTCGGCGTGCGAGGGACTGGGTTGCTGATCGGTATCGCGCTGCGAGACAACACGTCCGGCGCTGTGACGGTCGCTGCGCAGCGCGCCGGTTACCTGATAAACCCGGTCCGGCCAGACGTCATCCGCCTAGCCCCGCCGCTGATTATCGACCGTGTCGATGCCACCCGGTTTGTGGCCGACCTGCCCGCCATCCTCGAGGAGTCGACATGACCATCCGCCATTTCCTCCGCGACGACGACCTGACGCCGGATGAACAAACCACGGTGCTTGACCTGGCTGACACGTTCAAGCTAGACCCGCTTGGATACAAGCCGCTGGCCGGTCCGAAGACCGTGGCGGTGCTGTTCGAGAAAAACTCGACTCGGACTCGACTGTCCTTCGAGGTGGGTATAGCTCAGCTAGGCGGCCACCCGCTTATCGTGGATGGCCGGATGATGCAGTTGGGTCGGGAAGAGTCTATCGAGGACACGTCCCGGATGCTCTCGGGATGTGTCAACGCCGTTGTTTGGCGGACGTTCGCACAGCAGCGTATCGAGGCGATGGCGTCGGCATCCCGAGTACCGGTGATCAACGGCCTCACCGACGAGTTCCACCCGTGCCAGGTACTCGCCGATCTACAGACCGTCCGGGAACGGAAGGGAAAGCTAGCCGGGTTGACGCTGACCTACCTTGGCGATGGGAGCAACAATATGGCGCACTCACTGCTGCTCGGTGGGGTTACCGCTGGGATGCAGATACGTATTGCGGCACCGCAAGGTTTCCATCCGTTGCCGTGGGTTTTGGATGCCGTGGTACAGCGAGCGGCCGAAACCGGTGGTAGTGCCGAGCTTTTCACCGACCCGCATGCCGCGGTGGACGGTACCGATGTGGTGACCACCGACTCGGGGAGCTCCATGGGTCAGGAGCAAGACGGCAAGGACAGGGTGACGCCGTTCCGCCCTTACCAGGTCAACACCGCGCTGTTGGCGCGCACTGGGACCGACACCATCGTGTTGCACGACCTTCCCGCACACCGTGGTTGGGAGATAACCGATGAGGTGATCGATGGGCCGGCGAGCGCGGTGTGGGACGAGGCGGAAAACCGGTTGCACGCGCAGAAGGCGCTGATCGTATGGTTGATGGGCTTGGGGTGAGGTAGCCTCAGGTCAGGCAGTGGTAGTGCTGAATCATGGATCCGCTGCGGGCGATTACGGCGAGCCGCTGCGGTCTCGCTACTAACGTTGCTGATCACTAGTTTGGGCATTGGGTTGCGAGGATCAATGAATGATCTCGGCACCTCTGCGTGGACCCAACATTTTCAGACGCTGGTCGCGTCACCGGTGGGACCGGATCCCGGTTGGCAGGCGTATGGGCAGCTGGTCGCAGCTCGGATCGCGGCGCAGGGACAGACCAGCGGTGAGTTAGCGAGATATGTTGGCTGCCAGCCGCGCGAGCTCCGTCCGCTCTGGGATGGATACGGTCATCGTGTGCCGTCGTACATTCCGGCGGTAAGCCAGTTCTGTGCGGATCAGTCTCAGCGCAAGCCCGCGGACACGGCGGAAATCTCGACCGATGGGTGGCTGCATTTGGGTGAGCTGAGTCGACGGCTTCGCGAGGTTAAGCAGGTTTCGCTACCGGACTTAGCCGCCCGGCTCTCGTGTGAGCCCGATGATCTCCGACAGTTAGAGAACGGCGCGGGGGCCGGTGTGCCCGAGCTTGTGGCGTCGGTCATTGACACCCACAGCTTACTGGGTCGGGATATCACCAGCTTTGGCGCGCAGGAACGCCATGTGTTTTTGGAGCTGCTTCGCCTTCGCGCTGGCCAGCCTACGCAGGCGTCGATATCCGACGAGCTGTACGTGTCGAAGCAGAACGTCAATGCTATTTTTCGTGGCGGACACCCCTTTTCCAGAAATATGTTCTTACGCATCCTTGCTGTTCTGCGGACCGGTTTACCCGAAGGAGTCTCCGAGGACGATGTGCTGCATCAGCTGGGATATGCGAGCCTTCGAGATTTAGCACTGGCTGATTATGCAGCGGACATGGGTGAGTCAGAACTCGCCCATGGCACCGGTTTGACGGCTTGGCTCAAAAACGCGCGGTTGACATGCGGCCTATCTCAACCTGAGATGGCGGAAGGCTGGCGGCTTAGCCATGGGCCGGTTCTGGATCGGGAAGCCGGCAGATACGCCGTCGAGGAAGAGTACATCCGCCATGTCTACACAAAGTTATGCCAGTACACATCGTGGGAGACATCGCCGTATTATGTACCGATCGAGGACGTGCTCGACACATTCGCCGGGCAATACACGCCAAGCAAGGTCGAGTCGGAGCGGCCGCTGTCCGAAGCGGCATTGAAGTTTCTCGCGAAGCATTACGGCGTTGTGGAAGAAGCGCTTTCCCATCCGTGGTGGAGAGATAGCCCCAATCGCGATGAAGCCAGAGATCATCTGACGGAAACGCTGATTAAACTGGCTCGCGAATGCGAAACTCGAACTGATTCGAATCCTGATGCTTTGGTGCAGGGTGCCGTGCGGTGGGATCTGATTGATTTTGCCAAAAAATTAGAACGCAGGCGCCGGAGCGGACGAACAGTCTCACTCGATGACGACTCCGATTCGGGCCCGCTGAATGACCCACGGTGTTCGCAAGGAACAGCCGCAGATCCCGACTCGGTCGTGTCGAGCTTAGAATGGGGTGGGCTGGTAGAGGCCGCGGAATTGACACCAGAACAGCTATATGCGTTGGAACTGAGCGCCGTGCACGACAAGCCGGCGCTCGAGGTCGCGGCCGCGGTCGCGGCCAAATTTCAGCTGGACGAAACGCAAGCCTCGCAAGCGTTACGAGACGCACGCGCGCGGTTGCGGAAGACGGCGGCCCGCGCGCGTCCTGGCGATAGGCGCGCGGGGCCGGGATCTACTGGCGAAGTCGCCGAAACCACGCCGGCCGAACGGCCTATCGCCGCCGCTGCCGCCGCCAGGGGGCCTGCAGCGCAACCTGGTCCGTCGCTGCACCTACGTCGCCGGGCCGGAGCCCACTCCCGACGGTGAGATTGATCACACCGCGCGAGATCCTCGTTGCCGCGACCTCTTGTCCCAATGTCACGGGAGGGCGGAGGCGACTTCTGTGACCATGCGAATGATTCGCCGCGCATCCTCACCGTCGGTATCTTGTTCGGGGTCGTAGATGGCTACGCTTAAGCCCACGGAACCGCCCTCGCGGACCGCAGCGACGAGCAGCTCGGTCAGTTGCTCCCAGGTCAGACCGCCGGGGTCGTCCTCCACGTCGGGCAACCCCTGTGCCGCGAACTCGACAGGGTCAAGGACGTCGAGGTCGACGTGCAGCCACCAGCGATCTGCAGCGAGGCAGACATGGCGAACAGCCTCGCGAGCGGCGCCGGCGGGGTCGGTAGCTACCTCGTCCAAAGATCGCAACCAGATGCCGCGGTCACGCAGGGACGCGACGTTGAACTGCCGTCGCCACTCCTCGTCCCGTTGCCCGAGCATCGCCAGCGCCTCCGGTTTCAGAGCCGGTAACCGCCGACGCAGTGGACTCGAATCGAGCCGACCGGTGAGTCCAAGCAGCAACCCGATCTCGGCGTTGGCAGCTTCGCCGTCCTCAGAGACGTCCAAGGGCATCGCGTCCTCGTGACCGTCGACGAACAAGAGCCCCGGATTACCCAGAGTGTCGCGCAGGCCCGTGATGGTTCCCAACAAGGTGGAGCAATCGCCCCCGTAAAGGACGGGGAACCGGGCGTCAGAGATCGCTTGGCCGACCCGCTCGTTGAGCGCGTTTGTCATGGCGAGGAGTGCGGTCTCGTTAATGAGGGAGGTGGAGTCACCGCGCCGCGGAACGGGGCAGGTAGGTCGAGGTCTCCACCATCTTCGACCCGGTGACGGTCGAAAGCCCTGGCCAGACCGGCGTCGCGCAGTACTGCAGACGCCGAAGCCTGATTGGCCGATCGTCCGTACCCGTCGAACGGGATGCCGATCAACTCGATCTTGGCCATCCTCGCCCCCATTCTGGAGCAGGAGCGTGACACGGTCCTACACGCGCATCCTCGCGGTCAAGGATTGCCATGAGGATCGCCGATGTCAACTCAGGCCTAAGTAACGAACGGCTTAGAGGTCGTGCGGATAGGTGCTGTGCTGCTGCGGCGCTCCTTGGCGCTTCGCCTGGCTGCGTTGTCGTTCCATGCATCCGCCCATGGACTCATTCTCACCCTGCTGCCTCGACCACGAACTAAGCGCGCAGCCGGAGGCCCTTGGGTGTGATGCGGAAGCCTGCCTCGGCGAGGGCGCTGCTCAGCGCGCCGTGATGCGCAGCGTCTTTGTTGGCACTGTTTTTGTGGGTGCTCTCTCCGTTGACACGTTCCACCGACAGCGAGCCTAGCCCACCGTGGTGTACTGCCATCGCCAGTCGCTGTGCAGCTGCACGTAGCTGGGATTGATCGGTAGTGAACGTCAGCAACGAGCGCCCACCGCGCTCGGCGTACAACGCCGGCACCCCGTCCACTAGCACCACAACCGCCCCGGCTTTGCGCCCGGGGCGGTGCTTGCCGTCTCCAAGCGCGGCCGGCCACGCCAGCGCCGCGCCGTAGGGTTGCGCTGGATCGGTGGCGGCAAGCAACACCGCGTTGCGATCGCTGCTCGAATCAGGCGCGTCCCGTTCCGCGGCGAAGGAGCGCAGCTGGTCTATGGCGCCGGGCACCGCGAACTGTGCCGCTCCCAGGCCTTCCACCACGTAGCCCCGGCGACACTGACCGGCTTCTTCCATGGCTCTGAGCACGCGATACACGCCCGCGAATCCACCCTCGCCACGTTCGATGGTTAGCGCGCCGCGTGTGAGCACACCGTGGCGCTGCAGCAGTGCGTGCGCACGTGCATGGCTGCGGAGCGTCGGGTCAGTCTCAGGAGGTGGCAGTCGGGACCAGCGGCCGGCGGCGCTGGGCGGGCCAATCCGCATCGCAGACGTGGGTCGGCTGCCGCGAAGCCGACCGTAACGAGCCCGCGGTACTCGCCGGGTCTGGTGGGTGGCGTTACTGCCCGACCCGTGGCTGCCGCTCAGCCGTGTGCGCAGTGGCGCGAGTGTGTCGTTACTGATCAACCCCGCCCACAGCAGGTCCCAGAGTGCGGCGAGCGCCGTTGCTTCATCGCATGCGGGTTCTGGTGCCCGTTCCGAGTCTGCTGATTTCGCGGTCTCCGCTAGCAGCGAGTTGCTGCGGTGCAGTAGCTCACGGAAGAACAGCGCTCCGTCTTCCAACGCGGCGTAGATGGCGCGATGCGCCGGTGTCGTGATCGCCTCGGCGTCGGGCGTGAATAACACCGTCTCGGCCAGATCCGCGGGAACTAGCGCGATCCAGCCATCATTGCCCGCTAAAGCGCCACAGCCGACCCACCTGACTTCTCCGGCCGCGGTGAGCTCGTCGAGCAACGCGGGCCGGTAACCCGCTAGTCGGGAGGGCAGCACCAACGATTCCAAAGCGCTGGCCACGATCGGCGCCCCGGCAAGTTGCTCGACGACGTCGAGCAACTCATCCACTCCCACCGGAGCCGACTCGTTGCGGCCGATGCCGTGCCATGCCGGCAAGAAGCGCCCTAGCGTCGCCTGCTCGACCGGCTCTACCTCCGCGCGCAGTCGCGCCAACGAGCCTCGACGCAGCCGGCGCAACACCTCGACGTCGCAGTACTGGGTCCCGGAGTCGTATCCAGCCTTGGCAGTGACTGCGCCGTTGGAGGCTACGCCGTTGGAGACAGCGCCGTTCGAGGGCGCGCGGTCCGACGGTCGAAGCTGGCCCCGTACCAACCGTCCGGCGGCACGCATACGTTCCAAGGCACCACTGGTTACCGTCACGCCTATACCCCAGCGCTGCGCCACCTCGGCCGCAGTGAACGGTCCATGGGTGCGCGCGTACCGAGCCAGCAAGTCTTCCAGTGGCGCTGCGACGGGTTCGGTGAAGGCATCGGGTATGCCGGGAGGGAGCGCTACGCCCAGCGCGTCTCGAACCTTTCCGGTGTCTTCGACCGCGATCCATCGCTGCTGTCCCGCGATGCGCACCGTGAGTACGCGTCGCGATTGTTCCAGCTCGGTGAGCCACCTCAGACTCATACCGCGCTGCGCGGCTTCCTCAGAGGTAAGGTCACCCAAGAAGCGGAGCAGGTCGGCCGTGGATTCGACGTCTCGTGCACGGCGGTCTGGTGCGATGCGCTGTAGTACCGCCTCCAGCTCGGCCAGTACATCGGGATCGAGAAGTTCCGAGATTGCCTCTGAGCCCAGCAGTTCGGCAAGCAGGGTGGTATCCAGCGAGAGCGCTGCAGCCCGCCGTTCTGCCAGCGGAGTATCGGATTCGTACAGGAACATGCCGACATAGCCGAACAGCAGGCTGCGCGCGAAGGGCGATGGCGCCGGCGTGGTGACCTCCACAATGCGTACTCGCTGTGAGGCCAGCTCGGTCATCAGCGCGGCAAGTCCGGCGGTGTCGTAGACATCTACCGCACACTCCCGCATGGTCTCCAGTAGCACCGGGAACTGCTCATACTTACTGGCCACCGTGAGTAACTGTGCTGCGCGTTGGCGTTGCTGCCACAGCGGACTACGTCGTCCCGGATCGCGGCGTGGCAGCAGCAGCGAGCGGGCCGCGCATTCTCGAAACCGCGCCGCGAACAGCGCCGAATGACCTAGCTCAGCGAGCACCAGCTGCTCCACCTCGTCGGGTTCGCAGACTAGGTCAGCCACCTCGGGCAGTATCTCGGCACCGCTTTCATCGAGCGCATCGGGAATTCGCAGCACGATCCCGTCGTCGGCGCTGACGGCGAAGACCTGCACACCGAGTTGCTCGCGAAGCTTGGCCGCGATCAGCAGACCCCACGGTCCGTTGACACGCGCCCCGAAGGGGGAGTGCAGCACGATGCGCCAATCGCCCAGTTCATCCCGAAAACGCTCAACCACAATGGTTCGGTCACTGGGAAGCCGCCCGGTGGCTTCGCGCTGCTCGGCCAGGTAGGCGAGCAGGTTGTCGGCGGCCCACTCGTCCAAGCCCGCATCGCTGAGGCGACGACGCGCCGACTCAGCGCCGTCGTCGCCGAGTTCTCGAGTAAACGCGCCAATTGCCCTACCCAGCTCCACTCCCCGGCCCGGTGCGTCGCCTTTCCAGAACGGCATCCTGGCCGGTTGGCCGGGCGCCGGAGTGACGATGACCCGATCGTGGGTAATGTCTTCGATCTGCCAGGACGAGGTACCCAGCAAAATCTTGTCGCCGACCCGCGACTCGTAAACCATCTCCTCGTCGAGCTCGCCAACCCGTGATCCGCTCGTGCTCGCACCGGGTGTGGTGACTCCGGGTGTGGTGACAAGGAACAGACCACGGTCGGGAATGGTGCCGCCGGAGGTCACCGCGAGGCGCTGCGCACCCGGTCGGCCAACGAGGGTGTCGGTGCCCCGGTCCCAGGTGATCCGCGGCCGCAGCTCACCGAACTCCTCGCTGGGATAACGGCCCGACAGCATGTCGAGGACCGCGGACAGCGCCGAGTCCGGCAGCGCCACGAACGGCGCGGCGCGGCGAATCAGGTCGGCTAACTCAGTGACGCTGTAGGGCTGCATGGCGAGCGTGGCGACGATCTGTTGGGCTAAGACGTCGAGCGGATTGCGAGGGTAGCGGAGTTCCTCGATCGCCCCCGCCGCCATACGCTCGGCCAGCACGGCGCACGAGATCAGGTCTCCGCGATATTTCGGAAACATCACCCCGCGCGAGACCGCGCCGACCTGGTGCCCGCCCCGGCCGATCCGTTGGAGGCCGGAAGCAACCGACGGAGGTGCCTCCACCTGAATGACCAGCTCCACCGCGCCCATATCGATGCCCAGCTCGAGGCTGGAGGTGGCCACTACGCAGGGCAGCTCGCCTGCTTTGAGCTCTTCTTCCACCAGAGATCGCTGTTCTTTGGACATAGAGCCGTGATGTGCTTTGGCAACGGTGGCGATCGCACCGGTTGTAGCACCGGATTGCCCGATAGCTTCGGCTGGAAAGGCGGCGTGGGAACCAGGACTGTTGAGCACAGACTCTGGCGTGGCGGCTGGACCTTCTCCCGCCTCAGCGGGAGCACTTACTTCGGCGGTGCTTGTTGCGGCCTCAGCGGGAGTACTTACTTCGGCCGCCAGCTCATTTAACCTTGCGGTGAGACGCTCGCAGAGGCGTCGGGAGTTGGTGAACACGATTGTCGAGCGGTGCGCCGTCACCAAGTCCAGGATTCGCCGCTCGACGGCGGGCCAGATCGACGCGCGTGGCGCGGCGCCAGCCGCCGACCCCACCACGTGGTCGTCTTCGCCGTCTGTGACGTGCGCGGTGTCGAGGGCGGCTAAATCCGGTACCGGCACCTCCACGCTGACCTCGATGGTTTTGGTGAGTGGGGGCGCCACCACGTTTACGTGTCTTCCACCCGCGAGGAACGTGGCGATTTCGTCCACGGGACGTACCGTTGCGGACAGGCCGATTCGTTGCGCTGGGGCAGGCACCAGCTCGTCTAAACGCTCGAGCGATACGGCCAGATGGGCTCCACGTTTGGTACCGACGACGGCATGGATTTCGTCGACGATGACAGTGCGCACTCCACGTAGCGATTCGCGTGCGGCAGACGTGAGGAGTAAGAACAGCGACTCCGGCGTAGTGACCAGAATGTCGGGCGGTATGCGGGCGAAGCGGTGGCGCTGCTGTGGCGGCGTATCGCCGGTGCGAATGCCGACCGTGATGTCGGGTACCGGCAGGCCTAGTCGCTGCGCGGCCTGACGCATACCTGCCAGCGGGGACCGGAGGTTGCGGTCGACATCGATCGCCAGTGCCTTTATCGGTGAGATGTACAGCACCCGACATCGATGCTGCGGCACGGTTGGCGCCGGCTCTGTCGCAAGGCGGTCCAGTGCCCACAGGAACGCGGCGAGGGTCTTACCCGATCCGGTGGGTGCTATGGCGAGCGTGTGTTGCCCGGCCGCGATGCTGCGCCAAGCGCCGACCTGCGCTGGGGTGGGTGTGGCGAAGGCGGAGTGAAACCATTGCGCGGCTACGGGTGAGAAGGCATCGAGTGCGCTGCGCGTCTGCGTTGAGGATTCCGAGGACACGCCTCCATTGTGGCGGCTGGCGGCGACAATTACCGCGGCGGCGGGCTAGAACGTCCGAAGCTCGGGCATGATGGCCGTGGCGGCGTCGATGATCGCTGCGGAGAGTCCGAAGGCTTCCCGCAGTTCTCGTGCGGTCGATTCCGCTCCTGGTGCCGTGGGATATTCGAGTTCGTTGCGACGGCGTCGGAGTGTGCCGAATTGCTGAAACACCGCACCAAACTGGGCGCGGATGGCCTTCTCCACGACATAATGGCCGCCAAGCGTCGTCGGCCGTAGGCCCTGCTGCACAAGCAGGGCGGTACCTGCGTGGCGGGCGGCGTCGTAGGCAAGGACATACGCGCTATCGGGGTCGTCTGTGGCGACTGCCTCAGCCGAATGAAGTATCCGGCGGGCTCGCTCCAACCATGCGGTTCCGTTCGCGGCCGCACCGGAAATTCTCTGAAGTCGGCCGTCGTCGATCAGCTGTTTCACGGTCTGCTCGCCTCGCGAGTGCCCAGTCATACCGAGGTGTCTGCTAACCGGATTAGCCACACCAGCGGATCGGCCTTCAGCTCGCGTGTGAGCGCATCGGCCGCTTCGTCCCATGCTTGCTGAGTCCTTATTGTCGGATTCACCGGAAGATCTAGTCGTCGCTCGGCGCGGTCAGCTGCTTCGTAAACGGCTACTCGGGATGGCTCGCCGATGACGAGCACGTCAACGTCGTTGGGCGGCGGACCATTCTCGCCGCTGTACCGCGCAGCCCACGACCCATAGATCGCAAGGCCTTGCAACTCCGAGAGATCTTCGAATTCCTCTCTTACCACGACCTGGGGGCCAAATACCCGCATGGCGATAGAAGTCAGCGGAGTGGTGTACGGGCTACGCGTATTCGCGCTTATCATCCGTGATCGCCCCATCCGCTGCTGAACTAGGACGTCTGCCGCTATCAGGCGCTGCACCTCTCGCTGCACCGTAGTGAGTGGAGCCTTAAGTTGATTGGCTAACTCAGTCATCGAGTATTGCCGATCTGGGTGCAGCAACAATGTTGCTAGAAGTTCTCCCTGATGCCGTGACCGAAAAATCGGAAACAGCGAGGACGGATTACTACGCATAAATGGAAGATAACATCCATCTAACGGAAACGTCGAGGGTATGAGTCCTGTTGGACGTGGCACACGCATTAGTCGAGGTCGATCGGAGCTCGGGCCCCGAACGCAGCCAGGCCATCGAAATCGTCCGGCCGATTGTCGGCAGCAAGTCTGGTCGCGTCGCGGGCGGTAACCTCGCGTTGACGCGCTCGAGAGCAGCGCTAACCGCTGCGGCTCGACTGCTAGCGCGCCCGGTGCTTACCATCTCGTCGAGGAACTCGACAAGCTCTCGGGTAGGCGCACAGTAACCTGGTGAGTCATATCGCAATGGCACCGGTTTTGGATTCGTCGATATCTGAGGAAGCGAGCTATGGGAACTCAACAGAGGGAAGTACTAGCCGACCTTGAGTGCGTCGGCTTTGCCAGCCTTCAGGCAGCTGGTGCAGACGTCGACCTTGCGGCTGCGGCGACCTTTGACGGCAGCGCGTACGGTCTGGATGTTTGGCCTCCAGCGCCGCTTGGTGCGGACGTGAGAGTGGGACACCGACATGCCGACTCCCGGCTTCTTACCGCACAGCTCGCATACGCTGGCCACGACAAACTCCTGTGTTCGAACAAACATGTATTTTCACCGGCAATGTGGCATTGAGAACTTGGCGAGTTCACAAGGGCCGTACGCGGCGTGCCTCTATGGCTAGGCATTAGTCATTGACCTCAAGGCTACCGTGTTATAGCGGTGGGGACACACCGGCCCTGGATGCTAGGTCTCCGGCGTTGCCCGGGCCCTAGGCTGCTGAACATGGATGAAGTCATTGGGGTGGGGTAATGCCGGACCTGCACACCCGCCTGCGATCGGTGGTGGGGGAGAAGACCGCCAAGCTGCTGGCTAGCCAACTGGATCTGCACACCGTTGGCGACTTGTTGCAGCACTACCCCCGCCGCCATGTCAGCCGTGGCGAGCGTACGGACCTGTCCGCGCTCAAGCTCGACGAGCATGTCACGGTCACCGCGCAGGTGCTCCGCGTCAACCGGCGACCAATGCGAGCCAAACGTGGCTCCATCACCGAAGTTGTCGTCGGCGATGGGCGTCACAGTGTGCTGCTGACGTTTTTCAATCAGGCCTGGCGAGAGCGGGAGCTCCAGGTGGGCCGGTGGGGCATGTTTGCGGGGAAGGTGGGTGCTTTTCGGGGCAACCGACAGCTGCTACACCCCGATTACCGGCTGTTTATCGACGGCGCCGGTGCCGACGAAGACGGCACTGCGTCCCCCGACGGCGACTCATTCGACGAGTTCGCCGGTGAACTCGTAGCGGTGTACCCGGCTACCAAGGATGTCGCCAGCTGGGTCATCTCGCGCGCTGTGCGAATAGCTCTGGATATGCTCCAGCTTTCCGGCGATCCGGTGCCCGAACCGATCCGACGACGTCTAGGGTTGCTGGATCTGACGCAGGCCCTGCACGGGATGCACCGTCCCACCTCGCTAGCCGATCGGGATGCGGCACGTCGCCGCTTGAGCTTCGACGAAGCCCTCGCGGTGCAGCTCGTGCTGGCCCGGCGGCGCGCCGAAACTGAAGGTTTCGCGGCCGCGCCGCGCCCCTGGCGCGCTGATGGTCTACTCTCCCGGTTCGACGCCGCGTGCCCGTTCACGCTGACCCAAGGCCAGGCCGAGGTCGGCGGCGTCATCGCCACCGAGCTAGCCGATGCGCACCCCATGCACCGGCTACTACACGGCGAGGTGGGTAGCGGCAAGACGATCGTCGCGCTACGGGCGATGCTGCAGGTAGTCGATGCCGGCGGACAAGCGGTGCTGCTGGCGCCCACTGAAGTGCTGGCGACACAGCATGCCCGCACTATTCGTGCCCTACTCGGTCCACTGGGTTGTGCCGGACAGCTGGGTGCGGCACCGGACGCCACATCGGTGGCGTTGCTCACCGGTTCGCTGAGCGCCGGCGCTCGGCGCAGCGCCCTGGCGTCGGCAGCCACCCCGCTAGGCGACGGCGGTGCTGGCATCGTCGTGGGAACCCACGCGCTACTGCAAGACACCGTCGAGCTGGCCGAGTTGGGATTGGTTGTTGTCGACGAGCAGCACCGCTTCGGCGTCGAGCAGCGGGACGCACTGCGCGGCAAGGCCGGCGTTTCTGGCAAAGGACACCCACATGTATTGGTGATGACCGCCACGCCGATTCCCCGCACCATCGCCATGACCGTCTTCGGCGATCTGGATATCTCTTCGCTCACCGAGCTTCCCGTGGGCCGGTCACCGATCGCCACCAGCGTGGTCCCAGTCGCGGAGAAGCCGACCTGGTTGGAGCGCACCTGGCAGCGCGTCCGCGAAGAGGTCACCGCCGGGCACCAGGCATATGTGGTCTGCCCCCGCATTGGGGGACCGGCCGATATGGGTGACACAGCCGGTGACGACGCTGAGGCTGACTCCCTGGAACCACCAGGCAGCGCCGATGATGTCGTTCTCGACCCGCCAGCCGCGGTGCTGGAGCTTGCCGAGGCGTTGTCCGGCGGACCGCTAGCGGGTCTGCGTCTGGGAGTGCTGCACGGAAGGCTACCGTCGGAGGACAAGGATGCCGTGATGGCCGAGTTCGGCGCCGGGCGGTTGGATGTGCTAGTAGCCACCACCATCATCGAAGTCGGCGTGGACGTGCCCAACGCCACCGTAATGGTGATCGCCGACGCCGGGCGTTTCGGTGTCTCGCAGCTGCATCAGCTGCGGGGCCGGATCGGTCGTGGTAGCGCCGCCGGTATCTGCTTGTTGTTAACGGCCGATGAGCTGGGTACGCCCGCCCGGCAGCGACTGGATGCCGTGGCCGGCACCACGGACGGATTTGCGTTGGCGGAGCTGGACATGGAGCAGCGCCGGGAAGGTGACGTGTTGGGTGCGGCGCAGTCGGGCCGGCACCGCAGCCTCAAGCTGCTCTCGCTACGACGCGACACCGAACTAATCCTTGCCGCTCGGACAGAAGCCGCGGCTGTGATCGCCGCCGACCCACAGCTGTCGACACATCCGGGTCTCGCCGAGCTGGCGGCCAGCATAGTCGATGACGAACAGGCCGAGTACCTGGACAAGGCTTAAAGAACATTGTCCGATGCTTCTGGCTCGGCGCCCACACATGGTTCATCACCCATGTAGAAGGCGGTGAATCACGACGAATCAGCACGGCGATAGGACAGACGACGCAGCAACGACTCTGCCGGCCCCCGCGATTGGTGCTGGCGCATCAGATCAGCCGCGCCGACCGTCACACCCCAGACAACAAGCGCCAGAACTGCTGATGCCGCAACACCTATCCGATTGCCGAGACCGCCGCCGTACGCGGCAAGAATCGCAACGAATGCAACGGACTGCGCGAGATAACAGGTGAGGGACCGTTGCCCACAGGCGGCAAATGCGGTCATCAAAACTCCTGGGCGGGAGGAGCGAATTGAGACCAGAGCGAGTAACGCGGCATATCCAATGCCGCCATAGCCGGTGAGGTAGTGCAGTGAACTTGCGACTACAGCTTCCCTAGCTGGTGGGTTCGACCAGACCTCGGTGCTGATTAAGGCCATCGGCATACCGCCGATGGCTGCCGTGGCCACACCAGCGATGCCAATGCGGCGTAAGACTCGACGGTGTCGGAGGGGTTCTTCCAACATCCGGCGCCGGCCTGCCCACACGCCCAGAAGAACAGCTCCCAGCAGACCCAATGGTTGCAGCACCAGCGAAGGTGCCCATTCGACAAGCCGCGCCCCGACGGCAGTCAGGGGATCTGTTACACCGGTGGAGATCAGCACACTTTCTTGGCTGTCAAAGGTCGGTAACCCACTGACCGCGCTGCCGACGCCGACAATCAGTAGCGACAGCGCGGAGACGCTAAGTAGTGTCCGGTCACTACACTGAAAGATCATGCCGGCTAGGGCCACCGTTAAAAGGCCGTAGGCAGCGACGATGTCTCCAGCCCATAGTAGAAGGGCATGGACGAAGCCGATCGACACCATCGCGCATCCGCGCCGCCGGATCAACCTGCGTATGACGTTCTGGTCCCGACCCCCAGCGGCCTGTCGGGTATGTAACTGGACGAGACCATAGCCAAGGAGCATCGCAAACATTGGGTAAGCACGGCCAGTCACCAATATTGTTTCCAAAGCTGTGACAAGCCGGTCGACGAACGATCCATCAACCGGGTAACCGCCAGGGTCGAGCTCTCGCCCGTACAGATATGCCGGGGCGTGGGCGAGCGCGATGAGCAGTAGCATCACCCCCCGCGACAGGTCAGGAGCCATAGCGCGCTCCGACAAGTCAATAGGACTCACTGCTGAACAGACTTGAGAGGATTTCTTCGACCCAGGCACGCGTACTCCTAATGATAAGTCTACTGTTATGTAGACTCACTTAGGTATACATTACGAAAATTAGTGGAACAAGCGTGCCTAACAGGAGACGATCAAGCCTGCGAACCGAAGCGAACGGACGTATCCAGGAACAGGACGCCATGGCCAAACAGGATCCAGCTAGCCACGCGACAGCACCACGGCGACTAGCTCGAAGCAAGCGTCGCGAACAAATCCTGATAGCCGCGGCACATGCGTTTACCGAGGGCGGGGGCTTCGCGGCTACCAGCCTTGACGACGTTGCGCATGCCGCAGGAGTAACTCGGATGATCCTTTACCGGCACTTCGAATCCAAGGTAGAGCTCTACCAAGCGGTAATCGACCGAGCCGCGGAAAAGCTGTACCACGCCTCTACTGAGCAAGGCGAACTCCACGAGGGCAGCATCCTAGGCATGTTGCGATGGGCCACCGACGAGCCAGCCGCATTCCGGCTACTGTTCCACCAAGCTGCTCGAGAACCTCAGTTCCGGGCGGATATCGATCGAATGCGGTCGAGCATGGCCGACACACTGCACCCCTACATTAGCAAAACAGCCACCTCAGATCCGTGGGCGCGTTGGTCTGCCCGGCTGGCAACCACCGTGGCCATCGAGGCCATCATGTGCTGGCTGGATACCGGCAAGCCCGATCCTGGTCAAGCCGGCGAACGTATTCTTCAAGTCCTCGAGGGAATCTTCGATGCCGCGGGCCAGCGCTGAGCCGGAGAGAAACAAGCACTGCTTTCGTGCTTAGAGTCCGATCGGGACCGACTCAGTCGCTCAATGTTGGCCGCCGGCGTGGCGTTGTGGGCGATATTGCAGTTGATCGACCCCACACTGTTGGGGGGGCTGCTCACGGGTCTGTCCGCAGGATCCCAGCCGACTGTGGCAGGCTGGTCAATCGTGAGCATTACAACCACCACCGCTACCGCTCTCCCAGCCAAGGACACGGCCGAGGCCGCCGCCGTGCGCGCCGCGGCGCAACGC